>NC_019703.1:422500-1030873 GCF_000317045.1 Geitlerinema sp. PCC 7407
CTGAATCCCGAGTAGCCTGGAGCACGTGAAATTCCGGGTGAATCAGCGAGGACCACCTCGTAAGGCTAAATACTCCTGTGTGACCGATAGTGAACCAGTACCGCGAGGGAAAGGTGAAAAGAACCCCGGGAGGGGAGTGAAATAGAACATGAAACCATCAGCTTACAAGCAATGGGAGGCCGATTAAACGGCTAACCGTGTGCCTGTTGAAGAATGAGCCGGCGACTTACAGGCAGTGGCAGGTTAAGGCGAGAATGCCGAAGCCAAAGCGAAAGCGAGTCTGAATAGGGCGATAGTCACTGTTTGTAGACCCGAACCCGGGTGATCTAACCATGTCCAGGATGAAGCTTGGGTAACACCAAGTGGAGGTCCGAACCGACCAATGTTGAAAAATTGGCGGATGAGGTGTGGTTAGGGGTGAAATGCCAATCGAACCCGGAGCTAGCTGGTTCTCCCCGAAATATGTTGAGGCATAGCGGTTGAGATTATAGCTGGGGGGTAAAGCACTGTTTCGGTGCGGGCTGCGAGAGCGGTACCAAATCGAGACAAACTCTGAATACCCAGTGTACACTCAGCCAGTCAGACGGTGGGGGATAAGCTCCATCGTCAAGAGGGAAACAGCCCAGACCACCAGCTAAGGTCCCCAAATTGCCGCTAAGTGGTAAAGGAGGTGGGAGTGCATAGACAACCAGGAGGTTTGCCTAGAAGCAGCCATCCTTAAAAGAGTGCGTAATAGCTCACTGGTCAAGCGCTCCTGCGCCGAAAATGAACGGGACTAAGCGGCATACCGAAGCTGTGGGATATATCTATCGATGTATCGGTAGGGGAGCGTTCCGCAGTAGTTAGAAGCATCAGCGAGAGCAGGTGTGGACGAAACGGAAGTGAGAATGTCGGCTTGAGTAGCGAAAACATTGGTGAGAATCCAATGCCCCGAAACCCTAAGGGTTCCTCCGGAAGGCTCGTCCACGGAGGGTTAGTCAGGACCTAAGGCGAGGCTGAGAAGCGTAGTCGATGGACAACGGGTCAACATTCCCGTACCGCTAAATGTTTGTGAAGGGGGACGGAGAAGGCTAAACCAGCCGGATGATGGTTACCGGTTCAAGCATACGAGGCGATGAGGAGCGGCGAAAACGTTCTGAGCTGAGTTGTGAGTACGAGAGTCTACGGACTCGAAGTGGTTGATGTCAAGCTTCCAAGAAAAGCCCTAAACACGTTAAGCATTTAGTGCCTGTACCCGAAACCGACACAGGTAGGGAGGTTGAGAATACCAAGGGGCGCGAGATAACTCTCTCTAAGGAACTCGGCAAAATGGCCCCGTAACTTCGGGAGAAGGGGTGCCACCGAGAGGTGGTCGCAGTGAAGAGTCCCAGGCGACTGTTTACCAAAAACACAGGTCTCCGCTAAGTCGTAAGACGATGTATGGGGGCTGACGCCTGCCCAGTGCCGGAAGGTTAAGGAAGTTGGTCAGGGAGCAATCCTGAAGCTAGCGACTGAAGCCCCGGTGAACGGCGGCCGTAACTATAACGGTCCTAAGGTAGCGAAATTCCTTGTCGGGTAAGTTCCGACCCGCACGAAAGGCGTAACGATCTGGGAGCTGTCTCGGAGAGAGGCTCGGCGAAATAGGATTGTCTGTGAAGATACGGACTACCTGCACCCGGACAGAAAGACCCTATGAAGCTTTACTGTAGCTTGGTATTGGGTTCGGGCTCTGCTTGCGCAGGATAGGTGGGAGGCTTAGAGACATTCCTTGTGGGGAATGAGGAGCCGCCGGTGAGATACCACTCTGGCAGAGCTAGAATTCTAACTTTGACCCGTAATCCGGGCGAGGGACAGTATCAGGTGGGCAGTTTGACTGGGGCGGTCGCCTCCTAAAAGGTAACGGAGGCGCGCAAAGGTTCCCTCAGGCTGGTTGGAAATCAGCCGAAGAGTGTAAAGGCATAAGGGAGCTTGACTGCGAGAGCTACAACTCGAGCAGGGTGGAAACACGGCCTTAGTGATCCGACGGCGCTGAGTGGAAGGGCCGTCGCTCAACGGATAAAAGTTACTCTAGGGATAACAGGCTGATCTCCCCCAAGAGTTCACATCGACGGGGAGGTTTGGCACCTCGATGTCGGCTCATCGCAACCTGGGGCGGTAGTACGTCCCAAGGGTTGGGCTGTTCGCCCATTAAAGCGGTACGTGAGCTGGGTTCAGAACGTCGTGAGACAGTTCGGTCCATATCCGGTGCAGGCGTAAGAGCATTGAGAGGATTCTTCCTTAGTACGAGAGGACCGGGAAGAACGCACCGCTGGTGTACCTGTTATCGTGCCAACGGTAAACGCAGGGTAGCCAAGTGCGGAGCGGATAACCGCTGAAAGCATCTAAGTGGGAAGCCCACCTCAAGATGAGTGCTCTCACTGGGTCAACCAGGTAAGGTCACGCGAAGAACACGCGTTAATAGGCGTCAGGTGGAAGTGCAGTAATGTATGAAGCTGAGGCGTACTAACAGACCGAGGGCTTGACCTCAACGTAGGTGAATGTGTTTAGCTACACAGATTGAGAGAGCTTGAAGAAGCGAGTTGCTATGCAGTCTTGAGGGTTGAGAGCAGCCCAAAGGGTTTGCTGGTGTCTATAGCGCAGTGGAACCACACTGATCCATCCCGAACTCAGAGGTGAAACGCTGTAGCGGCGAAGATAGTTGGAGGGTAGCCTCCTGCAAAAATAGCTCGATGCCAGCTTATTAATAAGAGGAAGAGGCCTTCTGAAGCGAGTGTGCTTTGGAGGGCCTCTTCCTTTTTTCAATAATGGCTTTTAGGTAGAGAAGGTCTGGGAGACTGTGAGGAGGAGTGAGTGAGGTCTCCCAGCGAGACTGGGTTGTGAGAGCGGTCAACAGGGGCTAGGCGGCGAGCAGGGCCTGTTCCAGGATGCCTTGGAAAAGCATGAGGCCGTCCGTGTTGCCGAGGCGGCTATCGGCGGCTCGTTCTGGATGGGGCATCATGCCAACGACGTTCCCTCTCTCATTGCTTATCCCGGCGATGCTAATGACTCTAAGTACCAACTCGAAGTAGCGGGTTGGTACTTAGAGCTAATAAAGTATTGTGCCTAGATGTTAGTGTGAGGGTTTTGGAAAGGAAGGAAGGTCGATTGCGGCTAAGGATGGAAGATGCTTGGGTGGACGTAGTGGATAAACGATAGGTGCTGGCCAGTTAGGCGACGAGAACTGCTTTGAAGAATTAGAGGGTGCAGTGATTAGCGTCTTAGCAATCTGTGAAGTTAAGGGTTCCTTTGATGAGGTGGAGTGAGAGCTTGAAGAGGTAGTTCCTTGGCCTGATGATTCAGATTTTGTGTTTTCTAGGGTTGCTAGGACTTGCCACAAGACTTCTTCGGCGTCCATGACTTGATTATCTGTTGTAGCTTCGAGAGGGAATGCATCTAGCTCCATGAACCGATCGTCTTCGGATGGAGTTATTTCTGGAGGTGATATTGCTTGCTGGCTAAAGTCTTCAGTCGCAATTTCCTGAGAAAGTATTGGTGCTTCGGCAAAGCTGTTTAGCTCAAGTTGCTTGCTTGAGTGAGTTGTGCTCATCCCTTCAGACGTTGAAGAAGCTCCTGACTCGACTGGAGTGTAAGAGTCAATCTGATTGACGACTGGAAAGTTAGGCTCTGAAGACCATGGCTGTACAGGCTGGGTTTTTGGGATAGGATTTGCTGTTCCCCAAGATGCATGCTGGCGTTTAGGGCTGCTCTGGGGCTCGTAAGAGGGGGATGGAACGTCGAGACACTTCTCAAGCGCTGCTTTGTATTGCAAGGTGTAGCGCTGCTGTCGGTGTAGACGTGACCGGAGGTCACGGCAAGTGTCTTCGGTGTGCATAACTAGATGCACTTGTTCGTTGTAACGCTCTTGGATGAGGGCACACTCGCGCTCTAGCTGCGCAATTCTCTCTTGAGATGTTTCTAGCTGAGTGCTGAGGGTCTCGACCAGAATTTGCTGGCGCTGGGCTGCTTGGTGAGACGCTTCTAGCTCTTGCAGCAAGCGCCCCATTTTCGTGCGGGTGTCCTCGATTTCCTGATTTTGGCGAGTGGCGATTTCTTCTTGAAGATGCGATCGCTCAATTTGGGCATGGAGAGCGCCCTGACAATCTTCCACAGCTTTTTCAAGCTGGGAGACAAGACTCAGCAAGTCACTATTTTGCTCAAGGAGAGTCTGATTTTGCTGGTGCAACTCCGTGGCGATCGCGGCTAGCTGATCCATTTGTTCTTGGGAGGGACCTGCTGGCGCAGCTGCCTCAAGCTCGCTAACGTTGATGACATTTGGGAAGTCGACGGTTTGCCACTCCTCAGCCGAGGAATCGTCGATCGCCTCTGACGGAGAATCGGTATTCATCGCTTGAGATTCATCCCAGGCAGGATCATTGGCCGCTGTTGAATCGGTGGATTGGTCAGACTGATTCTCTGGAGGCTTCACTTCACTCATCACGTTCACCCACAGACGAAAAACTTTCTTAAGGTCTAAGTTGAATTAGGATCAATTGGCAATAGTACAAGTGAACGAAATTTGTCAGGAAGGAAGAGTTTGATTGAGAGCGGGTACCCTAAAGTCGATCGTTTTAATCCTTGTGCTGCCTGGATCAGACCTAATTGCAACTGAGAGAAATTCGAAATCTTTGTCTCAGAATTTGCAGGCAATGCTGAAGATTGCTGTCAGCGCAAGCACAATGAACTAAATTTGCCTGTTCTATTGCCGATGAACCGCACCCTTTGGAATTAGTTAATACAGTAATACACAAAGTTAGATTGCCTGAAAATATTGAGGTAATTTAATCCCCTTGTGCTGAATGCTCTCAGGGTGCAATGACTTTTTGTAGTAGCGCTCGATGGGTGAGGGCTTGGGCGGTGAGGCTTTGGCGCTGCGATGCGCTGAGAGGTGACCCGCTCTGGTAGTGCTGGAGCCACTGCTGGGCAAGGGCTTGGGGGGAGGGGGGAAGGGCGCGTAGATGCCAGCCTGGCAAATTCAGTTCGCTCATGAGGGCGTCTACTTTGGGGTCGTAGCTAATGGCCCAGCAGCGGCACCCTTCGGCGGCAGCCATGATGAGGCCGTGGTAGCGCATGGAAATGGCCATGTCGACGCTTTGAAAGATGCCTTTGAGCTGCTGGGGATGGGAAATTTCTAAAATCTGACTGGGGCCGGAGAGGGCTGGCTGGATGGCTTCGGCGATCGCCCGGTCCTGGACAGGCTGAAAAGGAATTAGCAGGATCGAAGCGCCTGTGTCGGCTTGCAAATGGCCCAAGGCTTGGGCGATCGCCTCAATCAAATTAGGCGTGAGCAGTGGATGGGGGCGCAGACTGACAGCAATGCGAGGCGCTGGCAAAAGCTCGAGATCAGGACTCGGAATCGCCTGTAAAGCCCAGACCGGATCGGGGGCCTGCAAAAAGGGCAGGTGCCAATGGGTGACGAGGTCTGCGGAGCCGCTGTCGCGTACGCTAACGGCAGCGCAAGATCGAAATGCTTGGCGGGCGACCCACCGGGTCAAGGGATGCTTGAGAGGGCCGATGCCCTGGGCCCAGGCGATGGTGCGCAGTCCCATGGCCTGAGCGAGCCCCATGAGGCCAGCATAGTAGAGCGGGCTGACAAGGCTGGTGGCGTCTTGGATCAGGCTGCCGCCGCCCCAGATGAAGAGATCGGACTGGTGCAGAGCTCGCAGGACCGCTTGAGGAGACATGCGATCGCAAGCTGCAACGCCGTAGCGGCTCTGGGTCTCGGCGGGGTTGCCGGAGAGGACAAGGGGCGTGACTGATGCCGGCAGCATCTGCAAAAGGGAAGCGAGCAGCGCTTCGTCACCGCCATTGCCTTTGCCGTAGTAGCCGCAGAGTACTGCCCGCATGTGTGAGGTTGTCCAGGGTGAAATCAAAGCGCACAAAAGGTCCGAGAGCTGCGCCGCGTAGGCGATCGCTCCGTGGGACGACTTCTACTGTAACAAAGAGGCTTGGGAACAAAGCGCCTTGGGGCACAACAAAAGGTGACAGAGTTACCGTATCGGCAGGAAAGAGGCGGTAGCATTAAAACGGTTGCAGATATAGGCCCGCGCATGAACGCTCTTTCCATTCCCACCTGGATCATTCACGTGTCGAGTGTGCTGGAGTGGGCAGCGGCGATCTGGCTCATTTGGACTTATGGAGATGTGAGCGGAAATCGGGCTTGGCGATCGCTGTCTTTTGCTATGCTGCCTGCCCTCGTCAGCGCCATGTGCGCCTGCACTTGGCACTTCTTTGACAACCCGCCCACCCTAGAATGGCTGGTCACGCTCCAGGCCAGCATGACGGTCCTGGGCAACTGCACGCTGATGGCAGCAGCTTGGTGGATTTGGCGATCGCGCAAAGGTGAGACAATCTGAAAACAGCCTGCTGGAAGTCGTAATGTCGAAAGATACTCTGTTTGCGCTGTCTTTATTCCCTTATCTGGGATTTTTGTGGTTTTTGACGCGATCGCGCCAGACACCGCGCTTGGCGCTTCTGGGGTTCTACGGCACGTTGGTATTCGTGGCCATCACGATCCCGGCTGGCATCTATGCAAAGGTGGTCTACGGAAAAGCCCTCGCCAACGTCGATCTTCTCCACGGCGGAGCCGAATTTTTTCTGACCTTGGCCAATATCTTGATTGTCTTGGGATTTCGCCAAGCGATCGTCAGCCAGCGTAACTCCCCGACCTCCTAACCAGGCTTATCCCTTGGTGCCTGAATCCCCTGTCTAGCTCATCCATGCCAATGCTCGCCCAAAAACGCGTTGACCTAGACGGAGACCGAGCAGTTTCTGGCTTTGTCTGCTAAGAAATTTCTGTCTTGCTCTCCGTAAGACTTCACGGCTGGCGGTGCGAGTGTCCCAGGTGTGCACTCTTCCTCCGTAAAGCCCATGAGCTGTTGCCTGAATCCAGAGTGTCAAAATCCCCTCAACCGTGAGGATGCAACCCATTGCCAGTCCTGTGGAACCCCCATGGAAACGCTGCTGCGAGGCCGCTACCGGGTTTTGCAGCCGATTGGTCATGGGGGATTTGGTCGAACTTACCTGATGGTCGATGAGGACCGCCTGAAGGCTCGCTGCGTGCTCAAGCAGTTTTTGCCTCAGGTCAAGGGGACCGGCTCTCACCGTCAAGCCAACCTGGACAAAGCCATTCAGCTGTTTAACCAAGAAGCGGTACGGCTTCACGATTTGGGAGAGCATCCCCAGATTCCAGCGCTGCTGGCCTACTTTGAGCAGGGAAGCCAGCTGTACTTGGTGCAGCAGTTTGTCGAGGGACCGACGCTGCTGCGAGAGCTGCAACAGCGGGGACCCTTTGGAGAAGAGCAGATCGAGGCGTTGCTGCTGGATCTGCTGCCGGTGCTGGAGTTTGTGCACTCTCAGCAGGTGGTGCACCGGGATATCAAGCCGACGAATGTGATTCGCCGCCGCATCGATCGCCGCCTGGTGCTGATTGACTTTGGGCTGGCCAAGCAGCTGTCGGTGACGGATTCGGCGCAAACGGGCACCAAGCTGGGCACAGAAGGCTATTCGCCCATCGAGCAGCTGCGCAGCGGCAAGGCTTTTCCGGCCAGCGATCTCTACAGCTTGGGCGTCACCTGTTTGCATTTGCTGACGGGCATCAAGCCAGATGAACTCTACGACCCAATGCGGGGCTGGATTTGGAAGGAGCGCTTGGCGGAGCGCGGCGTTGGGGTGAGCGATCGCCTGGACCGGGTGCTCACGAAGCTGACCCAGGACCTGGTGAGCAATCGCTATCAGTCGGCGGCTGAGGTGCTTCAAGATCTCAAAAAGCCGGTTGCTCCGGTGACGGCGGTGCCCAGTCCGCCGCCCCGCCCGGCCCCCGCCCCCTCACCGGCGATCTTGGCGACGCCCCGGCGATCGCCCGCATCGGCGCCCATCAGCCAGCCGCCTTCCGGGCCGCCGAGCCGCCGCACCACCAAGCCAGCTCTGACCTGGAGCTGCGTTGGGACGCTCTTGGGCCATGCTTCATGGATTACGGCTCTGGCCATTAGCCCCGATAGCCAGGTGCTGGCCAGCGGCGGCCTAGACGATACGCTGCGGCTCTGGAGTCTGCGCACGGGCAAGCAATTGCAGATGCTGACGAGCCACACCAAACCCATTAATGCGCTGGTGATCAGTCCGGACAATCAGTTTTTGCTCAGCGGCAGCGACGACGACACGATCAAGTGCTGGGATCTGCTGACGGGCAATCTGCTGGGAACGCTGACGGGGCACATGCGCGACGTCAATGCTCTGGCCATCAGTGCCGATTCGAAGTGGCTAGTGAGCGGGAGTGAAGATCGATCGCTCAAGCTGTGGCGCTTGCCGACGGGAGATCTGGTCAAAACCCTGGTGGGAGGCCAGAGCATGATCAAGGCGATCGCCCTGAGCCCCAGCGGCCGCTTGGTCGCCAGCGCCGGACTTGACAACAAAATCAGCCTCTGGGACCTGCAAACCAGCAAACTGCTGACGGTGTTGACCGGGCACTACAACTCGGTGAATGCGGTCGCAATTAGCCCCAATGGGCAGGTCTTGGCCAGCGGCAGCAAAGATCGGACGGTGCGCCTGTGGGAGCTGCCCTCAGGGAAGCCTCTGCATACGCTGTCGGCCCACCTGCGGGACATCAATGCGATCGCCTTTACCCCCGATGGCCACGTGCTGGCTACAGCCAGCAGCGATGAGACCGTCAAGCTCTGGCGCTTGGACAACAACACGCTGCTGGGCACTCTCAGCGGCCACTCTGGCGCGGTCAATGCCCTTGCCTTCAGCGCCGATGGTCAGCTCCTCGCCACCGGCAGCTGGGACAAAACCATCAAGATTTGGCGCCTGACCTTTGGCTAGGCGGGCACGAGGGAAGACGATCGCGCCTGGAATCCGGCGTTGACGAGGGCCTGCACCGTTGCCTCAGAGTCGGTGACGCGGAACTGGGGGCCTAGGCGCACGAGTTGACGGCGGTACTGGTCAGTGATGACGGCCACCACGGGGATTTTGCCGTGCTCTTCGGCTGGCTGCTGGCCCTGCAAGACCTCTCGCAGGCGGTGCTGCTGCTGGATGTCGGCGGCGGTTTTAGGGTCGATTTCGACCATCACCATCTTCACGTCCTCAATGGGTTCGGCGTCCTCGATGATGAACTGGGTTCGGTCGTCGCGCCGATCGACTTTGCCCCAGACCATCAGGCGTGCGTCTGCCAAAATGTGCTGACCAATGCGGGCGTAGGATTTGGGGAAGACGACGGCTTCGGTTTGGCCCGAGAGATCTTCGAGCTGCACGATGGCCATGGGGTCTCCCTTTTTCGTGATGACGGGCTTCACCTCGGCGAGCATGGCGATCGCGCTCACTAGGCCCCGATCGACGTAGTCATCCAGATCGCTGAGGTTGACGGGGGCCAAGACTTTGACCGATCGCTGGACCGACTTGAGCGGGTGATCGGACACGTAGAAGCCCAAAAGCTCTTTTTCGAGGCGCAGGCGCTCTTGGGGGGCGTAGTCGTCGGTGGTCGGCGCTTTGGGGGCGCTCTCAAAAGAGGCGGTTTCTTCGGCGGCACCGCCGCCCAGAAGGTCGAGCAGGTTGCCTTGGCCGCTGGCGCGATCCTTGGCGCGGCTCTGGGCCCAGTCCAAAACGAGGGGCAGGTCTTCGGCGAGCTGACGGCGATTTTGCTTGGGCTCAAGGGGATCGAGGGCGCCGCAGTGAATCAGAGCTTCGAGGGCTCGCCGGTTGACCACGCGGGCATCAATGCGATCGCACAGATCCGCCAGCGACTTAAAAGGGCCGCCGTCTTCCCGAGCGGCCAGCAGACACTCGATCGCCCCCAAGCCGACGTTGCGCACGGCGGACAGACCAAACAAGATGCGATCGCCCACCGGCGTGAAGTCCACCCCAGAGCGGTTAATGTCGGGTGGCTCCACTTCGATGGCCATGCTGACGCAGGTGCTGATGTACTTCTGCACCTTGTCTTGGTCGCCGCTATTGGCCGTGAGCAGCGCGGCCATGTACTCCACGGGATAGTTGGCCTTCAAGAAAGCTGTCTGAAAGGTGACGTACCCGTAGGCCGTGGAGTGGGACTTGTTGAAGCAGTTGGCCGCAATCAGGCCATCGGCCAGCACAAAATTGTGGTCGGCTGCCACGCCGATGTCGTAGACCAACTGCATACCCAGCGATCGCCGGCTAACGATTTTCACCATGACCTTCCCTCTGCCAACCTTGGGGTGCCAACCTTGGGGCACCTGGTGCTATTGTCTCGCGAATATTAGGGACTGGGCGACGAAGATTCTCCCATAGCCCGGAGCTGGGCCTGGATATTCGCCTGGGTTTGCTGCTGCTGGGTTTCGAGGTTGGCGATCGCCGCTGCCAGGCGCTCGCTCTCGTCCTCGATGGTCTGCATCTTGGCGACAAAGCGCGATCGCAGCTCTCCCTCGTCGCCCTCTCGGCCCAGGTTTTGCAGCTTCTGGGTGATCTGCTGCTGCTCTTTCAAAAGGCGATCGCGCTTTTGCGTCTGCTGATCGATTTGGCGCCGCAGATCTTGCTGGGTTTCGTAGAGGCCTACGATGCCTCGAAGCTGCTCAAACAGCACCTGATCGATAAATCGCTCCCGCAGATAGCGCTGCAAAATTTGATGACTCAAATCCCCAACCGCCTCTTGTCGAGAAACGAGGGTGCGCGCACACACCTGAAAGGACTGGGAGCTCCGAGGCGCCACCCGGAGCCGCCAGCGCTGAAACTCTGCGGTGCGCGCAAAGGGCTCAGGGGTATCAAATAGCTCGTAATCTGGCAAAATCCGCTGCTCGATCATCAGCGTGATGGGCTCAGGATTGCGATTTTCGATCTTGTAGGTTGTGGCCCGGATGGCGTACCAGTCATGGATGACGTACTGGCGATCGAGGCGAATGGCCGCCGTCTCCTCGTAGTGATTGGGTGTCTCGGTGATCTTGACGCCTAGATCCACTGCGTAGGGCACAAAAAATTCACCCTCCGCCGGCGTAAAGGTAATCACCGCTTCACCGACGTAGTTGTCGCCTTCGAGGACGGTCACTGGTCCCCGCTCGAGGGTCAGGCCGCTGCGGTTGTGGGCGCTGAGGGTGACAACTGGGTGATCGGCCATTTTTTCGCCGTTGTAGATGTGCTCCCGCCGTCCGGCGATCGCCGCATTTAGGATCGGCACCATGGCGCTTTGCCCGCGCTTGATGGTGACCGGGGCCTGGACGCGATACTCAAACAACTCCCCTTTGGCCACACCGGTGGTCTGGACTTGGGCTGTGTCCGCGAGATTTCGCTGAATAGATTTCCTCGCTGCTGTCGGCTGCGGCTCCGCAAGCAGGTGGGAGCCGCCGAATCCCTCCAGATCGGGGCTCATCATCAGGAGATCATAGTCTGCCTCTGGCAACGCTTCGTCCAATAGCACAGGACCGGGGAGGGTCCGCTCTTCTTCGCCTACTTTGGGCCGCTTGATGAACCGGGGCGTGTACAGGTCATACACAAAGCTGATGGGCTGGCCCGCCACCAGGGTCAGCTCTACGTTCTCGAGATCCTCGTCGAGCTGGTTATTGACAATTCCCCAGCCCTGGAGGTGTAGCTGACCGGTTTCTGCGCTGTCGGCGCGATCGCCCGTGTCCGGGACGTAGACCAAGCGATAGCTGACCCGCCAAGTCGGGGTTGGGGCGACGTAGTTGACCAGGAGCTCCTGGTTGGCCTCGCTCAGCAGCAGGGTGACGCAGCGCTTGTCCGAGCTCGTGCGGCTCAGCTCCAGCACATAGCGCAGGTCATTGCCGCTCTGGGGATCGAGAATATCGACGCCCCGCACTTGCCGGAGGCAGTAGGTCCGCAGGGCGGGACAGCTTTCGGCATCGAGGCCACTGGTGACCAAAGAAACAAGGGTTTCATCCAGAGCGGAGGGGTTTACCTCCGGCGCATCAATGCCGATGAGGGTGCCGGTGAGCGCAAATTCGCCACCCGTGGTGCGCACTCCCTGAATCTCGGAGGTCGAGTCGTTGTGATCCACGAGGTGCAGGCGCACGGCGCGTCCTCGCAGGGCCTTGAGCAGGTCCAGCAGGGTGCTGGAGTCCCTCAACTGAATCGCGGCATTGGCGATCGCGGCGTCTTTTTCCTCCAGGTTTTCGTAGGATATCGTCACCACCTGGGCGCTGCCCTGGGGAAAGGCGGCCAGACTCTTGAGGACATCGTTCATCTCGTCGGGCTTGAAGGTCAGCTCCGCGCGATCGCTGTCCACCAGGCGACCAAACCGCTCAAAGAACCCCACGCCATGCTTGTAGAGGACCATGCGGCGAATCGGTAGGCTTGTCATCGGCTTGTTGTCTCCTGACCAACGGTTGGCAAGAACGCGGCAGATCCCCCAGGCAAGCGCTCGGGCAGGAACGAGCTAGAGCGCGATCGCTGGTACCCGCAGCGCCACCTGTCGTAGCTCCAGTCCCCGCTCAAAGATTTCCGCCAAAGGAAGCATTTCTCCCGTCTCTGTCATGAAGCGGTGATCCGCCGTTGCCCGCAGCCTCCGGCCATCCTCCAGCTCATACTCAACCACTTCTTGCAGCCCGCGATGATGCCACTGAGCCACCGGCTGAGTGTAGACATGGCCCTGCTCATCCACGCTGTAGACCGTACAGTCGAGCTGCTCCTCGACAATCCGCCCGATGGGCAGCGGTCCGTACTCCACCGTCATCACCGGCGTCTCGTAGCTCAGACAGTACTCCGCAAACAGCACCATCTGATCAAACAGCTCCTCCGCCACCTTGGACTTCACGCCGTTCTTGGTCGCCCCGTCCACAAACATTTGGCGGTGCTTCTGCATCTCGGAGACTTTCTTTTTGCCCATGGCGCGGCGCAGCAGGTCCGCCTGACCCAGGGAATAGCCCGCCATTTCCTGGGCGATCTTCATGATCTGCTCTTGGTAGACCATGATGCCGTAGGTCTCGTTGAGAATCGGCTCCAAAATCGGGTCTTGGTAGTCGATCTGCTCGCGCCCGTGCTTGCGGTTGATGAACTTGGGAATCAGGCCCGCGTCCAGAGGACCCGGTCGGTAAAGGGCCAAAATCGACGAAATATCTTCTAGGTTCGACGGCTTGAGGTCGCGGACGATCTGGCGCATGCCGGTGGACTCCACCTGGAAGACGCCCTCGAGTTTCCCGTCGGCAAACAGCTTGTAGGTCGCGGGGTCGTCCATGGGCAGATCATCGGGGTCGATCGTCCGCTGTTTGGTTTCCTTGATCAGCTCGACGGTCTTTTGGATCATCGTCAGGTTCTTGAGCCCCAGGAAGTCCATCTTTAGGAGGCCCATCGCTTCGATGTCCTCCATGAAGTACTGGGTGATGACGGAGCCGTCGTTGTTGCGCTGGAGAGGCACGATTTCGTCGAGGGGATCGGCGGAGATCACGACTCCGGCCGCGTGCACCCCAAAGGTTTTGTTGGTGCCCTCGATCCGCATGGCCATGTCGATCCAGCGGCGGTAGGTGACGGTGGTGTTGGGGACGGTTTCGTCTTTTTGGTATCTGTCGCGAAAGTCCGGGGCGGGCGTGTCCTCGGAGATCATGACCTTCAGCTTGGCGGGCTTGCCTCGGGCCACGGGGATCAGCTTGGCCATGCGATCGGATTCGCCGTAGGGGATGTCCAGCACCCGCGCGACGTCCTTGAGCACGGCCTTGGAGGTCATGCGGTTGAAGGTGATGATCTGGGCGACGCGGTCTTCGCCGTACTTGCGGGTGACGTAGTCGATGACTTCTTCGCGCCGCTCGATGCAGAAGTCGGTGTCAATATCGGGCATCGACTTCCGTTCTGGATTAAGGAAGCGCTCGAAGAGGAGACCGTGGTGTACGGGGTCGATGTTGGTGATGCCGAGGGCGTAGGCGACGAGGGATCCGGCGGCGCTGCCGCGACCGGGACCGACGGGGATGCTGTGGTCGCGGGCGAATTTGATGTAGTCCCAGACGACCAAAAAGTAGCCGGAAAAGCCCATCTGGTGCATCATCTGGAGCTCGTACTCTAGGCGATCGCGGTATTCGGGCTCGACGTCGCTGTAGCTGGGGCAGCCTCGCCGCTGGACGAGGCCTTGGCGGGTGACTTCTTCGAGGTAGGTGGCGGTGGTGTGGCCGGGAGGAACCGGATAGTCGGGAATCCGAGGTTCGCCCAGGATGTTGTAGTCTTCGATTTTGCTGGCGACTTCGAGGGTGTTGGCGATCGCCGCGTCCACGATGTCCTGGGGCAGGTGATCGCGAAACAGGCAGCGCATCTCGTCCGCCGACTTGAGATATTCGGTGCCGGTGTAGCGCAGGCGCTTGTCTTCGCTGATCAGCTTGCCTGTCTGGATGCACAGCAAGGCGTCGTGGGCCTCGACGTCGTAGCACGAGATGAAGTGAGAATCGTTGGTAACGACGATCTTGATGTCGAGTTCTTGAGAAATTCGGACGATTTCGGGATTGACGATCCGCTCCTCTTGCAGACCGTGGTCCTGAATTTCGAGATAGTAGTCATCGCCGAATAGGTCTTTGTACCACTGAGCGACGCGGCGGGCCACGTCGGGGCGGCCCTGCATGATGGCCTGGGGAATTTCGCCGCCGAGACAGGCGCTGGTGACGATCAGCCCCTCGTGGTACTGGGCCAAGAGATCTTTGTTGACGCAGGGGCGCGAAAAAATGCCCTTACCCTGGACGCCTTTGAGGTGGGAAACGGTGGTCAGCTTCACCAGGTTTTTGTAGCCCTGCTTGTTTTTGGCTAGGACAACTTGGTGGTAGCGGGGCCGCCGCTCCTGCTTCTCGATGTCGCCGTTGATGACGTACATCTCATTGCCGATGATGGGCCGAATGTTCTTGCCCTTGGTGACCTTCAGCAGCTCGACTGCGCCGTACATGACGCCGTGGTCGGTGAGGGCGATCGCCGGCATCCCGAGGTCGATCGCGCGATCGATCAGGTCAGGCAGCTGACTGGCGCCGTCTAGCAGGCTGTAGTCACTGTGGATGTGCAGGCCAACAAAGGACATGGCAGGGGAGCCCATCATCGAAAGATGACTTTAGCCTAGCGGATTCGGTTGGGTCCTATCTAGGGCGTCTCGGAGCGCGAACCTGGGGTCCGGCGGTCGGTGGGCGATCGCCCCCAAAGTCCGTAATTTTTCGGAGAAAATCAGCCACTTTGGCATCCTGATGCCCGCCTGCCATCCGCGAGAATAGAAAAGAGCCCAAATCTTGCCTTGATAAATCCGCAAAATCCCTTAACGATACGATCAGGCAATATCAGTTCACGTCGCTCCACTGCCCCCACACTTCGAGGTCAAGATGAACTGGAGAAAAGGGAAAACTCCGCCCGCCTTTGAGAATGCCGAGATCTCCATTTACCTGACCGAAGAGGGCCTGCGGATTCGGCGTAAGCAGAGCTGGCAGAGGCCGCTGGGGGTTGGGCTGGCCCTCGCGGGAGTGGCCGCCGCGACGGCGATCGCCGTGGGAGGGCTGGGGTTCTGGCGCGCCGCCGATCCGCGATCGCCCGCGTCCGAGGACTTTCGGCTGGCCGTGAACAAGGCCATGAGCGCGGCCCAGCTTACCCAGGCGGCCCGCTCCCGCGAGGAGTGGGAAACCGTGGCGGTGTGGTGGCAAGATGCCGGGGACCTCATGGACGAGGTGCCGACCCGCCACCCGCAGTACGCCCTCGCCCAGGCCAAGGTGCAGGAGTACCAGCGCAACCGCAACTACGCCCGCCGCAAAGCCGCCGACCAGCCCCTCGCCACCGAACCCACGACCCAGCTGTGGACCCTCGGGACGACGCGGGACACCCTGCTGCGCATCCAGGGGACGCCCACGCGCATTGTTCGCTACGACTCCCTGTGCAAAGAAGTTTTTTATTACAAGAGCAGCAAAGTCGATCTCCGCAACGGCTACATCACTGGCTACGACGATCTGGATAATAATTTGCTCGTCGCCGATGGCGGTCATCCGCCCAAATACCAGAGTTCCGGAGATTTTTGGACCCTCGGCTCCAGCCGGGAGGAAGTGCTCAAAGTGCAGGGCACGCCCACCCAGCTGGTCCAGGATGACGCCCTACGCAGCGAGCTGCTCTACTACGACAACAGCTTGGTGGAGCTCCAGCACGGCGTGGTGACCAGCTACCGCAACTTTGACCAAAACCTGAAGGTCGTGGTGGCGGTACCCGTGGCGGGGCGGCCCGTCCCCGATTTTTGGACGCTGGATTCTCCCCGAGAGGAGATTTTGCGGGTGCAGGGCACGCCGACCCAGGTGCTGCAAAACGATGCGCTGTGCCAGGAAACGGTCTACTACAACAACAGCAGCATCCAGTTCAAAAATGGCGCCATCGTGGGCTACGACAATCTGAGCCGCAACCTCAAGATTCGCTAGGAGGCGGGGCAGCGACCGCGGGCGATCGCCCCAGAATTCCCCAAATCACGCCCACGCCCAGCCCGAGAACCTGCATCCAGTAGGCCGTGTCAACGGGGTTGGTGTTGCCCAGGTCACCCAAGCGCCCCAGACCATAAAAAATCTGCTGGACAAACCACCACAGGCCAAAGAACCAGGCCGGTAGCTGCACCGGAATAAAAGCCACAATCAGCGGCAGCAATGCATCAATGCGGGCTGATGCAAACCAGACGCCATAGATGCCCAAAATCGCGGCGATCGCCCCATTTGCGCCAATAAAGAGACTGTCTGGGGACTGATTAAATGCCACTTGGCCCAAGCTCGTCACCCAGCCCCCCAGGAGGTACAGGCCCAAAAAGCGCCCCGGACCAAGCTGCTCCTCCACACTGGGACCAAAAACCATCAAAAACAGCAGATTTCCCAATAATTGGCTAAAACTGGCGTGTAAAAACAGCGTGGTCACGCCCTGCAAGAGGCTAAAAACCAGCGCTACGCCTATGGCAGGATTGGGCGATCGCCCCAGATCGGCCCAGATTCCCTGAATCGGTGCGGGCTGTAGGCCCCAGGTCTCGAGGAAGGGGCGCAGCTGGCCAGTCACTTCGAGGCGCAGTTCGTGGCCAAAAAAGGCGATCGCGACCCCCGCCAAGGCCCAGGTCATCCAGGGCGTGCGGCGATGGGGCAAATTGTCGCGCAGGGGAATCATGGTCGTTGTTGCTTCACGGCTTCACTCTAGCCCAGGTCGCGAAACAGAGCGGCCAAAACAGTATTGGAAAACAGAAAGCCGTCGGGCTGGGTCAGCCGCAGGCGATCGCCCGAAGTGGGCGACGGGGCGCTGTCCCAGGCAACCCAGCCCTCCTGTTCGTAGGGCGCGAGGGTTTGGTGAATGGACGTCAACACCGCCGGACCGAAGCGCTGGGCGATCGCCCCTGCATCCACGCCCTCGGCCAGCCGCAGCCCCAGCATTAGGGTGTCGAGGAGGCGGTCTGTCTCGCTGGGGGCCGGGTTCTCCGGATCGGCGATCGCCCCCTGAGGGTCGGCTTCGTAGCGATCGATCCAGGCAAAATACTCGCTGCGCGTCCGGGGCCGCGTGAACCGCTGGCCGTCCAGGCAGCTCGCGGCGCCCATTCCGAAGCCGTAGAACGGCTGATTTTCCCAATAGACGCGGTTGTGGCGGCACTGGTAGCCCGGACGCGCATAGTTCGAAACCTCGTAGTGCTCGTACCCCGCCGCCTTCAACACCTGATCGGCTAGGCGATACATCTGGGCCGTCATTTCGTCCGAGGGCAGCGGGCGATCGCCCGGTTCGTAGCGCTTGCCGAAGGGCGTCATCGGCTCGACGATCAGGTCGTAGCACGAGAGGTGCTCAGGCCCCAGGGCGATCGCCTTCTCCAGGGATGCCTGCCAGTCGCTCAGCTGCTGATGGGGCAACCCCGAAATTAGATCCAGGCTCAGGTTGCGCACCTCCGCCCCGCGCACCAGGTCCACGGCTCGATAAATATCCTCGACGGTGTGAGTGCGGCCCGCCGCCTGGAGCAGTGTCGGCTGGAAAGCCTGCACCCCCAGGCTGATCCGGCTGACGCCCGCGCGGCAATAGCCCGCCACATGGTGCGCCTCGAAGGTGCCTGGGTCCATTTCGATGGAGATTTCGGCGGCCGCTGCGAGGCCAAAGTGCTGATCGAGGGTCGCTAAAATCTGGCTGAGCTGCTCCACTGAGAGCAAAGACGGCGTGCCGCCCCCGAAGAAAACCGTCTGTAGCGATCGCCCCGAGGCTGGCGTGGCCCGAATCTCGCGCTGGAGCTGCTCCACGTAGGCCGCGATCGCCCTCGACGTCTCGCCCCGTCGGCGATCGCCCACCACCGACACTGGAAAATCGCAGTAGTAGCAGCGCCGACGGCAAAACGGAATGTGAACATAGGCCGCCGCTGGCAAGGCAGTTTCCGCCATGATGGTAATTTCCCGAAGAGCCTGTGAAACCGGCACGGTGCAGCCCTGAGACGGGGCTGTCTCTAGCCTAGCGAATCGGCCTGCTCTTCTCGAAGCGTCCCAGCCCCAGCGCCCAAACCATGGATTTTCGTGTCAAGAAACCTTGAACTCAGGTTCGGTTCTCCCCCTCCTAGGGCGCAAAAAGCATCCCTAACCCGAGAGATATAATGGGGCAAGCTTACACCGTTGTAAAAACCGCATCCGCTGGCCATAGCCGCCGCGATCGCCGGATTGAGCCACGATTTTGCTAAACAGTTGCGCGTTCCCTCAGCCAACCCTGAGCAATCAGCCTAGGGAGCACGTTTATATACGGGCCTTACATTATGCTCGATGCAATCATCATCCTTTCATTCATCTTCGCAGGAGCAGGCATAGGCTTCTTTGGCATTGAACTGCTGCCCGTCACGGTCTTGGACCAAGTGTCCAACCTCGAAGGGCTGCGCTCCGTTACGGGCGGCTTTTCGGCCCTCATCGGCGGTGTGATCGGTTTGATGGTGCAGACAGCCTACCGCCGCATCGAAGCCCAGATTCGAAGCCTACCAGTGGACCTGCTGCTGAGCCGCTCTGTGGGCTTGGTGTTGGGCCTGCTGATTGCCAACCTCACCCTCGCGCCGGTCTTTTTGCTGCCGATTCCCTGGGAGTTTGCCTTCATCAAGCCCATGGCGGCGGTGTTGGGCAGTGCGCTGTTTGGCTTTACCGGGGTGACCCTGGCGGATACCCACGGACGGGCCTTGTTGCGGCTGATCAACCCCAACTCCGTCGAGACGATGCTGGTGGCAGAAGGAACGCTGAAGCCTGCGGCCACGAAGATTTTGGATACGAGCTGCATCATTGACGGCCGCATCGAGGAGCTGCTCAATACGGGCTTTTTGGAAGGCCAGATTTTGGTGCCCCAGTTTGTGCTGCAAGAGCTCCAGCAGCTCGCCGACGCCTCCAATGACCAAAAGCGGGTGCGGGGTCGGCGCGGCCTGGACATCTTGAACCAAATCAAAGCCAATCACCCCAACCGGATTGTGATTCATTCGGCGGACTATGACGACGTGGTGACGGTGGACGCCAAGCTGGTGCGCCTGTCCCAGGAGCTGAATGCCACGCTGATCACGAACGACTACAACCTGAATAAGGTTGCCAGCCTCCAGCGCATTGTGGTGCTGAACGTCAATGATTTGGCCCAGGCCATCCGACCGGCCTACATTCCCGGCGACAATCTGGCGATTCGGATCCTCAAGGAAGGCAAAGAGCCAGATCAGGGCGTGGGCTACCTCGATGACGGCACCATGGTGGTGGTCGAGGATGGCGGCGAATATATCGGCGCTGGAGAGCTGCGAGTGGTGGTGACCGGATCGCTGCAAACCTCGGCGGGCCGGATGATTTTCGCCCGTCCCCAGACGTCGATCGTGGCCTGATGGGAATGGTGCGCGTCCGAACGAAGGCGTGCGATTGCTGTCAGGAGGCGTCACTGGTGCTGTACCGCGTGCAGTATGACGCCTCGGGGCTGTGGCGCTTTGTGTGCGATCGCTGCTATCGGAGCGTCAGCCACCAGAACCCCCACTACGTCTACGGCGGCACCTGGAAGGCCCGAAAACGCTAGGCCCTAGGGCTGCAAAATTGTTTTGGAAACGATGCGAGTTTTCTTGCGATCGGCCTCAGAGAGGTCTTCGCCAGACTGGAGGCGGGTCGCGTTGACTTGCAGGACCGTCGCGCCGGTGCGATCGCCCATTTGCAGGGCGGTCTGAGCCGCGCTCTGGAGCATCGTCGCAGCGCCGGTGCGATCGCCCTGGCGAAGGCGGTCTTCGGCGATCTGGGTTTGGCGATACTTGGCCAGAGCCAAAATATGGGGCTGCACCGCCGGATCGATGCTGGGCTGGTAGTCAGTAACCACCGTGGCTTCGACGTTCAAGAGCTCGGAGAGCACCTGATTTTGGCCCGTGGCGGGGTCGTCGTAGCGCACCCGCACCTGGGCGATCGGCTGGCGGCCCAGGGGCAGCTGATGAATGTACAAGTTCGCCAGCACGACTCGAGGCACTGAAACCATCAGATCGCCCAGGCGAACGGCGATCGCCTCTGGCCCAGACTGGGGAGTGAGCTCGATGGTGTCTGGGGCGACCTGGGCAATGGGCTTGAGCTCGGCGAGGCGCACGCCCTCGGCCAGCGTCAGCAGCAGATGGGCATTGGTGAGGCCCACGGTCTGAATGCGGTTGAAGAGATTGGCAAAAGCTGGCAGAACCGCGTCGAGGCGCTCAATGTAGGCCAGCGCTCCGCCCCCTGCGTCTGCGATGCGCTCTAGGACATCCTGATTCCAGTGATGGCCGAAGCCCAGGGTGTTGAGGGTGAGGTTGTAGCTGGTGGCTAGCTGGGCGAGCTTGAGACAGCGATCGTTGTCGCCGTGCTCGTTTTCGCCGTCCGTGAGCAAAAAGGCCTGGGAAACGCAGTCTCCGCGGCTCTTGGCCAGCTCTTCGATACCCAGCCGCAGGCCTTCATCAATGGCGGTACCGCCGTCGGCATAGAGGCCGTCGATCTGTTCGCGCAGGCTGGTCAGGTCGCCCACGGGCTGATTGGGGACGAGGACTTTGGCCTTGTGGTCAAAGGCGATGACGGACAGGCGATCGCGCGGGGAAAGGCGCTCGATGATCTGAAGCGCAGCCTGTTTGACGAAGTCGAGGGGCTGACCCTGCATGGAGCCGCTGTGATCGAGGATCAGGCAAAGATTGAGAGGAAGCGCAGCGGCGGCGGGGGTGGCGATCGCGGAGATCGACAGGGAGAGCTGACGTTGGCTGACAGCCTGCCCAGCATCTAGCTGAGCATCACTGAGAGCGGCTTGGAGACCAACTTTCATGGATTTTGGGAGGGGTAGGTCGTGATGGGAGACCAGAGCCGAGGTCAAAGAAGCGACCTGATACTTCCTATAGTTTGCTTCTTCTTGGAGAGGGGTGCCAATTTCGGAAAAAGCCAATTTTCGGAAATAATAGGTTTTGGCCCTAGTGAAGCTGCGGCTGCTAGGGCAAGGACTGACAGATCCTGATCTTGCAAGATTTTGTCGGATGCGGGCGATCGCGCTCCTTGCGGGCGCAACGGGCGAACCTGATTGAGAATTAATGGTGTAACTGGGCTTCTATGCAGATTCGAATTGGGAACGGCTACGATATCCATCGCTTGGTGCGCGATCGCCCGCTGGTTTTGGGAGGGGTGACGATTCCCCACGAGCTGGGTTTGCTGGGCCACAGTGATGCTGATGCCCTGACCCACGCCATCATGGATGCCATGCTGGGCGCTTTGAGCTTAGGCGATATTGGCCACTATTTCCCGCCGTCCGACCCAAAGTGGGCGGGAGCTGACAGCCTAGAGCTGCTGCGCCAAGTGAACGGCCTGATTCGCGATCGCGGCTGGCAGGTGAGCAATATCGATTCGGTGATCGTGGCGGAACGGCCCAAAATCAAGCCCCACATCGACGCAATGCGCGATCGCCTGGCGGCAGTGCTAGAAGTCGAGCCGGATCAGGTCGGTATCAAAGCCACCACCAACGAGAAGCTTGGCCCCGAGGGGCGAGAAGAGGGAATTGCGGCCCATGCAGTGGCCCTGCTGGTGCGGGGATAATTGCTGTTTGCTGAAGGCGAAGCGTGGGGGATTGGCTGCAAGCTGCGATCGCCACTGGCCCATGCCTGAGGGTCTGGGCGCGCCTTGTTTTGGAACTGTTTAGATTGGGATTGGAATGTCTTCTGACGCCCGCCAACTTGCCTTTCAAGCCCTTCGTGCCGTTCAGCGGGGCGGGTACGCCGATGTGGTGCTCGATCGTCTGCTGCGCCAAGCCGACTTGCAACCCGCCGATCGCCGCCTCGCGACAGAGCTGGTCTACGGCAGCGTGCGCCAGCAGCGCACCCTCGATGCGCTGGTCGATCAGCTGGGCACCAAACGCCTTGACCAGCAGCCCCCCGACCTCCGGTTTTTGATGCACCTCGGCCTGTATCAGCTGCGCTATTTGAGCCAGGTTCCGGCAGCGGCAGCCGTCAACACCACTGTCGAGATTGCCAAGCACAATCGCCTCGGACGCTTAGCTGCCGTGGTGAACGGCATGCTGCGTCAGTACCTCCGCCTTGCGGCCCAGGGCGACCCGCTCCAGCTGCCAGCGGATCCGTTGGAGCGTCTGGCGGTGCAATACAGCTACCCTACGTGGATCTTGGAGGTTTGGCGGCAACAACTGGATGACGCGGGAGTAGAGCAGCTCTGCCAGGCCCTAAATCAGCCGCCGCCCCTAGATTTGCGCGTTAATCTGCTGCGATCGACCCCAGAAGCGGTGCAAACAGCCCTAGCCCAGGCCGGGATTGTTGCTGAGCCGGTGCCGGGTGTGCCCCAAGCCCTGCGCTTGCAGGGTTCTCCCGGCACCATTTCAGAGCTGCCTGGATTTAAGGAAGGCTGGTGGACGGTCCAGGACAGCAGCGCCCAGCTCGTCAGCCAGGTGCTCGACCCGCGGCCCGGCGAGACGGTAATCGATGCCTGCGCGGCTCCGGGGGGCAAGACGACTCACTTGGCAGAACTAATGGGCGATCGCGGGACGATTTGGGCCTGCGATCGCTACCCGTCTCGCCTGCGCAAGGTCACCCAAAATTTGCAGCGCTTGGGGCTCCAGTCGGTACGGCTCCAGGCCGGAGACAGCCGAGACTTGAGTCAGTTTCGCCAGCAGGCCGATCGGGTGCTCGTGGATGCCCCCTGCTCCGGCCTCGGCACCCTCAACCGCCACGCCGATGCGCGCTGGCGCCAAACACCAGACACCGCCCGGGAATTGGCCGCCCTGCAACAGGAAATTTTGGCGGAGGCGGCGACCTGGGTGAAGCCCCAGGGGCATCTGGTGTATGCCACCTGCACCCTCAACCCGCTTGAAAATGAGTCAGTGGTGACGGCCTTTTTGCAGGCCTATCCGGAGTGGGCGATCGCGCCTTTACCCGAGGGCTTGCCGGGGGCGATCGCCCCCGAGGGCTGGCTCAAGCTCTGGCCCCACCTCCACCGAATGGACGGCTTTTTCATCGCGGCCCTCAGGCGCCAGACAGCCCTCTAGCTCCGGCGCGAACCTGCCGATCTGCCCCGCTCACCCAAATAAAAATTGCTGTAAACTTCCCGAGTCAATGGCGAGCGTCTGTACGACAATCGGCTCAGTGGAGCAGTAGACGCGCGCATATGAAAAGCAAGGCAGATACCAAGCAATTGGTCAAAATCTTGATTGGAGCGGCCTGGATCGACGGGCGAATCCAGCCAGAGGAGCGGCAATATCTTCAGCAAATCGTCGCTGAAAAAAATCTCGGTGACGATCCAGAGATTCGGCCCTTGCTGGGCGAGCTGGTGCCTGTAAAACCGGACCAATGTTACGAGTGGATTCGGGAGTATCTGGGCGATCGCCCCAACCCCGAAGACTACCAAAAACTGCTCAGCGCCATCAGCGGACTGATTTACAGCGACGGCACCATTGAAACAGAAGAAGCCAAGCTCCTCACTCGGCTTCAGCTTCTCGATCCCGCAGGTAGTCACGAGCCTGCCCACAGCGCTGTTTTACGGGCGATCCAAAAAATGTACCGATCCTGGCTCACCGAGCAGCGCTAAAGCAGGGCGATCGATGACCCTCAAAGGCGATCGCACCTGTCAAATTGCCTAGAGTAAAACTTACTCTTCCTTGGTCTCGACCTTGGGCACCACGTCCGGCCGCTCCTTGCCTTCCCAGCCGGGTGGACGCTTGGAGTTGTACCACGCGATCGAGCCCAGCGTCACCGCCGCGATAAACCCGACGACATACACTGCCGTAAAGGACACCGGAAAATGAGATGCAGTTTCCGCCACTGCCAAAATTAAGTTCATAAATCCGTAACTCCTAAATAAACCTGCGTTTTAGGGACTTTTCAACCTTATACAAGCTTAAAGGCGCCCGGACAACCTGCCATCTCCCCTAGCGTGGATTTAAAACCTCACTCGGAAGGGGGAGCAGGCTCTTCGAGACCTGCTTCGGGCGGTGGCGGTGCCTCTTCTACAACTGGCTCCGGCGGTGGAGGAGGAGCCTCCTCAACGTAGCTCGGTTCCTCGTAGCTGCTCGGCTCTTCGTACACTGGCTCCTCAGCGGGCGGTGCTGGTTCGGGAGCCGGCTCTTCATAGTAGCTCTCGTCACTGCCACCGCTGCTGTAGCCACTTTCATAGCCGCTGTCGTAGTAGCGCTCCTCTGAAGACGAGTAAGAGTCGCTACTGCTCTGGCTGTCAGACTCTGCGGGAGCGCTGCTGTAGTAAGCGCGCTTTGGCTGGACTGGCTTCGCTTTGATGCTGCCTTTGCGCCCATCGAGCGTCGGCAAATCTGGAAACTCCTCCGCTGCCATACCCTTGACAACATTGGCCATAAACTCTCGCCACACGTAGGCGGCTGTGCCGCTGCTGCCCCACGTAGGATAGTTGTCGTCGTTACCAAGCCACACACCGGCGACCACTTGGGGAATGTAGCCGACAAACCAGAGATCGCGCGCCTCCTCAGAGGTGCCGGTTTTACCGGCCACGGGACGACCGAGCTGAGCAGGTTTGCCAGTTCCGCTCTGGACGACCCCTTCCAGCATCCACGTCATGATGGCGGCGCTGCCCTTGTCGACGACCTGTTTGGCGGAGAATTTTGCGTCGTAGATGACCTCGCCCCGTCGATTGATAATCCGGCGAATGGCGTGGGGGTCGACGTGTTTACCCTGAGCTGCCAGAGTGCCGTAGGCGCTTGTGAGTTCCAGCAGGTTCACTTCTGAGGCGCCGAGGGCGAGGGAGTAGGTCGGGTTGAGTTTTGATTTTACTCCCATGTCCTTGGCCATCTTGATCGTGGGCTCAAAGCCCACATCTACGATGGTTCGGACGGCGATGACGTTGACGGAATTGATCAAGGCGTCCCGCATCGACATCCAGCCGGTGTACTTGCGGCTGTAGTTCTTGGGGCTGTAGCCGTCGACGGTGTAAGGAGCATCTAGATAGCCGTCGTAGGGCGAAAAACCAGCGGCGATCGCGGCAGTGTAAACAAAGGTTTTGAAGGTCGAGCCTGGCTGCCGCTGGGCCTGCGTGGCGCGATTGAACTGGCTCTTGGTGAAGTCGCTCCCGCCCACAATGGCTTTGACTTCTCCATTGCGCGGATCGATGGCCACCAGAGCTGCCTGCTCGAATCCTTGGGCGGGTCCATCTAGCTCGATGGCGTCTTTGATGGCGGCCTGAGCAAACTTCTGCCACTGGAGGTTCATGGTGGTTTCCACCGTCAAGCCGCTGGCTTCTAGGACCTCAGGCGACACATACTTTGGCAGCTCTTTCTGCACATAGGACGTGAAGTAAGGCGTTTCGCTGTAAAGCCGCTTGGGGGCGCCAGGGGTGAGCTTGAGGGGAGATGCCTTGGCGTCGGCTGCCTCTTGAGCTGAAATAAAGCCTGCTTCGACCATGCGAGCAAGGACGATGTCTCGCCGCGCTTGGGCAGTCTCGGGGTCGATTAGGGGAGAATAGGCGCTCGGGGCGGGGGGCAAACCGGCGATCGTGGCGATTTCCCCAAGGGTGAGCTTATCCACGGACTTGCTGAAGTAGGCCCACGCGGCGTCGCTCACGCCGTAGGCTCCAGAACCCAGGTAGACCAGGTCGAGATAGCGCTCAAGAATCTGCTTTTTGCTGAGTTCGCGCTCGATCTTCTGGGCGAGACGGGCCTCGCGGAGTTTGCGGGTGAGACTGCGCTCCTGGTTGAGGAAGACGATGCGAGCGAGCTGCTGCGTAATGGTGCTACCCCCCTCAACAACGCCTCCCGCAAAAAGATTGGTGAGCGTCGCGCGCGCAATCGAGGGATAGTCAACGCCACCGTGTTGATAAAAGCGGCGATCCTCGGCGGCAACAAAGGCTTCGAGAACCAGGGGCGGCACTTTGTCGATATTGAGGCGATCGCGTGTCGCCGGGCCTATCTGCTGCAAAATCGTGCCGTCTGACGCTTTGAGCGTGAGCGTTCCGTCGCGCACAAAGGTGGCGATCTCTGCTGTGTCCGGCAATCCGCGGTCTAGCGCGCGCACGCCTAGCCCGAAAGCCACGAGCATTCCGCTGCTCAATCCGACCGCGCCAACGCCCAGCCACAGCAAGGGCCGTCGGCGGGGCGACCACTGAGATGCCCGGTTGAGCCATTTCGGCGATGTTTCTGTCCCGAGCCCCAGACGCTGCCGCAGTCGACTGGAGGTGTTCCGAAGCGGTTTTAGAACCCCGGCGAGACCTGTTCGCTGCCCTTTCGATGCTCGCCGCGATCGCCCCTTCTTAGGAGCATTGGAAGATGTCTTTGCCGACTCTACCGGATCTTGCTTCGGAGTGTAATTTGCCACGTTATGCCCTCACTCACACCACCAGAGTTCCTAGCAACAAGCCCCTCGCCCATCAAGAATGGGAGTCGGGGCCACACTGTCTGTAGGCTATGTGCTGGTTCACCAAAAGGGGTAGGCACGCCACTGCCTTCCCAATTTGCTCTCAATTTTAGGTCCAAGCTGTCTGGCTGACATCCGCATTCTCGATGGACTTCGAAGTTGCCATTATTAAAATCAAGGCCCAGAAAGGAAGACTGGCTTGCTTTCTGGGCCTTGAAGGCTGAGAGATCTCTAGCTAGCGCGAAAGACCCAAAAGGATTGATTTGGGGCAGATTCTAGGCAAGCGCTCGGCCCATAGCCAAAGCTGCCACCAGCATTCCCAAAACCAAAAAAGGCTGAGCACTGGCCTGGTATTTCACGTCGTTCTTGAGGGGATCACGGAGGAAATACATATCCTGGAACGTGATCTGGGGGATGACCAGCAGTAGCAAAATCGCGGCGTAGAGATTTTGTTGGATGCTGATCAAGTAGCCTGCAATGCCTGCTTGGAACAGGTCAATCATCAGGACGCAGATCCAGGCGGCGCTCTGAATCCCAAACATGACCGGTAGCGACTTGAGACCGAGCTGGCGATCGCCTTCCACGCTCTTGAAGTCATTGACCACGGCAATACCCAGACCCGCCAAGCTGTAGAACAGCGTCACCACAACAATGGTCGGCGTCAGCTCTCCAAACAGAGCCTGACCCGCCCACCAGGGCAGCGCAATGTAGCTTGCTCCCAGAGCATAGTTCCCCATCCAGCCATTTTGCTTCAGCTTGAGTGGAGGCGCTGAGTAGATGTAGGCCAAGAAAGTCCCCAAAAGCGCCACCGCCGTTACGTGGGGGAAGCTGTGGCCTGCCCACAGGTCCAGGGCGTAGGCCACGCCGATCCCCGAAAAGAGCAGCACCAAAATCTGTGCAACCACCTGAGGCACCGAAATCGCTCCGGAGGGGATGGGGCGATAGGGCTCGTTGATCGCGTCGATTTCGCGATCGTAGAAATCGTTGAGGGTCTGGGTGTAGCCGGTCAGCAGCGGACCCGACAGCAGCATACAGGCAGCCGCCACCAAGACATTCTCCAGGTTCCAGGTGAAATGTCCCGAAGAGGCTGCGCCGCACACCACGCCCCAGATCAGCGGGATCCAGGTGATGGGCTTCATCAGCTGAAGACGGATCTTCCAAATGGAGGTTTCACCCGCTTCTGCGCCCTTCATGCCCAGCAGTTGGCGGGCTTTGGCGGTCCGGTTGCCGTTGGTAGACAAATCACCCGCCGCTTCCTGGGCGGGGGGCTCTAGCGTCTCAACTTTTTCGGGAGAGTAGTCAGGCGTTGGATCTGACATGGCACTTCCTGTGTGGCTAAAAGGCGGATGAAAGAAAAAACTGAAATCAGCAGAAATCGGCAGGTCAAGACACCCCTTGAAGGTCTTGATCACCGGGGCTTGGCGACGCCCTCTAGGCTGGGAGCGATCGCGCAGTTCCTGCCCCAAACGTCTCCAGCAATCGCTTAAAAACTGATCGTCAAGTAGCCGTTTTGGAACTTGGCGCCGGTCACTTGGCGACCGCTTAGGGCCGGAGGAAGCGCAACATTGCGCCGCTGATCGCCTGCCTCAATGGTCACCTCGGGGCCGTACTGGGTCAGCTTGACCTGTTTCTTGTCAAATCCTGGCAAGAAGAGATGAACTTTGCGCTCTGCCACGTCAATGGTGACAGGACGGGGCGCCTGAGCCGCTTGGCCAAAGTCGGGCATCGCTGCCATCAGCCCGTCCCAGTTGCCGTCGGCGCGGGCGGGAAGCGAGGCCACCGGTAGGGGAGAGAAGGTCTGACCCACGAGCTCAGCGATCGACGCTCCGGGATCGTAGGCCTCAAAGAGCTTTTCGAAGGCCGGGGCAAACTGGGCGGCGATCGAGTCAGCAATCACAGACTCATTGATCAAGATGCCGCCGACGGTCAGGCCGATTTGCTGGGCGCTGCCCCATAGATAACGGGCTGTGGCGATCGCCGCAGGATCTCCCGTTGTCACCAGGTAAGCCGCCACCCGAGTGGGATTGGCGATCGCCTCAATTCCCTCATTCAAAATATTGTTGGCCTGCTGGGTCGGCTGGGCAAACGTGTCGCCAAGGAGATTCACATTCAAAATGGCGCTAGACACCGGCTGAATGAACGGCGAGAGCGCTCGACCCACATCGGAGTCCGCAAAAACCTGACGGAACCGCCGAATGTACCAGCTCGCCATCTCAGGCATGCCAAACATTCGCAGCGTGGTTTGATCGCCGGGGCCATCATAAATGATGACGTCGTAGCGATCGCTCGCGTCGTACTCTCGCAGCGCGTTCAGAGCAAGGGCGCTGTCCATGCCCGGCAACACCCCCAGCTCCTGGCCATAGACGGCCTTGAGAACCGGAGTTCGCAAGTACTGGGCCTCAATGCCCTTCACCTCATCCCAGCTTCGCTCCAGCATGGTCGCCGTCTGAAGCTGGACCACCTGCAGATTGGGCGCAATCTCTTGAGGATCGCAGCCCAGCTCCACATTCAACAGCAGCCCGAGGCTCGGTCCCGGATCTTGATTGACCAAAAGGACTCGTCGCCCCTGACTGGATAGGCGCTTGGCAGCAGCGATCGCCACCGTCGTTCGGCCAGTACCGCCTTTGCCCAAAAACGTCAAAATCAAGGCCATTGGCAGTCCTTTAACTCCCTAACTCACGTCGTTTTGAGTGGTCTCAATGAGCCTGACAAGCTCACACTGTCTCGCTTTCATAGTAGCGAGAGCCCAAGAAACGTGGGGTCAGGCGCTGCTGCCATACCCAGAAACGCCAGCGATGGTTGCCCATCTGTTATGAACCTGGCAAATGACCCTAGCGAGCAGCTTCGAGCTCGTCTTCAAAAAACCAGGTGGCAAACTTGTCTTCAAACTGAACGACAACGCCAACGCCGCTACCATCAACCATCTTGTACTCGCGGATCACCCCCGTTTTGCCAAGGCGGCCAATGACTTCTTGGGGCGCTCGGTCGCGCAGCCGACGTACTCGCACTTTCTGCCCGATTTCCATTACCAGTCCGTTCTTGAATTAAATAAATAGGATGTAAACCACTCCACAGTTTATCAGGCTGATGCACAGCATTTGGCGCTTCGCTGCGGTGAGTTTGCCGAGGGCCGAATCAACGGTGCAAAACCACCGCGATCCCGCGCTACAGTGGATGCTGGAAATCGGGAACAGTCTATGTTGGCGAAGAGAATTCTGCCCTGTTTGGATGTAAAAGCGGGTCGCGTTGTCAAAGGGGTCAACTTTGTCGACCTCAAGGACGCGGGTGATCCGGTAGAGCTAGCCCAGGTCTACAACGAAGCAGGGGCAGATGAGCTGGTGTTTCTCGATATCACCGCCACTCATGAAGACCGCGACATTATTTTGGATGTTGTGTACCGCACCGCCGAGCAAGTGTTTATCCCGCTAACCGTGGGGGGCGGCATCCAAAACTTAGAAACAATTAAAAATTTGTTAAGAGCCGGGGCAGACAAAGTTAGCATTAACTCTTCTGCTGTCCGGGATCCAGACTTTATTAACCGGGCCAGCGATCGCTTTGGTAACCAGTGCATTGTGGTGGCCATTGACGCCCGCCGTCGCCCCGACCCCACTAACCCCGGCTGGGATGTCTACGTCCGGGGCGGCCGCGAAAACACGGGCCTCGATGCCCTCGCGTGGGCCAAGGAAGTCGCCCAGCGCGGTGCGGGAGAGCTGCTGGTGACCAGCATGGACGCAGACGGGACCCAGGCGGGCTATGACCTTGCCCTGACGCGGGCGATCGCCGAACAGGTGGAAATCCCCGTGATCGCCTCTGGTGGAGCGGGCAACTGCGACCACATCCAAGAAGCCCTCACAGAGGGCAAAGCAGAGGCCGCGCTTCTAGCGTCTTTGCTGCACTATGGTCAACTGACTGTCGAACAAATTAAAAAACACTTAGCAAAAAACAATATTCCGGTCCGTTATCCCTAGAATAGAGGCCTAGCCCTGAAACCCGTAGGTCGTGCATAAACCTAAAATCTCTGTCTGACTGGCTTTTGGCCTTGCTCCAAAGTCCTGACAAAGCGACCTACGCCCCATACAGCTCAATCCACCTTTTCAGAGACTTGCTCCTGACCGCGCCCTCGCTCTGACTGCGACTAAGCCCAGACACCATCTGGGTTTGGCTGGTACGCAGCTTTTCCACCGCAAGCAGTCTCTAGCAAAAACTGCTGCCCTAGGGAGGGACTGAGCGCCCCTTTATCTTGCTGTCGGCGCCTGTTGGGCGCCCAATTCATAGACCTGATCTCGCTCCAGACCAAACTGGAGCCAAGGAGTTTACGTAACTTAATATCTGTTACAATACGTAAACATCGGCGATACGTTTCTCTAACTTCTAAAAAATGATTCTTATATTAATCATCGTTATAGCGTTAGTCGCCTGGGCGCTTCACCTCATGGAAGAGGCAATGGAGCACCGAGAATTTTCTTTGATGCTCGCCGGTTTCCTGGTGGCCTCCTCTGCGGCTGCCTTGGTGGGTGTGTACTTCCTGATGGGAGGCTATGTCGGGTATTTGACCCAGACCGCTCAGCACCTGGAGGGACAGCACTACGCGTCGCAGTCGTGGCTTGTACAAGTCTGCGAATCTGCCAAATGCTCTGAGTCTCCGACAGTCACCTACATTGAGCTCAGCCAGCTACTTCAGCCCTAGGATCTAGAAAGGCCCTGCCTCAAAAGTGTGTCTGGCGATCGCGTTTTGCCTGAGCCCAAGGGGTCGATTTCGCTTCGTCCCGACCCGTCCCTCAGAGGCGATCGCAGCCTGTACCCGCCAAGCTTTTTCAGAATCTCTAAAATCTTCAAGGTTTCTTGGATTTTTTCTTCTTTTAACTTGCCATAAGTTGTCTAAATTCTGAATTTTTTCTAAAGATCTTTCTAAAGATCAAACGGCTTTCTCAAAAATTAAGTTTTCCAGGCGACATCGCTGGCAGAAAATCTACTGCAAACAGCTTTGAGCGCTCAAATTCTAATGACAACTAGACGCAAAGGGGCTCGAAAGTCCGAAATTCTCTGTTGAGGAGAGCGGAGCAACTTGATAAGGTAGTAGACCGCGGAGCGATCGGATTTTGACAAGGGCGTGAGAAGCTTGCGAGTAAAAGTGCTCAGCAAATTTGTCCGATCGCTAAAGATTCGTTGTAATGCAGCCCTAGCGTCCCCAGTCAACAAGAATTGCTGCTTGAATTGAGGGTGTGAATAAGAAACTGCGCGATCGCCCCTAGATTGGCGGGTCCGGCCTCGAAGTCAATGAAGGAGTTTGCTGTATTGTATGGAGAATGCTATTCCAGAGATTGAGCACATTAGTCGTCAAATAATGAACCTGGAACGCCCCAAAAAGCCCAAGATGTTGGTGGTTGATGATGAGCCAGACAACCTTGATCTGCTCTATCGGACGTTTCGTCGAGATTTCCAAGTTTTGCGGGCTGAAAGTGGTATCCAGGCCTTAGAAATTTTGGAAACAGAAGGGGAAGTCGCAGTCATCATTTCCGACCAGCGAATGCCGGAAATGAAGGGCACAGAGTTTCTGAGCAAAACGGTGCCGCAGTTTCCCAACACGATGCGCATTATTTTGACGGGCTTCACCGATGTTGAAGACCTGGTGGAGGCGATCAACTCTGGCCAAGTTTACAAGTACATTACGAAGCCCTGGGACCCCAACGAGCTGAAGGCTGTGGTCCAAAGAGCGGCGGAGACCTACGAACTGCTCAATCAGCGGACGGATGAGCTGCGCCGCGCCCATGCTCAGATGGCTCTGCTGTCCACGATCGTGCAGGTGGCCAAGGATGCTGCGACCCTGCAAGATGCCCTACAGCCGATCGCTGAGGCCTTTTGTCAGAATTTTGCGGCAGATACCTGTGTGTTGCGCCTTGTGGAAAACGGCCAGCTCCAGGCAGCGCAAGGAGCCTTCGGCGCCGATCTGGCGGCGGAGTGGCTGGCTCAAGATCCGTTGATTCAAGAGGCGCTCTCGAGCGGCGTTGTCCAGGGATCGGTCAACATTCCGACGGATGGTGCTTTGGCGAATGTGCCCCACTATCAGTCTGCGGGTATTCAGGCCCATTTGGTGGTGCCGATCGCCTACCGGTCTCAGATCTTGGGCGTACTCTCGCTCCAGTGGCGGCAGCCTTGCCAGCTACGAGAAGATGAGCTGGCGCTCATTCATTTGTCTGCGCAGCAGGTGGCTTTGGCTTTGGCTTGCACGCTGTAGGATTGTGAGTGACGGTGTTGCCCAGATTGCCATGATTCCTCTCGATGTGGCCCAAGAGCCTGCTGCTGAACCCAGGCGTGGTACCCATGAGTCTGCTGAGCGCGTGCAGACGATTTTTGACCGTATTGCGCCGGTGTATGACCAGTTCAACGATTGGTTGAGCCTGGGGCTTCATCGAGTTTGGAAGCGGATGGCGGTGAAGTGGAGCGGCGCTCAGGTGGGCGATCGCTGCCTAGATATTTGCTGCGGAAGCGGAGACCTAGCGCTGCTGTTGGCGCAGCGAGTGGGCCGGTCGGGCTCGGTGGTGGGCCTGGATTTTTCGGCGTCTCAGCTGGCGATCGCCCAGGAGCGATCCCGCGTAGCTGGGGACCAGAGCGCTCCGGTAGAGTGGGTCCAGGGAGACGCGCTTGATTTGCCGTTTCCGGCAGAGCACTTTGACGCGGTGACCATGAGCTACGGCCTGCGGAACGTGGTGGATATTGCCCAGGCTCTGGCTGAGGTGCATCGGGTGCTCAAGCCAGGGGCGATCGCGGCGATTTTGGATTTTCACCGTCCAGAGCCTGGGCCCTTGCAAGCGTTTCAGGATTGGTATCTAGAGACTATCGTGGTCTCGACAGCCCAGCGCTTTGGCATGACCGATGAGTATGCCTACATCAGCCCCAGCCTGGCGCAGTTTCCGACCGGACAGGAGCAAAAGGCGATCGCCCTACAAGCAGGCTTTGCCCAAGCAACGCACTATCCCATCGCTGGTGGCATGATGGGAGTATTGGTTGTGCAAAAATCCAGCCCTTAAAGCGCAGTCCGCTACTGGATCTTCCCTTGGATCTCTCCACGTTTCTACTGATTGTGGCGCCGCCTGTGACGGGAGGCATCATTGGCTATTTCACCAATGATTTGGCGATCAAGATGCTCTTTCGCCCCTACCGTCCGCTGTACATTGGCGGTCGCAAGCTGCCCTTTACACCCGGCCTGATCCCGAGCAATCAGGAGCGGCTGGCCCAGCGAATCGCAGACACGATTATGGGGTCTCTGCTGACGCCGGCGGAGCTAGAAAACCTGGCGCGGCGGCTGCTGCAAACTGAGCGCGTGGAAGGGGCGATTTCGTGGCTGCTGCGCTCGGCGCTCAATCAAATTCGCTCCGATCAAGAGCAGAAAACGGCGAAAATTCTCAGCAATGTGCTGCGAGATCTGTTTAGCGAGTCGCTGCCGCGGATGCTGCGCGTGCTGGCCCGGCGTGAGGACTTCTTGGAGGTCCAGCTCAACCAAATTTTTGATCAGGTGCTGCTCGACTTGCAGCTCAACGCGGCCCAGGCGACGCAGCTGGCGGACTGGCTGCTGACTGAGGTGCTCTCACCCAATATGGTTCGCCAAGGTCTGGTGGACTTTTTGACCGATCGCAACATTCAGGTGATCGATGAGGGGTTTCGAGAGCGCACCAGCGGCACCTACTGGGTGGTGGCTAACTTGTTTGGGGTGCGAAATTCTCTGGTGCGCCTGCGCACCTACTGCCTAGATGAGCGGGAGGAAAGCAACGCTCGGATTGCAGAGCTAATTGCGAGCCTGGGAGTGCGCGATCGCCTGCGAGAGCTGCTGCGGGACCTATCGCTACAGAATCTGCCGGTGTCCACCGTGCGCCAGCTGCGCAAGACGATGCGGGACACGGTGCGCGTGTACCTGCAAGATCGCGGTACGGAAGTTCTGCAAGGACTGGGTTCGTCCCTGGATTGGGATTACATCGCGGCGCTGATTTTGGGTCGCCTCAGCCAGTCAGAAACCGTGACGACATCCCTGGATTTGGTCAGTCGCGAACTCGCGCTCATTTTGGAGCGCTACCTGGAACAAGATCTTGAGTCGATCGTGGCCCAGGCAATTCCGATTTTGAATATTGATCAGGTGATTATTAATCGCGTGAAAGCGACGTCTCCAGAAGACTTGGAGGCGGCTATTCAGGGGATCGTGCGCAGTGAACTGCAGGCGATCGTCAATTTGGGCGGTATTTTGGGGTTTGTGATTGGCTTGCTCCAGGCAACGACCTTGCTGTTGCGCTAGTGAATCTCTTCGTCTTCGTCGAGCAGGTCAGCGTTGCCCTTGGCCCACTCCTGAAGCGCCTGCTGGCGGCTGCGCCGGGAGGACTGGCGATATTTTTTGGGCTCTAGCTTGGGCTCATACTGGATCTGCCCTTCTTCGCGGGACTTGACCTTAAAAGTAGCCTCGCCTTCGCTGGTTCGGTTGAGGGCGTCTTGGCGGGCGATCGCCTCATCGAGCAGCTGCAAATAGTAGGGATAGCGCTCCCAGTCTCCCCGCACAGCGCAGTTTGGCTCGTCTCGGTGCAGGCAGTCGCTGAACTGGCAGCGATCGCGGTGCAGGCGATCGCGAATCTCTGGGAAACACTGCGTTAGGGCTTCTGGCGTGCAGTCAAGCTCGGGCTGATTGAAGCCAGGGGTATCGGCTAGCAGCCCGCCTCCAGGCAGATGAAAAAGCTCGACATGGCGGGTTGTGTGGCGCCCGCGCTGCAGCTTGCCCGAGACATCCCCCACTCGCAGCTCGAGCTCCGGAATCAGCAGATTGATCAAGCTGGACTTGCCAACCCCGGACGGCCCGGAAATGATGGTCGTCTGTCCCTCTAGCTGCCTCAAAATGTCTTGCAGCCCTGCGCCCTGGGCCACGCTGATCATAATCGGCTCATAGCCCCAGTCCGTGAGACGAGCGTGCCACTGGCACTGCTCCTCGGCCGAAACCAGATCGCGCTTGTTAAAGCACATCTGCACGCGCATACCGGTGGACTCGGCCTTGACCAAAAAGCGGCTGAGCTGAAGCGGCTCGACCGGCGGCGCGCTCAGGGCAAACACCAGCAAAATCTGGTCCGCATTGGCGACGGGGGGGCGATTGAGCTCAGTCTGGCGTGGCAGCACTTCGGCGATCGCTCCTCGACCGCCAGCCCAGTCAGGCTCCTCTACCAAAACGCGATCGCCCACCATCACCCGCTGACCGGTTTTCTTCAAACGCGATCGCCGGGTACACAGCAAATCCCGAGTCGGCAGGGGCTCATCTGCTGTTTGATCCGCCAAGCGGACTTGATAGTAGTTTGCCTGAACCGCCAAAACCGTCCCTAGCCAGCCCTTGCTTTGCTCAGTTGGGGCGGTGTCTGCCATTGGGATCTTCACAGAGCGCTCTCAGGACGGCGGATTCTCAGCGCAAAAAAGCTGGAGTGATCCTCGATCTGCTCCACCGCGTAACCTGCCATCGTTAGGCTATCAGGCACCTGCTCCATCGGCTCTCCCGGATCGAGCCAGACTTCCAGCACTGACCCTGGAGTCATCTGCTCAAGGCGTAGCTTGGTGCGCACAAAGTTAATAGGACAGGGCGTACCCCGCAGATCCAGCTGAGCATCTGCTGCAGGAAAATCCACAAAAGCCTGGCTCATCCGCGGAATAGCCCTCCCAAAAAGCCCTCAATACCGCCCTTACCAATGCGATCGCCGCGCAGCTTTGCCAGTTTTTCCAGCAGCTCTCGTTCCTCAGTGCTCACCCTCGTCGGAATCTCGACCTGAACCGTGATCAGGTGATCGCCCCGGCTCACCGAATTTCCCAGCTTGGGAACACCGCGGCTTTCGAGGGTCAGCACCGTCCCCGGCTGCGTCCCCGCCGGAATCAGCAGCTCCTCCGGCCCGTCCACCGTATTGACTTCCAAGCGGCAGCCCAAAATTGCCTGGAGGTAGCTAATCTTGATTTCAGAGAGAATATTAATGCCATCTCGCTGGAACTCGGGATCCTCATTCACAAAGAGATAGACGTAAAGATCCCCTGGAGGACCACCCCGCTGGCCAGCATCGCCTTCCTTCGATACCCGTAAGCGCGTCCCGCTATCAACCCCCGCCGGAATCGTAATCTTCAGCTTTTTCGTCTCCTGCTTGCGACCGTTGCCGCCGCAGACCTCGCATTTTTCCTCCACCACCTGCCCTTCCCCATTACAGGTCGGGCACACCGACACCTGGGTAAAGCTGCCAAAAGGCGTACGAGTTGCGCGACGTACCTGGCCACTGCCATTACAGGTCGAGCAAGTGCGAGGTCGAGTGCCAGACTTCGCCCCCGTGCCATTGCACGTGCCGCAATTTTCTAGATGAGGAACCCGAATCTCGCGCTCACCGCCAAAGACTGCCTCTCGGAAATCGAGCTTGAGGTCTAGGCGCAGATCGTCGCCCCGTGCCGGGCCTCGCCGCCGCGCAGTTCCCTGGGGCGCCCCACCCGCAAAGCCACTAAAGAAGCTCTCAAAAATATCAGCGAAGCCACTGACATCGCCAAAATCCTGAAAACCGGCTGCTCCTGCGCCAGAGCCGACGCCCGCCTCGCCGAAGCGATCGTATCTTGCCCGCATTTCTGGTTCGGACAGAATTTCGTAGGCTCGATTGATCTCTTTAAATCGGTCCTCTGCCCCTGCTTCCTTATTGACGTCAGGGTGATATTTGCGAGCCAAACGCCGATAGGCACGTTTGATCTCCTCTTTGTCGGCATCCCGAGCGACGCCTAGCGTTTCGTAATAATCACGGGGCATAGAGCGTGGATTCAGCAGTGAACAAGTAACCGGCAATTTGAACCCTGGCGGGAAATACCCAAAGCTGCTGCAATAGACAGCCTGGATTTCTTGATCAACAGCGATGACCGCCAATCTGCAAACAGGGGATTGGGCTTGCGCAGCCTCCTAAAAGAAGATGAGCTGGCCCAGAGCTTTTCCTGACTCCTGTAGCTGCTGGCGTGATTGACTGCTACGGCAGATCCGTCGGAAAAGCCATTTCCGCCTAGAACGAGCGCACAAGTTCTACGGTGAGCTGTTGATTTGAGTGTGCTGGCAAGTCAATGGCCATTCAAATGGTAGCACTGTCAGTTTTGGGTCGTCTTGTTGCAGAGAGTTTCCTCAAAATGAATCTAGGGAATATCAGTTGTGGTTGAGCGCGGGCGAGGCAGATCGCCCCTTTGCCTGATCGAGCGTCTCGCCTCCGGGCGCGTCGAGATTACAACAGGCACTAATCGACCGCTTCGTAATCAGCCGTCACCGTATCGTCTTCATCAAAGCTAAAGTCATCGTCATTGGCCACTTCAGGAATTAGGCCCGCTTCATTCTCTAGCCCATAACCTGCAGAAGCAACGCCGCTTCCATCGCCCTCGCTAGCGCGCTGGTAAACCGACGTACCAATCGAGAAAACAACCTGCTGGAACGTGTCGAGATTTTGCTTCACTTCGTCGACGTTAGCAGCGGGGTTCGCGAGGAGCATCCGGAGAGCGTCGGCCTGCTGCTGCGCCGTCGCTTGCAACTCACTGTCGATGAACTCTGCGTTGTCTTTAATTGTGGTTTCGTAGCTGTAGAACAGGCTGTCAGCTTGATTTTTGAGCTCGACGAGCTGCTTGCGCCGGACATCGTCTTCTGCAAAGGTCTCAGCTTCTTGGCGCATCCGCTCCACTTCAGTTTGGCTGAGGCCCCCTGTGTTGCTGATCCGAATGCTCTGCTCTCGGCCGGTCCCTTTATCCCGAGCCGCAACGTTGAGAATGCCGTTGGCGTCAATCTCAAAGGCGACTTCAATCTGCGGGACGCCCCTCGGGGCGGGCGGGATGCCGGTGAGCTGGAATTTGCCCAGGCTTTTGTTGTCGCGGGCCATGGCTCTTTCTCCTTGGAGCACATGGATTTCCACAGAAGTCTGGCCATCGGTGGCGGTGGAGAATACCTGGGACTTGCTGGTGGGAATGGTAGTGTTGCGCTCGATGATCTTGGTGAAGACTTCACCAAGGGTCTCGATGCCCAGCGATAGGGGCGTGACGTCTAGCAGCAGAAGGTCTTTGACTTCGCCGCCGAGGACGCCGCCTTGAATGGCTGCACCGAGGGCAACGGCTTCGTCAGGGTTGACGGAGCGATCGGGGGCTTTGCCGCCAAAGAAGTTGCGAATGGCATCCTGAACGGCGGGAATGCGCGTAGAACCGCCGACAAGCAGAATCCGGTTGACGTCATCGGGGGTAAAGTTGGCGTCACGGATCGCCTGCTCCACCGGATGAATGGTGCCTTCGATGAGCTTGCTGGCGAGCTCTTCAAATTTGGCGCGGGACAGCTCCATCTCCAGGTGCTTGGGCCCGGTTTCATCAGCCGTGATGAAGGGCAGGTTGATGGAGGTGTTGAGCATGCTGGAAAGCTCGATTTTGGCTTTTTCAGCGGCTTCTCGGAGCCGCTGAAGGGCCATTTTATCGACTGAAAGATCGATTCCCTCTTGCTCCCGGAAGCACTCGATCATCCATTGCACGATGCTGTTGTCGAAGTCGTCCCCGCCAAGGTGGTTGTTACCGGCAGTAGCTTTGACCTCAAAGATGCCGTCTCCAAGCTGCAAAATGGAGACGTCGAAGGTGCCACCGCCAAGGTCAAAAACCAGAATAGTTTGGTCTTGATCTTGCTTGTCTAGGCCGTAGGAGAGGGCAGCGGCGGTAGGCTCGTTGATGATCCGTAGAACTTCGAGGCCTGCGATGGTGCCTGCGTCTTTAGTGGCTTGGCGCTGGGCGTCCGTAAAGTAAGCGGGAACGGTGATGACGGCCTGGGTAACGGGTTCGCCGAGATAGTTCTCGGCGTCCTGCTTGAGTTTTTGCAGGATCATGGCGGAGACTTCTTGGGGGGTGTAGGTCCGGCCACGAATCTGGACGTCCACGGTGTCATCCCGCCCTTTAGCGCAGTTGTAGGGAACCCGGGAGCGCTCCTCGACGGTGTCGTCCCATCGCCGACCGATAAACCGCTTGATGCTGTAAACCGTGTTTTCGGCGTTGGTCACGGCTTGACGCTTGGCGAGCTGGCCAACGAGGCGATCGCCCGCTTTGCCGAAGCCCACCATGCTGGGCGTGGTTCGCCCTCCTTCTGTGTTGGGGATGACGATCGGTTGCCCGCCCTCTAGGACAGAGACACAGCTGTTCGTGGTGCCCAGGTCAATGCCAATGACTTTTCCCATAGCTAGTGGCGGTAACGTTTGTGGAGTGTTTGATACCTAAGGTTGCCCTGGCCTACAGCTCTCTGGTGGCTGGAGGAGGCAAACCTCAAACTCCAGGGTTCCCAAATGTGAGGTTTAGGACAACAAGTCTAGCTGAATTATCAATTAGTGATGAAGTCTCTAGAGCTGTAGCTCTCTGAAGAAAACTGCAAAATCAGCTTTCTGAGCCGTTTTGGCTGGTTTCCTCAGAGGTTACCACGGGCTCAGGAGCCGCAGCAACTTTGACCATAGCGTGGCGCAGTACGCGATCGCCGATCATGTAGCCGCGCACGAGCTCCTCGAGGACCGTGCCTTCAGGATGCTCATCCGTAGTCTCTCGCATGACGGCCTCATGAAGGTTGGGATCAAACTCGGTACCTTCGGAGCGCATGGGAGCAACGCCAAGGCGCTTGAGGCTCTCGACGAGCTGCTTGTAGACGCCTTGATAGCTCTTGTGAATGCCCATCTCCCCTTCGTTTTGGGGCTTGATTTGCGATCGCGCGCGCTCAAAGCTATCCACCACCGGCAAAAGCTCCGTGATAGCCCGAGAGCGAGCCTGCTGGTCGAGATCTTCTTTTTCTTTAGCAGTGCGCTTTCGATAATTATCAAAATCTGCAGCAATGCGAACGCACTGGCTGTTGCGCTCCTCAAGCTGCGATCGCAGCGCCGCAATCTCCTGCTGCAAATCCTGCACCACCGACAGAACCTGCGCTTCCTCCGCAGGCGACACCTCCGCAGCCTCAGCGTCTGCAACCACCTCCGCGTCCGCGCTGACCTCAGTCTCAGCCGACGACATCGCCTCCGGCGCCTTTTCAGAACCCTCTAGCGGCTCCATCTCTGAGTCCTGCAAGTTGTCTGGCTGCTGATATTCGCCGATCATTGTGCCTCAATTCCTACGACGTAAAAACTGTTCGCTTCAGCTCTAGAGTTTCGCAAAGGCTGGGAATCTGAAAAGTAGGGATTTCCCTATCAGCCTCATTGATCCGCAGAGAAAACTAACCCCTGCATCAAGCCTTCTAGAAGCCTGTCTCGTCACTTCCTCCTAATAATAGCCATCAATAGAACCCCCGCAAAAAAATCTCCCGGAAATCCTAATTAGTCCTGTCCACCTCCATCGAGAGGTCTGCCTCAAGCCCCCTATGATGCAACCGCCTTCAGCTTTGGCAACAAAAGTTATCATCAAAAGCAACTGTAGCCGCAAACCTCAGCCTGGCCTAGCCCATCTCCCCCACACTTCACGACACCCGCAGAAGATACTCGTAAGATAGGAGCATCTCAGAACTCAGCAGTGCCCTGTCTCAGTCTCTTGCTCCTCTTGTTGCGGCTGATCTGCCTGAGCTTACCTCCGTGCTCCCTGCGTCCTCGGCACTGTCCTCTCGCACTTCATCGAGTTCGATCCAGACAAAATCCTCCAGGTTAGCGATCGCGCCCCAGTCCTGTGGGAACACTCATCTAGGAGATCTTTTGCAGCAGCTATGACTAACTCCTCCTCGCAGCGCCGCGCCCTCGTTGTACAGAACAACTTCTCCCCCTTTGGCAACAAGCTGATCCAGTCGGGGTTCGTCAATGCCGACCAGATGCAGCAAGCCCTTATAGAAAGTCGTAAATCCGGGCGGCCCCTGACCGAAGTCCTCGAATCCCTCACCGGCCAGCAACTGCCGCCCGACCTACTTCGCCAATATAAAAAGCAGCAGCTATTCGAACTCAAAATCCTTTACGGCGTCGAATCCCTCGATCCGGAGATCAACCAGATCCCAACCCAAAACGTTGGCTCCCTGATTGACACCCTGATTCCCCTCGACATTTGCCGACGCCACAAACTAGTGCCACTGTCCCGCAGCGAAGAGCAGCCCCCCTCGGTCCTCGTTGCCATGGTGGACCCCGACAACCTCGAAGCCCAAGATGACCTCAACCGCATCCTCCGGCCCCAGCGCCTGAACCTCCAGCGGCTGGTCATCACCATGGAAGACTACCAGCGCCTCATCTCTGGCTACCTCGACGAGCAAGTCGAAAAGCAAAAGCAGCTCGAGATTCAAAAATCCGTTGACGTCTCCGACATCAACCTCGAAGCCCTAGACCTCGAGGAAGCCCCCGACGAGATGGAAGCCGACCTGAACGCCGCCGTTCAGGACGCAGGCGCGGCCCCCGTCATCAAACTCGTCAACCAAATCCTGCTCAAAGCCCTCCACGAAGGCGTCTCAGACATTCACATCGAGCCCCAAGAAGAATTTCTGCGCATTCGCTTCCGCAAAGACGGCGTTCTTCGCCAAGCCTTCGATCCCCTACCCAAAAAAATCATCCCCGCCGTTACAGCCCGCTTCAAAATCATCGCCGAGCTAGACATCGCCGAGCGGCGGCAACCCCAAGACGGCCGGATTCGCCGCGTCTACCAAGATCGCAAAATTGACTTCCGAGTCAACACCCTGCCGAGCCGCTATGGCGAAAAAGTCGTCCTCCGAATCCTAGACAACTCCACCACCCAGCTAGGACTCGATAAACTCATCACCGATCCGGACACGCTCAACACCATGAAAGACATGGTTAAGCGGCCGTTCGGCTTGATCCTAGTCACAGGCCCCACCGGATCTGGTAAAACCACCACCCTATACTCCGCCCTAGCCGAGCGCAATGACCCCGGTGTCAACATCAGCACCGCAGAAGACCCGATCGAATACACCTTGCCCGGCTTGACCCAGGTGCAGGTCATTCGAGAAAAAGGGATGGACTTTGCATCGATTCTGCGAGCCTTCCTGCGCCAAGACCCTGACGTGATTCTGGTGGGTGAGACTCGAGACAAAGAAACTGCCAAAACTGCAATCGAGGCGGCCCTCACGGGACACTTGGTGCTGACCACCCTACACACCAACGACGCCGCCAGTGCGGTAGCCCGACTGGAAGAAATGGGCGTTGAGACGTTTATGATCTCCAGCTCACTGATCGGGGTGCTGGCTCAGCGTCTGGTGCGGCGGGTATGCCAGGACTGCAAGGTGCCCTACAGCCCAGAGCCCTCAGAGCTTGCACGCTTTGGCTTGTCGGCCTCCCGTGCCGGAGAAGTAACGTTCTATCGTGCCAACACCCTCACCCCTGAAGAGATTCAGGCGGCGCGATCGGCAGGAACCCTCTGCCCGACCTGTAACGGGATTGGGTACAAGGGACGCTGCGGTGTGTATGAGGTGATGCGCGTAACAGAGCGGCTCCAGGTTCTGATGACTGAGGGCGCGCCCACAGAGCGCATCAAAGAAGTTGCCGTTGAAGAAGGGATGAAGACCCTCTTGGCCTACAGCTTGGATTTGGTGCAGCAGGGATACACAACGCTGGACGAAGTGGAGCGGGTGACCTTTACAGATACAGGCTTGGAGGCTGAACTGAAGGCCAAGCGCAAGAGCGCGCTGACCTGTCGAGTTTGTAGTGCGGAGCTCAAGCCTGAATGGCTAGATTGTCCCTATTGCACGACGCCCCGTTTTATTGACTAGTGCAGATGGGTAACTTCAAGACAGTTGTAGTGGTTGTTGTAAGCGTGAGATAGCCCTATGGAATTGATGATTGAAGACTTGATGGAGCAGCTAGTTGAGATGGGGGGATCGGACCTCCATCTCTCTGCGGGGTTACCGCCATATTTTCGGATCAGCGGTAAGCTGACGCCGATCGGGGATGAGGCGTTGACGGCAGAGCAGTGTCAGCGGCTGATCTTCAGCATGTTGAACAACACCCAGCGCAAAACGCTAGAGCAAAACTGGGAATTGGACTGCTCCTACGGGGTGAAAGGTCTCGCGCGGTTCCGGGTCAATGTCTACAAAGATCGGGGAACCTATGCTGCTTGTTTGCGGGCGCTAAGCTCGAAGATTCCTAACTTTGATCAGCTCGGCTTGCCCAATGTGGTGCGCGAGATGACGGAGAAGCCGCGGGGCCTAATCCTGGTGACGGGACCAACGGGATCAGGAAAAACGACGACGCTGGCGGCCATGATTGACCTGATCAACCGCACGCGGGCTGAGCACATTCTGACGGTGGAGGACCCCATCGAGTTTGTCTATGAACCGATCAAGAGTCTGGTCCACCAGCGTCAGCTCCACGAAGACACCAAGAGCTTTGCGAACGCCCTGAAGGCCGCTCTGCGGGAAGACCCAGATATTATTCTGGTGGGCGAGATGCGGGACTTGGAGACGATCTCCCTTGCGATTTCGGCGGCGGAAACCGGTCACTTGGTGTTTGGAACGCTGCACACGAGCTCGGCGTCTCAGACGGTGGACCGGATGATCGACGTGTTCCCCTCGGAGCGTCAAACCCAGGTGCGGGTGCAGCTTTCGAACTCTCTGGTGGCGGTATTTAGCCAAACGCTGGTGTCGAAGAAAAATCCGAAGCCGGGTGAGTATGGCCGGATGCTGGCTCAAGAGATCATGATTGTGACGCCAGCTATCTCCAACCTAATCCGCGAGGGTAAAACCGCCCAGATCTACTCGGCGATCCAAACCGGGGGCAAGTTGGGGATGCAAACTCTGGAGAAGGTGTTGGCGGACCTGTACAAGGCTGGCCAAATCTCCTTTGAGGCTGCAATGTCGAAGACCTCTAAGCCGGATGAACTACAGCGCCTGATCGGCTCATCAGGGCCTGTGGCCGCTAAGGCTGGGGCCGCCAAGTAAGGCAAATCCGGAAACTAGCAGTTCTCTGGTTAGCTTTGGTGGAGAACTGCTAGTTCGTTCCAAAAATAAGTTGCGATCTCTAAAAATTCGTGTCTATTAATAATCAAAACGATTCAAGTGTGGTAACTGACTGAAGTCATAAGATGGGTGCAGAGTGTTCGGGTTTCATCCAAGGTTTGCCTGTTGGCGGTAATGACGCTTTGGCTGAAGCTGTACATTTGCATGAGTCAATCTGACGCCTTGTTTGCGATCGCCCCTCGTTGAGTCAATAACATCAGCCATGCCTACCTACGTTGCAAGTATTCGGGACGTCCAAGGAAAACCCAAAAAGGAGCGAATTACGGCCGATTCGCTCGGTGAAGCGCGGGCAGCTCTGCGCGATCGCGGGCTTGTTGTCCAAGATCTGAAGGAATCCAAGAGCGGTTCCTTCAGCATGGAAGACATCAACATGCTCATGACCAGCGTGACTGTCAAAGACAAGGCCATCTTTTCTCGACAGTTCGCGGCCATGGTGAATGCAGGGGTTGCCATGGTGCGTAGTCTAGGCGTGCTCTCGGAGCAGTGCTCCAATCCCAAACTCAAAAAAGCGCTCGTTCAAATTAGCTCTGACGTCCAGCAAGGAACTAACCTGTCAGACGCAATGCGCAAGCATCCCCAGTGCTTTGACGGGCTGTATGTGAGTATGGTGCAAGCTGGAGAAGTTGGCGGTGTCTTGGACGAGGTGCTCAATCGTCTGGCCAAACTCCTAGAGGACGTTGCGAGACTGCAAAACCAAATCAAGTCGGCCATGTCGTACCCGGTGACTGTGGGTACTCTGGCCGTTGCGATTTTTGTGGGAATGACCGTTTTCCTGTTGCCGACCTTTGCGGCAATTTTTGAGGAGATCGGGACAGACCTGCCGGCCTTCACCAAAATGATGCTGTCAATCAGTAAGTTCTTGCGTACACCGCAGTACGTTTTTGGCTTGATTTTGGTGCTGGTGGCCCTGTCGTTTGCTTACAAGCAGTACTACAAAACGCGAGTTGGCCGGGAGACGATTGACCGGATGTCCCTCAAAATGCCGTTGTTTGGTGACCTGATTGAGAAAACCGCAACCGCGCGATTCTGCCGAACCTTTGGTTCTTTGACTCGTTCAGGGGTGCCCATTTTGACGGCGCTGGAAATTGTGCGGGATACGGCAGGTAATCAGGTGATTTCGAATGCCATTGATGCGGCTCGAGTGGAGGTGCAAAGCGGTGGCATGATCAGCGTGGCCCTGGAGCGGGGGGACGTATTCCCGCTGATGGCGGTGCAGATGATCAGCATTGGTGAGGAAACGGGCGACCTGGACAAGATGCTGATGAAGGTCGCGGACTTCTACGAGGACGAAGTGGAACAAGCGGTCAAAGCCCTGACTTCCATGCTTGAGCCAATTATGATTGTGATTTTGGGCGGTATGGTCGGCGCGATTCTGTTGTCGATGTATTTGCCGATGTTCAAGGTATTTGAAGATCTGGGCTAAAGCGCTAAGAGCTTCAGGATAATTGCTCAATCCCCCAGGACGGCTGCTGTGTTGGGGGATTTTTTTTGACACAAAAGCTGTCTATACTGAATCCCTCCGTTGAGGGAATGATGGTTGAGAGAAGTCGCTAAAATATTGACAGGCTAGAAAAATCAACGAACAATCTTGCTGGCGATTTGATGATGGTAAAAAGAGCGATCGCCCTAGCATTGCTTAATACTCGCTAAGTATTGATTCTGAAGCAAAAACTTTGGTGGCAAAACGGCAAAAAAACTTTGCTTTAGACTGTTAGATTCTAATTTTTGAGTGAATTGCGAGTGACAGAACTGAAGGGTCGCAAAAGCAGAAATTTGTGCTGATTCTAGGGTATTTCAAAAGCTGAAGAGCGGAAGTTTGGCAGCAAAGCTGTATTGGAATGTAAGGGAGCGATCGCCCAATTATGTCGGTTGAACAGTCTCAGTATGAAGCGCTTTTGGCCGAGTGCAGCCACTACCTTGGGGCCGTTAATCTGCTCAAGCGCTATCGCCCATACTTTGAGCGCATTCCCAGTATTCGTCGCTCCGAAGAAAGCATTATTACGATGCCGCTGCCCCTAGGCCGGATTCGGCAGCGATCGCCCGACTCGACTGCCTCAAGTTCTAAGGGAATGCACGAAACCCTGCGATTGCCCTGCGATTTGGCTATTCTGATGTGCGATCCAGAATGGAAAATCAAGACGGGCATCGAGGTGTTGGTATTCATTCACCACCCCAACGAAGATTTCTCGGATCTGCTGGGCCGCTGGCGCCATACGCAAATTTATCTGGACCGTGGCTACGAGTGGCTGCTGCCGCCGCGCTACGCCCACATCCTCAGCGAGGGGGGCGAGGAAGTGCTGCCGCTGTTTGTGGTTTTCCAGCACACGCCAGAGCGGATCAAGCGCGGCCTGCAGGGGGCGAACCTGCCCCTCGTCGAGGTGTATCGGCCATTGGAGGATCTGGAGGGGAGCGAAGCCTCTGTCTTCAGCGATCCGGAGGTTCTAGAGTCGGAAGAAGTGCAGTCTTCGGAGGATGAGGCGGGCGATCGCGCCCCGTAGAGGTCGCGGCGTCCGGGACAAACCCGTCCTAGGACAAGCCTGGAAGGTCAAGGCTGCGATCGCAGTTCCCAGGCGATCGCCACTTCGGTCGTTTGCGGCACCGACACCTCCACCGTGTACTCGCCCGTGGCAGGCAGGCTGCTTTGCCAGGCCGGGCTGGTCGCAGGGCCCTCGATCACCTGGCCAGTGGGTGTCCGGAGGCTCAGGGTTCCGACACTGCCCCGCAGGCGGCGAAGCTTGAGCACCTGACCTTGCTGACCCTGAAACTGGTAGCGCTTGACCACATTCGGCGACATCTGAGCTGACAGCGTTGTCGCTGGCCCATTTGCCTTGAGCTGGATGATCTCCACCGTTGCCTCCTGGGGACGCGCAATCGGCAAGAGAGCAACTCGCAGCGTATAGGAGCCAGAACCGAGAACTTGAACCGTGTAGGTGCTGGTCTGGGGTAGTGAACCCGTCCATCGGCGCGCCCGTGATGCAGCGGTGTCAATCTCCTGTTGGTCGGTACCTAGCACGTTCATCACCACGCTTTGGCCATCGAGCGAGATGCTCAGCACTTGGCCCTCAACCCCTTCTAGGACGTAAGGCTGTACGCCGTAGTTCTCCAGCGTTCCTTGCAAGGTTGTCGTGACCTCTCCTGGGCTCAAAGAGAGCTGGCGCGCCGGCAAAACCGTCTTGGGTGGAGAACTGCTGGGTGCGGTGATCGGCTGATTTGGCTGAATTTGTAAGGCGGCCTGGGGCAAGCCGCCGGTAATGGCTGGGGGCTTGGAACTCAAGATTTTGGAGGCTTCGGCCTGGGGAATGCGCACTCCTGCCATCCAGACATCCGATGAATTGGCGGCGCGATCGCCCGCCTGCCAGAGGGGCTGCGCCAACAGCCCGAGACCCCCCAGGACAAAACCAGCGCCCAAAATCAATCCCATCGTGGCTTGGAGGCGATCCCAGCTCCAGCCCGAAGCTGGCGTGAGATCCAGCGACACTGGACTATGGGGGAGTCGAAAAGACGGCTCGACACTGGGAGGCGCGGCCCAAGACGCAGGGGCGGCGGTGGGCAGAGCGGCGCTGCTAAAAATCTGGGTCTCGGGCGGCGGACCGAGGAGGGGTTGCAGGTCAGCCTGCACCTCGGCAGCGGACTGGTAGCGATCGCGCGGATGCAGGGACAACATGCGCCGCAGAATGGGTGCTAGTTTTTGCCCCAAGCTCGTTTGGGGCTCCCACTGCCAGTCGAGGGTTTCACCGTCGAGGAGGTCTTGGGGCGATCGCCCGGTCAGCAAGACCAGGCAGGTCACGCCCAGCGCGTACAGGTCGCTGTGGGGAAAGACCTTGCCCGTTTGAATTTGCTCCGGGGGCGCGTAGCCCAGCTTCCCCACACAGGTCATGGTCGAAGTGGGAGCCCAAGTGACGCTGTCGGGCGATCGCCCATAGAGCCCTGAACCATAGCCCGCGGCCTCTTTGACGGCTCCAAAGTCAATCAGCATCGGCAGCGCCAAACTGCTGCTGGACGCCTCCAGGGCCATCGACGCTGGCCGCTTGGGCAACATAATATTTTCTGGAGAGATGTCTCGGTGCACGATGTCGCGCTCGTGCAGATAGCTCAGCACCGGCAACAGATGTCCTAGCAAGTGCAGCACTTCTAGTTCCGAAAAACACCGGCGGTGCTGTTTTCGCTGCTGAAGCAGGTGCTGGTATGTCTGGCCATCCACGAAATCCTGCACCAAAAAAAGCCGCTGATCCCACTCGAAAGCAGCCCAAAAGCGCGGAATTTGAGGATGTTGAAGGTGGTAAAGGGTGCTCGCCTCCCGCTGAAAAAGCGCCTTGGCCTTTTCGGCGATCGCCGGATCTGGCCGCTCGATCACCAGTTCCTTGAGCACACAGGCCTCATTGAAGCGTTCTTGATCAACAGCCAAATAAGTTCGGCCAAACCCTCCCTGACCCAAAATCTGCTGAATCAAGTAGCGCTGGCGCAGCAACGTACCAAGGGCGATCGCAGGCATCATAAACCGTCGCGTCCTCTCACCGAGACCTGGGAGCCAAACGAAACCGTTAAATAGCTCGGTAGTAATTTTTACGCAAAACGATCCAGAGGCGCTACGGAAGGCTACCCCTCAGGGAGGAAAGCCCCCAGGGGGAGGCGATCCCCCCTGAGACCCATTCCTCTGCTTCAGCGAGCAGCTTGCCTGATCGGATACCTTGGGTAGCCAACCTTACCGGACAAAGTGCGGCATTACCTCTGCTGCCGTAAACAGGCCCGTCAAGCCGCGACGCTGCAAGCCAACCCCAGTCTTGAGATAGCCAAAGGCGGGGCCGCAGACATTGGCCGCCATGCTCGTTTCGTCGCCCAGGGTGAAGGTGTGGGTGGAAATCTTGCCCTCGAAGGTGCGCCCCGTGATTTGGACATTGGTGCTGAGCGGCTTCTTGGGATTGCGCGTGTCGACGACGCCCCCCACCGTCACGCGATCGCGCGAGCAGATCCCGGCCAGCTCCAGCATCACGTCGTCGGCGTGCTCCATATTCTCCAGCGTCAGAATGCCGTTGGTTTTGTCCAAGAGGGCTTCCACCTCAGCATCCGTCATGGCGCGAGCCTGCTCCACGGTATAGCCCGGCAAGTGACCAATATCCTCGCGCACCGTTGCCCGGTACGCTTCCCAGTTGGCGATGCCCACCCCAAAGGTGATCTTCACCGAGTGCACCTCAGCGTAGCTCTGAGCTGCCAGGGCAGCGGCCGCCGTCAGAAGACCGGGCGTCGCGCCACAGCCTGCCATGTAGGTGATACCTGCTGCTTGCAGCTCTTCTTTCATGGCCAGCAGCTGCTCGACAGCACTGGTCCGCTTGATAGCATCGACCAAAACTCCCTTCCAGCCCGCCGCCATAAACTGGCGCACCACCGACGCAATGAAGTCGTTGGGCAGGTTTGGCAGGGCGAGGAAATAGCCCTCAACCGCATCTCCTTTCTCGATGAGATCTTGGATGCCGTTATCGCTCAGGACTCCCAGTCCTTCGAGGTATCCCAGGGAGCCGTGGGCGTGGTAGGTCTGGATGCAAGCGTCAGGATTGAGTCCCGATGGATCGTAGGCAAAGCCCTTTTGGTCAGCAGCGGCAACCCAGATCATTTCCTGCTTGGGGGCGAGCACTCGGGCGGCTGCTTGACCTAGACCGCCGAAGCCGAGAACGCCGACTCGGATGGGCTGGCTAGCGCGGGCTGCCAAGGACTCGTGCGCAACGTGTTCTTCACTCATGGAACTCTCGCCAAACTGTAACAAGCTTTCATTTTGCCATTGCCCTTTGGCCCAAAGGAGAAGATGCTCTGCCTTTTCGCGGAATGTTGCTCTCTATAGAAACGTTATTTTGGGGTAGAGAAGGAGATTTGATGCTTTTCGGCTGTGGGTTTGCGCTTTGTGGTTGGAGCGGAGAGGACTCTACCTACCGTCCCTTGACTGCACTTGCAAGTTACGCGAAACTGGCATGTAGCTGATGTGAAAACCTGCTCGTATCCTAATTTCTGTTACATTTACGGGCTTGAAATTTCATTCAGTTAAGTTTGATTAAGAGACTTGTCAAAACATAAATAGTATCGAGCGTCTGTTTTTAAAGATTTTGCTGATGGCGATCGCCTGCATACAGCAGTTTCAAGATCACCAAGGCAGATGATTTGGTAAAAACAAGCTTTTCCTCAGTTGATAGCAGAGCAAGCAGCCCATGGAAACTCTGGAGTTTATCATCTACCCTGATGGTCGGGTGGAGGAAAAGGTGACCGGCATTGTGGGGTCATCCTGTGCTGAGGTCACCGCCGCCATTGAGGCGCAGCTGGGGCGAGTGGTGCATCAGCAACCAACCTCAGAGTTCTTTGCTCAGCAAAGTGTTCACCAGTCTTCCAAGGCCGAAATTCAAGCGACCTACAGTGATTGGTAAGTTTTCAGTCCAGCTTGATTGTTTTTAAATCACCATGTCACACTTCAGCCAAATTAAGACACAAATTCGCAACCTTGAATCTCTGAAGTCGGCTTTGACCGATCTTGGGATGGACTGGAAAGAAGGTCCTCGCGAAGTTCGTGGTTACCAAGGCCAGACCTGCTCCGCGGCGATCGCCATTGAGCAAGATAACCAGTACGATATTGGCTTCCGCTGGAACGGCAACGAGTACGAGCTCGTAGCTGATCTGCAGTACTGGCAGCAGCCGCTGTCGGTGGAAGGCTTCTTGGGCAAAATCACCCAGCGCTACGCCTACCACACCGTGGTAAGCACCACGGCTGATCAAGGCTTCCAGGTGGCTGAGCAGCAGCGCAACGCCGACGGCTCGATTCGCCTGGTGCTGCAGCGCTGGAACGGCTAATGACTGGCTTCGGGGCGGGAGAGTCAGGACAGGCCCCTGAGCGATCGGGGTTTGAGCCGGAGCTCGGCGGATTTCTGCGGGATGCAGCTCAGCGCTCGGGCCTAGAGCCAGAGCTTGGGGGCGTTCTGCGCCAGCGAGGCGTCTACGTCGACGAGATCACCTGCATCGGCTGCAAGCACTGCGCCCACGTCGCTCGCAACACCTTCTACATCGAGCCAGACTACGGGCGATCGCGCGTCATTCGCCAAGACGGTGATCCCGAGGACATCATCCAGGAAGCCATCGACACCTGCCCCGTCGACTGCATCCATTGGGTGAACTACGCCGAGCTGAAAAAGCTTGAGTCTGAGCGCCAATATCAGGTGATGCCGGTGGCGGGATTTCCCATTGATCGATCGCTCCTGCAAGCAATGGCCCGCCGCCGCAAGTTCAAGTCTCCCGAAAAGCCCTGAACCATCCAAGGGATTCTGTTCAGTTCAGGCTTCTAGAAACTCTTTTGACTTTGAAGCCCGCTGGGTTCTCAACCCAGCGGGCTTCAGGCATTTTAGGCGATCGCCCTATGGAAACGTCGAGTTGAAAGAGGCGGCTTCGCCGATGCGATGAACCTTGATCAGGTTCGTTACTCCCGTAATCGGCAGCGGCAGACCAGCGGTGATGACGGTCATGTCGCCTTCGTCGACCATGCGGCTCTCCAGGGCGAGTTTTTCCACCTGAGCGATCATTTCGTCGGTGCTCGAGACCTCCTCAAGCAGGAGCGATCGCACGCCCCAGTACAGCGACATCCGGCGCTGGACCTCGGGGCTGCGGGTCACCGCAATCACAGGGATTGGCTGGCGGTACTTCGACAGGAGCCGCGCCGTAAATCCGTGCTCTGTAAAGCAAATAATCGCCTTTGCCCTCAGGTTGTCGGCGAGGCGACAGGCCGCGTGGACCACAGAATTGGCGGCGCTGTGCTCCCGCAGGCCATCAATGTAGGTATCGACGCTGTGGAGCTGCGGCTCAACGGTTTCGGCAATTTGGGCCATGGTCCGTACAGCCTCCACGGGATGAGCCCCCACGGCCGTCTCCCCAGACAGCATCAAGGCGTCGGTGCCGTCGAGGATGGCATTGGCAATATCAGAAACCTCGGCGCGGGTGGGCCGAGGGTTTTGGATCATCGACTCCAGCATCTGGGTGGCGGTGATCACAGGCTTGAGGTGGCGGCGACAGGTGTTGATGATGGACTTCTGAATCAGGGGCACCTGCTCCAGCAGCATCTCGACGCCCAGGTCGCCCCGGGCAACCATCACCGCGTCTGCTGCGGCCACGATCGCCTCGAGGTCCTCCACGGCTTCGTGGCGCTCGATCTTGGCGATCGCGTGGGCGTGCTTGTTTTTCCGGCGCACCGTTCCCTGGACCTCCTTGAGGTCGGCAGCCTCCCGCACAAAGGACAGCGCCACGTAGTCGAGGTTTTGCTTGAGGCCAAAGTAGAGGTCTTCTACGTCCTTTTCCGTCAGGGCCGGCGTGCTGATCGAGGATTGACTCAGGTTGATCCCCTTGTGGCTCAGGAGCGGGCCGCCGTCGATCACCGTAGCGTGAATGTCTTGGCCGATCACCTGATTGATCCGCAGCTTCAGCATGCCGTCGTTGATCAAGATGGGGTCGCCGCTGCGGACATCGGTGGCCAGCCCCTTGTAGGTCGAGCTAAAGCGGGCCGCTGTGCCGAGAACGTCCTCCATGGTGATAACGGTCTTCTCGCCGGGCAGCAGCTCGACCCCGTCTTCCATATCGCCGACCCGAATTTTTGGGCCTTGCAGGTCTTGGAGGATGGCGATCGGGCGCTGGATGTCGGCAGCAACTTGGCGCACGAGCTCAATGGATCGCTCGTGGGTGGCGTGCTCTCCGTGGGAAAAATTGAGCCGGACGATGTCCATCCCGGCGATCGCCATTTCCCGGATCGTCTCGTAGGTATTACTGGCAGGACCGAGGGTGCAAATGATTTTGGTTTTGCGCATGGGGGCGGGGCGAAAGTCTCCAGATCAAGCGGGCCCGCAGAACACGAGCGCGCCGTGACTTGTCTATCGTGATACCAACTCCGCCGAAGGCTGTCCAGGATCAAAAGCTGAAACTCCTGGCGCAAAAGACAGCTCTAGAGACCCTCACCCGAGGCCTAGAAACGCTCAGTCGGTTAAGGTTTGCCGCCTGGGGTATCAGGAGAGTCTGCTCGGGACGCTGCGGCGTCCGGATTCTCGGGCGGCAGCGCCTCTACCGTCTGCGGCGCGGGTAAAACGGTCACCGTCTCAAGGCGTGGGTGATCGCGCTCGGACTTCCAGCAGTCGAGAATGTCCTTGATCAGCACCTCCTGAATCCAGGTCTTGGCTACCACCGTCAGCGGCAGCGCCATCAAGAGCCCCAAAAAGTCAAAAAAGCTGGCAAAGACAATCTGGCAAATCAGCGTCAAAGCCGGCAGCAGAGAGACTTGGTGGGCCATCACCGTGGGGGTGAGCCAGTAGGCCTCGATCTGCTGGATGACGAGATACAGGGCGATGACCGCGCCCGCTTTCCAGGGCGCGTCGAGGAGAGCGACAGACGCCGGAAAGACCACGCTGAGGGTGGGGCCAATATTGGGAATCAGGTTCAGCAGGCCTGCTAGGAGGGCATGGGCAAACACCAATCGCACCTGCAGCACCAGCAAGCCGACCCCGCTGATCAGCGCCACAAACAGCGAGCTAACTAAGATCCCCGTTAGCCAGTTTCGTAGGGCAACCTCGCAAGCCTCTAGGACCTCGTCAGCTCGCCGCCGATAGAACGACGGAAACAAGATTAAGAATGCTTGGCGATAGCTGTCTGGGTTAGCCAGCAGCATAATTGCCAGGATGAAGACCAGCAGCGCCTGGACAAAAATGACCAAGGTGTTTTGGAAAACGGCAAAAAAGTTGCCGAATAGAGAAACAAAGCTGGGCTGAAGCTGCTGCTGCAAATTGGAGAGCGTGGGTAGATCGGGCACCCACGGCGGTAGCCGAGTGCGAAAGTCATCTGCCCAGTCTCGAATTCGCAAAAAGCCGCTGGGCAGCAGCTCGATCACTTTCTGGAACTGGTCGGCAAAGGGCGGCACGATCAGCCAGAAAAATAAAATGGCGGCGAGCAAGCTGGTCAGAACGGTCAACAGGACGGCAACGCCTCGCGGCAGCCCCAGCTGGGTCAGCTTGCGAACGAGGATGTTGAGAGCGATCGCCAAAACTACGGCAGTGAAGGCGAGAAGCAGGATCTGACGGATTTGCCACAGAATGTAGAGGGCGGCGATGATGCAGAACAAACCAAGCCACTGACCAAGACTCACGCTTTCAGCTCCAGTCCACCAATAAGTTGATTAAATTTTCGGTCACAAACCGGGATTGTCATACTGTTTTCGGGTGGTTTCTTGACTGAGGGGGCTCTGGGGCGCTCAGTCCGGCAGACCTCAAGGCCAAAGGACGAAAAGCTGCACCTCCGCTGCCTGTGCTGTTGTACTGGGAGTCTTTGGGGGAATGCCTGAGGTTTCACCGCTTTTCTCTTCACAGTGGCAAATTTCGCCCGCCACCTCACCGCCCCAATGGCTGATTGACAAAATTCGGCTCTTGAAGCCGAGCCTGGACGGGCGCTGGGCGGCAAGGCTGCTGTGGCAGCGCGGCATTCAGCAGCCGGAAAAGCTGGCGGGATTTCTAGCGCCAGAAGCCTATCAGCCCACAGGGCCAGAGGCCTTTGGGGCAGAAATGGCGACGGCGATCGCCCGGCTGGTCAAGGCCTGGGAAACGGGCGATCGCGTGGCGATCTGGGGAGACTTTGATGCGGATGGGGTCACAGCGACGGCGGTCCTGTGGGAAGGCCTGGGGCAGTTTTTCGGAGCCGATCGCCTGAGCTACTACATTCCCAATCGCCTGACCGAGTCCCACGGCCTGTCCTGCGAAGGGCTAGCGGCGATCGCGGCGGCGGGGACGCGCCTGGTGGTGACCTGCGATACGGGCAGCACCTGCCGCGCCGAAATTAACTATGCCCAGGACCTGGGGCTCGACTTGATCATCACGGATCACCACACGCTGCTGCCGGAGCGGCCGCCGGTGCTGGCCCTGATCAATCCGCGATCGCTGCCGCCGGAGCACCCCTTAGCAACGCTGTCTGGGGTCGCCGTGGCCTACAAGCTCGTGGAAGCGCTGTACGCGGCGCTGCCCCAGGTGCCCCAGCAGCCCCTCGAAGCGCTGCTGGATTTGGTCGCCATTGGCCTGATTGCGGACTTGGTGGAGCTGCGGGACGACTGCCGCTACCTGGCCCAGCGGGGCATTCGGCAGCTCCAGCGCCAGCAAGATCCCCAGACCGCGACGCGCCCCGGCATCACGCGGCTGCTGGAACTGTGCCAAAAATCGGGCGATCGCCCCACGGATATTTCCTTTGGCATTGGGCCGCGCATCAATGCCGTGAGCCGAATTCACGGGGACGCGCGCTTTTGTGTGGAGCTGCTGACCAGTCGCGATCGCCAGCGCTGCGCCCAGCTCGCTCTGGAGACCGAGCTCGCCAACGCCCGCCGCAAGAGCCTCCAGCAAGACGTGTTTCGCCAAGCCAGCACCCTGCTGGCTCGGACCGATCTGTCGACCACCAGCGTGATCGTCTTGGCCGAAGAGGGTTGGCCGGTGGGGGTTTTGGGGCTGGTGGCGAACCAGGTGGCTCAGGAGTACGGCCGACCGACGATCTTGCTGAGCATCGATTTGCCAGGGGCGGAGGCCGAAGGGCCTCGGCTGGCCCGCGGATCGGCTCGCTCCCTCAATGGCATTGATCTGTATGACTTGGTGGCCGATCAGCAGTTTTTGCTCCATCGCTTTGGGGGGCACCCCTTCGCGGCGGGCCTGAGCTTGCCAGCCGATAATATTCCGCTGTTCCGGGACGCGATCAACCAGCAGTTTCGCCAGCGCCTTGGGGACTATACCGGGACGATGGCCGCGATTTTGCAGGCGGATCTGGTGATGACGGTGGCGGACCTGAGCGCCCAGCTTTTTCATGAACTCAAGCTGCTGGAGCCCTGCGGCATGGGCAATCCGGTGCCTCGGCTGCTGATTCAGCGGGTTTGGTTTGATAAGGCGCGGCATTTTTTGCTCAAGGACTCCCAAAACCACAAGACCCGCTACATTCTCACCAAGTTTGAGCTGTGGGACGCGACGGTCCAGGTCGGGTTTCCGGGCACGTGGTGGGGCCACTACCGGGAGGATCTGCCCAGCGGGCTGTGTGATGCCATTGTGGAGCTGGACTTTAATGCGCGCGATCGCCGCTATGAGGTGCGCTTGATTGCGGTGCGGCCGACGGAGGCGGCGGAGCTACCGATGTCGGCGATCGCCCCCGCGATGGACTGGATCGTCGATGGTCGGGCTTCAGGCCGCCTCGACGGGCCAGAACCGGCCCTGGTGATGGGCGATCGCCCCCTGGCCTGGGATGACTTCCGGCCCTGGTTTTGGCAAGCCTACCAGGCCGATCGCCCCCTGGTGCTGGCCTATCCGCCGCCGGATGCCGTATCTCCCCAGGCGGTCTGGCAGCGCCTGCTCGGCATCGCCAAATACCTCAGCCGCACCGGCCAAAGCGCCACCCAAGCGCAAATTCAGGCCAAGCTCAACGTGGGCGATCGCGCTTTGCGGGCGGGCTTTGCGGCCTTGGAGTGTCTGGGCTTTCAGGTGACCTGGGCGGCTGACGCGGCCGATCAGCAGTGCTGCATCTCCTGGCGTGAGCCCGCACCCGAGCCCGATCAGGAGGGAGTGCCTGGGCCGATCGCCCACTTCTGGCAGGCGGTGCAAGAAGAGCAGTTTCGCCACCAGTATTTCTATGAGGTGCCCCTAGGGGTGATCCAGACCGTGGCCCAGCAGCAGCTCCTGCACGCCGAATTGACCGAATCAAGAGCGCTGGAGGAGGGCGATCGCCTGCCGCCCGAAAACCTCGCCTAATGCAAAAGCGGAACCCAATCTTGGGTTCCGCTTAGGGGCCGGTCCGGGATGACCTAGCCAACTAGCACGCGTGGCGCTGCGTTTGGGCCACGGACTTCGTTCAGGGGACATCGCTCACCTCCGGCGGGAGGGGGACGATGCCCGGGGGCGAACTGACGGCGCAGCTTTGGAGCAGCAAGATCAGCAGTCCAGCGATCGCCAGCATGATCAAGATCAGGCCGTCGTTGCTAGTGCTAGAAGCCTTGTGCTCGTTGAAGTCCCGCTTGAATTCGCAGCAGAGACACTGAAACAAGTCGGCGTTGCGCTTCACCAGTCCTTTTTTGCCACATTGTGGGCATTCTGTGACTTCTGTCATGGCGACCTCCGAGTTTTTGCGGTAGTCACACCAAAGTCTTCAGCCCAACCCCATTAATTTTCGGAAGCTATCCGGACAGCTTGAGGGCCTAGAGGTGAGATTTTGTCAGGACTTGGGCGATCGCCGACCTAGAGCGTCGGAAAGAAGAGCCGCAAATAAGCTGCGATGGCCATTTCGCCAAAAAAAGCCGTCAAAAGCGCGCCCAAGGCCAAAAATGGACCAAAAGGCATCACCTGGCCCCGCTGGGAAACTTTGAGGACTTGGGCGCCGCCGCCCCACAGAGCCCCCAGAACGCAGGCGATGAAACCAGCCAGCAGCAGCAGCTTCCAGCCCAGCCAGGCCCCCATCATGGCCGCCAGCTTGGCATCGCCGCCGCCCATGGCGGTCCTGCCAAACGCCAGAGAGCCGACATTGCCGATCAGCTCCAGCAGCCACAGGCCCACCACAGCCCCCAAGATGCCGGTCATCAGCTGAGACGCGATCGCGCTTGCGCCACTCGGTTGGGCGATCGCCAGCCAGCCCTGAAACACCAGTCCCGCGATCAGCCCGGACTGGGTCAGGGGATTGGGCAGGGTCATGGTGTCAACGTCGATCAGCGCCAGGGCGAGCAGCCAGCTAAAAAACAGCCAGTACCCCACCGTCAGCCACGAAAACCCAAACACCCAAAACGTCACCACGAACAAAAGCCCCGTCAACGCTTCGACGAGGGGATAGCGCACCGCAATGGGACTGCCGCAGTGAGCACAGCGCCCCCGCAGCCACAGCCAGCCTAGAACCGGCACATTTTCGTGGCGACGGAGCCGGTGCAGGCAGTGAGGACAGCGCGAGGGCGGGTGAAGAATGGACAGGCCCGCAGGTATCCGATAAACCACCACATTCAGGAAGCTACCGATCGCCGACCCAAGGGCAAGCACAAAAACTGTCGGCAGGAACTGGGCTAAAACGTCCATTTTGGGTCAGGCTAGGCGATCGGATAACAGCAGAGCATCCCAGCAAAATATTGCTAGGCCACACGCCCATTTACGCCAAAAAATTAATAAAGTTCTGATTCGAGCTGATTGAAGGGAACAAAGCATTCCCGGGGCAGCAAAACGGGGCGCTCTTTGAAAATCAGCTTGCCGCGGTGGTTGAGACGATCGATCGCGACCCCCAAGGGTCGCCGAATTTCGTCCGGATGAACTTCGTAGTAGGTTCGGTAAATTTGCCGAGCTGCCCTCAGCAGTGCGGGATCAATGAGCACTGGGAGTTCGGATGTGCTGCTAGGTTGATTATCAATGCGCTGTGCTGAAACGTATACCACTCGCCTGCCCCTCGTTTTTACGCAAGACTTTAATCCATCTGGGACCTTCCGGCAAGGGCCGTAGGAATCTTTACAGACTCTGGCGCGAGCCCAGGCACTACCAAAACCCATTTGCGCGATTCTGGGGGACTTGCGAAGTGCCTGTCCCAGGGAATGTGACCCAAAAGTAGGGGACAACGCTGGTGGCGATCGCCACCAGCGACAAATCGCCCGAGGCTGGGCTCCGGGAAAAATGAGCGCCACCCTGGACTCCCAGCTTCGGGTCACTTGCCGGAAAAACCGCCCGAGATTATCCCTGGGCCAGGGCTTCGAGGGCGGTCAGGAGGGAGTCGCCCATGGCGCGGCAGCCCAGGAGATTTTTGCCTTCGGACATGATGTCGCCGGTGCGATCGCCCTGATCCAGGACCCGCTCCACCGCTTTCTCGATGCGGGTAGCGGCGGCGGGCTGGTCGAGGGCGTAGCGCAGCATCATGGCGGCGCTGAGCACCTGGGCCAGGGGATTGGCCTTGTCTTGGCCCGCGATGTCAGGCGCTGAGCCGTGTACCGGCTCAAAGACTCCCGGACCCGATTCGCCGAGGCTGGCCGAGGGCAGCATGCCGATGCTGCCGGTGAGCATGGCGGCGGCGTCAGAAAGAATGTCGCCAAACAGGTTGCCGGTGACGATGGTGTCAAACTGCTTGGGCCAGCGCAGCAGCTGCATGGCGGCGTTGTCCACGTACAGGTGGGACAGCTCAACGTCGGGATACTGCTCGGCCAGGGCGGTCATGCGATCGCGCCAAAGCTGGGACACTTCCAGCACGTTGGCCTTGTCCACCGAGCAGAGCTTGCCCTGGCGCTTGCGGGCGGTCTCGAAGGCGACCCGACCAATGCGATCGATCTCAGAATCGGTGTAGGCCATGGTGTTGACCCCCCGCTTTTCCCCCGATTCCATGGTGAAGACGCCCCGGGGCTGCCCAAAATAAATACCGCCGGTCAGCTCGCGCACCACCATAATGTCGACCCCCTCGACGACCTCGCGCTTGAGGCTGGAGGCGTCAATGAGCTGAGGCAAGATGGTGGCGGGCCGCAGGTTGGCAAACAGGCCCAGTCCGGCGCGCAGCCCCAGCAGGCCGGTCTCGGGACGCTGCGATCGCGGCAGGGTATCCCACTTGTAGCCGCCGATGGCCGCCAGCAGAACCGCGTCGCTGTTGCGGCAGGTGGTGAGGGTTTCCTCGGGCAGCGGGCTGTTGGTCGCGTCGATGGCCGCGCCGCCGATCAGCGCTTCTTGAAACTCGAAGCTGAGGTCAAACTGACGACCAACGGCTTTCAGGACATCTACCGCGACTGCCATGATTTCGGGGCCGATGCCGTCGCCAGGAAGGAGGGTGATGCGGTAGGTCTGGGTCATGATGTGTCAGCTTACAGAAGGTGGTTGAAAAGGGTTGTATGCGGCCTGTTTGCGCAGACTAATAATGATACCGGGCATTGGAATCGCTGGAAATGTGGGGGCGATCGCCCGGCCGATAGACTGCGGTGGGCCGGTGGTGGGCGTCAATTTCGACAATCCAGTTCACGTGGTCGGCCCGATCGGCTAGGGGTTCCAAGAATAGGGCGGGATGCAGCGATCGCCAGAAATAGTGGACAAACGCCTGAATTTCCGCGTCGTCCATGCCGCTTTTGCCTGCTGCCTTCATCTTCTGCTCGGCCTCTTGGCGCCACTGCACGCTGAAGCGATAGTCCTGGGGCAGCAGCACCATCAGCTGATCCAGCCGCTCCCACAGCGGAAGGTACTCCCCCAGGCGCTCGTTCATGGCGCGGGCAAAGGCGCGATCCGCCTCGGTTTCGATGGGAAAGGGCGCTGGATCAAAGCTGCCAGAATCCAGGGGCCGCACCCCGACAAACCACCCTTCAAACAGCACAATGTCGGCCTGAGCGACGCTTTCAGGCTGAGCGCGATCGCCTGCCCCTTGGCAGGCGGACTTGTCAAAGCGGGGCAGCGCCACCGGAAACTGGCCCGCCCGGAGCGCGTCTAAGGTGCGCAAACCCAGGGCGACGTCGTGGGTTCCTGGGGGGCCTCGCCAGCGCAGCCGGGGATCTTGCTGCTGGAGGGCTTGGCGCTCTGCGTAGGTCTTGTACAGATCGTCTAGGGACAAGCTGACCGCGCGATCGCCCATCACCGCTAGCAGCCGCGTCAGCACGGCCCCGAGGGTTGTTTTGCCGGTGCCCTGCCCGCCTAGGATTCCCTGAACCACCGGTCGATCGCAGCCTTGGCGCAGTGACTGCAATTGGCAGGCCAGGGGGATCCACAGGTACCACAGCGTTTCTAGGGGCAGCGCTGCCAGATTGAGCTGGGCTGCGAGATCGGCGATCGCAAGGCGCGATCGCACCCATACCTCGCCGTAGCGCTCCACCCGCGTCTGAATATTTCCTGGCTCAAGGCCAAACGCCCTGGCCCGAGGGGCGTCTGCAAGCCACGCGGTCTCTAGCAGCCTCTGCTCTGCCGCTGCTGGTTTTTCCCCCGCTGCCCAGCGCGCCAAAATCCCTTGAACCGTCTTGAAGTCCGGCCCCGCCATCCTCAGGAGCCCAGCTTGAACGCTTCCAAAAACAAACTGTAGATCAGACCCAGTTTGAAAGCATTGAGGCTGTCGATGAGCAGCGGCTGTCGTTCTCCCCACCGCCGCCCATACACAAACCAGCTCACGGCCTCGGTCAAGCTAACGGTGATCGCCGCCACCAGCACATCGATGTCTCCTGACTGGCCTGTTGTGGTTGATAAAGCGTTTCCGGTGAAAAAGCCAAACAACAGGCTAATCACAACCAAAGAAACCCGTCGCCAAGGGTTTAGCAACCAGCGCCGAAGCTGCGCCAGTAGGACATCGATGAGGCTACTGAGGCGAGTATTCTGCATTGCTTCTCAGGGGATGTTGGCCCCGATGATAACCTTTGCTCAAAGCGACCCCCCGCGCCCGCTACAACGCGCAAGTCTTGATATTAGTATGGTGGTGATAGCAGGTTGGGATACACAAAATGCGGGGTGAACGGGGTCGGGAAATGACATTGAAAGTATACCCTGCGGCAATGATTGGCTTGGGCCTAGCCCTAGTGGTGGGGGTGGCAGGACTGGCCCTGCGGCGGTTTGAGGTTGATGTGTGGGTGGGCCCGGCGGATGAATCGCTGGAGGCGCCGGTGATGCCAGAGCCCGGAGCTTCGGGGGAGCGCGATCGCTCTTCTCCCGTGCCCGCGTCTCCCAAGCCTTCAGTGGCGGCTTCTCCGGCAGCGAGCCCAGCGGCAGCACCCTCCGGGGCGATCGCCGGCAACTTCCGCGTCAGCAACCGCACCGAGCACCCGATCCGCCTAGCCCTGCTGTCTCGTCAAGGAGCGACAGCCTCGCCTGAACCGGTGCACTGGGATTTTGTACCCCAAGAAGGCAGCAGCAAGGGGCTGATTTTGTCCTTGCCGACGACCTCCCTACAGCTGCAAAAAGGGGATGTGGTGGTGGCCTTTGCCCAGGACGGCTCTCGGCGCTATTGGGGGCCTTATGTGGTGGGCGAAACATCGCAGCCCCAGTGGGACGCCGATCGCTCGGAATGGCGCCTGGTGATTGCTCCCTGACGGGAGGCGTGAGGCTGGCCCTCACGGGATCACCGAAAGACCCTCGCCCCATCAGCCCTGGGAATACGCTTTAGGCGATCGGCTCAAAGACTCGATTGCTCAGGGTTTCCTGGGCAATTTGCTTGCCTTCGGTTTGCAGATACTCCAAAAAGGTGCGAGCCACAACGGAGAGCTGCTTGCCCGAAGGATAGAGCACGTGCCAGTTGCGGCGAATCGGAAAGCCTTCCACATCGAGGGTGACCAGCTGGTTGGTCGCGCCCACGAGGGCGAGGGTGTGGCGGGAGAGAATAGAAATTCCCAGGCCACCGGCGATCGCCTGCTTGATCGCTTCATTGCTGCCGAGCTCTAGGCGCACCTTCATCGACATACCGTTCTGGCTGAACAGCTCCTCGATGACCTCGCGGGTTCCGGAGCCCGCCTCCCGCATGATGAAAGGCTCGTCTTGTAGACGCTCCAAAGGAATCGATCGCTCGTGGGCCAGGGGATGATCCGCTGAAGCCAAGACCACCAGCGGATTTTCGAGAAACGGCTGGCAGGTGATGTCCATATCCTCTGGCGGCTGACTCATGATGTAGAGATCGTCGAGGTTCTCGCTCATCCGCTCCAGCAGGTACTTGTGGTTGGTCACCTCAAGGGCGATGTCCACCCCCGGATAGCGGCGACAAAACGGCCCCAGCATCCTCGGCACAAAGTATTTGGCTGTGGTAATCACCGCGAGACGCAGCTGGCCTTTTTTGACCCCCTGCATGTCGGCGATCGTCATCTCGAACTGGGTCAGCCGCTCAAAAATTTCTCGACAAACAGCTGCTAGTTCGTGGCCCGCATCGGTCAGATAGAGACGCTTGCCCACTTGCTCAAACAGCGGCATCCCAACCGTTTTGGCGAGCTGCTTCATCTGCATAGAAACCGTCGGCTGGGTCAAAAAAAGCTCCTCAGCGGCCCGAGTAAAGCTGCCATGGCGAGCTGCGGCTTCAAACACGCGTAGTTGGTGAAGGGTTGCTTGTTTCAGTGCGTCAGTACCCACGGCAGTATCCCAAAGCTGGTGAATAAGAAAGCATGTGCCATCTCATGCGGAATGGATGGCGAATAGTCTCGAACAGGGGGGAGACGGGAGGCGATCGCAGCATCTTTATGGGTTCCACAGAAGTCAGGGTGACAATGGAAAACAGCGGTGGCAGCTGGCCCTAATTCTTCAACAGGTCTGAATCTGGAAGGGCGATCGCCCCAATCTTTATAGAACTAAGTCTATCATCATTATCCAAGACATTGATTCTAGGTGATGCAACTTTGAGATAAGATTCTATCAGAGCGTAAGACTACCCGAAAAAGCATTGCACAGTAGAGCTGTTTGCAGACTTTGGATGGTTCGATCTTTGCCTTCTAGATCTTCCGAACCTCAGGCACGGTCAGGAATCTGTTGAAGGCCACTGCCCCAAAAGCAAAAGGCGATCGCACCCTCCCAAGCCCTCAAACGCAATTACCGCTGGTTTCCTCCTCTCACTGTGCAATGACTCTTCTCTCGCTCGAAAATCGTTTCCTTCCTACGCAAACTTGGCACACCTAATGATCCAGCGAGTTCGGCCTACTGCAGTAGGTCGAACCCGTCACGGGTCCTCCAAACACAGCCGTTAACCTCATGAGTCTCCAGCGTGCTGCAATCCGATTTTCGGAAGCAGCACGATTTTTTTGTCATTTCCTCAGCACAACCAAAAGGCCGTGGCGATCGCCACGGCCCTTGAAAACCCTTAATCTATGCTCTTGTCTAGACGGGATTGACGGTCGTCAGTCGAGAGTCGACCAAGCGCGTCAGCCAGCCGGTCAGGTATGCCCGATTCTGGGACTGCTCATCTGGATTGCCAGTCTCTAGAGGAAAAGGGGCTAGGCCGCGAATCGCGGCTGTCGTTACGCAGAACATCGATTTCTGGAAGCTCTGGCAGATCTTCACCAGCAGGTCATCCTCGCCGCGGTGAGACTTGAGATAAATCTCGTGTAGATAATCCGGCAAAAAGTGCCGCATATCCTGCATCAGCAGCGTCGGTGGAATGCCAGCGCCCCCAGAAGGCAGCGGGTCAGCATAGAGCGCGCCATAGCCGAAATCTTCTTGCTGATTGGGAATCTGGTGCGCTTGAGCGTTGTAGGAGATGACTCCCATAAAGGGCGTGCCCCGGAAGAAAACGCTCTCGACATAGGGAACCGCCGTGTCCATCAAGAACGTGAGGCCGGCTGATTCGGGAATCAGCTCGTGGGTTTGGCCATCTACGTGGACTCGATAGGTGATGGGAACGCTGGCGTTAGCAACAAGGGCGTCTTGGATCAGCGTGACAACATCCGGAATGTCTTTGATCTTGCCGCGATCGAACTGATCCGACAGATCAATAAACATGTCGCTCATGATCCGCCAAAACTGGCCCAGAGCGCTGTAGTAGGCCAGCATCTTGGCCTGCTCTAGGAAAAACTTTGGAAAGAGCGCGTCGAGGGCCTTGCTGAGGGGATTGCTGCGGAGGTGGCGCTGCATAGCGACGCGGGTGCGCTCGGCAAACTCCGGCGAGTCCACAAAGGTATCCAGACCGCCGCCACCGTGCCAGAGCATGGTGCGAACGCAGTACTCGGCGTACTCATAGTTGATGCGATCGTGCCACCAGTGGCGCAGAAGCTGCTTGAGCGAGACTTTGCCGTTGAAATACTTGAAGAAGGGAAAAGGATTGAGGAAGGTGTTTTCGCCAACAAAGATGAGGTTGTTGGAATAGGCATCCAGCACGACGCCGTAGCTCTTCAGAATGCCCACAACTTCCAAGAGGTTAGTGGGGCTGTGGGGAAGCAGCGCTTCTCCAGCTTCGAGGCGCTCGATATAAGGGGCGTAAGGGGAAGAAATGGGCGTTTGAAGGGTGACCATGATGGGAGTCCCTCGGTACTAGCAGAACAACAGCACAAGCCTGGAGGTTAGAGATGGGGCGATCGCACTGCTAGGAGCGTGCTCTCAATACCAGCGGTCAGCGCTGGTGGACTGCCCGTCTTCTCCTCAACCGTCTGAACAGTGGCGCTCGGAAGGCTCATGGCGGTAGTAACCGCTTCGCTCCAGAGCACCATCCAGCGAGGCTGAACACCAAAGATCACGATGATGACGGCCAGAGCGATCGCTGGCATCCGCTCACCCCAGCGCACGCGGGGCAGGTCGATCACCTTGGGAGACAGTCGACTAAAGAAGGCGCGGTTGACCAAATTGAGGAAATACACCGCCGTCAGACCCGTACCCACCATGCACAGCAGCGTCTGGATAGGAAAACTGGCGAAGCAGCCCCGGAAGATCAAAAATTCAGCAATAAACCCTGTCATGCCGGGAATGCCAGCGCTGGCCATCACCCCCAAAATCATCAGACTGCCAATCAGGGGCAAGCCGCGCTCTGGGTTGAGCAAACCGGTGAGCTCTCGCAGGTCGCGGGTGCCTGTTTTGGCGTAGACCACCCCCACCAGCAAGAAGAGCAAACCGGAAATCAAGCCGTGGCTGACCATCTGGCTCACCGCGCCTGCCAGGCTCAAGGGCGTTGCGGCGGCGGCGGCCAGCAGAATGTAGCCCATATGAGCGACAGAGCTGTAGGCCACCATTTTTTTCATGTCTTGCTGAGTGATGGCAGCGAAGGCGCCATACAGCACGCTCACCACCGCCCACGTCGCCAGCCACGGGGCGATCGCCGCCCAAGCATCTGGGAAAAGGCCTAGCCCAAACCGCAGCAGGCCATAGGTCCCCAGCTTTAGAAGCACGCCAGCCAGCAGCACCGAAACCGGCGTCGAGGCTTCCACGTGGGCATCCGGTAGCCAAGTGTGAAACGGCACCAGAGGAATCTTGATACCAAAGCCGATCAGCAGCGCTACCAGCAGAATCATCTGGGTCGCCAGAGGCAGCGCCTGAGCCTGTACGGGGTCATAGGAGAAAGTACTCGCGCCGCTCAATCCTACCAGGCCCAGGAAAGTCGCCAGCAGCAAAATGCCGGAGACAGCCGTATAGATCAAGAACTTGGTGGCGGCATAGCCCCGCCGTGCGCCGCCCCAGATGGCAATCAAGAGGTACAGCGGAATCAGCTCTAGCTCATAAAACAGGAAAAACAGCAGCAGGTCTTGGGCCAAAAAGGCGCCTGCAACCCCTGCATTGATGAGCAAAATCAGGGAGTAGTAGAGCTTGGGTCGCCGAATTTCAGAATCGCTGCTGTAGATGGCGATCGCCGTCAGAAAGCCATTCAGCAGCAACAAAGGCAGCGAAAGCCCGTCAACTCCTAGGTAGTAGGTGAGGCCCAGTCGCTCCAGCCATGGAACATACTCCACAAACTGCAAATCGCTCACACCTGCATTGAACTGGCTCGCCAAAAAAAGCGACCAGAGAAAGGTGCTAACGACGATCGCCAGCGTTCCGAGCCGAGCCAGCTTTGCGCTGGAGAAAGGTGGCAAAAAGCCAATAACAGCGGCGCCAATCAGAGGCACCCAGATCAAGGCACTAAGCATCAACGGTGACGGCTCCTTCCAAATACATCAGCTTTAGCTTCAAAAGCACTGCGCCTGATCGCCTCAACAAGGTCTGAGACTGCGGTGAGCCTTCATGCCCCTCTGGTCCCCCAGAACGGCTTGCCTCACCAGCCAAAGTTCAAGACGGCCAGCATCGGCCAAGTCATCCACAGCCCCAGTGCACCGACTCCAACGAGAATTGTTAGAACATAGGCCTGCGATCGCCCTGAAATGCTGTATTTGAGTCCCTCACCGCTTAAAAGCGACGCGAGGCCTACCAGATTGACTGCGCCATCAACCACATACTGATCGATCCAGGCCGTCAACCGAGAAAAGATGCTGACCCCCAAAACCACCGTCAATCGGTAAAGCCGATCGATGTAGAAGTCGTAAGCTAGCAAATCGCGAGCAGGCTTCCAGTCCGTAGGCAAAACCAGAGCGCGTCGATAAATCAGGGCGCCCACGCCACAGCCTGCCAAACTAGAGCTCAGCAGCAGAGCCACCGCCACCGGATTGAGATCCAGCCAGCTCGGCAGCAGTCCCCAGCTGCTCAGCATGACCGGAATCAGCAGCGCAATGATAATCAGCGAAACCATAGGCACTGCCATGGGCCAAGGCACTTCCGGAGCGCGGCGGGTCTTTGGCTGGGGAGGACCCAGCAGGACTCGACTGCAAACCCGGACCAAGTTCATCGCCGTCAAGCCATTCACGGCAACCAAAATGCCCGTCAGCCAAAAAGGAGTCCCCTGCAAGCCATCCATCCAGCTCAGAAAGGACCAAAAATTCCCCAGCGGCAGCAGGCCGATCATGCCTAGGGTGCCAACGCCAAACGCCATGGCCGTGACGGGCATTCGTGAGCCTAAGCCGCCCATCTCGGTAATGTTTTGGGTGTTGGTGGTCATGATGACCGAGCCAACCCCCATGAACAGCAGCGCTTTGGCAATGCCGTGGGTCAGCAAAAGTAGAAGGGCAACGTCAGTCTGCTGTAGCCCGACAGCAATAAACACCAGGCCAAGGTAGGCGCTGGTGGAGTGAGAAAATGACCGCTTGATATCTAGCTGGGCGATCGCCACCAAAGAAGCCCCGATCGCCGTCATTCCGCCCATCACAATCAAAGTATTTTGGGCCGCTGGCAAAATAGCAATCACCGGCTGCAGCTTGATCAGCACGTAAGCACCGCAGCTGACAACCAGGGAATTTCGCAAAATCGAGGCTGGGTTAGGGCCTTCCATCGCCTCGTCCAGCCACAGGTGCAGCGGAAACTGGGCACACTTGCCCGCCGGGCCCGCAATCAAAGCCAGCCCTAGCAGGGTCGCTGGCAAAGGCGCCAAGCTGGCCGTCTGAGCCCACTGCTCGTAGTCCGAAAAGTTGATGCTCCCCGTGATAGTTGCGAGAGACACCACTGCCATCAGCAGCAGGATATCGCCCACACGCTTGGTTAAGAAGGCGTCTCGAGCCGCTGTAACTACCAGAGGCTGGGCATACCAGAAGCCCACCAGCAGATAGGTCGAAAGGGTCAGGATTTCTAGAAGACCGTAGCTGAGAAGGAGAGAGTCGCTAAGGACAAGGCCTGTCATGGCCGCCTCAAAGAACCCCATCAGTCCATAAAACCGGGCGATCGCCCAGTCTTTTTCTAGGTATCCCAAAGCAAAAACCTGAGCCAGAAAGCTCAAGCCCGTCGCCAGTACGATCGCTCCAGCGCTGATCGAAGAGAGCTCCAGCGCAAACGAGAGATCCAAGTCGGCCACCTGAACCCAGTGGAACATCACCTGCCGAGCAGGTTGCTGCCAAACCGCCCGAAAAACTACTAGCCCATGACCTAGTGACAAAACTGTCATCAATAGGTTGAGGTAAGCTGCAGGTCGAGGTCCTGTTCGACGAATAATGCCCGTAGACCAGGGCAGTGTTAGAAGCGCGCCAAAGAGGCCATAAAGGGGTATCCACCAACTAGATTGGAGGAGAAACTCGGTCATGAAAGTTGCCGGTAAGACTGCAAATCAGGAAATGGCTGCCTTGAAAACCAGCTCAGACTACAGCGCAGCCCAAGCCCCCAAATTGAACAGCAGACGCCCAAAAAAGATATTTTCAAGCCACTAATAGAATTAATTTTTTATTTAGATGCTATTTTAACAGTCCTCTTCTCGGAAAGGCATCTAGCCTGTGGCAGGGTTGATAGACCTTTCTTATGTCACCCATAAGATATTGCCGAACTGCCAGGCAGACGTGCCCAGAGCACTTTTGCAATCCTTGACTATTCTCACTGGAGAGTAAAATTACGCACGAAACTCCTCAATGTGCGTCTGAGAACGTAATCTATTTAATCTCGAAATTAGTTCTAAAACGTCTCGAAATTGTGATAAAGAGCCTAAACAGGCTGATTGACTTAGAGGCCTCTTTGAACCCATCAGCAAAGACATCTCAAAAGCGATCGCTCTTCACTGAAGGACAGATCGCCACAGGTGACATCTTATGATAGGAAATTCAAAAATACGACCTCCAAAAAATTGTCTCTTTGCCAGTGTGATTGAAGGAATTAACGTCAAGAAAATAAGCTAAAATCAGAGCCTCAAAAGTATCTGAATGCCCTCAAAAGCTTGTGCTGTCGTTCAGTGAGCGCTCATTAGCTAGGCGATCAAGTTTTGTTAATACCTCTTATTGAAAATTATCATTATGGCTTATATTGTCAGAGTAAACGCCTTCGCCCTATGCTTAGACTCAGGCTTCGGGATCGTTACCATAGCCTGAGGATGGTGGGAGATCCCGTCGAATTTTTGCCAAAAAATTTCGTTGATAATTTTACTGATTACTTAATCAGTTTCAGAATTTCAGGAGACTAGCAACAATGCCGATTGCGGTTGGAATGATTGAAACGAAGGGATTCCCTGCGGTTGTGGAAGCAGCTGACGCGATGGTGAAGGCCGCTCGCGTGACCCTGGTGGGCTACGAGAAAATCGGCAGCGGCCGCGTGACAGTGATTGTCCGGGGCGATGTGTCTGAAGTACAAGCCTCTGTGGCTGCTGGTATTGAATCTGCTAAGCGTGTCAACGGCGGTGAAGTGCTCTCTACTCACATCATTGCTCGTCCCCACGAGAACCTGGAATACGTTCTGCCTATTCGCTACACCGAAGAAGTAGAGCAGTTCCGGACCTGAGAATTGCTTAGATAAGTTCCTGTTAGCGTTTCAGCGGACTTTGTTTGTTCGCTGACGCTTTGCCTGGATTTACGAGCGAACTGGTTACACTAAACTCCCTGGAGACTCAACTATGTCTATCGCAGTTGGAATGATTGAAACGCTGGGCTTTCCTGCGGTTGTGGAAGCAGCTGACGCGATGGTGAAGGCCGCTCGCGTGACCCTGGTGGGCTACGAGAAAATCGGCAGCGGCCGCGTGACGGTGATTGTTCGCGGTGACGTGTCTGAAGTGCAAGCTTCTGTGTCTGCTGGCATCGAGAACGTGAAGCGCGTCAACGGCGGTCAGGTGCTCTCGACCCACATTATCGCTCGTCCCCACGAGAACCTGGAGTACGTACTCCCCATTCGCTACACCGAAGATGTTTCCCAGTTCCGTGAGAGCGTGAGCGGTATTCGTCCTATCGGCAGACCATAAGACCTCATGCAAATTGCACGGGTTCGAGGCACGATCGTCAGCACTCAAAAAGACCCAAGCTTGCAAGGGACAAAGTTCTTGTTGCTGCAACTGCTGGACGAGGAGGGACAGCCGCTGCCGGGTTATGAAGTCGCTGCTGATTGTGTCGGCGCTGGTGTTGATGAGTGGGTGCTAGTCACGCGTGGCAGCGCTGCTCGTCAACCAGACGGTATGGACAAACGTCCTCTTGATGCTCTGGTGGTTGGAATTATCGACACGGTGAGCATCGAAAATTCCCTCCTCTATAGCAAGAAGGCCCAATATCGGTAAGGGCTCCTGTTGTGATGCGGCTAGCCAGTGCGAGTTCCGCATAGCTTAAGTCTGGGAGTATTTTGCCCTCGGACTTTTGTTTTGTCGCTAGTTCCGGAGTGTTAGCGGCGTGCGATCGCTGGCAGCAAGCCATTACCGTTGCAGTTAAGAGGTAGTTTTTGTCATGGCAGTCCACAGCTTTGCTGCCCCTCCCACTCCATGGTCTCAAGACTTAGCCGAGCCTCAGGTTCATGACACGGCTTATGTGCATGCCTTCTCCAACATCATTGGGGATGTCCGCGTAGGTCCCAACGTGCTAGTTGCACCCGGGACCTCTATTCGTGCGGATGAGGGAAGCCCTTTCTTCATTGGTGCGAATACCAACATTCAAGATGGTGTGGTGGTCCACGGCCTCGAGCAGGGTCGGGTTCTAGGAGATGACCAAGAACCGTACTCGGTTTGGATTGGCAGTAATGCTTCGATTACCCATAAAGCACTGATTCACGGTCCTGCGTACATCGGCGATGACTGTTTCATTGGGTTTCGCTCGACCGTATTCAATGCACGGGTTGGCAAGGGCTGCATTGTGATGATGCATGCGCTGATTCAGGATGTGGAAATTCCACCGGGTAAGTACGTGCCTTCGGGGGCGGTGATTACCAGTCAGCAGCAGGCAGATCGGCTGCCCGATGTGCAAGATGAGGACCGAGAGTTTGCCCGTCATGTGGTGGGCATCAATGAGGCGCTGCGTTCCGGATATCAGTGTGCTGAGGATAGCGTTTGTATCGCTGGAATTCGGAATGAAGCGCCGAAAACCAAAGAAACGGATGGAGTAAACGGTTTTAGCAGGTTAAGTGGTCAGATGCAAAGCACACAGTTGAGTTCGGAAACCTTGGATCAGGTGCGTCATCTGCTAAACAGCGGATACCGCGTTGGCACGGAGCATGCTGATACGCGTCGCTTCCAAACGAGCTCTTGGCACAGCTGCGCGCCGATTCAGTCTAGCCGCGAGTCGGAAGTGGTTGGTGCGCTTGAGGCTTGTTTGCGAGAGCATGAGGGTGAGTATGTTCGCTTAATTGGGATTGATACCCGAAGCAAGCGCCGAGTCCTAGAGAGCATTATTCAGCGCCCTGGCGATCGCTCGGGCCAAGCTTCTCGCCCGACGACGACTTCTTCTTACAGCGGTGGGAATGGTAATGGTGCGGCTGCTAGCCGTGGCGCTGCCGTAGCTCCGTCGGCCAATGCCGATGTGGCGGATCTGGTGCGCCAACTAGTGGCTCAGGGCTGCCGCGTGAGCCTCGAGCACGCTGATGAGCGCCGCTTCAAGACATCCTCTTGGCGGAGCGGTCCGCTGATGCAGACTAGCCAAGCCTCTGAAGTGATCGCCGTTGTGCAAAGCTTCCTGGCTGAGCACCGCAACGAGTATGTCCGCCTGGTGGGCATCGACTCCGCCGCCAAGCGCCGCGTTGTCGAAGTGACGATCCAGCGTCCTGGCGAATCTGCCAACGTTGCCTCGGGTGCCGGTTCCTCCTCTTACTCTGCTCCTTCTGCGCCGAGCTATTCTTCGTCGAGCAACAGTTCGGCTACAAGCGGCCGCCTTGCGCCGGAGATTGTCGACCAACTGCGTCAGCTCCTCGCTCAGGGCTGCCGCATTGGTGTTGAGCACGCTGATGCCCGCCGCTACCGGACCTCGTCTTGGCACAGCTGCCCGGCGATCGACTCCACCCAGCTTCAAACGGTGGTGGGAATCCTCGAGCGCTGCGTAGCGGATCACCCGGGTGAGTATGTGCGCCTAATCGGCATCGATCCGAAGGCCAAGCGCCGCGTGGCCGAAACGCTCATCCAACGGCCCGGCCAGTAGGCTGGAGACCAGCGGTTTTTCTAGGAGAGCAAACGTTGCTCTCCTAGAAGACCCTGACCCGCTAGGTCCTCGACCTAGCTGAGGAGGTTAACAATTTCAATGAATTTGCCATCACTCCAGCCTGTTATTAGCGCTGACATCTATATCAGTGGAGATGTTCGGATTCACGAAAGCGCAATCATCGGCTCAGGAGCGATTTTGCAAGCAGATCCGGGATGTCGAATTGTCGTTTCTGCCGGTGCTTGTATTGGCATGGGGGCTGTGGTTCACGCTCACCAGGGCAATATCGAGATCCGGACAGGAGTCAATTTGGGTGCTGGAGCCCTGGTAGTGGGGGATTGCGTCATTGGAGACAATGCTTGCGTGGGGGCGGTTACGACGCTGTTCAATACGTCGATTCCGGCATCCCAGCTCGTTTCTCCAGGCACTTTTTTGGGAAATGCCGGCCGTTCGCTCAAAAATCAGCCGCCAGCCTCTTCCCAAGAGCGGGTTGTAGAAGAGCCTGCTTCACCAACCGTTGAGGCTGCTGAACCTTCGTCGTCTGAGCCAGAATCCCCCGAGCCGCAGCCAACTTCAGAGAGCTCAGCCTTGGTGAAGCCTGGTGAAAATGACGCTTTACCCAAAATTCCGGGCCAAGAACAGCTCGATCGCCTGTTGGGCAAGCTGTTTCCCTACAATCAATCCATGAATCCGCCGGCTGACCCCTGGACATAACTCCTGAGAGCTGATGTGAAAGTCGCCTAGCGTAGCTGAAAGCGCTTTTGTAGATTAGAGAGAGGGCTGTTTCTCCAAATTCGTCGTAAACAGTGGGGAATGTATGAAGATGGAGCTACGAACCAGCGCACCAGCCCTCCCCAATCAATCCATGAAGTTTCTTCGCTCGGCTACTCAAAATCGCGATCGCGGCCTCAAAGGCAGCGCCATTGGCATGGTTTCAACCCGCAGCTTTCCGGCCATCATCGGAACGGCTGACATGATGCTGAAATCTGCTGGCGTTTCCCTCATCGGATTTGAAAAAGTGGGCGGTGGCTATTGCACAGCCATTATTCGCGGCAATATTTCGGATGTGCAGATTGCTGTCGCCTCTGGCGTGGAGACGGCAGAGCAGTTTGGTCAGTTTGTTGACAAGGTTATTATTCCAAGGCCCCTACCTAACTTAGAGGCGATTTTTCCGATTAGTCAGCGCATGGCTTATCTGGCTGATGGGGTCAAAAGCCCCTGGCGCGATCAGGCCCTAGGCCTGCTAGAAACTCGTGGTTTTCCGGCTTTGGTGGGGGCTGCCGATGCGATGCTGAAGTCGGCGGATGTGCAGCTGACTGCCTATGAGACCATCGGAAATGGGCTCTGCACGGCGATTATTCGGGGCTCGGTGGCGAATGTGGCCGTGGCGGTCCAGGCTGGAATGCACGAGGCAGAGCGAATTGGCGAGCTCAATGCGGTGATGGTGATTCCGCGGCCGCTGGACGATATGGAGCAGTCACTCCCCATTGCGGCGGTCTTGCTGGAGGCCCTACCGAAGCCCCTTGAGATTCCTTTGGCCCTAGAGAAGCGAGAAGTGGTGATGGCAGAGCTGCCTGAAGTGAAGGCGCTGCCGAATTTGCAAGAACTAGAAAAAGAGACGATTGAGCCACCTGAGAGCTGAGCGTCTCTGGAGGATTTGGGACACTTATTGGCAGCTGATTTCGAGGATCAGGCGATCGCGCGGCTTGATCACGCACGGTCAGCGCAGGGAAGCCCGAGCCAGAATCGCATAGGTCAGAGGAGTGTCGTTCGCTCGCTCGCATTCATCTCAACGCCAAATCAAAGATGATGGCGTGAGGCTTCTGCTGCTTTGGCTAAAGTTTAGCTGCTGCCCCTCAGGTGCAGTGAGGCTGAGCGGCAGCAGCAGGGTCAGGCTGGGGGTTTGTTACCTGCGATTGTGAATGAGTTCTTCAATCCACTGCGCGAAGGCGTCATCTCCCAGACGCGCGAGAGCTTCTTCAACGATGTCTCGCGAGAGCTCCCCGTTGCCGGGGGGAAAGTCCCGAGAGTAGGTGAAAAAAGCCATGCTGCTGAGCATGTGACAAAGCTCGTCGCGGAGGCGATCGCGCTTGATCTGAAGGACGCGTGCCGTGCGGCGAACCGATCGCTCCCGGCAAAATTCGCTAGTTAGTTCGTCGCGATTAGGAAGCCCGTCCATAGGATGTGGGGCACTGTGGCTGAAAGATTAGTGAGGGCAAGGGGCGATCGCCCCGGAGCATCCAGACAGGCCAATCAGCTGTGTCGAAGCGCGGATTCGCTGGTGGCGAGAGGGCAAAGTCCATCCAGGATGCAGAGATGAACTAGCAGAAATGCAAAAACTGATTGGATTAATTGGCCTTTAATTTAATCGATTTTGAAGGAAGTCAAAAGCGGTTTTCAATTCTCGTAATTTTGAGCGCTATAAGATAATTTTGTGAGAACAATATTCGTACAAGTTCACGCTGCTTGATAAAAGCGAGTGTCGCTAATCGCAGCTGTTCAAAGCTTTGAAAAAAGAGCCGAAAGCCTATTCACTTCTTGGTGATTCTGGCTTTTTGTAACCGTGAAATCGGTGACCTAAGGGCTGGTGCTGGTTTGCTAGAAGCGTTTGCTCTAGAGGCTGACAGCTGTAGAAAATCAACAAAAAGCGTTGAAAAATCAATGCTTTTTGCTAAGAATCTGATTATCAGTTGGCAAAACCTAAAACAGAGCGTAATTCTAGTCTAAAAAAGCTGTTTTTAGGCATTTGAAACCTAAAAACAGCTTTCGGTGGAAATTTGAGTGGTTGGTGTCAGAGATTAAAGCCGACCTGTGGCAGTACAAGTGCTTACTCAACTACTTTGATCAGGCCCATCTGTAGGCGATCGAAGAGGGTTTGAATTCGCTGTTCACTTTCATTGCTCAAGGCGGTATTCATGAGCGTGATTTTTTGAAGAGACTTCTGGTCAGCGCGGGTGATTTTACCGGAAGCAAGAATGCGGTGAGTGATTTGAGAAACTGCGGCGTCTGCAATGACCGCAGAGGACTGATGCGCCATGATAAAACGCCTCGTGTGAGTAGTTTCAGGTGAGTGGAGAGCAGGGTGCGTGAAGGGGGCAAAGGGCGATCGCGCTGGGAATGCAGCGGTGTCGCCGGATGTGAACTGAGAATTTCTAGCCTTCTGTAAAGATTCTATGAAGTTGGTCCTGTAGTTGCCCTCACCCTGTGGGTTTATCCATTTGGGTGACTCTTAATTAAAGCTTTTGTTAATTTGTCAAGAGTAAAATTGCGGTTCCATGCCTGTTGGGGGGAAGGTGTTACCCTGTTGGGTAATTTGTAGGTCTGAGGTTAATTCATGTCTCGCTTGAGCATTTTGGGTGCCGTGGTTGGAGCGCTGGTAACGGCTATGGCAATACCGGCGAGTGTTCATGCGGCGGCGGTATCGGTGATTGGTGCAGAGACTGGGGGCGCGACGTCGCAGCCGAGCCCGGGGGAGTTTTTTGTTCGGGGGATGTATCTGGCCCAGGAGGGAAAGACGGAGGCGGCGATCGCGGATTGGTCGGAGGCGATTCGTCTGGCGCCGGAGTTCACAGAGGCCTATTACAACCGGGGCTTGGCCTATGCGCAGTTGGGCCGCTATGACCGTGCGGAGCAGGATTTTTCGCGGGCACTGCTGTTGAATCCCAGGTTGGGAGATGCCTACGACAATCGTGGCGTGGTGCGGGCGGCGCGCGGCGACGCTCCGGGGGCGATCGCTGACTTCACAACGGCGCTGCGCCTCGATCCACAGGATGCCTCAAGCTACTACAACCGGGGCAATGTCTACGACGAGATGGAGCGCTATCAGCGGGCGATCGCGGACTATGACGAGGCCATTCGCCTGAGTCCGGCCTACACGTCGGCCTACAACAGTCGCGGTCGGGTGCGGCTGGCCCTGGAAAATTTCGCAGGGGCGATCGAGGATTTTTCCCAGGCGATCGAGATTGATCCAGAAAACGCGATCGCGTACTACAGCCGAGGCGTGGTCCATGGGCTGATGGAGAATCGCCCCAGCGCGATCGCAGATTTGGAAAAAGCCGCTGATCTGTTTCAGCGTCAGCAGCAGCCCGAGAATTATCAGCGTGCCCTCGACAAGCTGCAGGAGTTGCAGGCGTCTTAGCGAAAATCTTGAGCGAATGTCTATGAAGCGATGGGGACTGGGGTGGCGGATAGCGATCGCCATCGGTTTGCTGGTGGGCGTGGCGGAGCCAGCGGCGGCGGGCCTGTGTTCTGCTCAGCTAGAGGCTGCCATTGACGCAGTCATTGATGTGCCGCCCAACCGCGATCGCTGGGGCGTGCTGGTGCGATCGCTGCCTCCAGAAGGCGATCGCCCCGTCACCCTCTATGCCCGCGAAGCCGATCGCTTCTTCATCCCCGCCTCCAATGCCAAACTGCTGGTCACAGCCGCCGCCCTGCGCCGCTTGGGACCGCAGTTTCAGATCGAGACCACCGTCTATCAAGAGATGGCGACGCCCGACGCAGTCCGCCTGCGCGTGGTGGGGCGGGGAGACCCCAGCGTGACCGACGCCGAGCTGGCAACATTGGCAGCCCAGCTCAAGGCCCAGGGCATCCAAATCATTGACCAGCTCTGGCTCGATGACCAGTTTTGGCGGGGCGAAAGCGTGCCGGCCACCTGGGAGTGGGAAGACGTCCAGGCGGGCTATGGAGCACCCGCAACGCCCCTGATGGTGAATCAGAACGCCCTGGGCCTGACCCTGGTGCCCCAGGCCGTTGGCCAGCCCCTCAAGGTCCTGTGGGACTCTCCCCAGGATGCTCTGGCTTGGCAAGTCGAAAATCGCTCTCAGACCGTAGCCGCTACCGAACCGGAGTGGGTGTCGGTGGGGCGAGACTTTGACCGCCCGGTGGTGCGGGTGGCGGGCCAGCTGCAAGTGGGCGCCCCCTCGGAGCCGGTGGCGGTGGCGGTCACGCGCCCGACCGAAAACTTTTTGCGGCGCTTTCGCCAGAGTTTGACGAATCAAGGCATTGAAGTCCGACAGGCGGCGATCGCCCCTCAGCCACGGACCGACAGCGAACGCGCGATCGCCCGCCTCCAGTCACCGCCTCTAGTCGCCCTGCTCCAGGAAGCCAACCGCTTTAGCGATAATCTCTACGCCGAAGCCCTGCTGCGCACCCTAGGCGCCGTGACAGATGCTGAGGCCGAAACCAGTACCCTAGAAGCGGGCCTAGAGGTTCTAGAGTCCACGCTCAGCGAGCTGGGGGTCGATCCCGAAAGCTACGCCCTCGTCGACGGCTCAGGCCTGTCTCGCCAAAACTTGGTCAGTCCAGCGGCCCTCGTGGACGTGTTGACCGCCCTGGCGCGATCGCCCGAAGCCGACCTCTATCGAGAAACCTTGGCGATCGCCGGTCAAGAAGGCACCCTCCGCCAGCGCTTCAGCCCCGATCTCCAGGGCCAGGTCCAAGCCAAAACCGGCACCCTAACCGGTGTTTCAGCGCTGTCGGGCTACTTGCTGCGGGCCGATGAGACCCTGGTTTTCAGCATCTTGGTCAATCAGTCTGATCAGCGTCACGCCGACCTCACGGCTCAAATCGATCAAATCGTGCGTCTCTTGAGTCAGCGGCAAGCCTGCTAACGCCGATCGCCCCCGCGATTCTGGGGCTCAAACGCGCCAACCAGTCGTCAATGGACCGCAACCCAGCATAAAATCAACGTAGGCTACAAACTGACGCAACGCAAAACCAGTGGTCAAGCCCCGCACTGGGCGCTACAAAGGCTTCAGCCATTGCCAGCTCGTCAGCCGAGATTGTTCCCCTCAATCCAGCGACTCCTGCGGCCCCCTACATTTCTAATGTTGGCAACGCTCGACACCCAGGCTGCAAGAATTGGGTCGGTGAAGTTGCTAGCTTTCAAGCGCGAAACTGCTCAGCAATCTTTGCTGAGCCGGTCAGGGTGCGCCAAAATTCCTCGTTGCGTTTCTATCGACGTCACTGCCCCTATGGATCAAAGTGAACATTCCCAAACGTGGTACAGCCATGGTCAGGTACTGAGCGGATTGGGCCGCTATGAGGGGGCGATCGCTAAGTACGACAAAGTCCTGGCGGTCCAGCCTGGTGATTATGAAGCCTGGACCCACCGGGGATACGCCCTCGAAAAGCTGGGTCGCTACTCAGAAGCGATCGCCAGCTTCAATGAAGCCATTCGCGCTCAGCCCAAGTTTGTTCTGGCCTGGCACGGCAAGGGCATTGTCTTGGCCAAAATGAATGAATACGAGGACGCCATCAAAAGCTTTGAGTGGGCCTTGAGGTTCCAGCCTCAGGACGCCAAGATTTGGTACAACCACGGCAAAGCGCTGTCCCACCTGTGCAACTATCCGGACGCGATCGAGAGCTTTGACAAGACCCTGGAGCTGAGGCCTGAAAACTACAAGGCTTGGTATCACCGGGGCATTGCCTTAACCAACCTCAACCGCTACGACGAGGCGATCGCCAGCTTTGACACCGCTCTGGTCATTAACCCCAACTGCTACTACGCCTGGAACTATCGCAGCTTGGTCCTCGCCAAACTCGATCGCTACCAGGAAGCCTTTGACGGCTTTACCCGCTCGCTCAAGATCAAAGACCGCAATCCCAACGCCTGGTATGGGCGGGCCTGCTGTTGTGCCTCCCTGGGCCGCACCGACGAAGCCATCGACTATCTCTATCGCTCCTTGGTGCTCAGCCCCAACCTGCACCGCGTGATGGCCCAAACAGACCCCAGCTTCAATGGGCTGCGCCATGATGCGCGATTTGTGGCGCTGCTGCAAGAGCAGCCCTTCTAGCGTCGTGAGCCAGCGGCAAGCGCAGCCAATCCCCCTCACTACGAGGCGGAGGCGGTCGGTCCCGATGGCCTTAGGGAGGCTAGGGACCGGCTACAGCGCAAAGGTTTCTTCTTTGGTCGGCTTGAGGGCAAAGGTGAGGACCGTCTCGTCAACGCCCTTGAGCTTCAGGGGACTGCACTTGACGATTTCTTCTTCCTCCAGGTAGTCGGCGACGGCCGCCGACACCAAGATCGAGTTGGGAGTGGCCGCCTCCTGGAGGCGAGAGGCAATGTTCACGCTGGGGCCGATCGCCGTGTAGTCGGCGCGCTCCTCGCTGCCGAACATGCCCACCACGGCGGTCCCTTGGTGGATACCGCAGCGAAACTCCACATGGCCAATGCCCTGCTCTTCCCAGCGGCGATTGAGCTTAGCGAGGGCAACGTGCATCTGGCGGGCTGCCCCGATGGCGCGCCGCACCTGCTCGTTGGGCGAGAGCTCTTCGGGCGCCCCAAAGAGCGCCAAAATCGCGTCTCCCATAAACTTATCGACGGTGCCGCCATTATCAAAAATGGCCTGGGTCATTTCAGCGAGGTACTCGTTGAGCAGCTCCGCGACTCGGCGCGATCGCAGGGTGTTGGCCAACTGCGTAAAGCCCACAATATCGCTAAACAAAATCGTCACGAGCCTCGGCTCGGGCCGCAGATCCAGCATCAGATCTCCAGTCGCTGCCTTGAGCACCATCGACGGTGGCAAGAACCGTCGCAGCACCGACTCGGTAAGGTACGTGTTCAGCTCGGCAACGCGGCGCTCATTGGCCTTGAGGGCAAGCAAGTTTCGCACCTCCGCCAAAAGCTCGCGATCGTTGAAGGGCTTGGAAAGGTAGGCATCAGCGCCCCGCTCGGCTCCTTCGATCCGCGTATCCGCGTCAGCCTTGGCCGTCAGCAAGATAATCGGCGTGCCCTGGAGCGAGACATCCTCTCGAATCATGCCGATCATGTCCAGCCCCGAGACCAGCGGCATCATCAAGTCCGTCACGATCAGCTCGGGGTGGTGGTTCTTGGCTTTCTCAAAACCGTCTGCTCCATTCACGGCGGTGCGAACGCGGTAGCCTTCCTGACGCAAAATCGCCGAGACATAGGTCCGCAGATCGGGGTTGTCGTCTACCACCAAAATCTGGCTAGAAGCAGCGCCATTGGAGGCCGCAATACTCTCGGGCGCTGGCACAGGGGCGATCGCCCCTGCTGGGATACTCGCGTCGACCTCATCCTCCGTCTGGGCAAAGGACTGTAGCTCCATCTCCAGATCGGCAAATTCCACCGTCGCCCGATCGGCCTGGAGCTCCGTCGGCACCGCCGCGATCAGCTCCGTCGGCAAATGCTCTGAGCCTGTCCGGAGCACCACGGTAAACGTCGTGCCCTCGCCATAGTTTGAGCTGACGATGATTTGGCCGCCGTGGCTGTCCACCAGCTCCTTGACCAGCGCCAATCCCAGACCGCTGCCTTCGTAGCTGCGGTTGGCTGAGCCCTCGGCCTGCCGGAAGCGCTCGAACAGGTGCGGAATTTGGTCTGCCCGAATGCCGATGCCTGTATCTTGAATCTGCAAAATACAGCTCTCCTCCTCGGGCTGCAGGCGAACCGTGATGCTGCCGCCCGCCGCCGTAAACTTCATCGCGTTGGAGAGCAGGTTGTACAGCACCTTGTCAAACTTCTCGGCATCCAGATACACCGGCGGACAAGGGGCGAGCTCCGTGACGAAGTGAATCCCCTTGCGCTCACAGTAGGCGCGGAAAATATCGGCGATTTGGCCGACGAACTCGGTGAGGTCGCAGGGGCTGAAGGTTGGCTGCATCCGGCCGGCGTCGAGACGCTGAAGATCCAGCAGCTGATTCACCAGCCGCAACAGGCGCCGGGAGTTGCGCAGCGCGATGGTGGCCTGCTCGGCTGAAAGGCCGGTTTGCTGGTTGACGGCAGATTCGAGGGGCCCAATGGTGAGGGTGAGGGGCGTGCGGAACTCGTGGGAAATGTTTTGGAAGAACTCTGTTTTTTGGCGATCGAGCTCCAAGAGCTGCTCCGCTTGCTGCCGCGTTTTCTGGTAGAGCTCTGCCTGCTGCACGGCGATCGCCGCCTGGGACGCCACCGCCTGAGCCAGCTCCACCTCGGACGGCTGCCAGCGACGCGGCCGCTGGGTTTGGCGCAGAGAAATGCTGCCGATGATTTTGCCATTGTGCAGGAGCGGCACCACCAGCAGCGCCCGCGCGGGCGATCGCAGCGGCACATCCAGCATATTCATCTCAGGATGAATGCTCAGATCGTCAATCTGGACCGGCTGCTGGGTGCGAATCAACTGCTGCAACACCGGATTGGCCGCGATGGGCACGCTCGACTGCGGGAGATGGCGCATGCCAAACCCGCCACTCTCTCCAGAAATCTCTTCCCTGTCCAGAGAAATCTGCCCCTCATGGGTGTGGGGATCGTGCAGACCAACACAGCGGACGTACTCGTCCTCCTCGGTCCACAGCGACAGCGCGCAGCCATCCACCTGGAGGCCCTGGCCGAGCTGCTCCGTGATCGCCGCGAAAATCTCCTCAGGCTCCAGGCTCGAGCGAATCGCCGACGTGATCGTGTTGACCAGAGACTCCCGCTTCGCCAGGGCCTGCATCTGCTCGTAGGCCCACGCCTGAGCCAGCGCCAAAGCCGCCTGATCGGCCACCATCGTGATCAGCTGGACCTCGTCGTCCTGCCAGGCATAGGGGCGATCGCACTGGTGCAGCGCCATCACCGCCAGCAGCTCCTGCCGACAGATCAGTGGCACCACCAAGCTCGACTGAATATTGCTGGTCCGATAGGCCGCCAGTCGCTGCTGCTCCTCGGGCGTCTCTCCTCCCTCCAGCCCTGCGACATCCTGGATCACCTGGACCTGATCGGTCGCCCAGACCGTCCAGCGCAGCTGCCCCAAATCTTCAAAGCGGGGCATCGATACGTCTGCACCGTCTGCTTTGACAGCAATTCCATTGGCGGCCACGACCGACGGTAGGCTGATGTTGGACCCAGACAGCGCATCGAGATCAAGGGACAGATGCTCAGCGGGATTGTAGCGATAAAGAAACCCGCCTTCGAGCAGTCGGCCATCTCTGAAGGGGCGCAAAACGCAGCAGCTCACCTCAAACATCTGGCCCACCGTCGTCGCGATGGTTTGCAGAATTTGGCGATAGTTTAGGGCGCTGCGGATTGTGTTGGTGACCGCATTGAGAAGAGATTCTTGACGGAGGGTGCGGCAGAGCTCTCGGGTCCGAGCGCGCAAGACATTATGGGTGTCTACGGCCTGCTGAACAACACCGCGCAGCTCTTCGTCATCCCAGGGCTTGGTGACGTACTTAAAAACTTTACCGGCGTTAATCGCTTCGACAAGGTCTTCGACGTCGGTGTAGCCGGTCAAAATGATCCGGATGATGTCGGGATAGCGCGTCGCCGTCAGGCTCAAGAACTCTGTCCCGCTCATGAGCGGCATGCGCTGATCGGAGATGATCACCGCTACATCGCCTTCGGCTTCCAGGATTTCGAGGGCAGCGGGCCCATTCTCGGCGCGCAGCACTTTGAATTCTCGTCGAAAGGTGCGATAGAGCAGATCGAGGTTGTCTGGCTCATCGTCAACGACGAGAATCTTGGGCTTACTGTCCTCTGAGGCTTTCATGCACCGCTCTCCTGCTGCAAGGGCAGTTGAATAAACATTGACCTCGCTACGTGTAGGCTGATCCGAACCATGGACTGGCTAGCAAGTTACGTGAAGGGTCAAAACACACTCTGTTTGGGAGGGCCTAAGGCCGAGAAAGGTCAACTTGCCATACCAATTTTGGCAGTTGCGGGGTCAGACGTGTCTCTGGTTGAGAGATGCACAGGCTGGGCGGTTACTTGGGGCTGTCTGCTCCTGGGGGCGATCGCCTCTAGGCAAGCCAGATCGAAACCGGTGGGGAGTGAGAGACGCTGCGTGCTGTGGAGTCGGATCGAGACGATAACCCTACATTGAAAGATGACCGGTGACGCACCCAGATTAATCTTAGTTTTTGCAGCCCTCCTTTGGGCGTAATTGAGGTGGCTCTCTTAAGGTTCAAGGGATGCTCGTACGGTGCTGTGACAGTTATTGTACGAGAGATGTCCTTAGAGTGTTCCCTGGGTTACTAACGTAGGCATCACCCTTACGGAAATTGAGGTTGCAAATAGCAGCCGTACTGGTGCAATGGTGGAGCGGGCTAGGACGGTACTGATAGAACAGTGAAAGTCATTGGCAATCGCCCATTGCGCTTTATAGGATTGGAAAGACGGGCTTTGAACGATCTCTTGGGATGTCGTGGTTCGTAGTTCCCAAAAAAGACCCAGACTCCAAAGGTTTGAAGGTGCTTTTTAAACTCCGAAGACAACGGTATTGAATCTGCTTAGACATACCGTTATCGGGATTAGGAATCCGGATAGGCGATGGTTCCTTCCCGGAACTCTCGCGATCGCCGCCAAAAGCAGCCTGAGGCGTATTAGAACCAGTCCTTTGCGGAAATTTTGCAAGCGCCTCTACTAGGAGCGATCGCCCTTCGCTGCCAAAGAGTGCCCATCTTTTGAGGGGGAGTGTGTCAGAATTGAGCCGTTCCCGCGCACAGGGCAAATGTGCAAGCAGCCTGGGGGTGGCCGTCTGCCCATGCCGGGATCTAGATCAGACAAAGATTTGTAGGTTGTGTGCTGAGGCTTGCTAATCGTGGACTCCCTTTCCTTTTCAGCCTCTGATGACTTTTCTCAGCAGCCGGGCTCGCTCAAGCCTGCTACTTCGGTTGTGGTTCGCTTGGCCGAGGCTCGCGATGTCAAAGAACTGTCCCAGCTGCTGACCCTTAGCTTTTACTCCTCAGAAGGCATGATGCAATGGCTGCTGCCGCTGATTGGTATGGGCATTGCGGAGGATGTGCGAAGCCGCTTGCGATCGCCCAGCCCTCACTATGCCTGCTTTGTAGCGGTCCAGCCAGCAACTTTGAGTCCCCAGACAGCCCCCGAAATCGTGGGAACCATCGAAATGACGGTCCGCCCCGATTCGCCGTGGCAGTTTCGGCAAGGCCAGCACGTCTACCTCTCTAATGTCGCTGTTCGCGAAGACCAGCGCCGCCGGGGCATTGCTCAGCAAATGCTCGCCGCCTGCGAACAAAAAGCGCTGGAATGGGGCTTTCGGGATCTCTACCTCCACGTCCTCGAAAACAACCAGCGAGCAAGACGATTGTATTTTCGAGCGGGCTACCGCCTGCGGCGCATAGAATTTAGCATCACAGCCCTTTTGTTGGGCCGTCCCCAGCGCTACTTGCTTCACAAGCGCTTGCCAAACTAGCCGATGTTCTTTGGCCAAAGAAGATAGTGTGGGCTCAGGTAGGCAGAGCCAATCAGGGGGAGCAAAGGGCGATCGCGGCTAGAGCGCAACGATCGAAGATCTGAAATCGAAGATCTGAGCGAGAAGCGACGACAAAAAGAAAAAGAAGAAAGCTGTGAGAGGGAGCGCGACTTTTTGTCAGATCAGCTGATTATTCGCGGCAAAACTACTGAGCAAGGGTAGAAAGTCGAGATAGCTCGAAGGGGCTCTGCGTAAATACCCGTAATTTAAATAAATATTTGTTTTTTGTTTCTAAAAACGTGTCAATCGGCGATCGCTAGCCTCAGGCGAAGCGTCAGAATGCCATTGATTGATTTTGCTTTAATTCTTGCGTGGCAAGGCATTGAGGCGATCGCCCCTACTTAAAGAAATGCTAAAAATCACTGATTAATTAATTTTTTAGATTGTTGCAATCTCCCATGAAGCTGATGCGCAGCCATTCTATTTGCAGAGAAACCAAGAAATGTGCCGGATGCTTTACAGAAACTTTAAAATAAACCCTGGTTTTGTAGAGCCTTTTACTAGGGCTGAGCGGTTCCTTGATTTCACCTCAATCTCATGCCATAGAATGGGGAGGTACAATCGGTCCCTAACTCATGAAGACCTCTCAAAGGCTCCAATGCTTTGATGGCTTTCGATTGTGTAGCCAAGTCAAAACATTTGTGAGATGACCTTGAGAGAAAGGGGCAGACGCTGGGTATGCTGGGTGTGTACTAAACGGCGATAGGTGAGAACTGAGGAGTTTCGCGCCAGTGATGGACAGCGGCTGCCAACAGCGCTACAGAGATGCTCCCTACAGTGCTAACGAGTGCGTTGGGTACGCCTGCACTGTCGGTCCCAAATACGAATCTCGAAGCGCTGCTAGGATGGACACCGAAGATTTGAATACGGCCCAGGCGATCGCAAAGCACTCCGAGCCGTCTAGTGAGATTCTGGAAAGTCTCCGGGCAGGCGAAGTTTTGATGGTCAACAGCCGTCGGCGAAACGGCCTGATTTTGCTGAAGCGCTTTCATGCAGAATTTGCAGGCCCCGGCGCTGTGATTGGTGGGCGATTTGACAGCGACTGTGAGCAGGTGGTGACAGTGGGTAAGCTGTCTCTGCTGGTGCCCAAGTCCTACGAAGAGCGTCAGGCTGCCTACAAAATTCGTTTGCAGTGGATCAAGCTGACTAAGCAATTCACGGGCAACCAGATGCCCCTAGAGCGGGCGCGCAAGATTTTGGAGCAGTTTGAACAGTACTTTGACACCGAAGAGGTGCAGGCAATTCCCGATGAAGCCTTTGCAAGGCTCGTGGGAGTGCTGCCTAGGACGGTGCGTCAGGCGCGCCGCAGACCCGAGAAGCTCAATCTCAAGGTGCGCGCCTGACGCCGCCCGCGTCAAAGCTGACCGTTAGGGTTCGGGCAAGCGCAGATTTTTTTAAGACAGAGAAGCCAGCTCTGGGCTGTTTAGCTGGGCGATCGCGCTCTGCAATCGGCTCAGGGTGCGGGCGTTTTCTTGGGGGCTGCCGACGGTGATCCGGAGGCCGTCAGCAATGGTGCGCACCAAGGTGCCTTGGGTGCGGAGCCCTTGGCCGAGATCCGCCGCGCTAAAGCCAGCGGATTCGGTGGGCCGCACAAAGATGAAGTTGGCGGTGCTGGGCCAGACCTGCAAAGACGGGATTTCCCCGAGGGCGGCCAGCAGGCGATCGCGCTCGTCGACAATCTGGGGAATCGCGGTCAGCAGTGCGTGGCGGTGGAGCAGCGCTGTCTGGGCTGCTGCCTGGGTGAAGCTGGGCAGGTTGTAGGGAAGCCGCACTTTCTCAAGAACGGCGACCAAGTCGGGGTGCGCGATGGCGTAGCCGACGCGGTGGGCCGCTAGCCGGAATGCCTTGGAAAAGGTGCGCAGAATAACCCAGTTGGGATGCTCGGGCAGCTCGCCCACGAGGCTCTGACCGCTGAACTCGAAATACGCTTCGTCGATGACGGCGAGGATGTTTTGGGGCAGGCTGCGCAGCCAGTCAATCTCGGCTTCGGTGAGGGGGTTGGCGGTGGGAGAGTTGGGGTGGAGGACGAAAACGGTCCGCACTGGCGGATGCTGAGGGGGATCGACTGGGGCGATCGCCTTTTGGGCGGCCTCCAGATCCATTTCAAAGGTTTCGAGCGATCGCCCAATGGTCAGCACCGGAATTCCCAGAGTTTTGGCCAGAATGCCGTACATCGAGAAGGTTGGCTGGGCCACCAAAATGGAACCTTCGCCGCCCAGGCAGGTAGCAATGAGCAGCGATCGAATCAGTTCATCAGAGCCATTGCCCACTGAAATCTGGTGGGAGGCGATCGCGCCTTTGGGCAGGTGAGCGGCCTCGGTGGCGTACTCGGCGATCGCCTCCTTGAGGGCTTGGTGACCGCCGTCGGGGTAGCGGTTCGCCTCGATCAGGCGCTGGTAGGTTTGACCGAGCTCTTGCTTGAGGGCCTCGGGCAGATCGTAGGGACTCTCATTGGTGTCCAAGCGATCGAGGCTTTTGGGATCCACCGGTTGCCCTTCGCTGCCGCCGGGATGGGGCGTGTAGGCAGTTAGTTGGGCCAGATCGGACCGAATAAAGGGCAACATAGCTGCGCTTCCCTCCAAAAACGTACGCGAGCGGCGATGGCTGAGACCGTCCTCTATCATAGCCTTCCTCCCTAGCGGTGTTTTGGCGTACCGGCGAACTGTCTAGAAATCAGCCTGCTAAAGCAATGGCAGCTCGCAAAAGGCCTGAATTTCTTGCCAGATGCGATCGCTGACAGTGGCCAGGGAGTGGTCGCTCTCGAGCTCGATCAGCTTTACCCAGGGTCGCTGCTCGGCGTAGTCCCGGCTGGCCTGCACCGGAATCACGTCATCGTGCACGCCGTGCAGAATCAAGGTCGGCAGCGATCGCCCCAGATCCCCATCGTGGTACTCCGCCAGATCTGTCACAAAGCCATACTGCAAGGGCAGCTCCGTCTGGGCCGCGTAGTGATAGACCGCCATGTACTGCTCCTGCTGCCAGCGCAGCAGCTGCTCTGACCCGAGGCGCGGCAGCCAGTGGGCCAAAAACTGAAACGCCGGCGCTAGCAGCACGAGCCGCTGGATCTGAGGATTGCGCTCCGCCAGCCAAGCGGCGGTCAGCCCGCCAAAGCTAGAGCCGATCACCGTCACAGGGCGATCCGGCAGCAGCGCTTCCACTTGGGCTAGCTGGCGACTTAGGCTCAGATGGCTAAAGTCGTCTTGATTGAGATCGGGGATCTCCAGCGCGATTCCGAGATCTTGAAAGCGATCGCCCAATTCCCGCGCTTTCGCAGAGTTGGGGCTCGAAGCAAAGCCGTGCAGGTAGAGGTAGCATTCCGGCGATGACTGTGAATGCGCCATGGCGGACAAGGGCGATAAGAGAGAATAGTCGCAATTATCGCCCATCTGGACCTTGGAGCGTCTCGGCCCCAAGGCCCAGCTCCCCGACCTAGACCGAGGCGGTGCCCGCCGCCCTAGCGGCTAACGCTTTGGGGGGCCTAAGGGGTGTTTCCCGGGTTCCCCATGCCTCGACCTCTGCCTCGGCCCATGCCCTGCTGTCCTTGGCGGGGGCCTTTCTTGTTGCGGGAGTGCTCCTGCATCTTGGCAGCAAAGCGATCGCGCTGCTCGTCGGTCATGATTTTGCGGGCAGCCAGCATGCTCTCGAAGCGCAGCTCGGCCATTTCCTGGCGCAGGCGCTGGACTTCTTGAAACTGGCGACGAATTTCGTCATCGGAGGCGTCCCCCGTCATCCGCGTTCGCAGCTCGTCCTGGGCTTGTCGCAGGGCGGTGCGCTTGGCCTGGAGGGGCTCTCGATACTGGCCGCGAATGCTTTGCAGCTGCTGGAGCTGATCAGGGGACAGGCCCAGATCTTGGAGCCAGCGGGTTTCCTTCCCTTCGCGATCGCCGTTGGGAGCATTTTGGGCGAGGGCGACACGGGGCATCGAGAAAAATGCGGGGGCGGCGATCGCCACAGCACCGGCCATGGCTAGCACAGAAAACGCCACAACAGAAGTACGGCGAACAGACATAAGCACTTACCTGGTGAAAGATCAAACAGGGCAATGGAGAAGTGAAGGCAGGGCAAAAATCCTAGGGGATTTCCTCAAGAAAGGCGTCCGCCGAAACCACGATCGCGCTTTCGGTGTCGGGGTTGAGGCTGCCAGTCCAGCTGCCTTCGAGGAAGGTTTCTAAGTTGGCAATTTCGGTTTCGGGAAGCGGGGGCGGGCTCCACAGGCGATCGCTGCCCCACAGGAGCGTCACCCCCGCCGCGATCGCCGTCGGCACGACCCACAGCCAGCGCTGCGGAAGGCACCTCAGGACCGGGGGGCTCGGCTCGGTGGCGATCGCCTCCATGAGTCGCTCCTCCAAATCCGCTGCCGCCGGTGGCGCGACCGGACGATGCCGCCGCAAAAACGTGCGCAGTCGCGGATCCTCATCCGCAGAAGTGGGTTGGTCTTTGGGTCGAAACGGACTCATATCTGTACTCCCGCTTGCTCCAAAAAGCGTCGCATTGCCGCGCGGGCGTGAAACAGGCGCGACTTGACGGTACCTGTGGGAATGCCCAACGCTTCAGCAATTTGTCGCTGGGGGATTTCTTCGAGGTCATGCAGCACCAAAACGGTCCGGTGCTCGAAGCTCAGGGTGGCAAGGCCTTGTTGCACCAGATCCTGGTAGTGCAAATGCGTCAGGCCCAGGTCGGTGGTTGATTCTGGAACTGCTTGCTGCCAGAGTGTCTGCTGCCGCGATCGCTGCTGAGCAAAGCTGCGTCTCTGGTCTGCTGCAACATTCCAGGTGATTCGATAGATCCAGGTCGAGAGCTGGTCTGCCCGTTTGAGGGCAGGCAGCCCCCGCCAGACCCGCAAAAACACCTCTTGAACCAAGTCATCCAGCGTCGTGGCCCCACACAGTTGATAGAGCGTAGAGCGCACCCGTTTTTGGTAGCGCTGATAGAGGAACCGGAACGCCTGGCGATCGCCCACTCGACAGCGCTGGACAAGGACTGCATCGGTAAGCGCGGCGGCGTTCTCCGTGGATGCGGGTTGAGTTGGGCCGTCTGGCACCACAAGCACCTGGTGAAATCCCGTTCATTCAGTTCAGGGGTTTAGACGACGCACCGTCGCTCTGGGTTCACGGTTGATTTTTGGGCTCCTATTTTTCCCTTGCGTCTGGAGACCTGCGATCGCAAGTTTCCTGCCGAAAAAGCTAAAAACAAGGGCAAAATCACAGCGCGATCGCCGGGAGACTGCTAGGTTTGGATTACAACCCTCGTCGCTCCACTCCTGCCGACTTCTGTATGGACTTGCTAGAGTATCAGGCCAAGGAACTGTTCCACCAAAAGGGCATTCCCGTTCTACCCTCCCAGCGCATTGAGCAACCCAAAGACCTCAAAGGCCTGAAAATTCCCTATCCCGTAGTGCTCAAGTCCCAAGTGCGGACCGGAGGCCGGGGCAAAGCGGGCGGGGTAAAGTTTGTCGAAAACACCATCGACGCGATCGCCGCTGCCCAGACCATTTTTCATTTGCCGATCAAAGGCGAGTACCCCAAAGTCCTCCTAGCCGAGTCGAAGTACGACGCAGCGCGGGAGTTTTATCTGGCGGTCGTGCTAGACAGCACCGTACGTCGCCCGGTGCTTCTCGGCTCCCAGCAAGGCGGCGTCGGGATCGAGTCCACGATGGATCATGTGCAGCATGTGGTGGTAGATGACGGCTTCTCGTCTTTCTATGCGCGGCGGCTCGCCATCCAGATGGGCCTCCAGGGCGCGCTGATTGGGGCGGTGAGCACCATCATCGAGAAGATGTACCGCCTCTTTATCGAGAAAGACCTGGATCTCGTAGAGATCAACCCCCTGGGCGTCAGCGCCAGTGATGACGTGATGGCCCTCGACGGCAAGGTGACGGTGAATGACTATGCCCTCGATCGCCACCCCGATATCTCAGCGCTGGTGGCCAATATTCCAGGCCAAAATCAAAAAGATCGCGGCTTACTGGAGCCCTTGCAGCACCTGGATTTGGTCGGGCTAGAGGGCAACATCGGCATTTTGTGTAACGGGACAGGGCTGACCTTGGCGACGATGGACTTGGTGTCCCAGGCCGGGGGCAAGCCAGCGAATTTGCTGAATGTGGGGCGCGAGACGAACTTTGAGCCGCCGGCCCAGTCCCTCTGCGGCCGCATTGCCCAGGGACTCGAGCAGGTGGCGCGCCACAAGGGGGTGAAGGTGGTGCTGGTCAATATCTTGGGGAATGTGACGGACTGTGAGGCGGTGTCTTCGCTGATTGCGGAGTGGTGGCAGCGATCGCACCAATCGCCGCGATCGCGCTCGGTCCCCCAGGTGATCGTGCGTCTGGTGGGCGATCGCCTGGAGGCGGCCCGCGAAACCCTAAGCGTCATCGAGATTCCGATGGTCGAAGACCTCGAAGACGCGGTCAGCCAAGCGGTCAAGCTGGCCAAGGCCTAGCCGGGGGAACAAGTCCCCAGCGAAAAAAATTTCCCGCAGCCGACTCCAGGGAGCAGAGCCTCTGCTGTACCCTGAGTTTTGGGTTTGATCGGAGTCTGCCAACCTCGGAAGCAAGCGGGCTTGAGAGCCACACAGCCCCTGCTGCCTAGACCTATTCCTAGCGTGACAACACCTTTTCTATGAACTTCCAACCCGATAGCAAGGTACTGATTCAGGGCATTGCTGAACCCCTGGGTGCGTCCCATACGCCGCTCATGAAGGCCTATGGCACCCAAGTTGTGGCGGGGGTAAGTTCGGGGCGCGGCCGAGAGGTGCTCCACGATATCCCCGTTTTTGATCTGGTGGAGCAGGCCGTGGAGGCGGTGGGCGAAATTGACGCGACGCTGATTTTTTCGCCGCCCTACCAGGCTCTGGACGCTGCCCTAGAGGCGATCGCCGCTGGCATCCACCAGATCATCATCATCACCGAAGGGATGCCGCCGCTGGACATGATTCGCCTGGTGGAGCGCGCCGAAGCGACCGATACCCTAGTCGTCGGTCCCAACTCGCCCGGCATCATCGTGCCAGGACAGGTTTTGCTGGGAACCTATCCTGCGGACCTCTTCACGCCGGGACCAGTGGGCATCATTAGCCGCAGCAGCACCCTCACCTATGAAGTCGGCCTCGTGCTAACGAAAGCTGGGCTGGGTCAGTCTATTGTGGTGGGGATTGGCAGCGACTCGATTGTCGGATCTTCCTTTGCCCAGTGGCTGCAAATCCTCGACGAGGACGAGCACACCGAGGCCATCGTGCTGGTGGGAGAAGTGGGCGGCGAAAGCGAAGAAATTTCGGCCCAGTACATCAAAGAGAATATCGATAAGCCGGTCATCGCCTATGTGGCGGGTCGAACGGCTCAGATATCGAAGCCTCTGGGGCACGGCGCGGCGGTGCAGCGCTGGCACCAAGAGGTGATTGTTGACACGCCAATTTCCGATAAAGGGCTGGACATCGGTACGGCTGCCAGCAAAATAGCCGCCTTTAAGGCGGCTAAGGTGCCGGTGGCGGATCGCCCCTCGAAGATTCCTAGTCTGCTGGAAAAAGCTCTCAAGCCGTCAGCAGCAAAGGCGGGCTAGCGAGCGGCGCTTCGTAAGAGGGCCTGACTGCCGGAGGCGCCCATCTGGCGGAGCCGATAGGTGAACTGGAAGTTCAAAACGCCAATGATGCTCCAGTAGCCGCCCAAGAGGGTAAGGAGGCTGCTGAAGCTGACATGCTCTAGGGCTTCCCAGGGAAAGGCCGTCAGGAGCCACAGGTCGGCGGCGTTCTCAGGAGACAAAGAGAGGACAGCTAGACCGATCCAGGGCACAACGACGACGCCTGCCAGGGTTCCACCGGCCCAGACGGTGCGCTTGCTGCTTTTCATCATCAGGATGCTCTGGACGATCGCCGCCAAAAACACGATTAGGCTGCCTGTCAGCGCCAAGCCGATCCAGGCAATGGATTGGCCATTGCCTCCCAGGGTCATCCCCATGCCAAAGACCCCCAGCATGATGCCCACATTGACACCGATGGCGAGCAGAAACGGGCTTTTGTCATGCCACAGCAGGTCGCGCAGCAGCGATCGCCGCCAGGCTTTGCGTCCCTGGGAGCGGCGATCGCGCCGGTAGCGCGCCCAGTCTTGCAGGGCCTGCCGGTGGGGAGCTAGCGCCGCAATGAGCACCAAAAACATCAGCAAGTTCAGCAAATAAACGGGCCGCATGAGCACCAGATCGGCTGGGCGCAGAGACGATTCTCCCAGCGGATCTTGCAGCGAAAAGCCCAGCAGCATCAGCTCAAAGCACACAATCAAGCCATAGCTTTGGCCCTTGCTCAGGAGGGTGTCGCCAGGGCTGCGGAAGCTGCGCCGCAGGGCCTGCCAGGTCCAGCCCAGCCACAGCGCTGCATTGGCGATCGCCAAGCCCATCCACTGCCACAGATCATTGCCAATCAAAAGCGTGAACCACCGCTCATCTTCCTGCCCGCGAAACGAAAACATGACTTGAAAATTCGGCACTTGGGCTGCCTCTGCGAGATAGGGAAAAAGTTGTCCAACGCCAAAGAAGTGAAACCAGTCGAAGGCCGAGTAGTTTGCCTCGTTAGTCGCGTTGAAAGCCGAAGCGAAGATCAAAATCAGGCCGCTACCCAGCCAGGGCTGAAAGCCGCCCAGCCACCCGGTGGTCAAGCCGTAGAGCAGCGAGAGACTGTAAACCAGGGCGCAGATGCCCGCAAAGAGGCTATAAAAGGCGATGAGGACCCAGGGCGAGATGCCCGCTGAAGCGGCTGCCCACAGGTGAAGCGGTAAGGCCACAAAGGCCATGATGTACAGCAGAACAGGAGTTCCTAGGAGCTTCCCGGCAAGCACCGTTGTGGCTGAGCGGGGGCTGAGGCGAATGAAGTTGAGCGTGCCCCGGCGCTCCTCTTGGTAGAGGTCATTAATCAGTAGGTAGCTGCCTGCGGTGAGCAAGATGACTAAGCTGGCGACGCTGATGATGCTGAAGACCTGGAACCACCACAGCGGTTGATTGATGATGATCTGGCCCGCTGCATCGGTCAGACAGCGAAATTCACCATAGCGCTCTGAGCCGGTGCAGTAGCGGCTGTATTCGCTCCCTGCTTGCTCAATTTGGCGCTGGACCGTGGCGATCGCCAGAAATTGGCCAAACAAAGAGAGGCCAATGGCAATCAAAACATTGCGGACCTTCATGCGGCCCTTGAGCTCTCGCAAAAGCTGGGGATTCCAGTCCCCGAGGCGGTCAATCCAGGACATAAACATAGCGCGATCTCCGCAGAGGGGATTTAAGACGTTTGCTGGTGGCCCAGCTTGAGGAAGATGTCTTCCAAGTTTTCCTGCGTGCAGTGAAAGTTGTAGATGGGCAGCCCTAGCTCAATGAGCGATCGCAGCAGCGCTGCGCTGTCGTCCGTCGTCCCGGAAAAATGAATCTCCAGGGTTTGAGTCTCTGGAATGCGGCGACAGTCCTCGAGATTTGGCCAGCGCTGGAGTTCTCGCTCCAGCGCCTCCAGATCCCCAGAGCTCGAAATCTCAATCACCTGGCGACTAAACTTTTGGTACAGCGCGCTCAGGGACGCGCTTTCCACCAGGCAGCCCAGCTCCATGATGCCGATGGCGTTGCACAGCTCGGCCAAGTCGCTCAGGACGTGGGACGAAATCAACACGGTCATCCCCACGTCTTGCAGCGCCCGGATCACTTCGCGAAACTGCTGACGGGCGATCGGGTCGAGACCCGAAACCGGCTCATCCAGCAGCAGCAGCAGCGGCTCATGGATAATCGTGCGGGCCAGACTCAGGCGCTGCTTCATGCCCCGCGAGAGGCTGGCGATCGGACTGTTTTTCTTGTGGGTCAGGCTCACCAGCTCCAAAACATCGTGCAGGCGCCGCCGCCGCAGGGGGTTCTTGAGCTGATAGAGCCGCGCGAAATAGTCTAGATAGTCCCAGACCGACAGGTCTTCATAGAGCGGGAAATCATCGGGGAGATAGCCAATGCGGCGCTTGAGGTGGGCGCTGGTGTGGTCTAGCAGGAGGCGATCGCCGTTGATAAAAATTTCGCCAATCGTTGGTTCCTCTGCCGCCGCCAGCAGGCGAATCAACGTCGTCTTGCCAGCACCATTGGGACCGATCAAGCCATAAACATCCCCCGCTGGAATTTCTAAATCAATATCGTTGACCGCCAAATATCGCTCAAACTGTTTGGTCAGGCCACGGGTACAGACTGCTAATTCCGTCGTCATAGCGCCAGGAGCTTCAGAGAGATCAAAGCAGAAGCAAAGTAAAACCGAGAGGCCACGCAGTGCGCGTTTGGAGGCTTGGCAGACAGGCAAAGCAGCCTGGCCCAGCGATCTCCGCTAGCCTAGCCTTTGGCTACACCGCTCGTCAGGGCGGTTTCAGAAATTGCAATGCTCAATCAGCAAAGAAAAACCCCCCTGACGCATCAGGAGGGTGAGGGCGGCCATGGGGGCGATCGCCCCCATGGCCCGGTTACTGGGACTATCGACCCCTAGGGAAGGGGAGGCACCACCCCGTTTTCCAGGGAAATGTGGAGGGTGTAGGTGCTGCCCGGTGCGGGGGCTGAGCCCGTGATGATGCCCGAGCCAGGCTGCACCGATGAGTCAAAGGCACCCACGCCAATGACGTAGGTTCCTGCCTCGGTGAAGGTGTACTCAATGAAGGCATCATCGGACTTCGTGCTGCCGCCCGCTCCATTGCTGGTCAGCGAGTCGTCGTTTTCGGCCAGCAGTGCCCCTGCACTGTTGAACAGGAACAGCTCCGTATCCACATCGCCGACGCCGCCACTGGTGACTCCGAAGTCGATGTCGAAATACGCTACGCCGGGACTGGTCACTTCGAAGACGTAGTAGTCGAAGCTGCCGTCGCCCGTTGCCTGAACCGTCGCGTGGGGGATCTCCGTGGATCGGAAGATGTTCGCATTCGCCGTAGAGGTGAACTGCGCCTCTGGCACGCTCTGGGCCACGACCAGATTCACCGTTGCGGTAGCAGAGCCGCCATTGCCGTCCGCCACCGTGTAGGTGAAGCTGTCGTTGCCGCTGAAGTTGGCGCCCGGCGTGTAGACGTAGGATCCGCCTTGCTGGGTGAGGGTGCCCCGGCTGGGGGTGCTGACATTGACAACGTTCAGGGTGGTGTCACCGTCGATGTCGGTGTCGTTGCTCAGCAGCTGGGCGCTGCTGATCGTCAGCGGTGTCCCCTGCGCAACCGTAAAGCGATCGCCCACGGCCGTCGGCGCATCGTTGACCGGCGTCACCGTCACCGTCACCGTTGCCACGGCCGTTCCGCCGTCGTTGTCGCTCACCGTGTAGGTAAAGCTGTCAACGCCGTTGAAGTTGGCGCTAGGCGTGTAGATGAAGGTGCCGGTGCCGGTGAGATTGACCGCGCCATTGCTCGGCCCCGTCACCACGCTGGGATTGCGCAGGTCGCCATCAACGTCGGTGTCATTGGCCAGGACGTTGATTTGGACAAAGCTGTCCTCAGCCACCGTGGCGCGGTCGTTGCCGGCGATCGGCGGGTCGTTGACATCCCGGACCGTGACCGTGACCTTGATCGGTCCCGAGACGGCCCCCTCTTCATCGGCCACCGTATAGACAAAGCTATCGACGCCGTTGAAGTTGCTGTTGGGGGTGTAGACCGCCGCCCCTGAAGCATCCAGGGTCACGCTGCCATTGGTCGGGCTGGTGGTGATCACGACACTATCCGGCGCGATCGCGCTGTCGATGTCGGTATCGTTGCCGAGGATATCGATCGTCACCGCCGTATCTTCATCGGTGATCGTCGTATCTGCCACGCCCACCGGAGCATCATTGACCGGCGCCACCGTGACAAACACCGTTGCCGGAGCGGCCGTTGCGCCGTCGGTATCGCCCACGGTGTAGGTGAAGGAGTCCACCCCAAAGAAGTTGGAGCCTGGGGTGTAGGTCACCTCGCCCGTGTTGGGATTGACGGTGGCCGTGCCGCTGGTGCCATTGCTGACAATCGCGACGGTGGTCGGCAAGACGCGGCCGTCCACATCCGTATCGTTGGCGGCCACGTTGATCGTGACGGCGCTATCTTCGAGGGTGCTGGCGGTGTCGTTGGCCGCGATCGGGGCATCATTCACCGACAGCACGGTGATGGTGACCGTGGCCAGGTTGGACGTGCTGCCGTCGTCGCTGCTCACCTGGTAGGTGAAGCTGTCGACGCCAAAGAAGTCGCTGTCTGGCGTGTAGGTAGCGGCTCCGGTAGCGGCGTCAATGCTGACGCTGCCATTGGCGGCTTCGCTGACCACTACGACGCTGGCTGGCAGCAGGTTGCCATCATCATCGAAGTCATTGGCCAACAGGTCGATGCTGACGGCGGTGTCTTCATTGGTGGTGGCGCTGTCGTTGACGGCGAAGGCCGGGTCGTTGACGGACAGGACCGTGACCAGGACCGTTGCTGGGGCGCTGGTGTCGCCATCGTCGTCGGCCACGGTGTAGGTGAAGCTGTCGACGCCAAAGAAGTTGGTGTCTGGGGTGTAGGTGACGACGCCCGAGCTCGGATCGAGGCTGAAGCTGCCACTGCTAGGACCGCTCAGGATGCTGATGGAGGCTGGATTCAGCGTGCCGTCGAGGTCGGAGTCATTGGCCAGCAGGTCGATCTTGACGACGGTGTCTTCGTCTGTGGTCCCAAAGTCGTCCGTGGATACCGGAGCGTCGTTGATGTCGTTGACCGTCACAAAGACCGTGGCCGGTGCGCCCGTGACACCGTCGTTGTCCGCGACGGTGTAGGTGAAGGAGTCCACCCCGAAGAAGTTGGCGTCGGGGGTGTAGGTGATGTCGCCGGTGGTGTCATCGATGGTCACCGAGCCGTTGCCCGCCTCGCTGACGAGCGCCACGGTGGTGGCGTCGAGGGTGCCGTCGACGTCAGTGTCGTTGGCGATCGCGCTAAAGGTGATCGCCGTGTCCTCATCGGTGGAGACCGCATCTCCCACTAGGCGCGGCGCATCGTTGACCGGCGAAACGGTGACCGTGACGGTGGTGGGAGCCGAGGTCGCTCCGCCATCGTCGGTCACGGTGTAGGTAAAGCTATCGACGCCAAAGAAGTCGGTGTCTGGCGTGTAGGTCACCACCCCCGTTTCTGGGTTCACGCTCACCGAGCCGTTACCCGCCTCGCTGGCGATGGAAACCGAGCCGGGCACTAGGGAATCGTCCACGTCGGTGTCATTGGCCAGCACGTTGATGGCGATCGCCGAGTCTTCTTCTGTCGAGGCTGTGTCGGCCACCGGGCGCGGCGCATCGTTCACCGGCGCCACCGTCACAAAGACCGTGGCCGGCGTTGCGGTCGCCCCGCTGTTGTCCGTCACCGTGTAGGTAAAGCTGTCGACGCCAAAGAAGTCGGTGCCTGGGGTGTAGGAAACGACGCCGTTGGGACCAACGGTGGCGCTGCCGCTGCTGGGGCCTGAGATCACGCTGACCGAGGAGCGCACCAGGGAGCCATCGACATCGGTGTCATTGGCCAGCACATTGATCGACACCAGGGTGTCTTCGTTGGTAGTGGCTCTGTCGCCCAGGATGCGCGGGGCATCGTTGACGCCGTTGACCGTGATCAAGACCGTGGCCGGAGCCGAGGTTGCGCCGGAGTTGTCTCGCACGGTGTAGGTGAAGGAGTCCACCCCGAAGAAGTCGGAGTTGGGTCTGTAGGTGGCGACGCCCGTCAACCGGTTGATCAGCACGCTGCCGTTGCTGGGGCGGCTGACCAGGGTGAGGGACGAGCGAATGAGCGAACCGTCGACGTCGGTGTCATTGGTGATGATGTTGACGCTGCCGACGGTGTCTTCATCGATCACCAGGGAGTCGTTGACGGCGAAGGGCGCGTCATTGACGTTGTTGACCGTGACGAACACGGTGGCGGGCTGGGCCTCGGAGCCGGTTTCGTCAAAGACGGTGTAGGTAAAGGAGTCAACGCCGAAGAAGTCGGAGTTGGGGTTGTAGGTGACAACGCCGGTTTCGAGGTCGACGGTGACGCTGCCGTTGCTCGGAGCGCTGACAACGCTGAGGGTTTCCTGAAGAATCAGGTCGCCGTCGACGTCGGTGTCATTGGCCAGCACGTTCAGGGAGACGGCAGTTTCCTCGTCGGTGCTGATGGCGTCGTTGACGGCGGTGGGCGGATCGCTGACCGGGTTGACCGTGACGAAGACCGTCGCGGGGGTTGAGGTCGCGCCGTTGCCGTCGGCCACGGTGTAGGTGAAGGAGTCTACCCCAAAGAAGTCATCGTCGGGGGTGTAGGTGATCTCGCCGGTTTCGGTGTTGACGGTGGCTGAGCCGCTGCTGCCCTGGGAGGCGATCGCCACAGAGCTGGGCAAGATGGCGTCGCCGGCGTCGATGTCGGTGTCGTTGGCGAGCACGTTGATGGCGATCGCCGAATCCTCGTCGGTGCTGATGGCGTCATTGGTGGCGACGGGGGCATCGTTGACCCCATTCACCGTCACAAAGACCGTGGCCACGCTGGAGCTAGCGCCGTCCGCATCGACCACCACGTAGGTGAAGCTGTCAATACCGTTGAAGTCGGCGTCGGGGGTGTACACCACCCGATTGGGATCCGTGGCGTCAATCTCGACCGATCCCTGGGTGGGATCAGCCACCAGTTCGACCGTCAGATCGCCGATCGCGTTATCGACGTCCGAGTCGTTCGCCAAGACATTGATCGCAATCTGGCCGTCTTCATTCACCGTGGCGGTGTCGTCTGTTGCCACGGGGGCATCGTTGACGGGGTTGACCGTGACGGTGACCGTCGTTGGAGCGGTGGTTGCGCCGCTGTCGTCGGCCACGGTGTAGGTGAAGGAGTCCACCCCAAAGAAGTCACTGTCGGGGGTGTAAATCACCGCGCCGGACTCATCGATGCTGACGCTGCCGCTGGTGGGGCCAGTGACCACCGCAACGGTGCTGGCATCCAGGGAGCCGTCGATGTCGGTGTCGTTGGCGATCACATCCAGAGTGAGGATGCCATCCTCGTCGACCGAAGCGCTGTCGGCCACGCCGAGAGGCGCATCGTTGACGGCGTTGACGGTGACCGTGACCACTGCTGGCGTCGAGGTTGCTCCTTCGCCATCCACCAGGGTGTAGGTAAAGGAGTCCACGCCATTGAAGTCACTGTTGGGCGTGTAGGTCACGACGCCGTTGGCGTCCACCGTGGCGCTGCCGTTGGTGGGCGCCGTCACCACCACGCTGCCAGGATTGAGGGTGCCGTCGACATCGGTGTCGTTGGCGACGACATTGAAGGTCAGAGCGGTGTCTTCGTTGGTGCTGACGCTGTCGGCGATCGCCCGAGGCGCGTCATTCACCGGACTCACCGTCACCGTCACCGTCGTGGGCGCGCTGACGCCGCCGTCATTGTCCTCCACCGTATAGGTAAAGGAATCCACCCCGTTAAAGTCGCTATTCGGGGTATAGACGAGCGTCCCGTCGGGATTCACGCTGACGCTGCCGTTGGTGGACTGCTCCACCGCCACGCTGCCCGGCACCAAGTTGCCATCAATGTCGGTGTCATTCACCAACACATTGAGGGTGACCGCGGTATCTTCGCTGGTGCTGCCCGTATCCGCCACGCCCGTTGGCACATCGTTGACATCATTGACCGTCACCGTCACCACGGCCGGCGCGGAAGGGACGCCGAGGTTGTCCGTGATCGTGTAGGTAAAGGAGTCCACGCCGTTGAAGTTACTGGCGGGGCGATAAACGACCTGGCCGCTGAAGGGGTCGTAGAAGGCGGTGCCGTTGCCCGGCTGAGAGGCAATGGTAATCGACGTGCGATTGACCGTGCCGTCGACGTCCGAGTCGTTGGCCAAGACATTCAGGGATACGGCGGCGTCTTCGTTGGTGCTGACGCTGTCGGCTCCCGCCACCGGCGCATCGTTCACCGGCGCCACGGTGACAAACACCGTCGCGGGGGTCGAGGTTGCGCCCGCGTCGTCCTCGACGGTGTAAGTGAAGGAGTCCACCCCGAAGAAGTTGCTGTTGGGGGTGTAGACCACCTGACCGGTAATCGGGCTCGTCAGCACAGAGCCATTGCTCGGCCCGGTGACCACCGTCAGCGTCGCCGGATCGATCTGCCCATCGATGTCGGTGTCGTTGGCCAGGACGTTCACCGTGACGGCGGCTTCTTCCTGGGTCGTGATGCCGTCATTGATCACCACCGGCGCATCGTTAACATTGCCGACGGTCACCAGCACGGTGGCGACGTCTGTGCCGCCGCGTCCGTTATTGATCGTGTAGGTAAAAGAATCGACCCCGGCAAAGTTGCTGTTGGGTCGATAGACCAGGGTTTGGCCGTTGTTGATGCTGCGGACGCTGCCTCGGCCCCCTTGGCTAAAGGTGCTGATGGTCAGGCTGCTGCCGTCGCCCGCATCGTCATTGCTAAACAGCTCGCTGCCGACGATGGTCAGGGCGGTGTCTTCGACGGTGCTAAAGGCATCGTCATTGGCGATCGCCGGGTCCTCCACCGCGTTCACCGTCACAAAGACCGTGGCCGTGGTCAGATTGCCCTGCTGATCTGAGATCGTGTAGGTAAAGCTGTCGATCCCGTTGAAGTCTTCTGCCGGGGTGTACTGCAAGAAGTCTCCCAGGCCCTCGAGGCTGCCCCGGCCCGGCTGGGTAAAGCTGTCGAGGAAGACATTGCCGTCCTCGTCGCTGTCGTTGCTCAGGAGACCGTTGACGGCGATGCTGAGGGCGGTGTCTTCGTTGGTGGAGACGCGATCGTTGCCAGCCACCGGCAGATCTTCCACGCTGGACACCGTGATAAAGACCGTCGCGGTATCGCTGCCGCCCCGGCCGTCGCTCACGGTATAGGTGAAGCTGTCCACCCCGTTAAAATTGCGGCTGGGCTGGTAGGTCAGGGTGCCGTTGAGGTTGTTGCGCAGGGTGCCGCGGGCGGGCTGGGTAAAGCCGTTGAGATTGAGGACATCCCCGTCGCCGTCACTGTCATTGGCAAACAGCCCCGAGGCCAAGTTGATGGTCAGGCCGGTGTCTTCGCGGGTGCTGAGGCCGTCGCTGCCCGCGATGGGAACGTCGTTGACCCCGGTGACCGTGACGAAGACTCGACCGACGGTGGTGCCGCCTTGGCCGTCGCGCACCGTATAGGTAAAGGAGTCGACCCCGGCAAAGTTGCTGTCGGGGGTGTAGGTGTAGGAGCCGTCGCCGTTGCCCTGGAGGTCACCGTTCGCGGGCTGGCCAAAGTTGCTGTTGAGCAGGCTGAGGGTGCCGCCGTCGATGTCGGTGTCGTTGCCGAGCAGGTCGTCAGCGGTGAAGTTGAGGAGACCGTCTTCGCTGATGCTGAAGCGATCGCTCACGGCCACCGGCACGTCGTTGACCGACTGCACCGTGATTAGCACCGTGCCGGCCGAGGTGCCGCCGTTGCCGTCCGAGACCGTGTAGGTAAAGCTATCGACCCCGTTGAAGTTGCTGTTGGGGGTGTAGACAAAGCGGTTGCCGCTCAGGGCTGTGAGGGTGCCGTTGCGGGGGGTGCTGTTTTCGAGGAGGGTGATCGGCTCGCCGTCGATGTCGGTGTCGTTGGCCAGCACATTCCCCAGGGTGACGGCCCGATCTTCGAGGGTCGTGGCGCTGTCGGGCCGGGCCAGGGGAGGGGCGTCGTTGACAGCGGTCACAGTGACATTCACCGTGGCGGTGGAGGTGCCGCCGCGGCCATCGACGACGGTGTAGGTGAAGCGATCGGTGCCAAAAAAGTCGCTGGCTGGGGTATAAACGAAGCCGTTGCCAACCTGGGTGACGGTGCCGCGACTGCCCTGGCCAAAGCGCAAGATCGTGAGGCGATCGCCATCGGCATCAGTGTCGTTGGCCAGCACGTTGCTAAGGGTGACGGCCCGATCTTCAAGGGTCGAAGCCGCGTCATTGCGGGCGATCGGCACGTCATTGACGGCGCGCACGGTCACAAACACGTTGGCCGCGCTGGTGCCGCCAAAGCCATCGCGCACCGTGTAGGTGAAGCTGTCAACGCCGTTGCGGTTGGCGCTGGGCCGGTAGATAAACTGGCCGTTGGTGCTGCTGGTGACTGACCCAAAGCGGCCGGAGGTAAACCGGATCACCGAGAGCGTGTCTCTGTCCGGGTCGCGGTCATTGGCCAAGACATTGGCCAGGGCGACGGCGACATCTTCGTTGGTGGCGATCGCATCATTGGCCAGGACCGGCGCGCGGTTGATGCCCGAGCGACCCTCCGCCTGCCCCTGAATCACGAAGTGCTCAAAACCTGTCCGGAAGGCCCCAGCGTTCACCGCCTGCAAGACATCCGGGTTGTGAACGAGGTAAAAGCCCTCGTTGAAAATGGCGCTGGGCATGCGCCGCTCAAACTGGCCTGCCAGAAAGAAGTGCTCGAAGCCGCTTGAGAACGTGCCCGCGCGCACCGCTGCGGCAATGTCGGGGTTGTTGGTGAGATAGTAGCTCTCGCTGAACTGAGCAATGGGCGATCGACCCTCAAACTGCCCCGCTGCGATGTAGTGGTCGTAGGCGCTGGAAACAAGCTTGTTACGAATGGCCGCCGCAACGTCAGGGTTGCTTGACAAGTAGTAGCTCGTATTGAAATAGGCGCTGGGATTGCGCCCTTCAAGCTTGCCGAGGGCCTGGAAGTGAGCAAACCCACTGGTGAAGACACCGTTGCGGACAGCGGTTGCGACGTCGGGGTTTGTCGCTAAATAATACCGCTCGTCAAAGAGGGACTGGAGAGACAGACTCATAAAAGTGACCTGCTGAATGAAAACACAGAACGGCGCATGCCGGACAGGTTGACGCCATTATGTCAGATCGGCATCCCTATCCTCTGCCAAAGTTCAAAACACAAAGCCGTTACTGCTGACCCTCTCTGCTGTCAGCGGCAACGGCTTTGTGTTTTCAAAGTCTTGTGGCTTGAACCATCAGTTCAGAACCTCCAAGCGCGAGGACAAAAGAAGGGGCGATCGCGCTGTGTGGGCGATCGCCCCCGTTAGTCAAAGGGGCTCAGAGACTACTTCGGAGCCGAGATGTGGAGCGTGTAGAGATCGCCCGGATCGGGAGCGTCCTCCGAGAGGATGCCGCGCAGTCCGTCGATGGTCGTGACGCCCGAAGCGGACTCGCCCACCCCAACGATGTAAGTTCCTGCTGCCAGATTTCTGGAGATGAACGCATCGTTTGTGGTGTTGCTGCCCCCTGCGCCCAGCCCAATAGACGCTGTGTCGTTTTGGGTGATGAGCTGCATGTTGCTATCGAACAGGAACAGCCGGGTGTCAATGTTGCTAGCGGCCCCTGTGTCAATGTCGAGGGTGATCGTACCTCCTGTGGTGGTGAAGCTGTAGTAGTCAAAGGTTCCGTTGCCGCTGGCATTGATCGTGGCGTGGGGCACCGTCGTCGCATTCAGGATGTCAGGATTATCGCCAGTGTTAAACAGCGAGTTGACATCCTGGGCGACGGCCAAGAAAACCGTTGCCGTCGACGTGCCGCCATTGCCGTCAGTCACCGTGTAGGTGAAGCTGTCGTTGCCAGTGAAGGGCGGGAACCCAGGCGTTGGCCGGTAAACGAAGCTGTTGCCGCTTCGCGTCACGCTGCCATTCGAGGCTCCACCGAAGCTATTAGTGATCGTCAGGACATCGGTCGGGTCATCATCGAAGTCATTGAGCAGCAGATCAGCATCCGTGATGGTGACTGAGCCGCTGTTGACCAAGAAGAGATCGTCGAGAGCCGTCGGATCACTGTTGACGGAGTTCACCGTGACGAAGACCGTCGCCGTTGCAGTGCCGCCCGGGTTGCCGTCACTGACCAGGTACGTGAAGCTATCGACCCCGTTAAAGATTGGGTTCGGGGTGTAGGTCACGGTGCCATCGCCGTTGACGCCAACCGCGCCGTTGGTCGGTCCAGCCACGAAGCTGGTAACCGCTAGCGGGCCGCCATCCACGTCGGTGTCGTTGCCCAGGATGTCCAGGGTGATGGCGATACCTTCGTCTGTAGAGGCTGCATCGTTGACGGCGATCGGCAGGTCGTTGATTGAGCGGACGCTCACCACGACCGAGGCCGTGTCGCTGCTTCCCTGACCATCGGTGATGGTGTAGGTGAAGGTGTCGAGCCCGAAGAAGTTGCTGGCGCCTGTGTAAGTAAAGGTGCCATCCGGGTTCATGGACACGGTGCCGCCCTGGCTGCTCACGTTGTCGAAGCCAATCACCACGATGGGATTACCGTCGACGTCGGTGTCGTTGGCCAGGACGTTGCCGCCGGTGAGGGCGGTGTCTTCGTCAACGCTGAACTGGTCGTCGACCGCCAGAGGCGCGTCGTTGACGGGGGTGACGGTGATGGTGGCGATCGCCGTGTCGGTGCCGCCTTGGCCGTCACTGATGACGTAGCTGAAGCTATCGACCCCGGTGAAGTTCGACACCGGCGTGTAGATCAGGCGCTGGCTGACTGGGTCTCGGCTGACCTGGCCGTTGGTGGGCTGGGCAAAGCTAAAGACCGTCAGCGGGTTGCCGTCGACGTCAGAGTCGTTGGCCAGCACGTTGAGGGCGACGCTGGTGGCGTCTTCCGCAATCGTGAAGTTGTCATCGGTGGCCACGGGGGCGTCATTGACGCCGCCCACGGTTACGAAGACGGTGGCGACATTCGACGTCGCGCCGTCGGTGTCTCGGACCGTGTAGGTGAAGGAGTCCACGCCAGAGAAGTTGGAGTTTGGCGTGTAGGTTAGGCTGCCCGTACCGGTGACTTGGCCGTTGGCAGGGCCGCTAACCACCACCACAGAGTTGGGGTTGAGACCCGGGGCCGGCTGGCTGTCGACATCGGAGTCGTTGGCCAGCACGTTGATGACGACGCTGCCGTCTTCCTGGAGGGAAGCGGTGTCGTTGGTGGCGATCGGCGCATCGTTCACCTGACCGACGGTGACGATCACCAGGGTCGGCGCAGAGGTTGCACCGCTGTTATCGGCGACGGTGTAGGTGAAGCTGTCGAGGCCAAAGCCGCCCTGGGTGCCAGGGAAGTTGGCGTTGGGGGTGTAGAAGACGACGCCGTTGCTGATGCTGACGGTGCCGTTGCCAGGATTGGAGGCGATCGCCAGAGAAGCGGTGTTAATGGAGCCATCCGTGTCGCTGTCATTCGCCAGCACATTGATGCTCACCGCCGTATCTTCCTGGGTCGATGCGTTGTCTGCCCCTGTGACCGGTCCGTCATTGACGTTGGTCACCGTGACAAACACCGTCGCGGGATTGGAGGTCGCGCCGTCGTCATCGCGCACCGTATAGGTGAAGCTGTCCACTCCAAAGAAGTTGGAGTTCGGTCTGTAAATCACCTGGCCCGCTGCGTTGACCGTTGTCGAGCCATTGCTGGGCGCGCTGGCCACCGTCACGCTCGTTGGGTTGAGGGTGCCGTCGACATCGGAGTCATTGGCCAAGACATTGATGCTGAGGACGCCGTCTTCGACCATGGACGCGCTGTCGTTGACCGTGATCGGGGCGTCATTGACATCCGTGATCGAGACCACCACCGTGGCGACGTTGGAAGTCGCGCCGGCGTTGTCGCTCACCACGTAGGTGAAGGTGTCGAAGCCAGAGAAGTTGGAGTTGGGCGTGTACTGAATGCCGCCTGTGACCGCGTTGATCGTGGCGCTGCCGTTGGTGGGGCCGCTGACCAGAGAAACGCTGCCACGGACCAGGGTGCCGTCAATGTCGCTGTCGTTGGCCAGGACATTGAAGATCGTGCTGGACTCCTCTGTGATCGTGAACCGGTCGTTGGTGGCGATCGGCGGATCGTTGACCTCGCCGACGGTGATAAAGACCGTCGCCGCGTTGGACGTCGAGCCCGCGTTGTCGCGCACCGTGTAGGTGAAGCTGTCGATGCCAGCAAAGTTGGAGTTGGGGGTGTAGACCACTTCTCCAAAGCCATTGATGGTCGCAGAGCCTTGGCTGGGACCCGTCGTCACCGTCACCGATGCCTCGTTGAGGTTGCCATCAATGTCGGTGTCGTTGGCCAGGACGCTGATGGTCGCGATGCGATCTTCGAGGGTGCTGACGCTGTCGTTGACGGCAATGGGCAGGTCGTTGACGCTGTTGACCGTCACGAAGACCACGCCCGGGGCCGAGACGGCTCCGTCGTCGTCCGTCACCGTGTAGGTGAAGGAGTCAATGCCGAAGAAGTTGGATCTCGGTCGATAGACCACCTGACCGCTGAAGCCATCATAGAAGGCGGTGCCGTTGCCCGGTTGAGAGGCGATCGCCACCGAGGTCGGATTCACCGTGCCATCGGTATCCGTGTCATTGGCCACCACATTGATGCTGAGGGCCGTATCCTCATTCACGCTGCGCAGGTCATTGACCGCCAGCGGAGGACTGTTGACATCGGAGATGGTGATGAAGACCGTCGCCGTATTCGACGTCAGCCCTGCATTGTCGCGCACCACGTAGGTGAAGCTGTCAATGCCGTTGGCCCCGCCTGTCGGCGTGTAGATGACCTGACCGGTCACCGGGCTGATCTGCGTCGTGCCCTTGGTCGGAGCACCAGAGACCACCACCGTCGCCGGGTTGATGCTGCCGTCGACATCGGAGTCATTGGCCAGCACATTGACCAGGATCGAGGTGTTCTCGCTGGTTGAGGCTGCATCATTGCCCGCGATCGGCGCATCGTTCACCTGACCAATGGTCAGCGTCACCGTCCCCGTGGAACTGCCGCCTGCACCATCGCTGATGCTGTAGGTGAAGCTGTCAAGGCCGAAGGCCGCCGTACCCGGGAAGTTGGTGGTGGGGCGATAGGTGTAGGTGCCGTTGCCGTTGTCCACCAAGGTGCCCTGGGTGGGTCCGTTGACGATGCCGGTGAAGAAGCGGGTCGTGCCGTCCACATCGGTATCGTTGCTCAGCAAGGAGGTGGTCAGCACGTTGAAGGTCGTGTCCTCCGCCAAGCTGAAGCGATCGGCCACGGCCACCGGCGCGTCGTTCACCTGGGTCACGGTCACAAACGCCGTTGCGGTGCTCGAGCGTCCCGTCGGGTCTTGGACCGTATAGGTGAAGCTGTCCACCCCAGAGGCTGCCGTACCCGGGAAGTTAGTGGTGGGTCGGTAGACGAAGCTGTCGCCCGAGCGGGTGATTGTGCCACCCAGGCTCGTGGTGCTCTGGAAGCCGCTGATGCTCAGGGCTTCACCGTCGGGATCGGTGTCGTTGGCCAGGAGCTGGCTGCCCGTAATGGTCAGCAGCGTATCCTCGACCATGGTGAACTGGTCGTTGGCGGCGATCGGCGGGTCGTTACTGACCGCATTCACCGTGACAAAGACCGTTGCCGCATTCGAAGAGGCGCCATTGTTGTCCACCGCGAAATAGGTGAAGCTATCCACCCCGGAGAAGTTGGAGTTGGGGGTGTAAACCGCTTGCTGGACCCCGTTGAAGCTCACCGTTCCGTTGCTCGCCTGGGAGACCAGCGACGCAATGGGCAGGGTGCCATCGACGTCGGTGTCATTGCCTAGGACGCTAATGACAAGGCTGGTGTCCTCGTTGGTGGAGGCCCGATCGCTGACGGCGATCGGCGCATCGTTGACCCGACCAACGGTGACAATGACCGTTGCCGGCAGGCCGGTTGCCCCGTTGTTGTCGCTCACCGTGTAGGTGAAGGTGTCCGTTGCCGAGGCCGCGGTGCGCGGGAACTCAGCATTGGGCGTGTACACCAGCACGCCATCGGCGCCGATGGAGATGCTGCCGTCGGTGGGGCCGCTCACGATGCTCACAGAGCCACGGTTGAGGGTGCCGTCGACATCGGAGTCATTGGCCAACACGTTCAGGGAGAGAGCGGTCTCTTCTTGGGTGGAGCCGCCGTCGTTGCCTAGGACGGGCCGGTCGTTCACTTCGGCCACGGTGACGAAGACGGTGGCCGGATTGGAGGCCGAGCCGCTGGCGTCGCGCACTGTGTAGGTGAAGCTGTCAACGCCGGAGAAGTTGGTGCCGGGGGTGTAAATCACCTGGCCAGCGGCGTTGACGGAGGTGGAACCGTTGCTCGGACCGCTGCCGATGCTGACAGTGGCAGGGTTGATCGAGTTGTCGATGTCCGAATCGTTGGCCAGCACGTTGATGCTGAGGGCCACGTCTTCGTTGGTCGATGCCGTGTCGTTGGTGGCGATCGGCGAATCGTTGATATCGCTGACCGTAACCACGACCGTGGCGACGTTGGAGCTAGCGCCCGCTTGGTCAGAGACCACGTAGGTAAAGGTATCGGTGCCCGAGAAGTTGGAGTTCGGGGTGTAGAGGATACCGCCCGTGGTGCTGTTGATGCTGATGCTGCCGTTGGCAGGACCGGTGACGATGGCGACGCTGCCTCGGTTGAGGGTGCCGTCGACATCGGAGTCGTTGGCCAGGACATTGATGGCGATCGCCCGATCTTCCTGGGTCGAAGCCGTATCGTTGCCCGCGATCGGCGCGTCGTTGACGTCGTTGACTGTGATAAACACCGTCGCCGTATTCGACACGCTGCCCGCGTTGTCCGTCACCGTGTAGGTGAAGCTATCAACCCCCGCAAAGTTGGACGTCGGCGTGTAAACCGCCTGGCCAAAGGCATCGAGGGTAACCGTCCCGCTGCTGGGCGGCGCGGTGAACACCACGCTGGTCTCATTGAGATCCCCATCCACATCGGTGTCGTTGCCCAGGATGTCCAGAGTGGCCACTTGGTCCTCGACCACGCTGAACTGGTCATTCACCGCGACAGGGATGTCGTTCACGCTAGTGACCGACACCGTGACTACGGCGGGGGCCGAGACCGTACCGTCGTCGTCCGTCACCGTGTAGGTGAAGCTATCAATCCCAAAGAAATTGGAAGCGGGTCGATAGATGACCTGGCCGGTGAAGGGGTCAAAGAAGGCCGTGCCTCTACCGGGCTGGCTGGCGATCGCAATCGAGCCTGGGTCGATAGTGCCGTCAATGTCGCTGTCATTCGCCAGCACATTGATCGTGGCAGCGCTATCTTCCAGAATCGTCACGCGATCGGCCGTTGCCGTCGGCGCGTCGTTGACATCCGCGATCGTCACAAACACCGTCGCCGAAGACGTACCGCCGTCATTGTCAGCCACCGTGTAGGTGAAGCTATCAATGCCGTTCAGGCCGCCCGTGGGCGTATAAATCACCTGACCCGTCAGCGGACTCACCTGCACCGTACCCTTGCCAGGATTCACCGACACCACGACCGAGCCGCGGTTGAGGGTGCCGTCGACATCCGAGTCATTGGCCAAGACATTGACCGTGACCCGTTGATTTTCCTGGGTATTCGCCGTGTCGTTCGTCGCGAAGGGCAAGTCATTCACTTCCCCAATCGTGATCGTGACCGTGGCCGTCGCTGTGCCGCCCTGACCGTCATTCACGATGTAGGTGAAGCTATCGAGGCCCACCGACGCCGTACCCGGGAAGTTGGTGGTGGGCGTGTAGGTGTAGGTTCCGTCGCCGTTATCGGACAGGGTGCCGTTGACCGGCGCCGTTGCGATGCCCGTCACCAGCAGCGTGCCGCCATCGGCATCGGAGTCATTGAGCAGCAGGTTCGCCGCATTGATCGTCAGCGGCGTATCTTCAGCCGTGCTGAGCTGGTCTGCCCCGGCGGTCGGCGCGTCGTTGACCTGACCCACCGTCACAAAGACGGTGCCCACACTCGTGCGGTTGGTCGAGTCGCGCAGCGTATAGGTGAAGCTGTCAATGCCGGACGGATTATTCGCAGGGAAGTTTGCCGGCGGGCGATAGACAAAGGTGTCGCCACTGCGCGTGATGGTGCCGCCGTTGGCCGACGCGCTCTGGAAGCCGCTGATGCTGATCGAATCCCCATTGGGAATATCGACGTCTGTATCATTGGCCAGCAGCTGCGTGCCGGTCAGGGTTAGGCCGACATCCTCTGCTGTAGAGAAGTTGTCGTTGCCCGCGATCGGCGCGTCATCGTTGCGCGAAGCCACCGTGACAAACACCGTCGCCGGATTCGAAACGCTGCCGTCATCGTCCTGCACCGTGTAGGTGAAAGAATCCACCCCAAAGGTGTTGGAGTTGGGCGTGTAGAGAATGCTACCGCTCACCACAGAGACCGTGCCCCGCGTCGGGTTACCCACGACGGAGACCGTGGCCGGGTTGAGGGTGCCATCGAGATCGGTGTCATTTTGCAAGACATTGATCGACAGGCCGCCCGGCACATCCTCAAAGGTGGTGACGCTGTCATTGACCGCGATCGGGGCGTCATTGATGTCGGTAACCGTGACGAAGACCGTCGCCACGTTGGAAACCGAGCCCGAGTTGTCGCGCACCGTGTAGGTGAAGGAATCTACGCCCGAGAAGTTCGTGTTGGGGCGGTAGGTGACCTGGCCCGTGCTGCCGTTGAGGGAGACGCTGCCGTTGCCCGCCGCCTGGACAACCTGAATGCTGCCCGGGGCGATCGACCCGTCGATGTCGGAGTCGTTGGCGATTAGGTTGATGCTGGTGACGCCATCTTCAAAGACACCCGCCGTGTCATTGACTGCGATCGGAGCATCGTTGACCGGATTGACCGTCACAAAGACCGTCGCCGGATTCGAGACCGAGCCACTGCCATCAGCCACCGTGTAGGTGAAAGAATCCACGCCCGAGAAGTTGCTGTTGGGCGTGTAGAGAACCGTGCCCGCGCTGATGCTGGTGGCCCCTTGACCCGGACCCGTAACGACTACCAAGCTGGTTGGATTGAGCGTCCCGTCAATGTCTGAGTCATTGATCAAGACCGGAATCGCAATGCTGGTGTCTTCGTTCAGGCTAGCGGTGTCATTGGTAGCGATCGGCGGATCGTTGACATTGCTCACCGTCACAAACACGGTCGCCGTGTTCGAGAGGCCATTCTGGCGATCGCGCACCGTATAGGTGAAGCTATCGACCCCCGAGAAGTCCGAGGTCGGACGGTACACCACCTGACCCAGGAAAGCGTCATAGGCCGCCGTTCCGCGAGCTGCCCCCGTCACGATGGTCACGCTGCCCGCATCCAGGGTGCCATCCACATCGCTGTCGTTGGCCAGCACATTGATGCTGATCGCCCGATCCTCTTGGGTGCTTGCCGTGTCATTGGTGGCGATCGGCGCATCGTTCACGCTGCTGATCGTCACAAACACCGTCGCCGGATTCGACACGCTGCCCGCGTCATCCGCCACCGTGTAAGTAAAGCTATCGACCCCAAAGAAATTGCTGTTGGGCCGATAGAGGACGCGGCCATCAGCACCCACCGTGGCAGTACCATTGCCCGGACCCGTGCCGATGGCGACGCTGCCCGTTTCGAGGGTGCCGTCCGTATCGCTGTCATTGGCCAGCACCGAAATCAGGATGCTGGTGTCTTCGTTCGTCGAAACCCCGTCGTTGGTCGCGATCGGAATCGAATTGACATTGTTGACCGTGACGAAGACCGTCCCCACATTGGAGCTGGCCCCTTCGTTGTCCTGCACGGTATAGGTAAAGCTATCCACCCCAACAAAATTGGATCTGGGGCGATAGCTGACATTACTGGTCAGCGGATCAATCGTGACCGTGCCACCCGAAGGTCCAGTCACGATCGACAGCGTGGCCGGGCGCAGATTCCCATCCACATCCGAGTCATTCGCCAAAACATTCAGCGTAATGGGAATGTTCTTGTCCGTGGTTGACAGGTCATTGTTGGCAACCGGCGGGTCATTGACGTTGTTGACCGTCACAAAGACCGTCGCGACATTCGACAGGCTGCCGCCGCTGTCGCGCACCGTGTAGGTAAAGCTGTCAATGCCCGAGAAGCCTGCAACCGTCGGCGTATAGACCACCTCATCGGTTACCGGATTGAAGATGACGCTGCCGTTAGTTGGCTGACTGCCAATGACGAGAGTGTCGCGATCGATCGTGCCGTCAATGTCGCTGTCGTTTGCAAAGACACTGATTGTGACCGCTGCATCTTCGTTGGTCGTCGCAGTATCGTTTCCAGCGATCGGACGATCGTTGACTGAAACAACTGAGATGGTTACAACGGCCGTATCCGTCAGGCCCGTACCGTCGTTGATGGTGTAGGTAAAGCTATCGAGCCCATTAAAGTTTGCAGTGGGCGTGTAAGTATAGCTTGTGCCGTTGAAGACTAGGCGTCCCCGCGTGGGCTGCGTAAAGTCCTCCAGGAAAATCAGCGTTTCCGCGTCGCTATCGTTTGCCAGCAGGCTGTTGCGGCTAAAAGTCAGGACGCCGTCTTCTTGCACCGTCAGCCGGTCATCCCCAGCAATGGGTGCATCGTTGACGCCATCGACCGTGATGAAGACCGTTCCCGTTGCGTCGGCCGTCGCCGTGTCGTTGTCGGCAATAGTGTAGGTAAAGCTGTCAACGCCCGTGAAGTTCTGGCTAGGCGTATAGATGTACTGACTGCCGTTGAAAACGAAGCTGCCGCCTCTACCAGTCGTGGACTGGAAGCTCGTGATTTGCAGCGCATCGCCGTCGGGGTCGGTGTCGTTGCCCAGCAGGCTGTTGCGGCTGAGGGTAATGGCGGTGTCTTCGACCGTGCTGAATCTGTCATTGACGGCGATCGGCGCGTCGGCCACCGGGCTGACGGTAACCACAACGGTGGCGCTAGCCGTTCCGCCGTCGCCATCGGCGACGGTGTAGGTGAAGCTGTCCCGACCAAAGAAGTTAGAGCGCGGGACGTAGGAGAACTGGCCGTTGCCGAGGTTCGTGATGGTGCCGCTGTTGAGGGGCGTGAAGCCAATGATGCTCAGGGAGGCGCCGCTCTCAAGGTCAGAGTCATTGGTGAGGACATTGAAGGTGATGCCTGCCGAGTCCTCTACCAAGGAAATCTGGTCATTGCCAGCAACGGGTAAGTCATTGACCGGGGTGACCGTCAGATTGACGGTAGCGGTAGCAGTGCCGCCATCGCTATCAGAGATGGTGTAGGTAAAGCTAACGGGGCCGCTAAAGTTGCTGCTCGGCCGATAAACGAACTGCCCACCGTTCTGGGTGAGGGTGCCGCTGGCGGGCGGAATGGGGGTGAAGCCAATAACGTTGAGCGCATTGCCATCTTCAACATCGGTGTCGTTCGTGAGGACGTTGAAGGTGATACCTGCTGAGTCCTCACCGATCGTGAAAGCGTCGTTGCGGGCAATGGGCAGGTCGTTAACGTTGTTGACGGTGACAAAAACGGTGGTGGAGCTGGTGCCGCCCTCGTTGTCTTCGATGAAGTAGGTAAAACTATCAACGCCAGAGACGTTGGGGTTGGGCTGATAGGCAATTTGCCCGTTAGTGGCGTTGACGGTGGCGCTGCCGCGGGTGGGGTTGCTCAAAAGGGCAACCCGGTTGGGCACGATGGAGCCATCGGTGTCCGTGTCGTTGGCGAGGACGTTGATGGTGATCCGGGTGTCTTCGTTGGTCGAGACGCGATCGCTCACTGCCACCGGAGAGTTGTTCACCAGGGTGACCGAGACCCGCACGGTGGCGCTAGCGGTGCCGCCGTTGCCGTCACTGACCCGATAGGTGAAGTTGTCGATGCCGGAGAATCCGGAATTAGGCCGGTAGACGAACCCGTTGCCAACCCGCGTGATCGTGCCGCTGCTGGGGGGTGTGGTCCCCACAATGGTCAAGGGGTTGCCGTCAACGTCGGTGTCGTTGGCCAGCACGTTAGCAAGGGTGACGGCCCGATCTTCGAGGGTCGTGGCACCGTCAGCGCGGGCAATGGGTGCGTCATTGACGGCCCGCACGGTGACGAACACTCGAGCAGTGCGGGTGCCGCCGAACCCGTCTCGCACGGTGTAGGTGAAGCTGTCTACGCCGTTGCGGTTGGTGGCAGGGTTGTAGGTGAAGCGGCCATTGCCATTGTTGACAACAGAGCCAAAGCTGCCTTGGGTGTTGCTAATGACGCTGAGTATGTCACTGTCGGGATCGCGATCGTTCGCTAGAACATTGGCGATGACGATGGAGGTGTCTTCGTTACCGGCGATCGCATCATTTGCCAGGACTGGCGCGCGGTTGATGCCCGAGCGACCCTCTGCTTGTCCTCGAATGATGAAGTGCTCAAAACCCGTCCGAAAGGCGCCAGCGTTAACGGCGTTGAGAACATCTGGGTTATGAACGAGGTAAAAGCCCTCGTTGAAGATGGTGCTGGGCATGCGCCGCTCAAACTGGCCCGCGAGGAAGAAGTGCTCGAAGCCGCTGGAGAAGGTGCCTGCGCGTACCGCATTCGCGATGTCAGTGTTGTTGGCGAGGTAGTAGCTCTCGCTGAACTGGGCAATGGGCGATCGCCCCTCAAACTGCCCCGCAACGATGTAGTGCTCGTAGGGGCTGCGAATGACGTTTGGGAAGGCAGCCGCAATGTCTGGATTGCTCGAGAGATAGTAGGCGGTATTAAAGTAGGCGCTAGGGTTGCGCCCTTCAAATTGGCCAATTTCCTGGAAGTGAACAAACCCACTGGGGAACACCCCATTGGCAACCGCCGTGGCGACGTCAGGATTCGTCGCTAGGTAGTACCTTTCGTCGAACAAGGACTGGCGAGACAGACTCATAAGAATGACCTAAGCGAAGACAACGCTCACACCAATAGATTGGACTGTACCGGCGATGGACGCATCACTAGATTGTCCTAAGAATTATTTCAGAACCTAAGTGATTTCATGGAATTTCTAGGAATCAAACTAGAACTTTGTTTAACCCAAGCAGGCGATCGCGGTGAAGACCGCCGGGACGCATTCGATCGTCTGCTCAAAAGAGCCGTTGACGCTATTGTGTTCTCAATTCTGGCGATTGCGTCCTAAGAATTATGTCAACCATCGAGGGCAAAAGGGAGGTGTGCTGTGTTACAGCGTCTAACAAAATTGAATTATCTAATGCAAGAGACGCTGTTGGGACTGCGGCGTGGGGGCTGGATGAATTGGGCCGCCATTAGTACGGTGACGGTCCTGCTGTTTTTGTTTGGGGTCAACCTTCAGGCCTCCTGGCAGCTAGAGCGCCTGCTAAACCAGTTTGGGAGCCAGCTAGAGGTGTCGGTGTACCTCCAGGAGGCGGCGGAGCCGACGGCGATCCAGGCGTCGGTGGCGGCTTTGCCAGAGGTGGCGTCGGTGGCGATCGTCCCTCGCGAGGAGGCTTGGGCCTCCCTGGTCAAGGATTTGGGCGTGGCAGACATTGCGGCGGCGACTGACCAGCTTAATGGCAATCCCCTGGTGGACGAGCTGCGGGTGCAGGTGCGAGAGGCGGAGGCTGTGGCGTCTCTGGCCCAGCGCCTCGAGAAACTGCCGGGGGTGGACACGGTCCAGTACCTGGCGGAGGCAGTGCAGCGCCTAGAGCAGCTCAATCGGGGATTTCGGTGGCTGAGTGTGTCGGTGACGACCCTGCTGACCCTGACGGCGATCGCCGTGATTACGACCACGATTCGCCTGATCGTGATGGCCCGTCGCCGCGAAATCGAGGTGATGCAGCTGGTGGGAGCGACCACGGGCTGGATTTATTTCCCGTTTATTTTGCAGGGCTTGGCCTTTGGCGTGGCGGGAGCGGCGATCGCCTGGGGCCTGTTGGGGGCGGTGCAGCAGTTTTTGCGTAGTTTGCTCACCCAGCAGGCGGACTTTATCCAGTTCCTGGCCCAGGGGCTGGCGCTCACGGCGGCCGAGCAAACCCTACTAACGCTGATTCTGCTTGGCTTTGGTGGGTCTGTTGGCCTGCTGGGGAGTTTGTTGGCAGTGCGGCGGTTTGCAGTGCGTTAGCGGAGAAAAAAAGCAATGAAATCACAGTGGGATGCACTGCTGGAAAATTTGGGCGCGTGGGAGGGCTCCTTTACGCGGCTCTCGCCCCAGGGAGAGGCGATCGCCGATATGCCCACCCAGGTCTCCCTTGAGGCCATCAACGATCGCCAAACCATTCGCCAGACGATCCGCCGATATGCCCCGGATGCCCAAGACCAAGTAACCCCGCAAGATCAGGTCCTAGAGTACAGCTCCCTGGGGCGGGGAGTGCTGCTGTTTGAGAATGGCGCGTTTTCCCAAGGCTCGACCCAGCTGGGGCCCTTCTCGGAATTTGGGGCGGAGTTTGGCTTCATTGCAGGCGATCGCCGTTTGCGCCTGGTGCCCCTCTACGATCGCCAAAGCCAGCTGTCTCAGATCACCTTGATCCGGGAAAAGCGCTCAGGCACCGACGCGCCCGACCGGCCGCCGCTGACCCTGGAGGCCCTGCTCGGAACCTGGGAAGGAGAAGCGACGACCCTCTATCCCGACTGGCGATCGCCGGACAGCGCACCTACGCAGCTCACGCTGATCCAGTTGGCGGGCGATCGCCTCCAGCAAACCTTGACCTTTGGCGCTCCGCCGACTACCTTGACCTCCACCGCCGAGATTCGCGGCCAGAGCCTCCTGTTTAGCCAGGGCAGCCAATCGGTCCAGGTGCTCCTGCTGCCCGACGGGGCCTCAGTCACAGCTCCCACCCAGCTTCAGATGGGCAAGCCCTGCTTTCTCGAAGCGGGCTGGCTCCTCGCCCCCGACCTGCGCCAGCGCATGATCCGCGCCTACGACGAAAAAGGCGGCTGGGCAAGCCTCACCCTCGTCACCGAGCGCAAAGTCGCTGAGCCCTGAATACTCCTGGCCTCAGCAGAATCGGCAGCGCTGTCTGATCCCTCGCTGTAGCAGGCGATCGTAGCCTCGGCTATCCACCACGTAGGCGCCAAAGCGCTCCAGGTGGGGGTTCATCATCTGGGCATCAAACACCTGGAATCCCCGCGATCGCAAATGCTCCACCAGCTTGACCATCGCCACCTTGGAGCCATCTGGAATCGCGTAAAACATCGACTCCCCAATAAACACCCCGCCTAGCGCAAGGCCCAAAACGCCCCCTGCCAGGCGATCGCCCTCCCACGTCTCGAAACTGTGGGCCCAGCCCGCCCGGTGAAGCTGGCCATAAATCTTCCGCAGCTCCGGCGAAATCCAGGTCGTCTCACGGTCCGCGCAGCCCGCCACCACTTGCTCAAAAGCTTGGTTGATCTCCACCCGAAATCGGCCGCTATTGAGCACCCGACGCAGCGATCGCGGGTAGCGAAACCGCTCATCCAGCGGAATCAGCGTCCGCTCGCGACTGCTGTACCAGCCCAAGCGCCGACCCGTCTCGTCGGCCATCAAAAAATAGCCCTGAGCGTAGCCCGTCACAATCTGCTCAACGTCCACCGCAGACCTCCTGCTTGTCCCTCCGTCTGCCTGTCCAGCGCCAGAGGATTTGGGGAGAATAAGGCGCGATTGTATAGTGGGGGTACGTCCCCCGCCCCACAACATTGCCAGGGTGGCGTTCCGGCGACCCAGCATCTTTCCCGGACCGACCCCAGCGGCAAGCTTGGACTGAAGGAGAAAACACCATGGCTGATGCGATTCCTCCCATCACCCTACCCCCATCGCAAAATCCCCAGCAAGAAGGGCAGTGGCTCCAGGCAGCCCTCCATCACTGGCTAGATTCAGAATTCTTGCCCGAAGGCATCAACGCCGACATCGCGACCCGAGCCGCTCAGGTCTACGTGCGACAGCGCATGGAGGGCGAAAACGACGTTGGTTCCCTCGTGATCGCCCTCGTGACCGAGATGCAGGCCTTTGATTTTTCTAAAAGTTTTTATAGTGAATTCGCAGTCGCTAACGCAGTAAGCGACCTGCTATTAGAGAGTTTGGGAGTCGATCGCTGCTGTGGTCAGTAGCGAAAGAGCCAGGGGGTCAGTTTCATGCGCAGGGCGCATGAAAGCTGAAGGCGGCCATTACCAGCTCGACTTGACAACCCCTGGCAGCAAACCCTCGTGAGCCATTTCGCGGATCACGTGGCGAGATAGACCGAAATCGCGGTACACACCCCGGGGACGGCCCGTCGCCCAGCAGCGATTCCGCAGACGGATATGGGAGCTGTTGCGAGGCAACTGCTGCAGCTTGCGATGGAGATCCATCTTCTCTTGCTGCGTGGTTGCTTTGGCAAATTGCTCTTTCAGCTCAGCGCGCTTGTCGGCATACTTGTCTACCAGCTTCTGCCGCTTGACTTCGCGCTGAATCATGCTTTTCTTGGCCATAGATGTCCTTAGACCCTCAGTTGAGACAGCGTTTTCCATTCTAGCGAAGTCATAGAGCTTAGCACAAATTTCCCTCGATCAAAAGTCAGGAAATCGGGGTTGAAGTTGCCAAAGCTTTGGCAGACGGTCGCTTGGCCGGATCGACGGAAGGGCACAGATCCGCTAGTTTGCAGCGATCGCAGGCCGGATTGCGCGCCATACACACCGCCCGACCGTGATAAATCAGCCGAATTGACCAGTTTTCCCAGTCCGGCTGCGGGATCAGCTTCATCAGATCCCGCTCCACCCGAATCGGGTCAGTGTGCTTGGTGAGGCCCAAGCGAAAGCTCAGCCGCTTGACGTGGGTGTCCACGGTCACGCCCAAATTCACCCCGAAGGCGTGGGCCGAGACCACGTTGGCGGTCTTGCGCGCGACCCCGGCTAGGGACAGCAGCTCCTCCATCCGCTGAGGCACCTTGCCGCCAAACTCCGTCACGATCCGATGGCAGGCCGCCCGAATGTTCTTCGCCTTGTTGCGATAGAAGCCGGTGGAGCGCACCAGCTCCTCCAGCTCGCTGATCTCGGCTCCAGCCAGCGCCTCCGCATCCGGAAAGCGAGCAAACAGGGCGGGGGTCACCTTGTTAACGCGCTCATCTGTGCATTGGGCAGACAGGATCGTCGCCACCAGCAGCTGAACGGGTGTTTCGTAGTCGAGGGTGCAGGTCGCGTCAGGATAAAGCCGCTTTAGGCGCACCAAAATTTCGGTGGCGCGCTGCTTTGCGGAGGTTCGTTTTCGCTGGGTTGCCATGCCTATTGGAAAAACTGCTGAACCCAGTCGAGGCGAGCCGTATCCCGCACAATCAGGAAGATGCCGAGGCCGAGGAGCAGCATCAAACCGGTTTGCATCACGCCATCTTGAATTTTGGTCGGCAGGGGTTTGCCGCGCACGCCTTCGACGAGCAAGAACGCGAGCTGACCCCCGTCGAGGGCCGGCAGCGGCAGGATATTAATGATGGCGAGGTTGATGCTGATCAGGGCACCAAACTGGAACAGGCTAGCCAGATCCGACTTGGCAACGCTGGCTCCGATGGCGACGATGGCGACGGGACCGGCGACCTGCTCGGCGGTTTCGCTGAAGTTGCTGATCAGCTGACCGAAGCCCTGCAAAATCCGGATGGTGACTTGCTGAAACTGCTGGGCAGCGATGCCGAAGACGTCGAGGGGGTTGTTGACGCGGCGGCGAATGATGTCGCCGTTAGGGGCAAGCTGAACGCCGATGCGCGCTTTGCCGTCGATATTTTCGGGGGTGACGGTGAGGTCGAGAATTTCGTCGCCCCGCTTGATTTCTAGGGGAATGGGCTCACCAGGCCGGTCCTGAATGATGTCCATCAGTTTGGGGATGGAGCTTTCGGATGCGGTGAGGGTTTCGCCGTTGGCAGAGAGGATGATGTCTCCGGCCTGGATGCCGGCGCGGGCGGCGGCGGAGCTGACGTCTGTGGCAACTTGGGGAACGAGGACCCCAGGCCGATAGTTGAAGTCTTGAATGCCGACGATGCCGACTTGAGCGACGAGGAGGAAGTAGGCAAAGATCAGGTTAGCGATGACGCCAGCGCTGATGACGATGGCCCGGTCCAAGATGGGGCGATTGCGCAGGAGGTCGGGATCGTTGGGGGGGATGGGGCTGTCGGGGTCGTCGTCGGGAAAGCCGACAAAGCCGCCCAGGGGAAAGCCGCGCAGAGCGTATTCGGTTTCAGGTCCTTGATATTTCCACAGGATGGGTCCGAAGCCAATCGAGAAGCGATTGACGTGGATTCCTTGCAGCCGAGCGGCCAGGAAGTGTCCTAGCTCATGAACCACGATCAAGATCGCCAATACTGCGATCGCCGCTATTGTCGACATAGTGAACTTTCGTAACGTTTAGACCGGACTTTCTTCATTCTACGGTGCCTGCTCGGGGACGGGTTTGGGAAGAAGTGGCTTAGGGGGCGATCTTGCCCATGGCTGAGGCTTTGCTGGCTCTGGCTTGGTAGGATGCTCCTGAGCCAAAATTTCACGTCTTTCGGCGCTTTGAGTGAGTTTCTATGGCTGATTCCTCTGTGCCCCCGCCTCAGTCTGCGGGCGATCGCGCCCCGTCTGCCCCAAGTGTGCTGCCCGCCAGCCAAATTGTGGAAACGCTGTGGGCTGATCTGCCGACCCTGTTCGAGCGCGATATTTCCTACGACATCTACAGCGCTGATATTTTCTTCAAAGACCCGGTTAATACCTTCAAGGGCAAATTCAACTACCGCATTATTTTTTGGACGCTGCGCTTTCACGGCCAGCTCTTTTTCACTGATCTGCATTTTGATGTCCACGACATTCAGCAGACTGAGCCGGACGTAGTCTTTGTCACGTGGACGGTGCGGGGCACCCTGCGTTTGCCCTGGCGGCCGCGTCTCTTTTTTAATGGCAACTCGACCTATCGGCTGGGGCCTGACGGCCTGATCTATGACCATCGGGACGTTTGGGACCGCAAGCCCAGCGAACTTTTAAAACAATTTTTTGTGAAAGGAACGAATACGTGATGATGCAGCCTGACGTTGCGGCTTCGATGGTGGAAACGGGTGTCTCGACGCAGTTCTACGCCTGGCGCGGTCACCGGTGCGCGTATGAGGTGCGGGCGTCAGAAGCGTCTGCGGGCCAGACGCCGCTGGTGCTGGTGCACCCGATCGGGGTGGGGCTGTCGCGACGATTTTGGGATCGATTCTGCGAAGGGTGGCAGCGATCGGGCGCTCAAAACCCGATTTACAACCTGGATTTGCTGGGCTGCGGCGAAAGCGACCTGCCGGCGATCGCCTATCCGCCTGAGATCTGGGCGGAGCAGCTAGAGTACTTTTTGCAAACGGTGGTCAAACAGGGCGCGATCTTGGTGGTTCAGGGGGCGCTGTTTCCGGTGGCCATTGAGCTGTGTCAGCGCGAACTGGGCCAGACGCTGGTGCGCGGGATGGTGCTGTCGGGGCCGCCTGCGTGGCCAGTGATGACGCTGGCGTGGCCGGAGTGGCGCAAAAATCTGAGCTGGTCTTTCTTCCGATCGCCCTTGGGCGCGCTGTTTTACCGCTACGCTCGGCGCCGGCAGTTCTTGCAGTCCTTCTCGGCCAAGCAGCTTTTTGCGGCGTCGGAGGGGGTGGATGAGCCCTGGCTGGCGATGCTCCACGAGGGCTCGCGAGATATGGCGACGCGGTACGCGGTGTTTGCCTTTTTGGCGGGCTTCTGGCGCAAGGGCTACCAGGAGGCGATCGTCGCGATCCCCCACCCCACTCTGGTTGTGGTGGGCGACACGGCCTCCAGCATCAGCCGCTCGGGCAAGCAAGAGACCCCGAGCGATCGCCTCAGCGACTATCTCAAGCACCTCTCCCAAGGAGAAGGGCTCAAGCTCGACGGCCGCAATGTCTTGCCCTACGAGCAAACGGATACCTTTGTAGAAGCGATCGCCCCCTTTATTGCCCGCCTGAGCTAGCGCAAGAAGGACATCTGGGTCTGGGCCACCTGCCACAGATGCTCTAGCGATCGCTCCAGGCGATCGCCCAAAAGCGACAAAAAGAGACCCTCTTCAGATGCAGTCTCTGGGGTGACCCAAAGCCCGTGGAGACCGACCTCTATATAATCTGCATCCGCGCGAAATATCTCTATGTCTGGTTCAGCGTCGAGACTGGCCCAGGCTTTGTCTAGCTGCGCCAGTTCCGGCAAATCAGCGGGCAGCAAAAACGCTGCGCGGCCCTGGACTACGTGGATGGGCTGGCCGAGCCGCAGGGCCAAAAGCGTTCGCTGGGTCACAAACGCCTCAATCGACTCAGACAGCCGCTCTAGCTGTACATCGTCCTCGGTGTAAATCAGCTTCAACATAACCGGAGGTTCCTTGAAAGAGCAGATCAGGAACCCGCCTCCGGAGGCGGGGAAGGGGAGTTTGGAGCGCTCCCGTCGCTGGGGCCAAAGCGTTTTGGCAAAAGGTGAAGGGACCTGGGAACGGAGCTCCTTGGCGATCGAAGTGGGTGATTGCTCAACCATTGAAAAACCCCCGCTTCTGCCAACGAGAAGCGGGGGTTAGACGAACGTTTGGAGTTCTCTAATCCTGGGGTCGGAAAAAGCCTCTTCCGCGCCAACCGCTTCGAAATGCTAGGTTTGCCACCAGTTCAGCGCCGCGGCTGCGACCCTGAATGGTCCCGTCGTGGCCAAAACGCCCTTGAACTGGGGCGCCGCTGAGAGCGCGCCATGGGCGGCTGACCTGACCTCCTACCTGGACCATGGCCACGCCTGCCTCACCGGATTGCCGGTGAGCGCTGGTCGTGAGGTCAAGGTCAAAGGAGGAGAGCTTCATGACAGTCAGGGGCTGACTAGAGGTTTGCGGTTGGAAAACGAAATCTCAGAAAGGCGATAGGGCGAAAATTCTTGAATGACTAATATGCTACACGCGTAATACAAAAATGTCCATTATTTTTTTGCTGCCATCGCGATTGCGGAGCGATCGCCCGGTTTCTGGGGCTCCGGGCTGCGCAAACTAACGCAAAAGCCCCAGGAGACTGCGATCGTCAGAAACTTCAGTCTCCCAGGTCCAGATTCCAGATCAGAGCCCAAAAATTTGGCCTGATGTTTTCTCAGGCGAGTCATCCCCTGAGTTTCTGATAGGAACTCGCCCACCGAGTTGCTGGCTGCATTCTGACTAAAAATGACATCGCCCAGCAGGCGATCGCCCTCAAAAATCACCAGCCTTAAAATAGAGTCCTTGGGCGGGACTCTTGCAGCCTCAGAAATCCCTTGACTGAGAAGTCATTGGTGGAGACAAAACGCCTTATCAGCGAGTTTTGGTGAGAGATTTTTAGGGTTGTTTTTGGCCCTATTTTGCACTAAAAAAATTAAACCCCTGGTTGGGTGTTACTTTGCAGAATGATGTCGCTGGCATTCTGAAGTGATTTAGACGCGTTTCTCGCGAAAAGCGGCCGATTATGCGTCTCAAGGCATCAAACTATCAAGAACAACTAACTCTAATTCACAGGCGTTATACACTTTGTCTCAAATTATCACGAAAATCTGGAGCGCCTTCAGAGCCTTGCTAATATGAATGTGCGGTCCAGAAGACTAGCGAAGTTTCCACTCCCAAACAAGCCCACAGGGTGGCAAAAAATTCCGGTTTTTTAGGAACAGAGTTTCTAACAAAATTGGGCTGGTTTTGAGGGTGATTTGAGATCCGCGTGAGTGAGTGTTGCCCTGTAACCGAAAACATGGTTACAGGGTTTCCCTTTTGGGGGGCGATCGCCCTAGGCCGTTGCAGGACCGATGGCCTCGATGGCCGCCTCCAGGGCGATCGCCACGTGGGTCCAGTGGGTGCCTCCCTGACAAAACACCACGTAGGGCTCCCGCAGCGGACCATCCGCCGACAGCTCCGAGGTGCTCCCATCGATGAACGTGCCGCCCGCCATCACCAACTCGCTCTCATAGCCCGGCATCCCGGCAGGCACCGGATCAAGGTAAGAGCCAATGGGAGAGTGCTTCTGGATTGCGCGGCAAAACGCAATCAGCTTCTCGGGGGACCCGAGCTGAATTGCCTGAATGACATCTCGGCGGGGCGCAAAAGGTGCCGGGTTGACCGGATAGCCCAGCCGGTCAAACACATAGGCGACCAAGTGATTGCCCTTCATCGCCTCCCCGACCATCTGGGGTGCTAGGAAGAGTCCCTGGAACATCAGGCGATTTTGGTCGAGGGTGGCGCCGCCCGAGCTGCCGATACCCGGCGCCGTCAGGCGACAGGTGGCCGCCTCCACTAAATCCGCGCGGCCCGCTACGTAGCCGCCCGTCGCGACAATGGTGCCGCCAGGGTTCTTGATCAGCGAACCTGCCATCAGGTCTGCACCCACCGCCGTCGGCTCGCGATCGCTAATGAATTCTCCGTAGCAGTTGTCTACAAAACAGACTGTGTCTGGGTTCTGGCCCTTCACAATCTGGACGATTTTCTCGATGTCCTCGATGGACAAGCTCGGCCGCCAGGAGTAGCCGCAGGAGCGCTGGATCGCCACCAACTTTGTTTCGGGTGTGATAGCTTTAACTAAAGCCTGCCAGTCCACCGTACCCTGAGGTGTTAGTTCAAGTTGACGATACTTGATGCCAAAGTCGCGAAGAGAGCCTTGATGTGTTCCTCGCAGACCTATTACTTCCTCTAGGGTGTCGTACGGGGGACCCGCGACAGCCAGCATTTCGTCTCCGGGGCGAAGCGCGCCAAATAGTGCGCAGGCGATCGCGTGTGTACCGGACACAAACTGCACGCGAACCGCCGCAGCTTCTGCTCCCACAATATCTGCAAACACTCGATCCAGCGTTTGTCGACCTAGGTCATCGTGACCATATCCACTCACCCCTGAAAAGTGATGGACGCCGACATTGTGACGCTGAAACGCTCCTAAAACCCGCCTCAAATTCTCCTTGACCTGGGTGTCGATTCCAGCAAAGATCTGGGACAGTGCCTGCTGCGCCGCTTGCAGCTCCTCAACGCTGTTTTTAAACACCCCGCTCTCTCCGTCTAAACGCGCGGTGTTTCATTATCGCGCAGTTTAGGCATGATCTAAATTCAAGTTGTGTATCAAGAGACTTGCATGACGCTTGCAACTCCAACCAAACTTTCACTAAATTGGCCGGTCATTACGTTTATGGCCGTCATTCACATCGGGGCTCTCTTTGCCTTGCTGCCCAGCAACTTTAGCTGGGCAGCCGTCGGAGTAGCACTCTTCTTGCACTGGGTGACCGGGGGACTTGGGATTACGCTCGGTCTTCATCGACTCGTGGCGCACCGCAGTTTCCAAACTCCCAAATGGCTTGAATATTTCCTGGTGTTCTGCGCTAGCCTTGCTGCCCAAGGTGGACCCATTGAGTGGGTGGGACTGCATCGCCACCACCACCTGCACTCGGATCAAAGCGTCGATCACCACAACTCGGGCAAGGGCTTCTGGTGGAGCCACATGGGCTGGATGCTCTACGAAGTACCGGCCAAAAAGGAGATCCACCGCTTCATCAAAGACATTGCCGAGGATCCTGTATACCTCTTCTTTGACAAGTATTTCTTGCTGGTCCAGGCTGCTCTAGGCGTGGTCCTCTACTTCTTGGGAGGCTGGCCGTTTGTGGTGTGGGGCGTTTTTGTCCGCCTAGTGCTGGTTTATCACTGCACCTGGTTTGTAAACAGCGCAACCCACAAGTTTGGCTACCGCACCTACGACGCTGGCGATCGCTCTACCAACTGCTGGTGGGTTGCCCTCGTGACCTACGGTGAAGGCTGGCATAACAATCACCACGCGTTCCAGTATTCTGCTCGCCATGGCCTGCGCTGGTGGGAAATTGACATGACCTGGATGACGATTCGCCTTCTGCAAATGCTGGGGCTGGCGACTAAGGTAAAACTGATTAATAACGAACAGTAGAAGACGTTTTTAACGCCAAAGACTCCTTGATTGGTCAATAGTTAATCAAAGGTCACACCCAAAAAGAGATGCAAATTGCATCTCTTTTTGGGTTTTGGGTGCCCGTGGTGGGCTGTGATTGCTGGAGCGCCTCGCTTGGCGCGAGCCTATCAGATCCAAGAGTTGCCTTGAATGACGTGCTTGACGGTGGTCAGGGTTTCTAGGCCGATGGAGCCGCGACGATGACCTTTTTGATTGGACATGCCGAGACAGATGGCGCTGATGCGTCGAGGATTGCGCGAGAATCGGGGGGAGGAGTTGATGTAGACGGAGGCGCTGTTCACACCAGCGGAGAACTGTCGACTTTCTTGGTAGGACTCGGTGACAAGGCAGTCGGCGTGACCGCTGCTGTGCTGGTTGATCCAGGCGATCGCCTCTTCGAGGCTCTCGACAGACTTGAAGGCGACAATTTTGTTGAGATAGGCCTGACGCCATTCATTAGCTTCAGCCAGCATCAGCTCTGGATATTCTGCGACGAGGGCTGCATCCCCCCGCAGCTGAAACCCTTTCTCTTGCAGGTTGTTCCAGAGGGTGTTGAGAGCGGCTGAGTTTTGGTTGCGGTGGATCAGGACTTTTTCGATGGCGTTGACGGGGTCGGGCTCGCTCTGGTGGCTGTCGAGAATCAGGTGCCGCACAAGGTCCAGGCTGCCGGAGGGCGACCAATAAAGGTAGCAGTTGCCCATGGCGGACTGGAGAACAGGCGCGGTGGCCTGGCGCACGACCTGCTGCACGAGGCTGGGGCGGCCGTAGGGAATGATCAAGTTGATGAACTGATCTTGGGTGACGACTTCCCGAATGGAAGCGCCGTGATCGGGATCGAGCAGCTGCAAGCAGCCGTTGGGCAAGCCGATGTCGTCGAGAGCCAGCTGAATCGCCTGGGCGATCGCGGCGTTGGAGTGACTCGCCTCGCTGCCCCCTCGCAAAATCAGGCTATTGCCGGTTTTGATGCACATGCCTGCGGCGATCGCCCCCAGCTCGGGCAGCGCCTCGTAGATCATGGCAATCACGCCCAGGGGTACCAGTTGCCCATAGGTTTGGCAGTTGTCCAGCTGGTAGGAGGTGCTCATCACCCGCTGCTGCACGGGGTCCGAGAGCTCCCCGAGGCGATGCAAAATCTTGACGGCGGTTTGCAGCCGCTCCGGCGTTAGCTTGAGCCAGTCCAAAATCAGGTCTGGCACCGCCATTTCCCGGCTTGCCTCCAGGTCCAGGGTGTTGGCCTCGAGGATGTCATCTTGCCGATCGTCAATGACTTGGGCGACGGCATGCAGCGCTTGGTTGCGATCGGCGGCCCTGATGCCCCCGAGGGCGATCGCCGCCTCTTGAGAACGCTTTAGGATATGGGGCAGGTCAACCGGAGCAGAGGAATGGGAATCATGGGTCATGGGCTATCGCCGATAGGCCAACCACATCATGAGTGCTGGCAGCATCGTTAACAAAACTGAGATGGCTGCCCACGCCAAAATCCCCGGGCCGATGCTGGATTGGAGGGCGAGGGGCAACCAAACAATCAGTAAGACCAGAATACTGCCCAAGGCCAGAGGAAGGTATCCCTCTCGAAAGACAGAGTGCACTCGGTACCACTGATGGCCGCTCCAGCGCCAAGACTGCTTGTAGGGGTAGGTCGTCGAGAGCTGCTCTAGGGCATAGCCGTTATCTTCGACCACGAAAATCTGCTGGCAGCGATCGCAGCCAAAGGCCTCCGTCAACGTAATCGGAACGAGCTGTCCCCGCCGCCGGCAAGGACAGGGATATTCGGTGGTGAAGTCAATCTTTTGGGCTTTCTGCGCTTGCACGAGGGGCGATGACACAAAAACGACGAAAGATGTCGAAAGCGTAGGCCACTAACGCGGGCGATCGCCACCCCTGAGAGGCGTAATCCCAGTAGCCCTCATCCTCTGAGTGTATACCTGAATTTTGGCTCAGAGCTGGCCCGACGGCTTTTTTTATGGAAATTTTACGGGCGATCGCCTGATCTCTGAGGTGTTGAAACCTTGATTCTGAGCTCGTCAGCTAGAGCTGAATTTTTGAGAAGCGGGTAACGCGATTCGAACGCGCGACATTCACCTTGGCAAGGTGACGCTCTACCACTGAGCTATACCCGCAGAAACCATCAACCAGCGCTTGATTCACCAGCTGTCCACGAAAACATTTCTAGAGTAATTGGAAGAATCCAACGAATCCAGAACTGGAGTTTCGTGAAAGCGGGTAACGCGATTCGAACGCGCGACATTCACCTTGGCAAGGTGACGCTCTACCACTGAGCTATACCCGCAAGCGCTTCAATATAATCTTATGATTCCGTTAAGGTTGTCAACCCCTGACTCCGAATTTTTTGCGTTTTGTGGCGACGGAGTCAGGGGGCGATCGCGCTCTAGCTGGCGGACTGACGGAATGCCTCAGCGGCGATCGCACTGGGGGCGCCACCGGCCAGGGCAGGCGTGCCGTTGGGGTTGATCTCCAGTCCGGCGCGCATTTGGCGCATCAGGCTAGCCATCTCCAGGGCATTCATCGCAAACTCCCAGCCCTTGTTGCTCTTGATGCCGGCGCGCTCGAGGGCTTGCTGCATCGTGTCGGTGGTGATGATGCCAAAGATCACCGGCACGCCCGTTTGGAAGGCGGCAGCGGCGATGCCCTTGGAGACCTCGGCGGCGACGTAATCGAAGTGGGGAGTCTGGCCGCGAATCACGGCTCCGAGGCAGATGATGGCGTCGTAGCGGTAGCTCAGGGCGAGCTGACGAGCCACCAAGGGAATCTCGAAGCTGCCGGGCACCCAAATGTAGTCCACCTGTGTGCCGTTCGGATCGGGATCGACGCCGTGACGCTTGAGGCAGTCCTGACACCCCTCGATGAGCTTGGTGGTGATCAGGTCATTGAAGCGACCGATAACGATCGCGATGCGAGGAGCAGCGTCCCCGAAAACGAAGGATCCCTCGAAAACGGCCATGATGTCAGTGTGGGTTCAACTCAACGTGGTTCCTATCCTATCAGGCTCGTTGGGATCGCCCTGCAAAAAGCCCAATGCCAAAAAGGGTTGGCGATCGCTCGTTCACCGACCCGTACGCTGACAGGCCCGAAAAAGGGCGATCGCCAACCCTTCGCTGGATTGACATATCAAAAAATCGAAAAAGCTCCAGTTGGTCGACGCCAGCGTGGGCGCGTCCAACGTCGGCCTAGACGACGAGGTAGTTTAGTCCGCCAACGGCAATGACCAAAGCGGCCCAAACAATGCTACCGAGCAGGATCAAGCGCTTGGATTGATCCCAATTTTCGGTAGAAGCGTAGGCGACGGGAACCCCGACGACCATCACAAAGGAGAAGATAACCAAGGCGGCGAGGGCAATCTGAAACAGGATCGTTAACATGGCTGCAATTCCAAACTAATCGAGCAGTGGACAAAGAGGCCAATAAGTGGCTCAGTTTCTCAAAAGCTTGATCAATACTGATTAGTACGCTACCAGATAAACGCCCCTCTCTGGCCATTTTCTCGCGCAGGAAAGGCGGGGATCTCGACAAAAAGGGAGAGGGCGATCGCCCCGGCTGGTTCTTGACAGGCGCAATTCACTAGGATCACAGTAGCGATCGCCCTGAGTCTGGGATAACTGGCTCCTGGGCAAACAGACTGGAACCCTTGCGCATAGCTGAGACGCCTGATTTATGGATTTGGTGCTGTGTCATACGACAGCGGACTTTGACGCTCTGGGGGCGGCGGTGGGGATGACGCGCCTGCTGCCGGGAGCGCGCATTGTGCTAACGGGCGGCTGCCATCCGGCTGTGCGGGACTTTTTGGCGCTGCACCGGGACGAGTATTCCCTCATCGAGCGGCGATCGGTGAATCCCCAGCGCATTCGCTCGATCACCGTGGTGGACGCCCAGCGGCGCGATCGCCTGGGTAAGGCGGCGGAGTGGCTGGACTTGCCCCACCTCAAGGCAGTAACTCTGTACGATCACCACCTCACTGCGGAGTGCGACATTCCGGCTACCGAAACCCAGATCGCGGCGGTGGGAGCAACGACGACCCTGGTGGTGGAGCAGCTCCAGGCGGCGGAGGTGACGCTGACGGTGCCGGAGGCCACGGTGCTGGCCTTGGGAATTCATGTGGATACGGGGTCGCTGACCTTTGGGCAGGCGACGGCGCGGGATGCTCGGGCGCTGGCGTGGCTGATGGATCAGGGCGCGAGTTTGGGGGCGATCGCCGACTACGTGGAGCCGGGCTTTTCGCCCCAGCTCCAGGATCTGCTGGCGGTGGCTCTGGACACGCTGCACACTGAGACCGTCCAGGGGACCGTGCTGTCCTGGGTCTTGCTGCCTACGGAGTCCTATGTGCCGGGATTGTCGAGCCTGGCCTCCCAGCTGATGGAGCTGACCGAGAGCGAAGTGCTGCTGCTGGGGGCGCACTATCCCGTGGGGGATGACTCTGACGAGGAGCGGCTCAATCTCATTGGGCGATCGCGCCTAGACGATCTGGACCTGAGCTCGCTGATGGAGTCCCTGGGCGGGGGTGGCCACCCCCGGGCTGCCACGGCGACTCTGCGGGGCGTCGATCCCCAGGCCACCCTCGATGGGCTGGTGGCGACGCTGCGCGAGCGGATTCCCGATCCGCCGACCGCGCGCGAGCTGATGTCGTCTCCTGTGCGCACCATTCGCCCAGACACAACGATCGGCGAAGCCCAGCGCATTCTGCTGCGCTACGGCCATTCGGGCCTGTCGGTGGTCAATGCCGACGATCAGCTGGTGGGCATTATTTCCCGCCGGGATCTCGACATCGCGCTGCACCACGGCTTTAGCCATGCGCCGGTCAAGGGCTACATGAAGTCCCAGGTCAAAACCATCAAGCCGGAAACGCTGCTGCCAGAGGTTGAGGAGCTGATGGTGACCTACGACATTGGTCGCCTGCCGGTGGTCGAAAACGGTCAGCTGGTGGGCATCGTGACGCGGACCGATGTGCTGCGCCAGCTTCATCAGCAGCGCCCCTCGGAGCAGGATGCTCTGGAGGGCCTGACGCGCCGCCGTCCCTGGTGCGACTTGTCCCTGGAGATGCTGCGCGATCGCCTGGCACCGGCCCTGTGGGCGGTGCTCATGGCGGCGGCATCGGCTGCGGAGCGCCGGGGCTGGCACCTGTACCTGGTGGGTGGTGCGGTGCGGGATCTGCTGCTGGCTGACTCCGAAGACACCCTACTGATCAGCGATATCGACTTGGTGGTGGACGGATTTCATCGATCGCTGACGGAGGCGGCGGGTGTGGAGCTGGCGCGGGAAATGCAGGTGCAGTATCCCAATGGCCGTTTGCAGGTGCACGGTCGCTTCCAGACGGCGGCCCTGTTGTGGCACCGCGATCCGGACCTCGATTCGCTGTGGATCGACATTGCGACGGCTCGCACTGAGTTTTATCCCTACCCGGCGGCCAATCCTGAGGTGGAGGCGAGCTCGATTCGCCAAGACCTGTACCGGCGAGACTTTACGATCAATGCGCTGGCGGTGCGCCTGACGCAGCCTCGGGCAGGGGAGCTGCTGGACTTTTTTGGGGGCTTTTTGGACTTGCAGGCGGCGCAAATTCGGGTGCTCCACGCCAACAGCTTCATCGAAGACCCGACGCGGATCTATCGAGCGGTGCGGTTTGCGGTGCGTCTGGGCTTCCGCATCGAGCCGGAAACGGAGGGGTTTATTCGCTACGCCATCGAGAGCGGCGTTTATCACCGGTCCCAGGATGAAAATGCCTTGGTCCCGGCCCTGGGGACGCGCCTGAAAAGCGAGCTGAAGTATATCTTGCAGGCGCCGTACTGGCGGCTGGCTCTCAAGCTGCTGGCGGATCTGGGGGCGCTGCGCTGCATCCACGGGGATCTGGAGCTGACGACGGAGCTGTGGCGGCAGCTGTGCTTGGTGAATCGGGGCCTAGAGCGCTTTGATGCGGCCCAAAGCCTGGAGCACTGGCAAATGCTGCTGGAAATGATGCTGGCCTATTTGCCGGGGGGCGATCGCGTGCGGGTGGCGGAGCAGTTTCAGCTGCCGGTGGACAGCATCGATCGCTTGGGCCAGCTGGCGGCGCGGGAGGCGGCGGTGCGCCAAGGCTTGCTGACCTGCGATCGCCCGAGTGAAATGGCTCAGCAGCTACAGCGCTACGATGTGCCGACCCTGATTTTGATTGGGGCAAGGGGCGATCGCCCCTTGCGTCGGGTGGTGTGGCGCTACCTCAGCCGCTGGCGGGAGGCCAAGCCGCCCCTAGATGGCAACGATCTCAAGGCACTCGGCTACAAGCCAGGGCGTCAATTTAAGCAGATGCTAGAGCAGCTCCTTGCGGCGTTTTTGGATGGCCAAGTGGGCGATCGCGCGGCGGCAGAGGCCTTTTTGGCTACCCATTTTCCCCAAAAACTTTGAAGCCCTGGCCCAGCGGCTTTGGCTGTTTTCCGCTGGTCAGGGTTTAGCGGCGGCGGTTTGACATTCCCAAGACCTTCCACGGAAACTGATGGTCGGGACCTTTGTCTCTAAACATTTATGAACTGGGCTTGACCTATGACCCTTGCGTCGGAAGCGGTCTTGCAAAATGGCAAATACACCCTCGGTGCGGTGCAGCAGGCGGGCAGTTTGCTGGTCGTCTACCAAAGCCTGCTGGGAAATCAGCCGGTGTTGGTCAAGGCGCTGGCCGATCCGGTGCCGTCAAAGCCCAGTTCTGAGCGCGATCGCCAGCGTTTTTTGGATCTCGGGCGTCGCCTGATCCAGCTGCCCCATCGCCACCTCGAGCCCCTGGTTGACTGCTTTGAAGAGCAGGATCGCGCCTTTTGGGTGACGCTATTTGTGCCGGGAGCCTCGATTGTCGAGCGCGTGAAACAGGCTCCCCTGGAAGAATCGGAGGCGCTGCAAGGAATTCGGTCGGTGGCGCAAGCCGTGGCTGTGCTGCACCAAGGCGGCCTGCGCCACGGCGGCGTGCAGCCTCAGCGTCTGGTCCAGCGGTGGGGAACGCCGAATCTAATCTTGGTTGATCCCGGTTTGGGCGCGCTGCTCGGCCCCAGCGCTGTCACTTCGGGCTGGCTTGATCCGGTCTATGCGGCGCCCGAGGTCCAGCAATCCCAGAGCGCTCTGACAGCAGCGACGGATATCTATAGTCTGGCCGCCACGCTGTTTGCGCTGCTAACGGGGAAAAAACCGCCGATCGCTGATCAATTGCGCTTTGAGGGGCTGTCGCTGCCGCTGCTGCGTCGCCTGTGTCCGACGCTAAGCCCCCCGGTGGAGCAGGCGATCGCCTGGGGCCTCCAGAGAGAACCGGCCCAGCGGCCGCAAAAAGTTGACCAGTGGCTCCAGGCCCTAAAAGACTCGGGGGCGATCGCCCTCCCCAGCCTTCCACCCTCCTCCGCTCCGAAGCCGCCGTCTTCTCCAGCCTTGCCCAGGGCTGCCGCAGTCAGCCTGCCGACGGTGCCCCGAGGAGCCACGCCCCCGCCAACCCCCCAGCCAGCCATGGCCCCGCCCCCTGCGCAGCCTGCCCCCGCGGCGGCCCGCCCAGCTTCCCCGTCTGCTCCCTTGACCCCCGCTCCCTCTCCCCAACCCTCGGTAGGAACACCCTCCAAAGTGACCTCAACGTCTTCTCCCCCGGGCGATCGCGCCCTTCCCCGCGCGCTCTTGCTAACGGCCCTGTTTGCGACGGTGGGCGGGGCAAGCCTCGGCTGGCTCTGGCGCTCCGGCGCGATCGCCGAGGGCATCCTGAGTCGACCGTCCTTCTTGCGCCAAGAGCAAACCTTCCCCCGGCGTGACCAGTGGCCCATCTCAGAGTCAGCGGAGGACGAAGACCTGCCGCCTCCGGCCGAGCTGCCAGCAGACACCTGGAGCGAAGAGCCCTACGAAGCGCCCATCGAGCCGCCGCCCACCTACGAAGAGTGGCAGCCTGCTGAGCCAGACCCCTATGAGGCACCGGCCTATGAGGAGCCGGCCTATGAGGCAGAGCCTGCTCCGGCTGACCCCGCTCCCGCGCCAGAGCCCGTCGATCCAGAACCCGCCCCCGTATACGAGCCGCCGGTGCAGGAGGCCCCGCCCCCCGCGCCCCCGGCCCCTGAGCCCGCGCCGGAGCCGGAGCCCTTGCCAATGCCCGAACCGGAGCTGCCGCCCCTGCCGCCGCCAGAGCCACCCGCCTCCTCCCAAATGGAAGCGCCGCCGCCCCCCATGTCCTAGCACCTCGCTTGTAATCCTTGTAGTACGCGTAATCTAAATCTGCTAGGCTAGAAGAAGCCAGGGCCACGGGCTGCCCAAGCATGCTCCTTCTGCTGCCTAAGGAGCGCCCCTTTTAAAGGGGCTTGGGTCTCTGAAAGTGTGCGTGGCTTGCGGATAGATCGCAGGATGTGGCTACCGTCTGCGATCGCCTGAATTGCTCGTTTGTCCCCTCGCCTGAATGAAGTGAAACTTGCTTTGAGCGATCGCCCTTTGATTGCATCTGAAACCCTTGATCTCCTGGAATGGCCCCGTCTGTGCCAGCACCTGGCAACCTTTGCGTCAACCAAGCTGGGCACGGTGGCAGCGCGCCATTGGCAGCCAGCGGCCAGCCTCGAAGAGAGCCAGCGACTGCTGGCCCAAACCGAGGAGGTCTATCGCCTAGAAAGTCGCCAAACCAGCGGCTTGCCCTTTGACGGGATTATGGATATCGGGCCGTCCCTTGAGCGGGCTGAGCGCCAGGGCGTGCTGTCGGGGGAGGAGCTGCTGGCCATCGCGACGACCCTGGCCGGGGCCAGAAACCTGCGCCGGGTGATCGACGACCAAGCCGACATGCCGGTGCTGACGGAGCTGGTTTCAGAGCTGCGCACCTATCCCGAAATCGAGCAGAGCATTCACTTTTGTATTGACGATCGCGGCGAAGTGATGGACCGGGCCAGCCCCAAGCTGGCGGAGATTCGCGAGAAGCAGCGCAGCCAGCGCGAGGAAGTGCGCCAGACCCTGTTTCGGATCATGCAGCGCCAGTCCCAGGCTATGCAGGAGTCGGTGATCACCCAGCGGGGCGATCGCTTCGTGATTCCGGTCAAGGCCTCCCACAAAGACGCCATTCCCGGCATTGTCCACGACACCTCCACCAGCGGCGCGACCCTCTACGTCGAGCCCCACACGGTGGTCGAGCGCAACAACCGCCTGCGCCAGCTCCAGCGCCAGGAGCAAGCCGAAGAAGCGGTGATCTTGGGCCGACTGACCGCCGAAATCGCGGAGGTGCTGCCGACCCTAGAGCGCCTGTTGGCCATTGTCACCACGCTGGACCTGGCAGCGGCCCGCGCCCGCTACAGCTTCTGGCTGGGCGGCAACGTGCCCCGCTTTGTCCAGCGAACGGCGGGAGAGGTGGTGACGCTGCGATCGCTGCGCCATCCCCTGCTGGTGTGGCAGCAGCAGCACGAGCAGGGCAGCGCCGTTGTCCCCATTGATCTGATGATCCAGCCCCAGCTCCGGGTGGTGGCCATCACCGGACCCAACACGGGCGGCAAAACCGTCACCCTGAAAACCCTGGGCCTAGCGGCCCTCATGGCCAAGGCAGGGCTGTATGTGGCGGCCCGAGAACCGGTGGAAATTCCCTGGTTTGACCAGATTTTGGCCGATATTGGCGATGAGCAGTCCCTTCAGCAGAGCTTGTCGACTTTTTCGGGGCATATTCGCCGAATCGTTCGCATTTTGGACCGTGTGACCCCGGACTCTTTGGTCCTCCTCGACGAAGTGGGTGCGGGGACCGATCCCACCGAAGGCAGCGCCTTGGCCATTGCCCTGCTGCAAACCCTGGCGGACGCGGCCCAGCTGACGGTGGCCACGACCCACTTTGGCGAGCTGAAGGCCCTCAAGTACCAGGACGATCGCTTCGAAAACGCGTCGGTGGAGTTTGACGACGTCAGCCTGTCGCCCACCTACCGCCTGCTGTGGGGTATTCCGGGCCGATCGAATGCCTTGACCATCGCGCGGCGACTGGGGCTATCGGACTCGGTGGTGGCCCAGGCCCAGCAGCGGGTCGGCGGCAGTGCCTCCGAAGAGGTCAATCAGGTGATTGCGGGCCTAGAGGCGCAGCGCCGTCGCCAGGAAGACAAAGCGACAGAAGCGGCAAAAATTTTGGTGCAGGCGGAGCAGCTCCATGCGGAGGTGGCGCGCAAGGCGGGCCTGCTGAAGCAGCGGGAGCAGGCTTTGCAGCAGGAGCAGGAGCGGGCGGTCCAAGAGGCGATCGCCCAGGCCCGCCGCGAAATTGCCCAGGTGATCAAGCAGCTCCAGCGGGGACCCACCGCCCAGGGCGCTCAGCAGGCGACCCAAAACCTCAACGCGATCGCCACGCGCCAGCTGCCCTCTCAGCAAGCGGCCCCCAAACCCAAGCCGGGCTTTCAGCCCCAGGTGGGCGATCGCGTGCGCATTCCCCGTTTGGGCCAGACCGCCGAGGTCCTAACCGCCCCCGACGAAGACGGCGAGATGACCGTCCGCTTTGGCCTGATGAAAATGACGGTCGCCCTAGAAGACGTTGAGTCGCTGCAAGGGGAGAAGCCCGAGCGTCCGCCCAAGCCCCCCAAGGCTGTGGCCGAGATGCCGCCGCCGCCGCCAGCGCCTGCCATTCGGACCTCCCGCAATACGGTGGATGTGCGCGGCAAGCGAGTGGCCGAAGCTGAAACTGTCCTAGAAGGGGCGATCGCCGAAGCCGACGGGCCGCTGTGGATCATCCACGGCCACGGCACCGGCAAACTGCGCCAAGGCATCCATGCTTTCTTGCAGCAGCATCCCCAGGTCAGCCGCTTTGAGCCCGCCGAGCAGGCCGATGGCGGCACCGGCGTAACGGTGGTCCACGTGCACTAGAGTGTGCAGCACGGCGTCCGGCTGACTCTGGCGGCGTTTTCTCAGCAGCAGTGGCGATAGTGCCGTCTCAGCGGTGCGTAACGGAATGTGACGACCAGATTTGGAATCGCACAATCGGGTGTCTGTTTCCAGATGTGTAACTGCTAGGCTGAATCCAACGCCATCTCCTATCCTGAAGTTATGCGCTCTACAGTCAAGTCGCCCCCCTCAAATCGGAGTTGGGAAGAGCTGCCCCTGATCTCCCAACCAGACCCAGTGCAGTTGGACAACATCAAAGCCCAGCTGGATCTGGTGCTGCTTGCCCTCGAAGCTTTGACGGGCATCACCTCGGAGGCCATCCTCCAGGCAGCGAACGATCTTGATTTGGCGGCGGTGGTGGCTGACCGCGTGGCGCTGTGGCGACTGCGTCAGTCGAGTCCGCTCCGCAAAGGCCAGGGTGGACGCAAAAAATTGGATGTTGAGGAAGCGCGAGCCCTCGTGCTGATCATCTGCCACCTGGCGAAACAGCATCAAGAGCTGATTCGGCGGGCGGTGGTGTTGCTAGAGCAAATGACGGCTGAAGACCGAGAGCCTCACCAGGCTTCTTTGCTGGGTGACTATCTTGATGCCTTCAGCAATACCTATCAAGAGCGCATGGAGGATGGCGAAGAGGTTTCTCCCGATAGTCTGACGCCCCTCGCGCTGAAGCTGCTGATCGATTTGCTCTTTTACAGTGCTCCGAGTGGTCCTCGACGACTTTGGCTGGCCCTGATCGATCGCAGTACTCCCCTTGCCAGGAAATAGTTGGGCTTTGTTTGGGCCTGCTTTGACCAGAGCTGTCGTTCTTTCTCTCCGCTCGACGTATTCAGAAGACCTGCCATGATTTTGTCCCCCTCAGTTCGGCGACGGTATACTCCCCCGACCTGCACCCTCGAAGTGGCTGCAAAGGACTCGCCGCTCTCACGCTGGGCTGGGAGACCGGTCTTGAAAAACCTGCGGTTTCAGTTGCGCTTTGATGACCCGCGCCTGCCGGAGGATCAGCAGATTGTCATTCACGGCGATCGCGCTCAGCTAGAGGCTCTGTGTGACGTCGTTTCAGATTATGTCCAGGGCCTGCTCGTTCAGTCGTCCCTCGAACCGGAGGCGGTCCCGCGCTCTCTTCATCCTGCCTTAGCGCGATCGCCCTGGGACGAGTCCGGAGAAACCATTTCCCTAGCGCCAGACCCCGAACCCGTTGCCAGTAGCGGCTCGGAATTCTTTTTGGTAGACGGCACCTTGACGCCGCGCGGCCGCGCCGAAGCGCTGGGCCTGGTCCTGGCGCCCCAGGGCCGGCTGTCCCACCAGTTGACCCTGGGGAAGCTGGCCCCGAGCGCTGAGCAAGCGGTCGTCACCCTGAGTTTGTTGCAGCTTTTTGACCTCGCCTCGGCCCTCGATGAATACACTGTGGATGTGTTGGCGATGCCGACCCTGGAGCGGCCCGCTTGGGTCCAGGCACCGCCGACGTGGCTGCGCACAGCGGCTGTGGTGCTGGTGACGGTGGGGCTGACCACCGGCGCGGTGAAGTGGGTGGACTCTATCAACAGTCCCGTCGCGACGACGGCTAGCTCGGAGCTAAATGCTCCCACGGCCAATCAAGGGCCTACGGACTTTGCAACGCCCCCGCCGCCTCCGCCTGGATCCCAGCAGCCCTCCATTGCCCTGGTGCCCAAGCCGCCAGCGACCTCGGGACAAGTTTTGCCGTCTCCGGGCGCTGCTGGGAGCGGCACCCAAGCAGGCCAGCCACTGCCCTCGGTAGGGGTCCCGGGTACCTCAACCACCGTAGTTCCGGCCCCTCAACAAGAGACAGTTGTAGAAGATCCCGGCGCGTCGGTGGTGACGGGAATCCCGGTGGCGCCGATTCAAGGGGGCGGGGCTGCTCCTGCGGAGGCACCGGCCCAGACCCAGGCTGAATCTCCCGAAACGGCGATCGCGTCAGCGCCGGTAGAGCCCGCTCCTCCCGGGGCGGAGGCGGGAGCTGCGAAGCTGGGCGGCGATCCGCTAGCGGACCAAAACGCAGCATCGTCGCTGTCGCTGGGAGCAGCCCCTGCGGACGGAGAAGCCGCCGCAGGCATGGCTCGGTCCGCAGCCCCTCAAACCGAAACGGCCTTTGATACCATTCCCCAGGTGGCGGAGGCGCGGCAGTATTTCCGGCAGCAGTGGAGCCCGCCTGAGGGCCTGAGCCAGACGCTGGAGTATCGGCTGGTGCTGAACGCCAACGGCTCCATTCAGCAGATTGTGCCCCTGGGGCAGGCGTCGGAAACCTATCTCGATCGCACGGCGATGCCGCTGATGGGAGAGCCTTTTGTGTCGCCGGTGGAGGGCGATCGCACGCCGGTGCTGCGGGTGGTCCTGAGTCCCAACGGCGAAGTGCAAACCTTCCTCGAAAGTCCATAACGCTGCTTCTCCGGTAACCCAAAGACGCAGTCAAGTCAGGTTGCCAATTGCCAGAACCCTTGTCTGATACTAGAGACAATGCTGGCAACACTCGATTGGCACTATGACTGCAACCAACAATGTGAAACCCGTTCCGCCTGGCTCCTTCGGCTTGCCTGTCATTGGTGAGTCGCTGGCCTTTGTCACAGACGGCAAGTTTGCCCAAAAGCGCCATCAAAAGTATGGAGATGTGTTCAAGACGCAGATTTTTGGGCAGCCGACGGTGGTGCTGAAGGGCGCTGACGCCAACCGTTTCGTGCTGACCCAGGAAAATCAGAGCTTTGAGGTGACGTGGCCGACGAGCACGCGGCGCCTGCTGGGCAATGCGTCTTTGGCGTTGCAGCATGGCGCGGAGCACCAGAGCCGCCGCAAGATTCTCTATCAGGCTTTCCAGCCGCGGGCGCTGGCGAGCTACGCCGAGACGATGCTGGCGATTACCCAGCGCTATGTCCGGGCCTGGACCCAGACGGGGGAGCTGACCTGGTACCCTGAGCTGCGCAAGTACACCTTTGATGTGGCGTGCAAGCTGCTGGTGGGGGTGGACAATGCGTCCCAAACCCGACTCTGCGATGACTTTGAGACGTGGTGCGCGGGGCTGTTTATGCTGCCCATTGAGCTGCCGTGGACGCGATTTGGCAAGGCGATGAAGGCGCGATCGCAGATGATGGTGGAGCTGGAGCGGCTGATTCGGCAGCGCCAGCAGATGCCCGCGTCTCAGACCGATGCGCTGGGGCTGCTGCTGTCGGCGGAGGACGAAAACGGCGATCGCCTGGGCCTCGAAGAGCTCAAGGAGCAGGTGCTGCTGCTGCTGTTTGCGGGCCATGAAACCCTCACCTCGGCGATCGCCTCCTTTTGCTTGCTGATGGCGCAGTATCCGGAGGTCTTCGCCAAGGTGCGCGCCGAGCAGGAGAGCCTCGGCGTGGACCTGCCCTTGACCTTCGAGAACCTCAAGCAGATGACCTACCTGGAGCAGGTGCTCAAGGAAGTGCTGCGCCTGATTCCCCCGGTGGGCGGTGGCTTCCGGCGGGTGCTCAAAGCCTGCGAGTTTCAGGGCTACCAAATCCCGGAAGGCTGGACGGTGCTCTACCAAATCGGCAGCACCCACAGCGACGGTCAGCTGTATCCCAACCCCGATCAGTTTGATCCAGAGCGCTTTGGCTCAGAAGCGGGCAGTCCGGCCTTTGGCGGCTATGTGCCCTTTGGGGCGGGTCTGCGAGAGTGCCTGGGCAAAGAGTTTGCGCGCCTCGAAATGAAGCTGTTTGCGGCGCTGCTGGCCCGCGAGTACACCTGGGAACTGCTGCCCAATCAGGATCTGTCTCTGGCGGCAGTGCCAACGCCCCATCCCCAAGATGGTCTGAAGGTTCGCTTTGGGCGTCGCTAGACGGGCGGCCTCTGTGGGCAAGCTGGGGTCAAAACTCATCGGGGGCTGACCCCTCGGCTCGGTCGGCGGGCTGGAGGGGCGAGGGCGGGCGATCGCTGCTCCAGGCCCACCAGGCCGCGCCGCACTGACACTTATAAAACTCCTGCCACTTGCGGCCCGCTCCGGGCGTGAACACGGGCGATCGCCGATTGAGCCACACGCGCAGGGCATCGTGAGGCCCGCGGTGACACACGGGACAGCAAAAGCCGTGGGCGTGGGTTGCCTGCTGAGTCCACTCGGGCGAAATTGGGTCAAAGGCGTCCATGGGCGTCCTGAGGCGAATGGGCAGAAAAAGAGGCCGCTCAACCGCGGAGCAAGGCCCTAATATTGAGCCTTTGGCCCTGATCTTAGCGTCCCCCGCTCGGTGTGCTCCCGATCGGCGATCGCCCCCCTCTCGCCAAAACCGCATCCTCCAGATGAAGGATGTCCGCCAAAACACACAGAAAACGTAATATTTTCCAGTATTTTCTTGGGTGTATCATTTCGCTACAGAATGCCCGCCGCAAGCCACTTTAGAGGAAATTCTCCTCGTTGGCTTCGGGTCTGGCCATCTGGCCTGCCTCTAGGGCTCTCCGCCTACCCCGCCAAAGCAACGTAACCCCCGGCCGTTTTGCCTTTGCACCCGATTGAGGACTTGGCCTATGGCTCACCCGATATATCTAAACGTTATTTCGCTGCTCGGCATGTTTGGCCTGTGCGCGATCGCCTGGCTGTTCTCCGAGAATCGACGCATCGTCCCCTGGCGCATTATCTTTTGGGGAATTGGCCTCCAGCTCCTCCTGGGCCTGCTTGTCTTCTGGTTCCCGCCCACCAAATTCGCCCTCGAAGCCTTTAGTCGGCTGCTAGATGGCGTCTTCGTGGCGGCGGATGTGGGGGCGCGCTTCGTCTTTGGCCCGGCCCTGATTCCGCCCATTGGCCAGGCGCCCACTCCCGGTATTGGGACTATCTTTGCCTTTCGGGTGCTGCCGACGGTGGTCTTCTTTGCTGGCCTGATGGCCCTGCTCTACAACATTGGCGTGATCCAGCCCGTCGTGAACTTCTTTGCGAAGCTGTTCTACGCAGTGATGCGCCTGAGCGGCGCAGAGGCCCTCAGCGGCGCTGCGAATATCTTCGTAGGCATCGAGGCCGCCATCGTCGTCAAGCCCTTCTTGGCCAAAATGACCCGCAGCGAGCTCTGCGCGATCTTGGCTTGCTGCTTTGGGACGGCGGCTTCTTCGACCCTGGCCATCTATGTGCGGGCTCTCCAGGACGTCTTCCCCAATATCTTGGTGCACCTGGTCTCGGCGTCCATCATCGCGATTCCAGCCTGCTTTGTCTTGTCCAAAATCTTGGTGCCGGAGACGGAGATTCCCCTGACGGCGGGCGGCATTCCCCAGGAAGAGAAGCCCAATAAAGGCCTCAAAACTCGTCCGGGCTTCGATGAAGAAAAGCAGTTTGCAGATGGCCACGAAGAGTTTGCCACTGAGGGCGCGCCCCAAGAAACGGTGGGCGGGGAGCCTATCGAGCGGGTGAGCCCCGTGGACGCGGCGATCGTCGGCGCCATTGACGGTCTCCGGATGGCGGTGACCATTGGCGCTGTGCTGATTTTGATCCTGGGTCTGGTGTCCCTGATCGACCAGATTTTCGCAGCCTTGGCGGGCCTGCAAAACTCCTCCTACGCGTTCTTGCAGCCGGTGGGCCAGGTGTTCCAGGTGGTGACCCTCGACAATATTTTGGGGGTGATGTTTTATCCCTTTACGCTGCTGACCGGGGTGCCCTACGACGAGTCCTGGCAGGCGTCGATCTTGATTGGTAGCCGCTTGCTCAAGACCGCGATTCCGCCCTATCAGCAGCTTGGCCAGCTGGCAGCGGCGGGCGCACTGAGCGATCGCACGGTGCTGATTGTCAGCTACGCGCTGTCGGGATTTGCCCACATGGCGTCGGTGGGGATCTTTGTCGGCGGGACGATCGCCCTGATTCCCTCGCGGCGCAAAGATATCTCTGAGCTCGGCTGGAAAGCGCTATTTATCGGGACTCTGGCGACGCTGATGATCGGCTGCGTGGCCGGGATCTTCGATAACGGAGACCCCAGCATCCTGGGGCGTGGCTCGCAGCCAGTGCCTGCCCAGACGGCCCCAGCCGCGCCCGCGACTTCGCCGTTTCCTGGTGCCCCCTCCGTGACGCCCGCAGCGCCCGGCAGTCCGGCTGCTCCGGCGATGCCAGGGACTCCCCCAACCGGCGCGACGCCCAGCCCAGCCCCGGCTGCGCCAGAGTCACCGGCTGCGTCACCGTCCCCGGCTCCTGGTTCTCCGGCGGCTTCGCCCTCGCCAGAGGCCTCAGCCTCTCCGGTCGCGCCGCCAGCCGCATCGCCCTCACCGACTGCTTCGCCGTCGCCCTAGGCCTAGCGACTCTGGGCGAGGCGCTTTGCCGCGCTGACGCAAAAATCAGCGGGAGAGTCGACTCTCCCGCTGATTTCGAATGTTTGGGCGATCGCCCCCTTGGTTGTCTGCTTCAGACCTTGCTCCAAAGCCAGCTAGCGTCGCTGCGGAGCCACTTCCAAACGCCGGTGTGGCGTCGGGTTTGGACCCCTTCGCTCAGCTCGCCGATGACTTCCTTGAGCTCTCCGATGCTGAAGGTGTAGCCCATCTCGTCGGCGATCGCCAAAAAGGCTTCGCCGTCTTCAACGCCCTGAAAACGATGACGTAGGGTTTCATCTTGGGCGATCGCTTCCAAAAAATCACTGGCGCGCTCTTTTGACATTGTTCCTTGCTCCTTGGGAAACACAGAGTGAGTAGATTGACCTGCCTGGTTCGCCGTCGTGACTCGGTGAGAATGAGCGTGGTTTGGCTGCCAAGATCAGGAGACTTTTAAGCTCGGAAACACGCGGCTCTAGTACTAGATTGCCCAACTACTAGAGCCCAACTATCTAGGTTGCCCAATTGAGGAAAACCTTTCACCACGCTTTAGATAGGTTTTGGCGAGGGATCAAGCGATGAATGGGCCGTTTGGAGCGCCAGGTGAAAAATGCCGTCGCCCTGATGCACCAAGGGATTGCGGGTGCAGCCGATGACGATGCCGTCCCAGGGCGATCGCACGGTGACCGGGCTGTCCCCGAAGGCGTCGGCGATGTAGCCCAGCACCTGCTGGCGCTGGACGCACTGGCCGAGCTTGACCTGGCGGTGCAGGATGCCGCTGTGGGGCGATCGCACCCAGCGCGTTTGCTGAATTTCTATCGACGGCGCCGCGGCCGGACCGGGCCAATCCGCCTGCATCTCCAGGGCCGCCATCACCCGCAAAATGCCCGTGACTCCGGCGGCGATCGCCTCCTCATCAAATCGCAGCGCCTCGCCCCCCTCGTAGAGCAAGACCGGAATCCCCAGATTGGCGGCGGCCTGGCGCAGGGAGCCGTCCCGCACCGCTGCATGGATCATCAGGGGTGCCCCAAAGGCCTGGGCGCAGCGCCGCGTCTCGGGGTGGCTGAGGTTGGCGCGGATCTGGGGCAGGTTGACCCGGTGGTGAGAGGCGGTGTGCAGGTCGATGCCGTGGGTACACTGCTTGACCACCCGCTCCATAAATAGGCGAGCCAGCCGCGACGCCAGAGACCCCCGCACCGACCCCGGAAAGGACCGGTTGAGATCCCGGCGATCGGGCAGGTAGCGCGACTGGTCCAAAAAGCCGAACACATTCACGATGGGGACGGCGATCAGCGTGCCCTGGAGGGTCTGGGGATCGACGCGGTTCAGGACCCGCCGGATGATTTCGACCCCGTTGAGCTCGTCGCCGTGGATGGCGGCGCTCAGCCACAGGCGCGGCCCCGGGCCGGTACCCTGAATCACCGTCACGGGCAGCGACACCAGGGCGTGGGTGGGCAGGCGGGCGATGGGAATTTCGAGGCGTCGCCGCTCGCCGGGACCAATTTTGACCGACTCAAACTCAAAGGCGATCGCCGGGGACTGCTCCCTGGCGTTGTCAGTGCTGCACGCGATCGCGCCCCTTGGGCCGTGTTGCATTTTTCTCTAAAAACATAACAATCTTGCTGGCCACGTCCACCTGGGTGGCCTCCTCGATCCCCTCTAGGCCCGGGGATGAGTTCACCTCCATCACCACCGGCCCGTGATTCGATCGCAGCAAATCCACCCCCGCCACATTCAGCCCCATGATTTTGGCGGCCCGCACCGCCGTGCTGCGCTCCTCCGGCGTCAGCTTGATCGCCGTGGCCGTGCCGCCCCGGTGGAGATTGGACCGAAACTCTCCCGGCCCGCCCTGGCGCTTCATGGCTGCCACCACCTTGCCCCCCACCACAAAGCAGCGCAGGTCGGCCCCGTCAGCTTCTTTGATAAATTCCTGCACCAAAATATTCGCGTTGAGGCCCCGAAAAGCTTCAATCACCGACTTGGCGGCCTGGTAGGTTTCCGCCAGCACCACCCCGATGCCCTGGGTGCCTTCGAGGAGCTTGATCACCAGGGGCGCACCCCCCACGATGCCGATCAGGCCCTCGATATCCTTGGTGGAGTGGGCAAAGCCGCTGACCGGCAGGCCGATGCCTTCGCGGGCCAAGAGCTGGAGACAGCGCAGCTTGTCCCGCGATCGCGAGATCGCCTGGGACTCATTGGCGGTAAACACGTCCATCATCTCGAACTGGCGCACCACCGCCGTCCCATAAAAGGTCTGGGACGCCCCGATGCGCGGAATCACTGCGTCAAAGCCCTCCAGCAGCTTGCCCTGGTACATGATCGACGGCTTGTGGGAGGCAATATTCATGTAGCAGCGCAAATAGTCGATGACCCGGACGTCGTGGCCCCGTTTTTCGCACGCTTCCTTGAGACGGCGGGTGGAGTAGAGCGAAGCTTTCTGAGAGAGAATCGCGATTTTCATAGAGGCTGAGAGCGGGAAGTGGGCGATCGCAACGGCAGCCGCAGGGAACTAAGCAAAAACGAGTGGCCAGGGTCCACCAAAAATCGCTGGCGAATGGCCTGACGCCCCAACAGCATCCGAAACCCCATCACGTCTCGGTTGGTGAGAGTGATTTCGATGGGCCACTGGCAGCCCCCCAAGAGAATCGGCGTGTGAATGACCGGACGCAGCTCTGTGTGGCCGCTAGAGGTCCGCACCTGGCGCTCATCAATGACGCGGGCGGTCGCGACCACGGTCTGCTGCAGGTCGTGCTGGTAGGGGTGAATGGTGAAGCGGACCCATTCCTGGCCGGCCTGACAAAAGCGCCGAAGGTCAAAGGCGTGGAGCGCAGAAGAGCGCGCCCCGGTGTCTACCTTGGTTTTGATGGCCGAAATGCCTAGCTCGGGCAGGGCCAGCCACTCTCTCCAGCCAATGATGGGCAGAGATTCGATTTTCTCCATCCCCTGTCCTCTGGCGTTCCTCCTCAGGTTTCCCGCGATCGCGCTTCGACCCACCGCACCTGGCGCTGATCGAGTGAATCACACTCGGGGAAACCTGTCTCTCTACCCTGCGAAAGGGGCGCGATCGCCCCGGAGATCACGATTGGGGCAGCTGGTACTGGCCCACGATGCGCTGGGCATAGTCTGGTACGTGGTCCGCCAGCTTTTCGGGGTGGTTGCGCTGGACGTAGAGATAGTTGCGCGTGAAGTGAGAATCGATGGAGAAGCGGGCGTACTCCAGGCCCTTGGGACCGATTTTCTCGATCACGACCCCCATCAGCTGGGCGGCCCACATGGGCAGGGTGACGCCCTTTTCGTAGGCGGGGATGCTCTGCTGCACGGCGGCCCGGCGATCGCCCTTGGACATCACCGGCTGGGTCTCCAGCTGGTCCATCACCAGATCCAGCATCTCTTGGCCGCGATCGTTGCGCACCACGATCCACTGCCAGCCAAAGGGCGCGCCCATGTAGCCCACCACCAGGTCCGCCAGGGAGTTGACGTAGTCAAAGCAGCTCAGGCAAGAGGGGGCAAACACGTCCTTGAGCTCTTTGGTGTTGAGGCCAAAGAAGGGGACCTTCTCGATGGAGCCGTCTTCGTGCTTAAAGTGGACCCGGAAGTCCTGCATGAACTCGTAGTGGACGACGGTTTCAGGCGATCGACTGGTGGTTTCCAAGAACTTTTGCAGGCCGTCGCGGCTGACGTTGTCGACGCAGGGCGTGCCGAGGACGTAGAGCTTTTCGAGGCCGAGCTTGTCCTGGACGGCTCGCAGGGCCTGGATTTGGCAGCCCACGCCGATCACCAGCAGCTTCTTGAGGCCGGATTGCTCGACTAGCTCCAGCACCGACAGGTTCGGAGAAAGGGTCGGCTTGTTGACGCGGGCGGCCAGGATCTCTTCGGGGGTGCGGGCGATCACCGGCTGCGGCCCAAAGCGATCGCTCTCGGTATTTTGGACGCACACCACGCCCTCAACCCAGCCCCGATTGAGCATCTCGATGGCCAGACTGCTGACGATGCCGGTCCACTGGGCTCCTTCGATGGGCTGCTGCTTGCGGGCCGCCATCATGGTCTGGTGAACGCCAAAGTAGCAGTCGTCCCACTGCTCGAGATCGCGCGATCGCCCGTGGGCCTCGGCTTCTAGGTCCGCAATCTGCTGATTGAGAAAAGCGCAGGCTTCTTTGACATAGTGGATATAGTAGGTGTCGCACAGGCCACATTCGCTACACAGTTCTTTGGCCGGACGGCGACTAGAGGATTTTAAAGCTTTGGCTTTTTTATGAGGTTGCACCGAGGTCATGGGCTTGCGGGTGTGATGAGGTTGCCACTGTTTGATCACGATACCGCACGGCCTTGCCCTATGGTATTTCCCAATTCATAGGAGGGATGCTGCGATGGCAAATCAACGCGTGGTCGTCATTACGGGGGTAAGTCGGGGCCTGGGGCGAGCGATGACGGAGGAGTTTGTTTTGGCGGGGCACCAGGTGCTGGGCTGCGTCCAGACGCCGGAGGCGGCGGCGGAGCTGCAAGCGCGCTTTGGGGCGCCCCATGACTTTGCGGTGGTGGATGTGACGGAAGAAGATCAGGTCCAGGCCTGGGCCGAGCGGGCGATCGCCCAGTACGGTCCCCCGGATTTGCTGCTGAATAATGCGGGCGTGATCAACCACCTGGCGCCCCTGTGGGAGGTGCCCAGCGAAGAATTTAATCGAGTGATCGACGTCAATATCAAGGGCGTGGCCAACGTGATCCGCCACTTTTTGCCCGCTATGGCCGATCGCAACAGCGGCGTGATCGTCAACTTCAGCTCGGGCTGGGGCCGGTCGACCTCGCCGGAGGTGGCCCCCTACTGCGCCAGCAAGTGGGCCATCGAGGGTCTCACCCAGTCCCTGGCTCAGGAGCTGCCCCTGGGCATGGCGGCGATCGCCCTCAACCCCGGCATCATCCACACCGACATGCTGGAAATCTGCTTTGGCCCAGCGGCAGCCTCCTACACCCCCCTCAAAGTCTGGGGCCGCCGCGCCGTGGCTTTTTTGCTCAAGCTCAGCGCCCGCGACAATGGCGCGGCCCTGACGGTGCCCGCCTAGCTGCGAAAACTCCTAGACCGGGAGGGCGAACCCGAAGCAATCCTCGTACAATACTGGGCACGGACTGTCGCAGATGTTGATCCATGCCCATGACCGTTTCCCTCCGCCGCTGGTGGCGTCGCTGGTTGGCGATCGCCTGCTGCGGGCTGATGGCGATCGCCCTTCCCGCCTGTAGCCTCGAAAACTTCAAAAACCAAGACACGGCCCAGGTGCCGCAGGTGGTGGGCATCACCACCACCGAGCCCAAAACCTTTAACTACGTCCTCAGCCAGCAGTCGCCCAACGTCTTCGGCTTTCTCTACGAAGGGCTGATCACCGAAGACGCCCAGGGCGCCATCGTGCCGGCCCAAGCCGAGTCCTGGGAGGTCTCCGACGACAATCTGCGCATCCGGTTTCGGCTCCGGGAGGGGCTCAAGTGGTCCGACGGCGAACCCCTGACCGCCGATGACGTTGTCTTCACCTACGATCAGGTCTACCTCAACCCCGACATCCCCACCGATGCCCGGGACGTGCTGCGCATCGGCGTCAGCGGCCAGCTCCCCAGCGTCCGCAAAATCAGCGATCGCGAAGTGGAGTTCACCACCCCCGAGCCCTTTGCGCCCTTCCTGCGCATCACCGGCTTCCCCATCCTGCCCCAGCACTCCCTCGAGCCCCTGGTTACCCAAAAAGAACCCGACGGCCGCCCCAAATTCGTCACGGCCCTGGGCATCGACACCCCGCCCCAAGACATCATCGTCAACGGTCCGTACACCATCGAGCGCTACATCACCAACCAGCGCGTGGTCTTTCGCCGCAACCCCCACTACTGGCAGCGCGACGATCAGGGAAACCCGCTGCCCTCCATTGAGCGCTTTGTCTGGCAGATCGTCGAATCCCCCGAAACGGGCCTGCTCCAGTTCCGGGCCGGCGGCCTGGATCTGCTCAATATCGGCGTCGCCTCCTTTGCCCTGCTCAAGCAGGAAGAAAAGCGCAGCAACTTCACCATCTACAATGGCGGCCCCGACTCCGGCACCACCTTCATTTCCTTCAACCTGAACAAGGGCAGCCGCAACGGCAAACCTCTGATCGACCCCATCAAGTCCCGCTGGTTCAACACGGTGGAATTTCGTCAGGCGGTGGCCTACGCCATCGATCGCGAAAAGATGATCAACAACACCCTGCGCGGCTTGGGACAGCCCCAGGATTCGCCCATCTCGGTCCAGAGCCCCTACTATCTCTCCCGCCAGGAGGGCCTCAAGGTCTACGACCACAACCCCGAGAAGGCGCGGCAGCTGCTCCAGTCGGTGGGCTTCCGCTATGACGCGGCCAATCAGCTGCTCGATCAGGACGGCAACCGGGTGCGCTTTACGCTGCTGGCGCCGACCGGCGGCCGCCTCGGTGACTCCATCGGCTCCCAGATTCGCCAAGATCTCGGCAAGATCGGCATGCAGGTGGACTTCCAGCCCATCGACTTCGGCACGCTGGTGGAAAAAATCACCAATTCTTTGGACTGGGAGTGCCACTTCCTGGCCTTTACCGGCGGCGTCGAGCCCAACAACGGCTTCAATATCTGGTCGCCGGACGGAGGCCTCCATAGCTTCAACCAAAAGCCGCTGCCGGGACAGCCGCCGGTCGAAGGGCGGGAGGTCTACGACTGGGAGGCCCGCATTGGAGAGCTCTATATCCAGGGGGCTCGGGAGCTCGATGAGGCGAAGCGCAAGGCAATCTATGCCGAAACCCAGCAGCTAGCCCAGGAGTACCTGCCCTACATCCACTTGGTGAATGGCTACGCCCTGGCGGCGGTGAAAAATCGCTTGCAGAATGTCGAGATGTCGCCGCTGCAGAGCAGCGTGTACCAGATCCTGTGGAATGCACCGCTGCTGCGGCTGGTGGAGCAGTCGGCGCTGAAGGCGGAGCTGCGAGCGGAGTAGCGATGGAAAGGGTGCGATCGCTCCTTAAGAAGCGTCAGGGCTGGAAACGGGCGATCGCTCTGTGTCTGGCGATCGCCCTGTGTCTGGTGGGCTGCCGCTCCTCCGAGCTGCGGGTGGCTGCCGCCCAGGGCTCCCAGATCGTCCTGGCGACCCTGAGCAACCCCAAAACCTTTAACCAGGCCCTCAACCAGGAGTTTCCCAATGTTTTTCTGTTTACCTACGAGGGGCTGACGGCGGAAAACGGGGAAACGGGCTTCATCGAGCCGGCCCTCGCCGAGGCCTGGACGATCTCGGAGGACGGCACGCGGGTGCGCTTTCGGCTGCGGGAGGGGCTGCGCTGGTCCGACGGCGAGCCCCTGACCGCCGATGACGTGATTTTTACCTATCAACAGGTGATCTTCAACCCCGACATCCCCACGGACGGAGCCGACGGTCTGCGCATTGGGGCCGAGGGCCGCTTCCCCGAGGTCCAGAAACGCAGCGATCGCGAGGTGGAGTTCATCTTGCCGGAGCCCTTCGCGCCCCTGCTGCGCACCACCATTGGTCCCCCCACCGGCGTCGCGATCCTGCCCCGCCATGCCCTAGAGGCCGCCACCCGCACCCGCAACCCCGACGGCACGCTGGAGTTTCTCTCGACCTGGTCCACGGGGGCGGACCCGCGCTCCATCGTGACCAGCGGCCCCTACCTGATCGACCAGTACGTGCCAGGGCAGCGAGTGATTTTTCGCCGCAATCCCTACTACTGGCGGCGGGATGAGGCAGGCCAGCCGCTCCCCTATATCGACCGGGTAATCTGGCAAATCGTCGAGTCCACCGATACCCAGCTGCTGCGGTTTCGGTCGGGGGATCTGGACGTGATGGGAGATACGCGCCCCCTGCGGCCGGAGTACTTTGCGCTGCTGCGGCGGGAGGAGGATCGGGGAAACTTCCAGGTCTACGGCGGTGGCCCCTGGTCGGGAACGACGTTCTTGAGCTTTAACCTCAACCAGGGCCGCGACGCCCAGGGGCAGCCGGTGGTGAATCCGGTGAAGGCGCGCTGGTTTCAGCAGAAGGCGTTTCGGCAGGCGGTGGCCTACGCCATCGATCGCCCCAAGCTGCTCAACAATGTGTTTCGCGGCCTGGGAGAGCTGCAAGACTCGCCGGTGTCTTTCCAGAGCCCCTACTTTTTGTCGCCAGACCAGGGCCTCAAGACCTATGGTTATGACCCAGCCAAGGCGCGATCGCTGCTGGAGTCGGCGGGGTTTCGCTATGGCGATCGCGGCGAGCTCTTGGATAGCGACGGCAACCGGGTGCAGTTCACCCTACTCACCAACAGCGGCAACAAGATCCGTGAGGCGATCGGCTCCCAAATTCGCAGCGACTTGGCCAAGATCGGCATGCAGGTGGACTTCACGCCCATCGACTTCAATGCTTTGACCAGCAAGCTGACGGACTCCCGCGACTGGGACGCCCACCTGATCGGCTTCACCGGCAGCGCTGAACCTCACTCCGGCGCTAATCTGTGGACTAGCGGCGGCGGCTCCCACGTCTTCAACCTCGGTCCCCAGCCCGGCCAGCCGCCCCTCGACGGCTGGCAGCCCTACCCCTGGGAGCGGGAGATCGACCGGCTGTTTACGGCGGGGGCTCAGGAGCTAGACGAAGCGAAGCGGCGGGCGATCTACGGCGAGTTTCAGCAAATCGTCCAGGAGGAGCTGCCGGTGATTCACCTGGTGGCGGAGTTGGCGCTGATGGCGGGGCGCGATCGCCTCGACGGCGTAAAGTACTCCAGCTTGCCGACCTGGGGCCTGTGGAACCTGCGAGAAATTAAAATCAAAAACGACTAACCCCTTTGGGGGCGACCTTTTTCTGAGAGAGAGCCGTGACTGAACCTGAAGCGCTGCGTGTTTTGCTGGAGTCGGTAGCGGCTGGCCAGACCAGCCCCGACTCTGCCCTGGAGAAACTGAGATATTTTGACTTTGAGCCGGTGGGCGAATTTGCCAACATCGACCACCACCGCGCCCTGCGAACGGGCTTCCCAGAGGTGATCTGGGGACCGGGCAAAACGCCGGGCCAGATCGCCGAAATCATGCAGGTGATGCGCCAGCGGACCTCGGTGGTGATGGCGACGCGCATCACGCCGGAGGTGGCTGCCCAGATCGAGCAGCAGGTGCCGGATGCGCGCTACTTTCCCATGGCCCGCATTTGCGCGCTGGCGCCGGAGCACCTCGAGCCCCGCTACCCCGGCACCATCAGCTTGCTGTCGGCGGGGACGGCGGACCTAGCGGTGGCCGAAGAGGCGGCGATGACGGCGGAGCTGTCGGGCTTTCGGGTGCGGCGGCTGTGGGATGTGGGGGTGGCCGGCATCCATCGCCTGCTAAATAATCGCCACGTAATCGATCAGGCCGATGTGCTGATCGTGGTGGCGGGTATGGAAGGGGCGCTGCCCAGCGTGGTGGCGGGTTTGGCCTCCTGTCCGGTGATCGCAGTGCCGACCAGCGTGGGCTATGGGGCGAGCTTCCAGGGGCTGTCGGCGCTCCTGACGATGCTAAATTCCTGTGCGGCCGGAATTGGCGTTGTGAATATTGATAATGGCTTCGGGGCGGCGGTGCTGGCCGGTCAGATTTTGCGGACGGCTCACCGCCTAGCGCGATCGCCCGTTGGGGATGCGTGACGAACCTGGGAGCCTGCGATCGCCCCCACAGTGGCGTCGGGGATGGGGATGTGCGAAATTCCAGCTAGGGTCGTTGTAGACCGTCCTCAAAACCAGACTCGTTCCCTCCCTGCGGCTGGCAACGGCAAAAGGTGCGATCGCCCAGATTCCAAAGCCCCCCTCAACAGCAGCCATGCCCAGAGATCAAATTCTCGCTAGCTTAACGCCTCGCGGACTGCTCCGGCGGTTTATCCTGCGGCCCATTCAGCGCCTGATCTATCGCCGGACGGTCCTGCTGCTGGTCTTGCTGGTGCTGGCGGGTGGCCTGGCTGCCTTCTGGAATACCTCGCGCTTGGCGTCCAACTTGGTCGAGACCCAGGCCCTGCGCAACGCCACCCTGTACGCCCAGGTGATCCAGGAGGCCCGCACCCTCTACAACACCGACGTCGTTCAGCGCCTGGAGCAATCCTCTGGGGTGACTGTCACCCATGCCTATCGCGAGCAAGAGGGGGCTGTCCCGCTACCGGCGACCTACCTGATCGAGCTGGGGCACCGCATCGAGGACACCAACTCTGGCATGGTGGTGCGCCTCTTTAGCAACTACCCTTTTCCCTGGCGTCAGGCTACCGGCGGTCCCCAGGACGACTTTGAGCGAGCGGCGATCGCCCAGCTCCAGCGCGACCCCCAGACCCCCTTTACTCGCCTGGAAACCTTCAATGGTCAGGCTAGCTTTCGCTATGCCCAGGCCGACATCCTCAAGGCGAGCTGCGTCAACTGCCACAACCAGCACCCCGACAGCCCCAAGCGAGACTGGAAGGCCGGGGACGTGCGGGGAATTTTGGAGATCATTACGCCCCTGGACTCGGTGATCGAGCAGACTCGCGAGGGACTGCGGGGGACGGCCCTGACCATGCTGATCCTCTCGGTCTTGGCGCTGGTGGGTCTGCTGCTGGTGATCGGGCGGCTGCGCCAGACCTCCCAGGAGCTGGAGCTGCGGGTGGCCGATCGCACGCTGGCTCTGCGGGAGACCAATGCCGAGCTGGCGCGGGAGCAGCAAAAGGCTGAGCAGCTGCTGCTGAATATCTTGCCTCAGCCGATCGCCGAGAAGCTCAAGCAGGGCCACAACCACATCGCCAATGGCTTTTCGGACGTGACGATTTTGTTCGCTGACATTGTCGGCTTTACGGAGCTGTCGGCCCAGATTGCGCCGGAGCAGCTGGTGGGCCTGCTCAACGAGATTTTCTCGGCCTTTGATCATCTGACCGAGCAGTTCGGCCTAGAGAAAATCAAGACGATTGGCGATGCCTACATGGTGGTGGGGGGCCTGCCGATGCCGCGCCCCGACCACGCGGAGGCGATCGCCGAGATGGCCCTGGCCATGCTGGAAGCGGTCGAGCACTTCAACCAAAGCCACGACTTCGAGCTGAGCATCCGCATCGGCATCAACACCGGCCCGGTGGTGGCGGGGGTGATCGGCACCAAGAAATTTATTTATGACCTGTGGGGCGACACGGTGAATGTGGCCAGCCGCATGGAGTCCCACGGCCTGCCCAATGGCATCCAGGTGACGGCCTCCACCTACGAGTGCCTGCGCGATCGCTACGAATTCGAAGAGCGCGGCCCCATCGATGTCCGGGGTCGGGGCAGCATGGTGACCTACTGGTTGACCGGAAAAGTGTCTTCGGTGCCTGTGGTCTAGAAGCATCCCTTGATTGGCTGCTGCAGCCGGAGATGTCCCCATGAAAGCGCGATCGCTCCTGACGACCCTTGGCCTGAGCCTAGCTGTGCTGAGTAGCGTGGCCTTGCCAGCCCAGGCCGAAACCAAAACCCTGGTGAATGGCCCCATTTCGGCGGAAGTCTCCTACGACCCCGAGCCCGACAGCCGCTTTGTCAACAATGTGCGCATCCAGATCAGCCGTCAGGGCCAAACCCTCCTCGATGCAGCAGTGCCCGAGTCCAATTTGGTGGCCTTGGCGGCTCGGGGCGAGGTCCCAGTCGAGATTCAGGATCTAGACGCCGACGGTGAGCCAGAGGTGATCTTGGACCTGTACACCGGCGGGGCTCACTGCTGCACGGTCTCGAACATTTATCGCTATCTGCCCGATCAAAACACCTACCAGGCATCCACCAAAGATTGGCGAGATTATTCCTACCGCCGGGAGTTCCTCAACGGCGACGCAGTGCCGGAATTTGTGTCGGCGGATCCCCGTTTCGCCTATCAGTTCACCTCCTTTGCGGGCTCTGGGGTCCCGGTGCAGATTTGGAACTATCGGGCGGGGCGCTGGACCGATGTGACGCGCCAGTACCCAGCGCGAATCTACAATGACGCCTTTCGCTGGTGGCAGAGCTTTGAGCGCGTCCGCCGCGAAAATCCGAACCATGACGCCCTGGAGGTGCGAGGGGTGCTAGCGGCCTATATGGCGGACAAGTATTTGCTGGGCCAGGAAGAAGACGGCTGGCGACGGCTGCGTCAGGTGTACCGCTACAGCGATCGCGAGCAGTACTTCAGTGAGCTGCGGAGCTTTTTGCGAGAAACCGGCTACGCTCGGTGATTTTGGTGACTTTCCGGGGGATCACTTCTGCCTCTGTACCGAGTACAGCGACCCAAATTCTGAGTAGGCTAGGGGGTATCCTTCGCCACCTGCCCCTGCTATGACCACGGCTCCCGATCCGTTCCAGCGGGCGAACTACTTTTTTATCAAAGCGGACCACCAGCGCTGGCACCGTCACCAAAGCAAATTGCAGATTTTGCGATCGCAGCTGGGCTTCAACGACACTGCCCCTACGCGGCCCTCGACCTGTGTTGGCTGCCAGCACTACCACGGCATCGCCTACGGTCAGAGCCGCGCTACCCGCACCGTTTTGGTGTGCGGCTTCTATCCGGCGGGCTGGCCCGAGGACTCTGCGTGCCCAGACTGGAGCCCTGAGCCCTAGGCGATCGCCCCAACCACTGCGAGCAATGGGACAATGGGAACCGGTGGTGCGCAGCCTCGACCTTTCTGAGGGGGCTGGGGAGGCTTGGGCCTCTTCGCCAGCGTCTCAACGGAAATAGCGCCGAAAGCTGCCGCCTGCGGGCGATCGCGAACCTGTGACGCCTGGGCTGAGTTTGCAGAGGTTTGGAGAAAAGTCACGCAATGCTGAAACGATTTGCCGCCGTCCTGCTCGCGGTGCTGTGTCTGGGCCTGTCGGGCTGCGTCTCGGGAGGAGCGGGCCTCAACAGCTACGTCAACACCAACAAAGGCTACGAATTCTTGTACCCGACCGGATGGGTGTCTGTAAAAGTGTCTGGTGGCCCGGACGTCGTCTTTCACGACCTGATCGAAGAGACCGAAAACGTCAGCGTGGTCATCAACCCGGTCGAAGAAGGGCAAACCCTCCAAGACCTGGGTACGCCCTCTGAACTGGGTCAGCGTCTGGCCCAAAGCATTATTTCCTCGGTCGAGGCCGGTCGCAAGGCCGAGCTGGTGAACGCTGAGGCCCGCGAATCCCAGGGCATCACCTACTACTTGCTGGAGTACGAGGTCGAGCTGCCCAACCAAAAGCGCCACAACCTCGCCAGCGCTGCGGTGAGCCGAGGCCGACTGTTGACCTTCAATGTTTCTACGCCCGAGCGGCGCTGGCCCAAGATGGCGGAGCGCTTCAAGACCGTGGTTAGCTCCTTCACGGTCTACTAGGCGAGGCGATGAGTATGCCAACCTTTGTTTTGGCGTCTGCGTCGCCGGCCCGGCGGCGTCTGCTGCAAATGGCCGGGATCGAGCCGGTGGTGCGCACGAGCCATTTTGATGAATCGCTGGTCCAAGACCCCAATCCGGGGGTTTTGGTGGAAACCCTGGCCCGCTGCAAGGCGGAAACCGTGGCGTCGGAGTTTCCCCAGGGGCTGGTGCTCGGCTGCGATTCGGTGCTGGCTCTGCGGGGCGAGATTCACGGCAAACCGGCGAACCCTGAGGAGGCGATCGCCCGCTGGCGCCAGATGCGCGGTCAGGTGGGCGACCTCTATACGGGCCACGCCCTGCTCGATCGCACCCGTCACCGCCAGGTGGTGCGCCACCGGGTGACCCGCGTGCATTTTGCGGCGGTCAGCGATGCGGAAATCGAGGCCTACGTGGCCACGGGAGAACCGCTGGTCTGCGCGGGCTGCTTCGCCCTGGAGGGCCAGGGCAGTCTGTTTGTGGAGAAGCTGGACGGCTGCCACACCAATGTGATCGGTCTGAGTATGCCGCTGCTGCGTCAGATGATGACGGAGCTGGGCTATCAGGTGGTGGATTTCTGGGCCTAGAGCCGCTCTGGGTCTTGATCGGGGGGGCGATCGCCCCCCGGGAGCGTGTCTTTTGGGGCACGCTTTTTTCGTGCGGATCGTCCTGAAGCGGGGAGGGGCGATTGGGCAAAATCTACCGAAGGAGAGATTTTGTTTTAGGAGCCGACCGGGGTGTTTTTTAGAACACGGTCTCTGAGTGTACTGGCTGCCCATAATTCTTCACACAGACTTTCAAGGCGCTCCCAATCGATCTGTGAAGATTTCAACAAAACCCCCAATCTTTTTCTAAACTGGTCATAAAGGCAACGTCATACCTGTCTGGTCCTTTGGGACTGGAGCCCATCGTGATTCCTCCTTGTCCATCCTTGGCCTTAGATCGATGAATTGCCCTCCTGCCCGGCTATCAAACCCTCACGCTGATGTGCTGCAAGAGACTGCTCTCGGTCAAATTTGCGGCTCGACACAGCTGTTTCGCGATCGCTACGAAATTCTACGGATATTGGGTCGAGGAGGCTTCGGCGTTACCTTCCTGGCCAAAGACATCACCCTGCCCTGGGAGCCGCTGTGCGTTATCAAGCAGCTCTGTCCCAAGGTCAACAACCCCGAAGCGTTGCAGCGCGCTCGGATGCGCTTCCACCGAGAAGCGGCGATCCTCAGCAAGCTCGGCAGCCACTCCCAGATTCCCAGCCTGATCGACTACTTTGAGGTCGATGGCGAGTTTTATCTGGTTCAGGAATATATTCGCGGGGTGACGCTGGCGAAAGAGGTGCGGCGATCGGGTCCCTGGTCCGAGGAGGCCGTCAAGCAGTTTCTGCGCGAGATTCTGCCGCTTTTGCAGTACGTTCACCAAAATTGCGTGATTCACCGCGACATCAAGCCCCCCAACTTGATTCGCTGCCGCGACGATGGGCGGCTGGTGCTGATCGACTTTGGCGCGGTCAAGGAGCAGATCGCCCAGGCGGGCGAGACGAGCTGTCGCCATTCGACCCAGTTTGTGGGGACGGTGGGCTTTGCGCCGCCGGAGCAGTTTGCGCTGCGGCCGGTGTATTCCAGCGATATTTTTGCGGTGGGGGTGACCTGCCTCTATCTGCTGACGGGCGAGCGGCCGGTGGACTACGACGTGGATACCTTTACGGGGGACGTGCGCTGGCGCGATATGGTGACGGTCAGCGATCACCTGGGCAAGGTGCTCGACAAAATGCTCAAGTCGTCGCTGCGGGAGCGCTATCAGTCGGCGGAGGAAGTGCTGCGGGCCCTCGATCTGGAGGATCACCTGGACAGTCTGGCCCAGTGCATGAATGTGCAGCGCCGGCCGGCGAAGTCGTCGCCCTGGGGCGATGAGGATGAAGATGCGGTGGGGGCGGCGCGGCGCATGGGTAAGAACTATGCTTCGCCTGCGAGCCGGACGGCCAGCGCGATTCGGGACTGGCGGGCGCGGGCGAAGGCGCGGGAAGTGTGGCAGTACAGCTTGCGGCGCAACACGATGATGGAGGAGTCGACGGGGCACGCCTAGGATCTGGCGATGGATCGAGGGCGATCGCTCGGCGCACAATGGGGAGAAACTGCGAGAGTGATTCTCCATGCTGGATCTCACAAAGTTAGCGCTGCAAATGCAGGGCATGAGTCAGCACCTAGCTCAGGAGGCGATCGCGAGTCGCCAGCGTCTGGAGCGGGTGCAGCAGCTTTTGGCGCGGGCCATTCGGCGGCAGGATGTGCTGGTGGAGCAGCGCCGGGAGTGGAGCGATCGCCTGGGATTTGCGGCGGCGGAGCCGGTGGAGCCGCTGGAGACGATGGTGGAGGTGGGTCCGGCCCCGGCGCTGCATTCGGTGGTGGCGACGGATGGGTCGCAGATGGCCCCCAATCACCATGAGATTGCCTACTGCTATTTGCTGAATGTGGGGCGGGTGGTGCTGCACTATGGGCAGGCCTGCGCGCCGCTGCTCGATAGTCTGCCGGAGGTGGTGTATCGGGCGGAGGACCTCTATCTGTCGCGTCAGTGGGGCGTGCGGACGGAGGAGTGGATGGGCTATCAGCGGACGGTGTTGGAGTCGGTGGTGCTGGCGGATTTGGTGCAGGAGGTGGCGGGCTCGGGGGCGATCGCCTCTGGCTCGGGGGTGGTGCAGCCGTCGCTGTTGGAGTCGTCGCCTTGTTTGGCGATGGTGGATGGCTCGCTGATCTATTGGTTTTTGGAGGGGTTACCGGCGGAGGCGCGCGATCGCATTTTGCCGCCGATTTTGGCAGCCTGGGAGCAAATCCGTCAGCTGGGGGTGCCTCTGGTGAGCTATCTGAGCGCGTCCCGCAGTACGGAGGCGCTGAATTTTTTCCGACTGGAGAGCTGCCCCTATGCCAATCCGGATTGTGCGACCCACTGTGCGGGGGCGGTGGAGAATGCGCCGTGTCAGGTGTTTAGTCCGCTGCGGGATTCGCTGCTGTGGGCGGGCTCGCTGAAGCCGGGGTTTCGGGGGCCGCTCTGGCGCAGCTGGGCGCGGATTTTGGAGCTATATGAGGAGCCTCAGCGGATTTATTTCTGCTATCTCCATGTGGGGCCGGAGGTGGCTCGGGTGGAGTTTCCGGCTTGGGTGGCGGAGGACAGGGTGCTGCTGGATTGGGCGCTGCGGCTGACGCTGGCGCAGGTCCAGAAGGGCTATGGCTATCCGGTGGCGCTGGCGGAGGCGCACAATCAGGCGGTGGTGCGGGGGGGCGATCGCGCGCGGTTTTTTGCGCTGCTGGAGCAGCAGATGCTGCGGGCGGGCCTACAAAATATTGGGATTTCTTACAAGGAAGCTCGGAAGCGGGGAAGTATTGCTTAGGTCTTCGGTTTATGGGCTTTTGGGGCTCAGCGATGGCGGTCTTTGGGGGTGCTACCCCCAAGCCCCCGCTGGGGGGAAAGCGCTTTCCCCCCAGACCCCTTCGCGATAAGAGTGCTGGGGAGAGGTTTGGGGGCTGGGCTGGGTCTGGGGTGGGGTGGTTTGTGCTGGCGCACAAAAGCAGATCTGGGAGAGAGGGTGTTAGGAGAATTCGTGTGTTGGTTTATGGGCTTTTGGGGCTCAGCGATGGCGGTCTTTGGGGGTGCTACCCCCAAGCCCCCGCTGGGGGGAATGCGCTTTCCCCCCAGACCCCTTCGCGATAAGAGTGCTGGGGAGAGGTTTGGGGGCTGGGCTTGGGCTGGGGTGGGGTGGTTTGTGCTGGCGCACAAAAGCAGATCTGGGGGAGAGGGTGTTGGCAGATTTGGGGGAGAGGGCGTTGGTAGATCTGGGAGAAATGGGCGGGTTCGGGCGGCGCTGGGTTTTAGTGTTGGAGGAGCAGGTGGGCGGCGTGTTGGAGGCGTTCTCTGGGGGGGACGGAGCGGGGGAGGTCGGGGAGGTGGATGAGGGTTTGGTGGGGGAAGTGTTCGCTGGGGCTGGTTTGGTGGGGCTGGTGGCGGTTGAGGATGGCGTAGTGTTGGGGGATGTGAAGCTGGTCGATGGCGTGGGTGAGGCGCTGGGTTTCGGCGATGATGGCGCTTTGGTTTTGCAGGACGCTGATAAATTCGGTGTGGGCGGGGTCTTGTAGTTTTTTTTGGGCCTGGAGGACGCGCTGACGGAGCGATCGCAGGCGGCCCATGAAGTCGGTGCGGCCCAGGACGTTTTGGTATTTGATCCAGAGTTTGAAGATCCAGGCGAGCCAGTCGGCGAGGGCGCTGGGCATTTCGAGGAAGCGCAGCAGGTGGCCGGTGGGGGCGGTGTCGAGGAGGATCAGGTCGAGGTCGCCGCGATCGAGCAAATCCATTACGGTGAGCAGGGACAGCATTTCGTCGACGCCGGGCAGGGCCTGATCGGCGATCGCCCGCCAGGCTTGGGGGCCGTAGGCGATCTGGAGGGTGCTGTCGTCGTTGCCGCCGCTCATCATTTCGGCGAGCTCCCACAGGTAGTCGGCCCGAAACTGGTCGAGGACGCGATCGGCGTTGATTTCTTGGCCCAGGAGGTTGGGCAGGAGGGGCTGGGGGTCGTGGTCGAGGGGCTGGCCAAAGGCGTCGCCGAGGGAGTGGGCGGGGTCGATGGAGATGACTTGCAGGCGGCGATCGCGGTGGCGCTGGGCGAGGCCGAGGGCGAGGGCGGCGGCGACGGTGGTTTTGCCGACGCCGCCTTTGCCGCCGATGATGATCAGGCGGCGGCCGTCGGCGAGGAGGTCGGGCAGGCCGGGGGGAATGGGCTCGGGCCACTGGATGGTGGGTGGGGCGGCGATCGCGGGGGTTTCGGCGGCGTGGAAGGGCTGGAGCTGGGGGGCGAGGGCGTCGAGGGCGCGGCTGCCAACGGGGGCGATCCCTTGCTGCGGGCAGATCCACACGGGGCGATCGCCCGCCAGGTGCTGGAATTTTTGCAGGAGCTGCTGCTGTTCGTAGGCGCGATCGTCGCTGAGCGGGGCGGTCTGGATTTGGTTGACTAGGAAGCCGCCGCAGGGGATGCCCAATGCCGTCAAGGCGTCGAGGAAGCGCTGGGTTTCGAGCCAGCTCATGGGTTCGGCGATCGCCACGATCCAGCAAGCGGTGCGCTGGGCGTCTTGGAGCAGCTGGCGGCCCTCGGTCAGGTCGCGGCGCAGATCCCGCAAGAAGTCGTCGGCCTCGTCGGGGGTGTAGCGGCCCGCCAGGGTCTGGACCAGGACGCGGTGCTTTTCCTGAAAAAGATTTAGCGCTTCGAGCAGGGTGTCCAAGAAGTCCATCAGCTCGAATAGGTTCAGGGTGTGGCCGCTGGGGGCCATGTCCACCACTACCCGATCGGCCTCGCGCTCTCGCAGGATGCGCTGGATCTCTAGGATGCTCATGAGCTCGTCGGCTCCGGGCCAGTCGAGATCCCACACGGGTGTCAGGTCTTCGTTGTCCACGAAGCTGCCCCGCTCGACGAGCAGCTCGAGCAGGTCGCCGTAGCGCGCCTTGAAGTCTTGCAGCAGGGTTTTGGCGTCGAGGGCGCGCACGGCCAGATTGGGGCGATCGCCCAGGGGTTGAGCGTCCTGTCCCACGGTCTCTTGCAGGACGTCGCCCAGGGAGTGGGCCGGATCCGTCGACAGCAGCAAAACCTGCTCCCCGGGCTGGCTGGCGGCCCACTGCCGCGCCAAGGTGCAGGCGAGGGTGGTTTTACCGACGCCGCCTTTGCCGCTGATCAGCAGCAGTTCCAGAGAAGGGACGAGAGGGAGGGGGTGAGTCATGGGATTAGTGTGCCCCGTTTGGGGCTGGGCGGACCGAGGGACACGGAGAAAATGCGGGGCTTGGCGGGGTTGGTGGCCTCTGGCCGACCTTCACCCTAAAACGTGATTTAGATAACAAACAAGCGCTCGCGGTTTCTGTCAAAAATAGCGCCGTAAAACGGCTAAGTTTGCGATCGCCGGGGTGGGTGAGACGCCATCTTCGAAGGCTCAATCTTGACGATCTTTCTCCTTCTAGAATGGCGGCAATGGGCGATCGCTTCAGGGACAAATCTGCTTGGCTAGCAAAGCGTTCTTTCGTTCTCCTCTGGCCTGGGGATGATTCTGAAAAACGCTAAATGACTGCCAAATTCCAGGCGTTTTCCCGGGGGATCACTAAAATAGGGGCAACTGAAATAGCCTGAGCAGACAGTTCAAACGAAAAAGAGCGATCAATCAGTCTAAACATTAAAAATGGTTGTAGCAACTTCGACAAACAACAAACCCCTCACCGATGAGGAATTGCGCAAAATCCATGCCTACTGGCGGGCGGCAAACTATCTGTCTGTGGGGCAGATTTATTTGCTAGACAATCCCCTGCTCAAGGAGCCCCTGAAGCTCGAGCACATCAAGCCGCGCCTGCTGGGCCACTGGGGGACGACGCCGGGCCTGAATTTCATCTACGCCCATCTCAATCGGGTGATCAAGGCCTACGACCTCGACATGCTCTACGTGGCGGGGCCGGGGCATGGCGGGCCGGGGCTGGTGGCCAACACCTATCTCGAAGGCATCTACAGCGAGGTCTACCCCAACATCGCCCAGGATGAGGAGGGCATGCAGGCGCTCTTCAAGCAGTTCTCGTTTCCGGGCGGGATTCCCAGCCACGTAGCGCCGGAGACCCCAGGCTCGATCCATGAAGGGGGCGAGCTGGGCTATGCGCTGTCCCATGCCTTTGGGGCGGCCTTCGACAATCCTGACCTGATCGTGGCCTGTGTGGTGGGCGACGGCGAGGCGGAAACCGGGGCCCTGGCCACGTCGTGGCACTCGAATAAATTCCTCAATCCCATTGGGGATGGGGCGGTGCTGCCGATTTTGCACCTCAACGGCTACAAGATCGCCAATCCGACGGTGCTGGCGCGCATTAGCCCGGCGGAGCTGGAGAGCCTGATGGTGGGCTACGGCTACAAGCCCTATTTTGTCGAGGGCTCGGATCCGGTGGAGATGCACCAAAAAATGGCGGCGACCCTGGATACGGCGATCGCCGAAATCAAGGCAATTCAGCGCGATGCCCGCACCCAGGGCTTCAAGGGGCGGCCCCAGTGGCCCATGATCGTCCTGCGATCGCCCAAGGGCTGGACCGGCCCCAAGGAAGTGGACGGCAAGAAAACCGAGGGTTCCTGGCGATCGCACCAGGTGCCCCTGGCCGACATGGCCAAACATCCGGGCCATGTCCAGATGCTGGAAGAGTGGCTCAAGAGCTACAAGCCGGAGGAGCTGTTTGACTCAAAGGGGCGGCTGATCGCGGAGCTGGCGGAGCTAGCGCCCGAGGGCGATCGCCGCATGGGGGCCAATCCCCACACCAACGGCGGCGTGGTGCTCCAAGACCTGCGGATGCCGGACTTCCGGGACTATGCGGTGGAGGTGCCCAAGCGGGGAGGCACGATCGCCGAAGCCACCCGCGTCATGGGGAATTTCTTGCGGGACGTGATGAAGCGCAACCCCGAGACCTTCCGGCTGTTTGGCCCCGACGAAACCGCCTCCAACCGACTGGGCTCGGTCCTCGAAGCGAGCGATCGCACCTGGCTGGGCGACTACCTGCCCGACGATGACCAGCTCTCTCCCGACGGCCGCATCATGGAGATCCTCAGCGAGAACACCTGCCAGGGCTGGCTCGAAGGCTACCTCCTCACCGGTCGCCACGGCTTCTTCTCCTGCTACGAGGCCTTCATCCACATCATCGACTCGATGTTCAACCAGCACGCCAAGTGGCTGAAAACCACGCGCCATATTCCGTGGCGGCGTCCCCTGGCCTCTCTCAACTACCTTCTGACCTCCCACGTCTGGCGCCAGGACCACAACGGCTTTAGTCACCAAGATCCCGGCTTCATTGACCATGTGGTCAACAAAAAAGCCGAGGTGGTGCGGGTCTATCTGCCCCCCGACGCCAACACCCTGCTGTCGGTGACCGACCACTGTCTGCGCAGCCGCCACTACGTGAACGTGATCGTGGCCGGGAAGCAGCCCGCCCTCCAGTACCTGACCATGGATGAGGCCATCAAGCACTGCACCAAGGGTCTGGGCATTTGGGAGTGGGCCAGCAACGACCAGGGCAGCGAACCCGATGTGGTGCTGGCCTGTGCGGGGGACATCCCTACCCTGGAGGCTCTGGCTGCGGTAGATATCCTGCGCCAGCACTTCCCTGAGCTGAAGGTGCGCTTTATCAACGTGGTGGACCTGATGACTCTCCAGCCTGACACGGAGCACCCCCACGGCATCAGCGACAAGGCGTTTGACAGCCTCTTTACCCTGGATAAGCCGGTGATCTTCGCCTACCACGGCTATCCCTGGCTGATTCACCGCCTCACCTACCGCCGCACCAACCACAAAAATCTCCACGTGCGCGGCTACAAGGAAGAGGGAACGACGACGACGCCCTTTGACATGGTGGTGCTCAATGACCTCGATCGCTTCCACTTGGTGATGGACGTGATTGACCGGGTGCCGGGGCTCCAGGTGAAGGGTGCCCACGTGCGCCAGATGCTGGCGGACCAGCTCATCGAGCACAAGCAGTACATCACCACCTACGGCGACGATATGCCCGCGATTCGCGACTGGCAGTGGCACTACTAGGGCGCTGAGCGGGGGAGGGGCGATCGCGCGCGGCTCTGAGCAAGGCCGCGATCGCCCCCAAACCTCGCCAGGTTTGAACGTTTGTGGCGAAACTGGGCGAGAACCCGAGCCATCCGATACATTTGGGGAGGTTGGTGGGGGCAGGACCACACCGGACCGATCGCCCAGCGGAGACCCTAGCGCGGGGGAACACCAGAGGCTGTCCCCTGATGTCGAAAATGCCTGGGGCCTACCGCAATCACCGTTGCGTCCGATCGCCGACCCCACCCTTGACACCATCATTGATGAGAGAACTATGTCCAAGAGCTTGCTCGATCAGCTACGCGAAATGACCGTCGTGGTGGCCGACACTGGCGACATTCAGGCCATCGAGAAATTTAAGCCTCGGGATGCCACCACCAACCCCTCTTTGATCACGGCGGCGGCCCAGATGCCCCAGTATCAAGAGATCGTGGACAACACCCTCACGCAGGCTCGCCAAGATCTAGGCGCGGCGGCTGAGGCGTCGGCGGTGGCGAACTTGGCCTTTGATCGGCTGGCGATCGCCTTTGGCCTGAAGATTCTGCAAATCATTCCGGGGCGCGTGTCCACGGAGGTGGATGCCCGGCTGTCCTACGACACCGAGGCCACGGTCGCCAAGGCCCGCTACCTGATCTCGGAATACCAAGCTGCGGGGATCGGGCGCGATCGCGTTTTGATCAAGATTGCTTCGACTTGGGAGGGTATCCGCGCCGCCGAAATCCTGGAAAAAGAGGGCATTCACTGCAACTTGACCCTGCTGTTTGGCCTCCATCAGGCGATCGCCTGTGCCGAAGCGGGCGTCACCCTGATTTCTCCCTTTGTGGGCCGCATCCTCGACTGGTACAAAAAAGAGACCGGTCGCGACAGCTACTCCGCTGCCGAAGATCCCGGCGTGCTGTCGGTCACCGAGATCTACAACTACTACAAAAAGTTTGGCTACAAGACCGAGGTCATGGGTGCCAGCTTCCGCAACGCGGGCGAAATCACCGAGCTGGCAGGCTGCGATCTGCTCACCATTTCCCCGGCCCTGCTGAGCGAGCTTCAGGCGACCCAGGCCGACCTGCCCCGCAAGCTCGATCCCGCTCACGCAGCCACGCTGAAGCTTGAGCGCCAGTCCATGGACCAGGCCACCTTTGAGCGGCTCCACACCGAGAACCGCATGGCCTCGGAGAAGCTCGACGAAGGGATCACCGGCTTTACCAAGGCCCTCGAAACCCTGGAGGCGCTGCTGATCGATCGCCTCAGCCAGCTAGAAGGCCCCGAGCCCGTCAACACCGCGGCCCAAGAGCTGTTCTGCCTCTATGACCTCGATGGCGATGGCTTCATCACCCGCGAAGAGTGGCTGGGGACCGATGCGGTTTTTGATGCTCTCGATGTCAATAAGGACGGCAAAATCACGCCGGAAGAGATGGGCGCGGGTCTAGGCGCGGTCTTGCAGCTGGCCAAGACCAGCGCTTGAGGCTGGCTGTGGGCGATCGCCCACAGCCCAGAGAGACCCCGGAAGGTGCTGTAGCGCTCCTAACATCTGCTGGAAAGCGCTGTAGTCTGGATCATTGCCAGCTGGTCACGCAAAACACTCCCTAGCCGGGGCTGGTGCACCTCACGCCAGCCTGCCGGTTTTGGAGGAGTGCCTTGCTGATGCCTGAGCGCTAGCCCCTTGTGTCCCTACTTTGGGGGACCGAGTTTCCGGTCGCCCTGCGTTTGTCCGGTGTTGTTTTACTGAGTCTGAGAACGCACGATGTTAGAACCCGCAGCAACTGTCAAAATTTTCCAAAAACAGGCAGATCCCAAAATTGTCGAAGCCGGTACGGCTATCTTCCAGGCGGGACAGCCAGCGAACTATATGTACGGCATCCTGGACGGAGAAGTGGAGCTCCAGGTAGACGGCAAGACGGTGGAGGTGCTCTCTGCGAGCTCTGTTTTTGGAATTGGGGCGCTGCTGGGCCACGCCAACCGACCCTATACGGCGATCGCGAAAACCACCTGCAAGCTGGCTTTTCTCGATCAGCAGCGCTTTTTGTTTGCGGTCCAGGAGACGCCGATGTTTGCCCTCAATGTGATGCAGACCTACTCCGATCGCCTCGATCGTTTGGCCCACAGCCTCTAGGGCGATCGCTGGCAGCCGTTTCTCAGGGGCGACCATGAAGATCCTGGTCTTGAATGCGGGCTCGAGCAGCCAAAAGAGCTGTTTGTACGAGGTGGACAGCGCAACGCTGCCGGACCCCGTACCAGCGCCGCTGTGGGAGGCCCATCTGGACTGGACCCACCAGGCGACGGTGGCGGAGCTGACGGTGAAAACCCAGGCGGGGGTGTGTCGCCGCTGGGAGCTCAATCCGGAGTCGCGATCGGAGTCGATGGCGTTTTTGCTCCGGACGCTGTGGAGCGGCGAGACTCAGGTAATCGAGTCGCCAGCGGCGATCGCGGCGGTGGGGCATCGGGTGGTTCACGGCGGCCAGGAGTACCGCGAGAGTACCCGCGTGACGCCCCCGGTGAAGGAGGCGATCGCCCGTCTAGCGGCGATCGCCCCGGTCCATAACCCAGCCAACCTGGCGGGCATCGAGTCGGTGGAGGCCCATCTGGGCGAGGTGCCCCAGGTGGCGGTGTTTGATACGGCTTTTCACAGCACGCTCCCCCAGGCGGCGGCGGTCTACCCAGGCCCCTACGCCTGGCGAGAGCAGGGGCTGCGGCGCTACGGCTTCCACGGCATCAGCTACCAGTACTGTGTCCAGCGGGTTGAGCAGATCTTGGGGCCTCGTCCTGACCGGCGAATGGTGATCGCCCACCTGGGCAATGGCTGCTCCCTGGCGGCGCTGCGCGGGGGCCGGAGCCTGGATACGACCATGGGCTTCACGCCGCTGGAGGGGCTGATGATGGGCAGTCGCTCGGGGTCGGTGGATCCGGGGCTGCTGCTGCATCTGCTGCGCCAAGGGGAAATGAGTGTAGAGGAGCTCGATCGCCTGCTCAACCGGGAGTCGGGCCTCAAGGGGATTTCGGGAATTTCGGCGGACATGCGCCAGATCTGGCAGGCGATCGCCCAGGGAAATCCCCGCGCCCAGCTAGCCTTCGATATCTATGTGCATCGCCTGCGAGGGGCGATCGCGTCGATGCTGCCCGCGATCGGTGGGCTCGATGCCCTGGTCTTCACGGCGGGGGTGGGGGAGCACCACGGGCCTCTGCGATCGGCGGTGTGCGAGGGATTGGCTTTTCTGGGGGTGCGGCTGGACGAGGCCCAAAATGCCGCGTCGCCCCGAGACGCGGACATCGCGGCCCCAGATTCGACGGCGCGAATCCTGGTGGTCCACACCCAAGAGGACTGGCTGATCGCCCAGGAGTGCTACCGATTGCTGACGCCAGACCAGTAGGCTAGCGAAGCCCTGAGAAAGAGTTCACGAATTTTCTGCAATTCGGTAAAAACCTAATCAGTATTTCGAGACAGATCGGGTAAAACCGAAATACTGACGTTTGGGTTCTGGAGCCACGGATGACGAGCGATCGCCTACGCACAGTTGAAGAGTTTTTGAAAATCTTATGGGAGCAACACGAGCAACTAGAGCGGGACATACTGCTAAATACAGGAAGGCCGAGCATCCAGGCTCAACAAACGTTGGTTTTGGAGATAAAACCTAAGATTCGAGAATATGAAAAAGAGTATTGGCAGATCTTGGCGGAGCAGTCAGGGATAGCCGCGATCACTGAGCCAGAGGCGGAGGTGATCGTTGCTGAAATTGTTGAGCAAACCGAGAAACTGCAAACGAGTCAGCAATATCCTGACGAGGTGTTGGACTATCTCAAAAAGATTTATGCCGAGGTGAGCAAACCCGGAACTCCTGCGGCTGCAAAACTGAAAGGAGCGTTGTCGCTGTTGCCGCCGTTTGTGAGTCTGGCTTATGAGGCCGAGATAGACACCGAAAGCTTTGTTCGCACCCATTTCCCGACGTTTAGTCGGTGGACTAAGGCTCTAGCAAAAAAGTCATAGCCCGCGATCGCAAGTCGCCCAATGGGCCGCAATCCCAGCCAAAACCACTAGCCAAACGAGACCCCACCCAAGCAAATCTGCTGCGAGATGTTACCAGAGAGGTAGAAGAGCAGTTAAAGCAGTCTTTGCATAAGGCAGTGCGGCTGGTGCTGGGCATGGAGCAGCAAGACTATCGGGTTCAGCGTCCTTGGTCTGCGACGGTCGTACAACCAGAGCAGTTAGGGGAAGCTTTGGACCCTGACACGCGGATTATCGAGGTGTTCGATCGCCCAAAGATTGCTCGGCAGTTGCTGATCTTGGGGGAGCCAGGAGCAGGCAAAACCACGATGCTGCTGGAGCTGGCCCAAGAATTGCTAGATCGAGCGCAGTTTGACAGGGCAGAACCAATCCCGGTAATCCTCAGTTTGTCGGCTTGGAAAGATCCAAAGCAGCCAATTTTTGAGTGGTTATTGGTTGAGCTAAAAGCTAAGTATGGGTTACCCCTAGATCTCGCGAAACACTGGCTCGAAAAGCACCAACTGGTGCCCTTACTAGACGGCCTCGATGAAGTTGCGCCGCAACATCAGAAAGCTTGTGCTTCGGCAATCAATAATTGGTTGACGGGAGGGATGACAGAGCGTCCTTGCGGAGTGCTAATCTGTTGTCGGCGAGAAGAATTTGAGCAAGTGGTGCAAGAACCGCTGAGCTTGTACGGAGCAATTTATGTACAAGCGCTCAACTCGCAGCAAATCGAAGAATATTTTGTCCAATTTGACTTGCAAGATGTCTGGAAAACTGTGCACCAAGACGCAGCTTTGCAGGAGTTGCTGACCAAACCTTTGTTCCTGTCCATGTTTGGTTTGGTCGCGACTCAGGGAAAATTTGTGGCTCAAGACTGGAGTGCGCGCAGCACCTCTGAGAAAAAAGTTGAGTACTTGCTCGATACCTACTGGGAAGCGACGATCGAGCGAGAGTTGATTCTTGATCCAGTCCAGCGAAAACAAGGCATTCTTAGCAAAACTTACGGCAAAAAGTCACTGCCAACCCGCCAAGCCGTGCGCCGCTCTCTGGTCTTTGCTGCCATGACTTTGGACCGCGACTCTAGCACTGAGCTATTGATCGAAAAGCTACAACCTTCTGCTCTGCTGACTCGACAACAAAAATGGACATATCGTCTAATTTTTGGGCTAATTTTTGGGCTAATTAGTGGGCTAATTGGTGGGCTAATTGGTGGGCTAATTTTTGGGCTAATTTTTGGGCTAATTGGTGGGCTAATAGCTGGGCTAATAGCTGGGCTAATTGGTGGGCTGGATATAATTAATCTCGTAGAATCAATCTCGATTTCGATGTCGCGTGAAGCGCGGCGAGAAATTTTACAATCGATCCAGGAATGCCTAATAGTTGGGCTCATTATTGGGCTCATTATTGGGCTAACTGGCGGGCTAATTTTTGGGCTAATTTTTGAGCTAACGATTGGGCTAATGCTTGGGCTGGTTTTTGGGCTAATTAGTGGGCTAATTAGTGGGCTAATTAGTGGGCTGATTAGTGGTCTCAAAGCTGATATCGAAACTCGAACCGAGTCAAATAAAGGTATTAAAAACTCAATCAAAAATATGATAATTGTCAGCACAATTGCCCTTGCAACGGCTTTGCCCTTGAAGCTTCTCCTCGAAAATCTCTTGAATAGCATAGTTGGTCCTCAGCTGCTGTCTCAAATAGTCGCTGTTTCTCTGGCTTTGTTAGTTTTGATTAGTTTTCTAGAGGGGGGTGGGAAAGCATTGCTTCAACATACTGCTCTGCGCATTGTCCTGGCTTGGAATCGCTATGCGCCCTTCCGCTACGATTTGCTTCTCGACTACTGCACCGAGCGGCTCCTGTTGCAGCGCATTGGCGGTCGCTACCGGTTCATGCACCGGCTCCTGCAAGACCACTTCGCCCAGATGGATTTGTAGGTTGGCTAGCGAGTGTCTCCGCTGCACCCTCCGTTTTGGGCGTCTGCTGTGGCGATGGGCGATCGCTCACTCGGCCTCCCCCATCAGCGTGAAAGCCGCCCAGTCCAGAGGGTCAGGGTACTCCTGCTGCGTCACCAGCATCGCCTGCCGCAGAGCTTTGGCCTTGTCGGGATTTTGGCGGTACTGGCGATAAAACTCCGTCATCAGAGCGGCGGTGGGCTCGTCGGGCACCGCCCACAGCGACACCAGCACACTGGCAGAGCCAGCAGACAGCAGCGATCGCGACAGGCCAATCACCCCATCCCCCGTGATCAGTCCTTGGCCCGTGTCGCAGGCGCTCAGGACCACCAGGTCAGCATTGAGCTTGAGATCGAGAATCTCGCTGGCGGTCAGGAGGCCGTCGGCCCGGCCATCAGGCGCCAGGGCGATCGCCCCCGGAATGCCCAGACCCGTGAAGTCGTCCAGCAGCCCGTGGGTCGCCAGATGAATCAGTCGCGCCTCGGCCATCTGGGGCACGATGGCGCTTTCGGTGGCGCGCTTGCCCGTCCAGGCCGTCGTGTCCAGGAGATCGGCGATCGCCCGCGCCTCCTCTTCGGCACCGGGCAGCGGCGAGAGCGCCTCGGCGGGGCCGTCCAGGCTGGGCAGGGTTGGCATGGCGGGGTTGCCCACCACCAGCTGACTGGCCTGGGGCTGCTGGGTGAGCTTTTGGCGCTGCTGCTCGGTGAGGGTCAGCACCTGGATCGACGGCGCAGTGATCAGGGTGTGGCGCTCGATCAGCGACTCTCCCTGGGCGTTCTCTAGAGCGGCGAAGGGCACCAGAAACAGAGAGCCCTGGGGAATCAAAATCACGCGATCGCCCGGATCCGTGGGCAGCAAATCGGCGATCGGGTCGATCAGGAGCTGGTGCAACGTTTTCAGATCTGCGAGGTCTTGGCCGCGCGTCGGTTGGTTGCTCGCCTCCACGCCGATGCCCCGCCCCCGCGCCCCCAGCAGCTGCCGATTTTGCAAAACCAAATCCTGAATTTGCAGGTTTCGCTTCCGCAAAATGTCCAGGTTTTGCTGCCGCAGGGTGACGGTGCCATCGGGCTGCACGACCCCGATCAGCAGGCTAATGGCCGGCGCGCCATTGCGAGGAGTGGGGGCGAGGACGTCCTGCACGATGGAGTAGGAAACCAGGGTGGCCTGGCGCTTTTGGGCGACGGCCTGGATCTCGGCCTGGGACAGGGGAGCGAGCTGGACGTCGGCTTCGGTGGTGTCGGTGAGGCGAGCGGCGATCAGCTCAGCAAAGGCCCGCGCCCGCCCCCGTTCGGCGACGACCAGAGCCTCGGCGGGCTGGCGATCGGCCAAGAGGGCTCGCTGGAGCAGGTCGTAGGTGAGGCTTTGGCGATCGAGCAGGGCCACCTTGTCGCTGTCCTGGAGGCCGGGGCGCAGGGATTCTAGGACGTCGACGCTGGTCTGGAGCGCGGCGATCGCCTCCGAGATCTGCTGGTTTTGCAGATAGGTCCAGCCCAGGTTGCGCAGGGCGGCGGCTTCGTTGCCGCGGTTCTGGGTGGCGCGGCTGATCTCCAGGGCGCTCTGGTGAGCGGCGATCGCCCGCGAATGGTCGCTGCGCTGGCGGTACAGGTTGCCTAGGTTGTCGATGAGCACCCCCTCGGCTTCGCGGTAGCCGGTGGCCCGAGCCAGGGGCAGGGCCGCTTGCCAGGTGGCTTCGGCCCGGTCCAGATCCCCCTGCTCAAAGTAAACAATTCCCAGGTTGGCCAGGGTTTCGACCTGGCCCCGGCGATCGCCGATGGCCTCGACAATGGCGAGGCGCTGCTGCTGATAGTCGATGGCTTTGGCGCTGTCCTCCAGGTTTTGGTAGGCGTTACCGAGGTTGCCCAGGGTCTGGCTCTCGCCCACGCGATCGCCGATCTCCCGCACGATCCCCAGGCGCTGGTCCAACAGCTCGACGGCCAGGGTGTCCTTGCCCAGCTCCAGGTAAATCAGGGCTAGGTTGTTGAGGGCGTTGCTCTCGGCAACCCGGTCGCCCGTCTCCCGCCCGATCGTCAAAAACTGATTTTCGGCCTCCAGAGCGTCGGCGTAGAGACCCGAGCTGAGGTACAGCAGGCCCAGATTTCCCAGGGTTTGGCCTTCTTGCTGGCGGTTTTGGCTCTGGCGAGCGAGGGTGAGGGCTTCTTCCAGGGGGGGCTTGGCCTGACCGAGCTGGCCGAGCATCTGATGGCTGATGCTGAGGCGGTTGAGGCGGCTGACCAGCTCCGGCGCGTTTTGGGTTTGGCGGGCCAGCGCCACGGCCTGCTGCTGAGCGCTCAAGGACTGCTCAACCTCGCCGCGAGCGCTGTACAGGCTGCCCAGCAGCGACAGGCTGAAGCCCTGCCACTCGGGGTTTTGGGCGCTCTGGGCGATCGCGAGGCCCTGCTCGGCGTAGCCCAGGGCGGTCGGGTAGTCGCTCAGCTCCAGGTAGTTGCTGCCCAGGTTCACCAGGCCGGACCACTGGCTGCCGAGGTCTTGGTGAGCTTGGCCGTGCTGGCTGAGCTCCTCATAAACGGCGATCGCCTCCCGAAAGCGCCGATGCTGAAAGTAAAGCGCCCCGAGTCCTTCTAGCAGGTTGCTCACCTCCGAGGGACTGGGCACACTTTCCGCGATCGCGAGGCCCTGGCGGTAGGCCTGGGCGGCGGCCTCCACCTCTCCGAGGGCGTTGTGGCTGCGGGCGATCGCCACCCAGGTCAGGATCTGGCGCGAAGAATCCTGGGCGGCTTGGGCCAGGGTGAGGCGCTGCCGGTAGGCGGCGATCGCCTCGCGATGGCGTCCGGTGGCCTGGTAGGCGTTGGCGAGGTTGCCCAGGGAGCGGCCCCGAATCGCGTCCGAATCGAGCGTTTGGGCGATCGCCAGGGCTTCTTGGTACCCCGCGATCGCCGCCTCAAAGCGCCCCAGCTCGTAGTAGGCCGGCCCCAGGTTATTCAGCGTGCTGGCGATCGCCTCGGGCTGCTGGAGCTCGCGGGCGATGGCCAAGGCGTCCTCGGAGGACTGGGCCGATCGCTCGTAGTCCTGGAGCATCAGGTACCCAAACCCCATTTCGGCCAGGGCCTGAAACTGGGCCGGGCGATCGCCCTCGGCCTGGGCCATCTCAAGGGCCGTTTGCCAGTCGGCGATCGCCTCCGCGTACTGGCCCGCCTGAAACTTCACAAAGCCCCGGTCCAAGAAGGTCTGGCTAGTGATCTCTCGGGTTACGGGAGCGGGGGCCGCCTGCCCTGGGCTCCAGTGGCTGACGCTGCCCAGTCCTAGGGCGATCGCCGCCGCCCCCGCCAACCAACGTGAAACCATACCTGCCTCCCTAGGATGGTGTTGAAACTGCGGCCCTAGACCACCTCAAAGGCGATCGCCATCGCCGCCAGCTGGGCCGTGTCGAGCTGGCCACCCGGCGATCGCGGGCCGCCGCTGCTGCGCGATCCGCCCCCTAGGTCAGCTAGGAGGCTGCCCATCACGGTCGCTGGATCCTCCGGCGCCACTGGCCCGCGGCTCTGGCCGCCCCGGGTCGCCACGTCCCGCAGCGCGCTCAGGGCCTGCCGCAGGGGCGAGCTGCTCGCGATGATCAGCGCCTCCGAGACGCCTTTGGGCTCCTGGGTGACCAGCCGGAAGCTGTCGCGGCCCGCGTCCGGGATCAGGATGCTTTGGCCCGCCTTGACCTGCATCACCTCATCGCTGGCCGTCCACTGATTGGGAAAAATCACCGCCATATCGCCCGTCGGGTCGATCACCAGCACGCTGAAATAGAGGTCGCGGCTTTCGCGGTTCTCGATGCGAAACTGGACCGGGGTGCCCACAGCCAGCCGGGGCAGGCCAGTACTGGGGCTGGCGCTGCGGCGGCGAGGCGCGCTGCGGGTCGGAAAGACCTCTGCCAGGAGCTGGGAGTCGCTGCCCTCGGGGCTGAGGCTGACGCTGACCTGGAGCCGAGAGGTGCTGGTGTTGAGGGTGGTGCGGACGATGCGCGCCGCCAGGAGCGATCGCAGCTTGGCCTGGAGCCGCTGGACCGCTGCTTCGACCCCCTCCCCCGCACCGCCAAAGGAACCGGGCACCGGCTCCAGCGCCTGGGAAAACAGGCCCACGCTCCCGATCGCTGGCTTTCCAGCGCCTTGCCAGTTTTGCCGCGCGGCCTCAGTGACTCGGCCCAGCAGGTAGTCCACCTCCCCTTGCTGGAGCGGCCGTACCTGCACCCGCGAGACGCGCTCCAGGGCTTGTTGGGCGGCGGAGGCGTCGTCTCCCAGGGACGGATCGAGGCCGACCCGCAGCACCAAGTCGGTCGGGACGCCGCGGCTGCGCTCGCGCAGCAGGGCGCCGGGCTGGACCTTGGCTTGGAGCAGTCGCCCCCGACCCACCAGGCCTTCGCGGCCCTGGAGCTCCACCAGTCCCTGCTCGTTGCCCTGGGCATCGACCACGCTCAGAACCCCCGATTCTCCGAAGGCTTCCAGGCTATTCGGGTCGAGGCCCCCGAGCCACAGCTCCGCCTGGGATCCTTCCACCTTGGTGATCACGGCTTCGGCGGGGGGCTTTTGATTTGGGACGAAATAAAAGGGTTTTTGCTCGTTATTGCTGCCTGCCTTGGCTTCGTACTCGGGCTCTTGGCCGCTGAAGGAGTCGCGCGTCGTGGCGCGGGCGATGTTGGGAATCGCGCTGACGAAGGGCTCGGCCCCGGCCTGCTGCCACAGGTACTGGGTCATGGTGTAGGTGAAGGCCCCCGCGTAGAAGTCGCTGAAGGGGGTGTCTGCGGCCAGCTGGTCTCGGCGGGTGGAGGTGATGACCATGCCTTTGGCGATGCCTTTGCGGCGCTGGGCGATCAGCTCGTCGGGGCTCAGGCCCAGGCGCGATCGCCACTGGTCTTGGTAGGCCAGCTCCTCAGGGCTGGGCTCGAGGACGCTGCCCCCAGCGCGCGATCGCACGATCACATTGCCGCGCTTGCCGCCGCCGGAGTGGCAGCTATCAAGGATGGCGGTGACGTTCTCGGTTTGCAGGGCGCTCATCAGCAGATAGAGCGTGTGGCCCATGAGGTCCTGAACGGCGCCGCCCTCCCGGGGGAAGTTGGCGGGCAGGCGGCTATCAACGGGGACGAGGGTGCTGTTGAGGCCGTCGGGAAAGTCGCGATCGGGGTCGGAGACCTGGGAGCCGTGGCCCGAGAAGTGAAACACCACCACGTCTCCCGGCTTGGCCTGCTGGATCAGGTGCTCCTCAAAGGCGGTCAGGATGCCGTCGCGGGTTGCCTGGGCGTCGGTGAGGGTGACGATGTCCTTGGGATTGAAGCCAAACCGGTGAATCAGCAGCTGTCGCTGGAGATCGGCATCGGTGACGCAGCCGTAGAGTGGCGAAAAAAGGCTGCTCTCGGGATATTCGTTGATGCCCACGAGCAGGGCGAGCTTGCGGGGAGTGCTCTGGGCGATCGCGCGACCGTAGCGATCGCTCTGGTGCTGGACCGCCAGGGCATTCCAGCCCAGCGAGGCCAGCAGACCACCTCCCACCTGGAGAAAATGACGCCGCTTCATAGGCAACTTTGCGACTAGAGAACGAAACAGTCGTGAGCCAGGAAGTCAGCAGCCTGTTGGTCTCCTCGGAAGATCCTCAAGACTGCTGAGCAGTAGATTCCGCCCTAGTCTGGCACACGGATTTCGCCCGCTACCACCCTGCTGGCCCGGTCCGTGGAAACTCGCAAAAGCCAGAGCCGCTCCCAGAAGCGATCGCTCGAGTTTTCGTTACCTACCGTTACAAAAAAACTGATGACCGATTGATTCTTAAAGCTTATAAAAACTATTAATAAAAATGATTAAACGATCGGCTGGCTTGGCTGAGTGAGCGCTCAAGGCCCCAAAAAACCAAAGCCCCCCAATGGTGGGAGACTTTGGTTTGCAAGGCTATCGCAGCGCACCTCGCCCAAAAAATCAGAACTGCAAAGCATCGGTTTTAGAAGAATCCGCACCGAATGCAGTACCAATCGCCTTTGGCGTCTTGGCAGTAATAGCAGCCATCCCACCAAACGCAGGCCTCGTAGGAGGCGACAAAGCGCTCGGAGTTCATCAGGCCTGCCACAGCGTCCCGCTTGTCGGCTGAGGGCTTGGAGGCTTCCTCGGACAGAAGGGTCCGAAGGTCTTCGGAAACGCGTTCTAGCTCACAAGGGTGTGCCACTCGTCGGTACCTCTTTTGTCAATCACTGCAAGGGTTTGAGTTGTCCCAGCTTGCTAGGAATCATAGCTCACGGCTCCGAGGACCTCCAGCGCAGCGGGCGATCGCTCCCCTTGATTTATTTATCTGTCTCAACAAACTTGTAGAGAATCGTAAAAACATGGGTGGCAGTGTCGATCGATCGCCAGATCTCCGTGCGATCGCGGCTGACGCTCCTGGCAGGCGACTCGGGAAAAAGGGGCCTGCGATCGCCAAGGTGCGGGCTACTGCCGCGCTCACTCACCGTAGATTAATCAACCACGCGCAGCAGGCCGCGACGCAGGGTTTCGTACAGGTGGTTGATCAGGCCTTGTTCTTGGCTGTTCAGGTTGTTTTGGCCAAACAGCGCCATCAGCCGCTGCTGGTCTCGGCGGGTGATGCGTCGAGCTTCCAAAATATTCGCAACCAACTGCTCTAGCGTTGTTTGGGAAGAAAGTTCAACGTCCATTGCCAGCACCTAGAATCCTCTACATCCTTAGTATCCGTATTTCTACGAAAAACCTCGGTGACTGTAAGGCCCGACACGGTGTGACATTCGGGAGGGTGGTCCGTGATGGCTGTCACGAAGCCTGGGTGACGCGATCGCCTGCTGGTGCCAGGTTGGCCTGGGCAGGCCGCTCGTAGCCCCGCAGCATCGCCAAGAACTGCACCTGATCAAAGCTCCTGGGGTCGAGGCGACTGCCGGATTGGTCCACGGCCTGATGGGTAGTAATGCGGTTTTCGGGGACGTTGGTCTGGGCTAGCAGCCACGCAAGGGACTGGTACTGCTGGGCGCTGTAGCCGCTGTGGCGACGGTTGTTGTTCCAGCCGTCTCGGGGCGTCTCCAGGGCGACGTGGTAGGCGAAGTTATTCACCGAAGGGGGCAGCTCGGCCTTGGTTTTCAGCGTTTCTGGCCCGTTTGGCCCCATAAAGACCGAATTTCCGGCCCCAAAGGCTCGCTTTTCGGGCGGGACCAGGTAAATGACGGTGCCGTCTTGGCGAATCAGGGTGTGGTAGCTGGCCTGCTCTTCGTCCTTGTAGTGGGGCGTCTGGAAGAAGCGAATGGCGCTCTCGGCGGAGTACACCGTTTCGTGGAGCACGACGATCATTGCATGGGTGAGGGGATTGCCCTGGGCGTCGTGGGTAAAGCGATCGCCGTAGTTGGTGGGGTGGGCCGGGGCCGCGACGATGGGCGGCTGATAGGTGCTCGGGGCGATCGCCTCCACGGGCGGCGCGCTCTGGGCAAACTGCGGGCTCGTCTCGACTTCTTCCCACTGGATCGGGGTGTCGCTGGCCGGGACGCTGTGCATCAGCTCGTGGGGGTCAGGCACGGAGGCCTGGGAGGACAGGCCGCCGTCGCGCAAGCTGCCCAAAAAGAGGGCCGCCACCAGCGCCACAAGGCCCAGCAAAATCAAAGAAAACCGTTTCAGCCAAGCGTGAAATTCCATCGAGTGCTGCCGTCGTGAGGGAGAGGTCTGGGTTCTTGTTTTTACTAAGTTCCCCTAATTGCTTCATCTATACAGCGAAGTAATCAGGGGATGTCGAAGCAATATGCACCTGAAGGGAGCCATCAATTAATTCTTGCTTCCGATGACCTAATGAAATTTTGAAGTAGTAGAGCTGCTTCAGAACTTCCCACGCTTTAACTTGTGAGTTCAGTCTAAAGCCGACTAAAGAAAATTTGCGATCATTTGTACTATAAAATAACATAAGCACTATATCCATAACGCTGGATAAAGCACTGTAGAGGGTAGCTCCCAATGATTGAGTCATTTTGGGCTTTTACAGATATTGCTCTTCCTCCAGACAGGGTAACTCTAAGAGTTTCTTCTGGGAAAACAGTAGTCACAGTCACATCACAACGCTTTGGCGTCAAAACACTTGAAATTGACGACGAACTACCTCTTTGTTCAGCAACTGTTGAGAGGGTTTATCCAAAGGCTTTAGGTTTTCAAGATGACGCCTCAGTCTCAGTCTCGGTCACTCCAGTAATCCCATACAGAGAAGATGATGATGACGATAATGAGGATAGGGATGAAGGTGATTACTGGAGAAGATAAAGATTAAGAGTAATCGATGCAGTTTTTGTTTCAGGTTGAGAGAAGGCTTTGTCTGCGATGCATCAAGCCCAAAAGTGACTAATGGAATTCCTTAAGAAATTTACTGGGCGATCAATCTTCTAAAAAGTTTGGCTTAGAACAAAATTTGTAAGCGATCGCCCGACAGATTCTGTCGGGCGATCGCCTCTTTGACTTGGCGAGGCTAGGGCGAGCCAAAGCCGCCCAGGGAATTAAAGGAATTGCCGCTCTGGCTGGCCCGCACCGCTGACTGCGAGAAAAGCTGAAACGCCTGGTGGATTTCTTTGCGGCTGTTACCCGGCGTCAAGATCCACTCATCCCGGATGCCCATGTCTCGGAACACCTGCCGAAAATCCGTGCTGCCGTCGTCGATGCCCATGGCCGCCACAATGTGAGTCTCGGCCCGCAGCATGTCCGTCACCAGCGATCGCACCGTGTCGGCGCTGGCCCGATGGGAGTGCTCGTCGCCCCCATCGGAAATAATCAGCGTGACGGTCCGCACCGGCACCCCGTTATCGGCAAACTCCTGCGCTTTGGCCAGCACCGTGCCGAGCAGCACCACGGTTTGGTCATAGAGGGGCGTTCCCAGGTTGGGGTTGTAGTTGCTGCTGTCCATACGAGTGGCCTGGGCGACGGGGCAGTAGGGAAACAGCACCTGCCCATTCAAGTAGCGGGTGTGGACGAGCAGGTTTTGCTGCTGCTGGGAGTGGCTGAGAGCGTCGAGGACGGTGTTGTGGCCAGCGCTCACCGTGGCGGTGTTGCCCGAAAAGCGGATGGAGCCGGAGTCATCGGGCATCAGGGTGACCAGGACGACTTCGCTGGCGGTCACGTCGTCAATGGCGATCCCCAGGCCCGCCTGGATCTGGGTGCCGATGTCCGCCACATTCAGCGCCTGAAAGGAGGCACTGGACAACAGGCCCTCGGCTTGGGCGCTCTGGAATAGCTCGTTCAGGTTGGTGCCTTGGCTCATGATGGAACTCCTAAAAAGGCGCAAAAAGGCTTAGACAATCTCAGAAAAGATTGAGAGAACTTGAGAAAGCTCAGGAAAGGTCGAAAAAGCTTGAGAGGGCGATCGCGGGAATCGGCGAACCACAAGCCTGCGTCACAGCGAAAGATCGGGCCAGTGGGCGATCGCCTCGGTCGATCGCACCAGGTGCATCCCCGCATCCGCGAAGCGCTGGAACGCTGCATCGGCCTGATCGGTGAAGTCCACTACCCCCGGCACCACCACCGCCGAGGTGCAGTCCTCCAGCAGATACACCTTCTTTGCTAGGGCCGGGTCCTGGGCCTGGATTTCGCTCAGCAAGTCCGCAATGGTCCAGGCGACGCAGTGGCTCTTGGCCTGACCGGCGATGATCACCGCGTCAAACTCCAGCAGCTTTTGGATAAAGCGGGTGTTTTTCTGGGCGATCGGTCGACCGTCTGGGCCGTCGAGCACCTCGGGCCGCAGCACCGAGTAGTTTTCGGTCAGCGGGTTGCCGCCCTTGATCTCGAAGTTGGTTTGGCTGTGGCGCGCGATGTTGTGGAAAAAGCAGGCCTCCTCCACCGCCGAGACCAGGGCGTGGCCAATGCCCCCCAGCATGGAGTGGTAGGGCCAAATGGTCAGGGGATACTTGCCGTCCTGGCTGAGGGTCTGGACGTAGTGCAGGGCGTAGCTTTGTAGCAGCAGGTAGTTGCCTTTGGCGAGGCTGTGGGCGATCGCCGGGTTGACCTTCCAGTGGCCCTGCTGCACCTGTGCCAGCGAGATGGTCGTCATGGGCGGCGGATTGTCCCCCGCGTCGTTCACCCAAAACTGGCTGTGAAAAATCTGCATCACCGTGTGGGTGTCCATGGTGGGTGCGATTTCGGTGATCAGGCCCAAATTGCGGTAGATAAACTCGCACAGGCGCACATTGTCCTGGACGGCTCCCTGGCCCGATCGCCCGCCCACAAACAGCTCGAAGTCCGGAATGCAGAAGGTATTTTGCACATCGATGGCCATCAGGCACAGGCGGGTTTTGTCCTTGGCGGCGGGGGCGATCGCGTGCTGCTTGGCCCAGGCCCTGGCCTGCTCGGCCCGCGCTTGGTAGGGTACGCGCCACACCTGGCCGACCCGGCCCGCCTCGAAGTGGGGCGGCAGGGGTAAGGAATGAGAAACGCTTTGGGTCATGGGGAGATCCTCAAAAATGGCAAAGGGTGAATAGGGGAGAGCGTCGCGCCGGGGCCTAGCCCAGGGTGAGGCGACGAATCCGGTGAGCGGACACGCTGTAGAGGCCCTGGGGTGCGGGCAGCAGGTGACAACTGGCGTTCACGAAGGGCTCCGTCTCGGTGAAGGTGTGGGTGTGCACGAGCTGGCCTGCCTGGAGGTCGATGCGCACAATCCCGTCGTCAGTGGCGGCCAGCAGGAACGCGCCGACAGCGCAGGCGGGGCAGGCATTTGGGAGCGATCGCTCGAGGCCGAGCCGCGCCAGCCAGTGATCGTCCCCTGCGATGGCCGTGGCGGTGGCCTCGACGGTGCCATCTGCCCGGATCACGCAGCAGCGATGGACTCGCTGACCCTGGTCCTGACTCGTCAGAAAGAGCCAGGCCCGCTGCTCACTGAAGGTGCAGGTGGCGTCGATCAGCTGGCCGCCCATCGGCGGGAGCGCCACGCGATCGTTGATCCCAGGGCGCTGGGCATCGAAGACAAAGGCCACGCTCAGGTGTCCCGCCCGATAAAAGCCCATCCCAAAGCGATCGCCCACCCAGAACTGGGTCTGGCCCGCCAGCACGTCGCCGAGGTACACCGGCCCGAGGTCTCCGTCTCGCCACAGCTGGCCCTGGTGAGCCCAGTAGCGATGCTGGGCATTGCCGTCGGCGGCCTCCACCGTCAGACGATCGGGGGAGTGTCCGGGCCGCAGCTTCAGCCACTGGCCCGCCCGCGCCACCAGCGTGGCGTCCCCCTGGACCCCAAAGCGAGTCTGGGGATCGAGCGCCCCCCGAAACGCCACGCTGCCGTCCTCTCGCCGAAACTCTCCCTGCTCGTGGACCAGCCAGCGCAGCCGCCCCTGCTGCACGGCGGCGCACAGGATCACGCCTCCACTTTCAAATACGTCGCTCACGCTGACGCTGCGGGCGGTCTGAGCCGCTGGGGTGGGCAGTGCCGGGGCGGTCTGGGCCGGGGTGCAGCGAGGACAGCAGGAGCGAGCGTGCTCGGTGCCGCACCGGGTGCAGGTGGTCCAGCGCAGCCCGTCGAGGAGCGATCGCGGAAAGACCTCCCGGCGATCGCCTGCAAACACCGCCTGGAAGTAGTGCAGCAGGTCGTCGGATAGCACACCGTAGGGCAGGGCGGGCTTGGGATAGCGGACCTCGGGGTGAAAGACGGTGATCCGGTGCAGAGGCCGCGCGCTAGGCGGAATTTTGGGGCTCGAAGCCCTGGGTTTGTAGACGCCGCCGTAGGGATCCACAAACAGCAGACTCTGCATCAGCATCACCGCAAAGGCGTACCAGTCCGAGAAGGGCGTGTAGGGCTTGGCTAGCTGAAATCGACCGGCCTGGGGATCGCCCAGCTGCGGGTCCAGAAACCGGGCCGTAAACACCTGACAGGGAAAGCTGCCGTACTGGAAAGAATCCGCGTCGATCAGGTAGGCGGCGCTGCCCTGGACCAGCACGTTCAGGTCATTGAAATCGCCGATCACGACCCCTGCTTGGTGGAGCTGGGTCACGGTCCCGTGGAGATCCCGAAAGACCTCGATGACCTCCGCCGTGGGCACCGCCTGCCGAAAGCTGCGATCGCCGTATTTGAGCAGCACCGTCGCCGGGTCCAGGCGAGGCATGGTGTAGCCGACGATGGTGCCCTGGCCGTCAGTGGCGATCGCCTCGGGAGCCACCACGCGGGCCGGCAGATTTTTGGGGAAGGCGGGCAGCTTTTGCTGGTGCAGGTGCAGGCGATCGCGGGCGGCCTGCTGGGCGTGGGGCTGGCGGGCGTAGTCTGGATGCTGGGGGTCTTTGAATCGCTTCAGGACCCGGTTTGGCCCCAGGGCAAAGATGTCGGCTTCCCCACCTTTGGCGATCGCATCCGTTGCCTTGAGGGTGTGGCGGCGGCCCTGGACATAGACCTTCATCGGGCTTGGCCTCCGTAGCGCGCTCCAAAAGCCTCGGTCACGCTGCGCAGGGGCGCATCCAGCCGCGCCAGCACTTCCTGGGCGATCGCCTCTGGCACCCCGCCATAGAACGCCTCGGCAATGCCTCCGGCGATGCAGGCGATCGTGTCGCTGTCGCCGCCCAGAGAAATGGCGTTGCGGATCGCGTCCTCGAAGTCCGTCGATTCTAGAAACGCCCGAATCGCCTGGGGCACCGAGCCCTGGCAGGACACATCAAAGCGGTAGTGGGGACGCAGGTCGTCGAGGGACTGGCTCAGGTCATAGCCAAAGGTGGTCTCGAGGTAGTCCTGAATCGCGGTTTTGGATTCACTCCGCCGCGCCAAAAAGATCGCGGCGGCCGTGGCCTGCGCCCCCTTGATCCCCTCAGGGTGGTTGTGGGTGACGGCGGCGCTTTGCTCTGCCAGAGCCAGCACGGTCTCCAGGTCCTCCCCCGCCAAGGCGACGGGGCTGACGCGCATAGCGGAGCCGTTGCCCCAGCTCTGGTAAGGCTCGGAGCGGTTGAGGCCAGCCCACAGCGTAAAGCTTTTGCCGAAGCCCGCCAGGGGATAGCGCCGAAAGTAGCGCTTGTAGGTGTCGGCGTAGTCAGCGCCCTGGAGCAAGGCTTCGGCCGTGGCCACGGTGAGCACCGTGTCATCGGTGAACCGGCTGCCCTGCCGAAACAGCGGAAAGTCTTTGCGCTTGCAGTTTTGCCGCTCGTACACCGAGCCAATCACGTCACCGGCGATCGCGCCTAACATGGCAGTCTCCTAGGGCACCAAGGGAGCAGAAATCGGAGCAGGTTCGGGAGAAAACGCCTCGGGGCCGGTCAGCGCCATCAAGAGCAGCAGGCCAAGGGCGATCGCTGCCAAGAGCGTCGCGGGATCTAGGCGGGAGCTCTTCTCCGGGCGGGTTTCCGGGGTCACGGCGTGGCCGCAGTGGGAGCAGTAGCGGCTTTCGGCGTCGAGCCCGTGGCCGCAGTGATCACAAAACATCTCGGGCTCCACCACCACGGCATAGTGGACCTGCGAATTGGATAAGCGGGGCATGGTTGCCTCCTCCCTCATGTCGAGGGCGATCGTTTGCGGAGAACTATCAAAGTGGTGTCATCTCGCAGCAGGCCGCCGAATTTGGTGAGCTGCTGCGCCTGCCAGTTCGCGATCGTGCGCTGGTGGTTGAGCCGGGTGAGCTGCCGCCGCACCGCATCGGGATTGCGAAAGTAGCGATCGTCTTGCCAAAACTGGCTCAGGGGACCGAGGGGTGTGCTGGGGTCCGGTCCGGGCTGGTCTGCTGCTCGGCAAAAGTCCTCTAGGCCGTCTGTGCCAATCAAAATTGACTGCACGTCCTGGGTGGCCAGGGAATGGTGAATTTGCAGATCGAGAATGGGCGATCGCGCGGTGTCTGGCACCAAGAGGCCATAGGCCAGATAGGGCGGCGCATTGTTGGGAAAGGGGCCTAGGTGTTGCAGGTGGCCATTCACGGCGATCGCCCCGTCCCCCAGCCCAAAAACCTGGGTCTCCGTCGGCGTGACCACCGCGCCCACCACGGTGAACAGCAGATAGTCCTGGACCACCTGGGGGCGATCGCCGCCAAAGCGCTCCACCAAGGCCCGCAGCTGAGCGAGTACGCTTCGCTGCACCCCCCACCAAAACGGTTCTGACAGGTCTTGACCTGCATCGAGGCGCTGGGCGATCGCCTCGGCGATCCAGCGCGCTCCGAGCTTGGCCCCCACTTCGCTGTGGGCGCTGCTGCCGCACCCGTCACACACCACCGCCACGGTGACCATCGGCTGGCGCAGGCTGTAGAAGGCGTCTTGGTTGTTCTTGCCGGTTCGCAGATGCTCCGTACCGATCACCGAGCCCGCCGCCATCTCAAACTGGTCTTCCATGGCCGTATTGTGTATCTTGTACACCAAGCATAGTGTCAAAAATACAATATGTCAATCTTGCCCAAAGATTCCTCACCCTACCGGCAGCACTCCCTCTGTTCTGAGCCATCCAGCGGTATCATCAACCCCGGGTCTGGGGGAGTTTTGACTTCCCCGCCGCCCCCTTGCGAGGCGCAGCCCTTACCCAGCGCTTTTTTGGTCGCCATGCCCTACACCTACGAGTACCCCCGCCCCGCCCTGACTGTGGACTGCGTGATCTTTGGCCTCGATGACCAGACCACCCTCAAGGTCATGCTGATTCGCCGCAGCTTGCCCCCGTTTCAGGGACAGTGGGCGCTGCCGGGTGGATTTGTGCATCTTCAGGAGTCCCTAGATGAGGCGGCCCAGCGAGAGCTGCAAGAGGAAACTGGGATGACCGATGTGTTTCTGGAGCAGCTCTACACCTTTGGGGCGCCGGGGCGGGACCCGCGCGATCGCGTTGTGTCGGTGGCCTACTACGCCCTGGTCAACCTGGCCGAGCATCCCGTGCAGGCCGCAACCGATGCCAGCGATGCCGCCTGGTTCCCCATGGATGCTCTGCCGCCCCTGGCCTTCGACCATGCCGAGATCGTCCAGCGGGCGATCGCCCGCCTCAAAGGCAAGGTGCGCTACGAGCCCATCGGCTTCGAGCTATTGCCCCAAAAGTTCACCCTCTCCCAGCTCCAGAAGCTCTACGAAACCATCCTGGGCCAGCTTTTGGACAAACGAAATTTCCGCAAAAAGATTCTTAAAATGGGTCTCCTCACCGAGCTAGATGAGACCCAGGCCAATGTGCCCCACCGGGCAGCGCGGCTCTACCAGTTTGATGAGCAGGCCTATCTAGCGCTCCGGGAGCGGGGCTTTAATTTCGAGATTTGATGGTTTCTGAGGCAGCGCGATCGCCCCACCAATACAGGCGATCGAGGAACAGCAGCAGCACGAAAATCAGCAGTTGCAGGCTCCAGGGCGAAAAGGCGAGGCCCAAGAAAAAGGACATCACCGCGATCGCTCCTGCCAAGGTTGTGTCAATGTCGTCGGTGGCAATTTGACACAGCCAAGCACTGATCAAGGCCATCAGAAACAACCAAGCAAAAGTTGGGGGCATCATCCTCCCCTCCCAGCGTTCAGGGGGACAAGAAATCGCCGTAACGGTGGCGCAAACCTCGCCGTCAAGGCGCTGGCGATCGCCCGTGGCTAAATCTCGCAAAATCGCGCAATTTTCCACGAACTTTCCAGGAATCAGAGGTCTAGATGAAGCGTTGACTCTCTGCCTGTGCTTTAAAGCTATCACCAAAGTCGCGGCCAAGACATGACAGTATGTTGCAGCCTGAAGGGGGCTTTCTAGACGGCTCCAGCTCGACGAAACAGCCTTTGAGCGATTGCAGAAAGCGACGTCCCAAAGCTGCTTTTGATCGCCTAGGTCTCTTTGCGCTTTTGATCCGCTCGGCCTAGAAAACCTCCGTCACCTAGCGGAAGATTTGCAAGGGGCGATCGCCCATACTGAACTCAAGGCAATCGAGAAGACCGATCGCAATGGCGGCGGCTCTGGAGCTGGGGACGATAGCACCCTGACAACTCCGGATACAGTCTCCCGGAGTGAAAACGTCAGTCAAGCTTGCTGGACAAATATCAAGTTTCAAGAGCTTGGACGAATGAGCCAAGCTCTTTTTATTTGGCTTAATTCTAAATTAAAGTATTGTCTTTGAAGCGATTAAAACAATCTTTGAGTTGTTTTATTTCCGGTTGTTCATACTTAAAATCGGCTCAAAAATATACTGAAATTCATCTGAACCTCAGTTCTCGCCATCCCTATCTAATAAGTTTTGTCAGTAAGCTTCCCAAAATGCGATCGCCTTCTCCTTAGAGGGAATGCTGAACATAACTTTCTGGCTTTGACTTTCTATGCCCCTCGTAATGTGGAATGACACGCTCAAAATTGGTGTTCCTGAAATCGATCGCCAGCATCAGCAACTGATTGAGCAAATGAATGCTTTGGTGGATGCGATGAACACCAATCGAGGCAAAGAAGAAATTCAAAAAATCATTCAGTTTCTCGACTTATATGTGTGGCAGCACTTCGGCTTTGAAGAGAATTGCATGCAAAAACACAGCTGCCCAGTTGCCTGCCAAAACAAAGAGGCCCACGCCAAATTTTCGGCCACTTTCCGAGAAATCAAGGCCGAGTTCAATGCCAAAGGCGCTAGCTTGCCCCTGGCCATGAAAGTTAATGAGCATCTCCTCGACTGGTTTGTAAACCACATCAAGCGCATCGATCGCGAGCTCAAGGCCTCTATGAAATAGCGCCCTGAACGCGCCAAAAGTCAGCGCTGCGCCAAAAATTGCTCAGAAGCCCACGAAAAAGGCGGCGAAGTCCAGCGAGGACTCGCCGCCCGAGGGTGATAGGGAAAAGCAACCTGAAGGCAAACAGCCGATTTTTAACAGTCTTCTGCTTGGCTGATCCGCCGCATATTCAGCACGTCGCTCATCTTGCGGACCTGGGTGAAGGTGCGCTCGAGCTGGGTGTGGTCGCGGATATCGATGCACAGATCGATGACCGCTGTCTGATCGGGGAAGGTTTTGACCTGGGCGTTGCGCACGTTGATGTTGTTGTCGGTGAGGCGCGAGAGGATGTCCTTGAGGACGCCGACCCGGTCGATCACCTCGATTTGAATATTGACCGGATAGGTCTGGGGACGCGATCGCGCGGGATCGCTGTTGTTCCAGCTCACCGGCACCAGGCGATCGCCCGGAATATTCTCCACGTTGTGGCAGCCCTGGCGGTGGATCGAGATGCCGCGACTGCTCATCGTGACCACCCCCAAGATGGCCTCCCCCGGCACGGGGTTGCAGCAGCCTGCCAAGTGGTACAGCAGTCCTTCCACCCCAATGATCGGAGAGTGGTTGGGGTTGCTGGCGGGCACCTCTTTGAGGTTGCGGTGGCTGGTCGGCAAAGGCAGCGTGTCGGCGTCGTGACTGGCTACCTCGATGGTCTGCGTGGCTTTGACCGCGTCGCGAATCCGGTTGACTACCAGGTTCAGCGTCACCTCGCCGTAGCCGAGGGCCGCCAGCAGATCCTCGACGGTGTGATAGTTGCACCGATGGGCAACAGCGGCCATGGGCTCGGACTTCAGCAAGGCTTCTAGGCCGTTCTTGCCCAGCTCTTTTTCCAGCATCGATCGGCCCCGAGCGACGTTCTCGTCATGGTGCGATCGCTTGTACCACTGCCGAATGCGGTTGCGTGCGCCCGACGTGACCGTGAAGTTCAGCCAGTCGAGGCTCGGGTGAGAGTTCTTTTGGGTAATGATCTCCACGATGTCGCCGTTCTTGAGCGGCGTGTCGAGGGTGACCATCCGGCCATCCACCCGCGCCCCCGCGCACCGGTTGCCGACCTCGGTGTGAATCCGATAGGCAAAGTCCACCGAAGTGGCTCCCCGCGCTAGGGCGACCACGTCTCCCTGGGGCGTGAAGACGTACACATCATCATCAAAGAGATTGTCTTTGATGTTGTCGAGGTATTCCTGGGCGTCCTTGAGGTCGTTTTGCCACTCCAGCAGCTGCCGCAGCCAGGTAAATTTCTCGTCGGAAGCGGTGAACTTAGAGCTGCTGTGGCCCGACTCCTTGTATTTCCAGTGGGCGGCGATCCCGTACTCAGCGATCTGGTGCATTTCGAGGGTGCGGATCTGCACCTCTAGGGGGCGGCCCATGTTGCCCACCACCACGGTGTGCAGCGACTGATAGCGGTTGGGTTTGGGCAGGCCGATGTAGTCCTTGAAGCGGCCCGGGATCGGCTTGAAAGCGTCGTGGACGATGGCGAGGGCGCGGTAGCACTCCTCGTTGCTCTCGACGATGATGCGGATGGCGGCGATATCAAAGATCTCGTGGAATTCTTTGTGCTGCCGCTGCATCTTCTGGTAGATGCTGTAGAGGTGTTTGGGCCGGCCGCTGATGTCGACGCAGCGAATGCCAGACTGCGCCATGCGATCGCGCAAAACGTCGGTCACCTGAGCGATCCGGTCTTCGCGGCTGCCCCGCTTTTCCGACACCAGAGACTGCATTTGCCGATAGGCGTCGGGCTCTAGATATTTAAACGCCAGGTCTTCGAGCTCCCACTTCACCCGGCCGATCCCCAGGCGGTTGGCGAGGGGCGCGAAGATCTCCCGCGTCTCCATGGCAATCCGCCGCCGCTTGACGTCGGGCAGGTGCTCCAGGGTGCGCATGTTGTGCAGGCGATCGGCCAGCTTCACCACGATCACGCGAATATCTTTGGCCATCGCCAAAAACATCCGCCGGAAGTTTTCGGCTTGACGCTCGGTCTTGCTAGAAAAGTTGAATTTCGACAGTTTGGTGACGCCCTCGACCATCTGCCGCACTTCGGGGCCAAAGCGCTCTTCGATCTCGTCGGCGGTGACGTCGGTGTCTTCAACCACGTCGTGCAAAAAGCCCGCCGCGATCATGGCCGGACTGCCGCCGAGGTCCCGCAGCAGCCCAGCCACGGCTACGGGGTGCGCGATGTAGGGTTCTCCGGAGGCGCGAAACTGACCTTCGTGCAGCTCGTAGGCAAAGCAAAAGGCTCGACAAATCAGGCTAGGCCCGCTCGATTCTTTTTCGTCTTTGTCCGTTTCAGCGTCAGTCGAACTCGCGTCAGGTTGCGGAACCTGCACCATACACTCATTCAGCCAGTCTGGAAGGATGAAGTCGGTTGGAGAGGTCAGCGTTGCTACGTTCATACAATCGGCGGGAGGTAAGGTGGCGTCGGCTTAAGAAGATATTTGGCTGGTTTTTTATAAGGGAAAATGTATTCGAGAATACAGAATGCAAATGCTAGATTGCAAGGGATGATCTGCTGAAAAGCAGATAACTGCAATCAATTAGCGATAAAAAGACCGCTCTGTCAGTCGTTCTAAACGACGAGGAGGACTGTGCAGAGTGGATTTAAGCTTGGGGCGAGGTCTTGTCTGGGGCGCGAAACTGGCGCGAACAAGACGTTTATAAACCCTAGTTCTATTCATCATAATAGACAAGCTCTTGACTGGCCTAGGGGGCTCAGGAGGCGATCGCGCCTTTGTGGTAGAGACTGCTAGAAATCCTGATGATTTTTGAGAGAAAATCACGACTTTGTGAATCCATGAGTTTCTTTAGCGACTCTTTGGGATCGCGCTGCAACGCTTGTTGAAAAGGCCAAATTTTGCGGCAAAAAGCGAAATGATTCGAAATAGTACAAAAGTTTTTGTGTGGTCTAGGGAGGATAGCGATGGGTGATTTTTGGCTGCCGCCGTCCCATCGCGATCGCTATCAGCAATGGCAAGACTTGTTGACTGCCTGCCGGACGATTGTCCAAGGGCCTGAGAGGGATGGGCCAGCTCTCCGGGCGCAGCTGTTGCAGGTGCAGCAGTTTTTCCAAGAGCAGGTGGGGCCGCTGGATCTGGCGGAGCTGGACGGGGCGATCGCCCCTCGGGTGCAGGCGGTGCGCACGGAGATGCAAAAGGAGCTGCGACTGCTGGCGATGGATGGGATGTTTCTCCAGGCGGCGCGCCAGAGTGCGACTCAGCAGCAGCGCCAAAAGCAACTGGGCGATCGCCTGGAGAAGCTGGCGGGCTACTGCCAGGTGCTAGTGGAGGCCGAGCGACCCGCGTCCTAGGGCGTTTTTGCGGTGCTCTGCCGTATGCTGATCAATGACAGAAGATGTGAGATCCGGCAATCCTGCGGAGCCAGCGTCAGATCACGGGAAAATAACCCTAGCGCGATCGGCCTTGGCCCAAGGCGATCGCCCATACACTGCCCAAGTGCAGCAATATTGCTTTCGTTGTGAGGGAGGTTGGACCTGTGCTGTGCCCGAAGGATCGCAAAACGGAACTGGTCGATGAAGTCTTGTCCCAAGATTTGCCGGTCCACGGGTGCCCGGACTGCAAGGGGACGTGGATTCCGTCGGAGAACTACTCTTCGTGGCAGTTTCGCCAGCAGGCGCGGCCCATCTCTCCTGAGACCCTCTCGCCCCGTCTGGACGTGGACTTTGTGCAGTCGCCCTACGACATGAAGGCGGCGCTGTGTCCCGAGTGTCGCCACTACCTGGCCCGCGCCCGGGTGGGAGTCAAGACGCCTTTTTATGTTGAGCGCTGCCCCAACTGCGGCGGGATTTGGTGCGATCGCGGCGAGTGGGGCGTGCTAGAGCAGCTAGGGCTGCACGCCACCATTGAGCAGCTTTTCTCCAGCGACTGGCAGGCCCGAGTGCGCGAAAATGAGCTGTTTGAAAAAGAGCAGCAGGCCACCATTGACAAGCTGGGACCGGAGCTGGCTGCCCAAATTTTTGCGTTGGCTGAGGCCCTCGAAGGTCATCCCTACGGCGATTTTGGCGTGGCTTACCTGATGCGCCGCTTTGACAAGCCCCAGGCGGATGCGCTCACCCAGCGCGATCGCCCCCAAGGCTAGACCTGCCCACGACTGATTACCCACGGGACCTCGACGCGATCATGAGCGATGCACTGCTGACCCTAGAAAACGTGAAGGTTGCCTATCCCTACGGGGGGCGCGGCGGCATGGGCGACGAATGGGCGGTGAAGGGGGTGTCCCTGAGCCTGCGGCCGGGGGAGCGCCTGGGCTTGGTGGGCGAATCGGGCTGCGGCAAGTCGACCCTGGGGCGGGCGGTGATGCGTCTATTGCCGGACGGCAGCCGCGTCGAGGGGCAAATCCGCTTTGAAGGGCGATCGGTGCTGGACTTTGGGCCGACGGATTTGCGGCTCTTTCGGGGAGAGGCGGTGGCGCTGGTGTTTCAGGACCCAATGACGCGCCTCGATCCGCTGATGACCATCGGGGATCACTGCCTGGAGACGGTGCAGGCCCACCAGCCAAATCTCTCCCGCAAGGCCGCCAAGGAGCTGGCGATCGCCACCCTGGAGGCAGTCAAGATCCCCGCCGATCGCTGGTCCCAGTATCCCCACGAGTTCAGCGGCGGCATGCGCCAGCGGGTGGCGATCGCCCTGGCCCTGCTGCTCAACCCCAAGCTGATTGTGGCCGACGAGCCCACCACCAGTCTGGACGTCACCGTCTCGGCCCAGATCCTCCAGGAGCTGACGCGCCTGTGCGCCGATCGCCAAATGGCCCTGGTGCTGATTTCCCACGATCTGGCCATGATCGGCGAATACTGCGATCGCATCGCGGTGATGTACGGCGGCGAAATGGTCGAAATGGGGCCAACCGAGCAAATTATCCAGCAGCCCCAGCACCCCTACACGCGATCGCTCCTCGAAGCCGCGCTGCACCTCCAGGCGGTGGCCTCCCGCGTCCCGGCAGACTCTGCCCCGCCCCCGGATCAGGCCCCGCTGCTGCGCCTTTCCCAGCTTCAGCAGCACTACACCCTCGAAGCTACCTTCCTAGAGCGACTCTTCGCCAAATCCGACCGAGTGATCCGAGCGGTAGACGGCATTGACTTGGATCTCTATCCCGGCGAAACCCTGGGACTGGTGGGCGAATCGGGCTGCGGCAAATCCACCCTGTCGCGCACCGTGCTGCAACTCATCCGGCCCACCGCTGGCCGGGTCGAATTCCTCGGTCAGGATCTCACCACGCTGTCCCCGGCGGCCCTGCGCCAGCAGCGCCGCCAGATGCAGATGGTGTTCCAGGATCCCCACGCCTGCCTCAATCCCATGATGACCGTGGGCCAGAGCATCGCAGACCCCCTGCGCATCCACAAGCTGGCCAACCCAGCGGGAGCCAAGGCCCAGGCAGAGCAGATGCTCGAGCGCGTCGGCCTCACGCCCGCCGAAGACTTTTATAACCGCTATCCGTCGGAGCTGTCGGGCGGCCAGCAGCAGCGAGTGGCGATCGCCCGCGCGCTGATTACCCGGCCCCAGCTCCTGATTTGCGATGAGCCGGTCAGCATGCTGGACGCCACCGTCCAAACCCAGGTGCTCGACCTGATGCGAGAGCTCAAGGACGAGTTTCACCTCACCTACCTCTTCATCACCCACGATCTGTGGGTTGCGCGCTTCTTCTGCGATCGCATCGCCGTCATGCAGGCCGGCCAGATCGTCGAAATCGGCCCCACCGAGCAGCTCTTCACCCAGCCTCGCCACCCCTACACCCAGCAGCTGCTTCAGGCCGCGCCGCTGCTGGCCCGCCCCTAGGCCCCTACCCCTAATGTGATGGACTGGGACACCTTCCAGCTCGAAACGCCCCGCCTGGATCTGCGCCCGGTCACCCTAACCGATGCGTCGGAAATTTTTGCTGCCTTCACGCCCGACATCGCCCGCTACCTCTATCCCAAGGCGCCCGATCGCCTAGAGGAAACCCAGCACTTTATTCGTCAGGCCGTCCAGGGACGCCACCAAGGCTACGATCTGACCCTAGTGATTCGCCAAAAAAGCGATCAAAGTTTCCTCGGTATGACCGGCATTCACGATATTCATACGTCTCATCCTGAGCTGGGAATCTGGCTCAAAAGGTCTGCTCAAGGCTTGGGCGTTGGCCGCGAAACCATTCACGCTCTAAAAGACTGGATTGCCGAAAACTTAGACGCTGAATACATTGTTTATTCCGTTGATCGGCGCAATCTTCCTAGCCGAAAAATCGCGGAGAGCTTGGGCGGAGAAATTTACCGAGAATCTCAGGTAATGAACCTCAGTGGCCAAATCTTAGATTCTCTCGAATATCACATTCATCTGTAATTCTCAAAAAGATTGATCTAAAAAATGTAAGCAAAAGCATCATTCTCTGAATGATTGATTTAAAGAATTCTGAGCAATTCTCATGAGCTCAAACAAGGCGATTTTCTCTTTTGAAAAATGCTCAAGTTGTAATATTTCAGCTCATTAAAACTGTTTGAGAAATCGGCGAAAAAACAGACGTCTTAGGCTGTGATTGCCATGATGGAAGCATCGTTTTGGAGAAACGAAAATGACTCCAAAAACTGAAGATGCTGAATCTTCTTCCATCGGTGGCCTAAAGTCTCAGCTGGCCGATCTCAAGGCTGAGCGTGTCCAGCTTCAGCAAGCTGTGGATCACATGGAAACTGCGGAGTCCGAGAGCGGGACTCCCGATCTTCATACACTGCAAATAAAGCTCGCTCGCCTGGAAGATAAAAGTCGAGAAATCGAAAATCAAATTCAAAATCTAGAGAATATTGGTGAGCTGCAAGCCTATCGAATCTTCGAGGATGCTCGCAACAAGATGATGCAGTGGGTTGGGGTGGCGGTCGCGGTGCTAACGCTATTTGGATTGGCAGAGCTCAATAGCATCAAGCAAGAAATTCGAGATAAGGTTGCTTCCTTGGGGGCGGCGGAGCTCGTGGCCGGAGAAGTCAAGGCGCAGCTGCCGATGATTAGTCAGCAAGTGACAAATGACATTCTGCGCGATCGCGATCGTATTGTGACGGACATTGAGAAGCAAATCTCAGGGACGCTGCTGCCGCAGGTGCAGTCCAAGGCTGAACTGTCGATCGCCGATGAGCTCAAGCGCATAAGCGCAACGATTCGCCAACAGGCAGAAAGCCCGAGCGCCCCTGGAAATGCGGCCTTGGTGGCTTCAGCCATCGACTCGACCCTGAGCCGCGATCGCTATTTTGTGGTGGCGGGTTCTTCCAAGGAAAAGAGTGATGTGCAGGCAGAGCTTGAGCGAGTTCAGGCGCACATCGGCGATCGCGCTCTGCTACAGCAGCGCTATCCCGGGCTCCAGGTGTGCGGGCCCAAGCCTGACAATCAGTATTCTGCGCTGGTCATCGGCACCGACAAAACCTTAGCGGAGGCGCGATCGCTGGCCCAGCAGGCGATTCGGGACGGCTTCCAGACGGATACCTATCCCTTGCGCATGGACAAGGCGTTTTTTGCGTGTCCGCCAGCCCAAACCTAGCGTATGCGGGATCCCGAAAGTGGCCTCGAATCTCGGGCCTGCTTGTCGAAAGGTGCGCAGGCCCAAGGTTGCAAGCAGGCTAGCGCTTTTGCAGCAGCAGCACATGGTAGGCGCTCTCAAAGTGCTGCTGCTGAATTCGCAGACTGCTGGGGTCGCTGAGGCCCTGGGTGCGGTGCTGACGGATGGCTTCGAGGGCCGCCTGATTGCTCAAAAGCGCCAGGTCAGCGCCATTCCAGCCCTCGGTTTGGGCGGCCCAGTGGTCGAGGGCGACGCCGTCTAGGGGGCGATCGCAGTTGTGAACTTCCAGGATGGCTTGGCGGCTGGCGAGGTCGGGCAGGTCGACCATGATTTGCAGATCCAGGCGCCCCGCTCGCAAAAGCGCCGGATCAAGGGCGTCGGGCCGGTTTGTGGCTCCCACCAGCAGGACATTGGGGCAGCCGTGGAGCCCGTCGAGCTCGGTCAGCAGCTGTCCCACCACGCGATCGCTCACCCCCGAATCTCCCAAGTTGCTGCCTCGGGCGGGGGCGAGGGTATCGAGCTCATCGACGAAGACCACGCAGGGGGCGGCCTGTCTCGCTTTGGCAAAAAGTTCACGCACGGCCTGCTCGGCTTCACCAACCCAGCGGCTCAGCAGTTCGGGGCCATTGACGGCGATGAAGTTGGCGCGCGCTTGGGAGGCGATCGCCTTGGCTAGGAGGGTTTTGCCGGTCCCCGGCGGACCCCACAGCAGGATGCCGCGGGGCGCTTTGGCCCCCGCGCGGGCGTACAGGTCTGGATAGAGCAGCGCGCCTTCAACGGACTCTTGGAGCGTCTGTTTGACCTCCTCTAGGCCGCCGATTTCCGCCCAGGTGAGGTTCGGAGACTCAACGGCGACGGAGCGCAGGACAGAGGGCCGCACCTCCCGAATCGCCTGCAAAAAGTCTCCTTGCCCCAAGGTCATCACCTCTGGAATGGGAGCGCTCAGGGAGGGAACCTGGCGGCGCAGGGCGCTGTAGGCGGCTTTTTGGGTCAGGGCCTTGAGGTCAGCACCGACAAAACCGACGGCGAGGTCGGCGATCGCCCCCAGATCGACGCTTTCGTCGCAGGGCATCGCCCGTGTGAGGATGCGCAAAATGTCCAGGCGTCCGTCGCGATCGGGAATGGAAAAGTGAATTTCGCGATCGAAGCGTCCCGGTCGCCGCAGGGCCGGGTCCAGGTGATCGGGGCGATTGGTGGCCGCCAGCACGATCACGCCATCTTGGGCCGCGAAGCCGTCCATGAGCCCCAGCAGCTGCGCCACCAGGCGCTTTTCCACCTCCCCTTCCACCTTGCTGCGATCGGGCGCTAAGCTGTCAATCTCGTCAATGAAAACCAGGCAGGGCGCAGATTTGGCAGCTTTTTCAAAGAGGCTGCGCAGCCGTCCTTCGGCCTCGCCGTAGTATTTGCCCATGATCTCCGGCCCGACAATGGCGATGTAGCTCACCTCCAGACTGTGGGCCAGAGCGCGGGCCGTCAGGGTCTTGCCGGTGCCCGGCGGGCCGACCAGCAGGACGCCCCGCGTGGGCTCCAGTCCTAGGCGCTGCAGCAGGTCTGGCCGCTTGAGGGGAATTTCGACCAGCTCCCGCAGCTCTTGCAGGACGGGGCCGAGGCCGCCGATTTCGCTGAGGGAGCGATCGCCCGGTTCTGAGTCCTCGCCGGGGCTCGACGCGGCGGAGGCGTCCTTGGGCGGTGGGGTGACGATGACGTCTGGATCTGAAGACGTCGGTGCGGGCGGATTTTGGCGAATTCGGCTGGTCCCCATGCCGCTGGGAATGTTGCCCTGGCGGGGAATGCTGCTCAGCGGACGAGAATTGATTTGAATATCGGTTTTTAGTTCGCCTTTTTCAGCTTTTTCTTCTAGAAGTTTGGCAATTTCGAGGAGCTGCTCAAATCCTTTGAAAAGGTCACTCATGGGGTTCGCCTGGCGCTTGCGCTGCGTGAAGGGTGGGGCGATCGCACCGTCCCGGCTATGGTCTAGTGTTCCCTGGTGCCTCTAGGGGGCGATCGCCCCCAACAAAAAAGCTGTAGAGAGCGAGGCCCTCTACAGCCAACCTAAATTAGTTCAGCAGGTACTTAGGGAAAGAGACGGTTATTCAACCGCGGGCGACAGCAGTTCGCGCTTCTCGCCGGGCAGAACCTTCACCTGTCCTTCCTCATCCACATCCACGACGGCGGTGTCGCCTTCCTGAATGCGGCCCGAGAGGATTTCCTCTGCCAGAGAGTCCTCGAGCAGTCGCATGATAGCGCGACGCAGGGGACGGGCTCCGTAGCTCGGGTTGTAACCTTCTTCCACTAGGCGATCCTTGAAGCGCTCGGTGACTTCCAGAACGATGCCCTGCTCGCCGAGGCGACCAAAGACTTCGTGCAGCATGATGTCGGCGATTTCCTTGACCTCGTCCTTCTTGAGCTGGCGGAAGACGATGATCTCGTCAACCCGGTTGAGGAACTCAGGGCGGAAGTACTGCTTCAGCTCTTCGTTCACCAGCGATCGGATCCGGTTGTACTGGGAGTCGGCTTGGTCTTCTGCAAACTCGAAGCCGAGGCCGCCGCCGCCCTTCTCGATGACCTTCGAACCGATGTTGGAGGTCATGATCAGCAGCGTGTTCTTGAAGTCCACCGTGCGACCCTTGGCGTCGGTCAGGCGACCATCTTCCAGGATTTGCAGCAGCATGTTGAAGACGTCGGGGTGCGCCTTCTCGATCTCGTCGAACAGCACAACGGTGTAGGGCCGACGACGGACGGCTTCGGTGAGCTGACCGCCTTCGTTGTAGCCCACGTAGCCCGGAGGCGAACCGATGAGCTTGGAGACGGTGTGGCGCTCCATGTACTCCGACATGTCAAGGCGGATCATGGCATCTTCGGAGCCGAAGAAGTAGGACGCCAGAGCCTTGGTGAGCTCGGTCTTACCAACGCCGGTCGGACCCGAGAAGATGAAGCTGGCAATGGGGCGGTTGGGGTTTTTGAGGCCCACTCGAGCGCGGCGAATGGCGCGCGAGACCGCTTTGACGGCTTCGTCTTGGCCGATTAGGCGATTGTGGAGGGTGTCCTCCATGTGCAGCAGCTTCTCGGACTCGGACTCGGTGAGTTTGTTCACGGGGACGCCGGTCCAAGAGGCCACGATTTGGGCGATGTCCTCTTCGGTCACGAAGGGGCTGTCCTCGGTGGTGCCGCCTTCGTTCTTGCGGTTCTGGGCGATCGAGCGGATTTCAGCTTTGATTTCCATCTCGCGATCGCGCAGTTCGCCGGCCCGGTCAAAGTCCTGGGAGCGGACCGCTTCGTCCTTCTCCTTGAGGACTTGGCGCAGTTCGCGATCGAGCTCCTTGGCGGCCGGTGGCAGCTGGGAGTTGATCAGGCGAACCCGAGAGCCCGCCTCGTCGATCAAGTCGATCGCCTTGTCGGGCAGGTAGCGATCGGAGATGTAGCGATCAGACAGCTTGGCGGCTGCTTCTAGCGCTTCATCGCTGATCTTCAGCTTGTGGTGCTGCTCATAGCGATCGCGCAGGCCATGGAGAATCTCGATGGTCTCCTGCACCGAAGGCTCACCCACCATCACCGGCTGGAAGCGTCGCTCTAGAGCGGCGTCTCGCTCGATGTGCTTGCGGTACTCGTCGAGGGTCGTCGCGCCGATGCACTGCAGTTCACCCCGAGCCAGAGCTGGCTTGAGGATATTGGCCGCGTCGATCGCGCCCTCTGCGGCACCCGCGCCGATCAGGGTGTGCACCTCGTCGATGACCAGGATGACGTTTCCGGCCGAGCGGATCTCGTCCATGATCTTCTTGAGGCGCTCTTCAAACTCGCCTCGGTACTTGGTGCCTGCCACCAGCAGACCGATATCGAGGGTGACAACCCGCTTGTCTTCGAGGATGTCGGGCACGTCGGCGTTGGCGATGCGCTGGGCTAGCCCTTCGGCAATCGCCGTCTTACCGACCCCTGGCTCCCCGATCAAGACCGGGTTGTTCTTGGTGCGGCGACCCAAAATCTGGATCACCCGCTCAATTTCTTTTTGGCGGCCCACCACCGGATCGAGCTTGCCCTCCGCAGCCATCTGCGTCAGATTTGAGCCAAACTCATCCAGCGTTGGCGTCTTGGTCCGGCCTTGGGAGCCACCCGTCGAGACTTCGGCCGTCTCACCCAGCATCCGGATTACCTGAGTGCGCACCTTCGACAGGTCAACGCCCAGGTTTTCCAAAACGCGAGCTGCAACGCCCTCTCCTTCGCGGATCAGACCCAAGAGCAGGTGTTCAGTGCCGATGTAGTTGTGGCCAAGCTGGCGGGCCTCTTCGAGCGAGAGTTCCAAAACGCGCTTCGCTCGAGGCGTAAACGGGATCTCAACGGCAACGAAGCCAGAGCCCCGACCGATAATCTTTTCAACTTCAATGCGAGCATCCTTGAGGTTGACCCCCATGGATTTCAGCACTTTGGCGGCGACGCCGGTCCCTTCTCCAATCAGACCCAAGAGGATCTGTTCTGTACCCACAAAGTTGTGTCCCAGGCGGCGAGCTTCCTCCTGAGCCAACATGATCACTTTAATGGCTTTTTCTGTGAAGCGTTCAAACATGGCGTAATTCCCATCACCTGCTGCGTGCCGGTACGCTGATTCTAACACAGGGAAATTGACCCACCGGTTGCCGGTGGGACGCCAGAGAGGGGAGGATTGCCGCCCTTTGGATGGGCGGTCAGGGTGAGAAGGACAGCAACGAAAAGGCGATTACATCATGGGCCAGTCAAGGGCGATGACAAGTCGCTGACGCTTTGGGGCTTGGGAAAGGGCTCTGGTAGTCGCAGTTCCCATTGATGTTGGGTAAGGCGGTGACGCACGCTCTGGTCCCAGTTCGCTAAAATCTGAGAAAACTCGGGATGATGTAAACCACCCCGCCAGAGAATAAGCGCATCCTCACCCGTCGCTTGGTAGTAGCCGCGACGGCGGCCCGCTTCTTTGAAGCCAAATTTCTGATAAAGCGCGATGGCGGCCTGGTTGGAAACCCTCACCTCCAGCGTGGCTCGCTCCAGTCTGCGGTGCCAGGCTGATTTTAGCAGAGCATAGAGCATTCCTTGCCCTAAACCTTGTTCTTGATAGCTGGGGTTGACGGCCAGCAAGGTAATGTGGGCTTCTTCTAAGATAGCCCATAGGCAGCCGAGGGCCAGGACTGGCGGGCGATCGCTCCCCTGAACGGGCTCGGGCACCAAGACCCAAATATCGCTGTTGGGACTGTCAATTTCGCGCTGATAGCCGTCTGCATTCCACAGGCCCCCAAGACACTGTTGGTCTAGATCAAGCACCGCTGGCAGGAGGTCAGGGGTCAGCGATCGCAGCGCGATGAAATTCACAAGATGAAGGTTGGAAGGGCTGAGGTTGCACAGCCTCCAATTGTACACTGGGTAACGGGATGTCTGTGGGCCGTCAGACCCGTGCAGTCGCCATCGAAAACCGACGTCAACCCAAAGATGCTAGCTCGGGGCTCCGAGCCTAGTGGTTCTGACCCATGACCCCGCTCCTGCCTTGCACCCTCACCCAAATCTATAGATAAGGACACGATGGTTTCGACTCCCCCTGCCGTGGCAACTGCCACCGCTCGCCATTATTTGCCCGAGGTCGCGCCTACAGAGTTGGCGGGGCGATCGCCCAACCAGTTTCTGCTGCCGCTGACCGCCCGCGTCAACGATCAAGACAGCCTGGAGATCGGCGGCTGCGACGTGCCTGACCTAGTCAAAAAGTTTGGCTCTCCTCTTTATATTGTGGATGAGCACTCCCTGCGCACCGCTTGCCAGCAATATCGCGACGGCTTTGCCCGCCACTACCCCGGAGAGTCCCAGGTTCTCTACGCCTCCAAGGCCTGGAACTGCCTGGCGATCTGCGCCATTGTGGCCAGCGAAGGGCTGGGAGTGGACGTCGTCTCGGGCGGTGAGCTGCTGACTGCGCTCAAGGCAGGGGTGAGCTCGACCAAACTCTATCTCCACGGCAACAACAAATCCCTCGAAGAGCTGCGACTCGCGGCCGATGCAGGCTGCACCATCGTCGTAGACAACTGGCATGAGCTGCGGCTGCTCACGCAGTGGCTGGGAAATGAGGGCGCGCAATACGCACCGGCCCGGGTGATGCTGCGGCTGACGCCGGGCATCGAGTGCCACACCCACGAGTACATTCGCACAGGACACCTCGACAGCAAATTTGGCTTTGATCCAGACCAGCTGCCCGAGGTGTTTGCGTTTGTGAGCCAGCAGTCTTCCCTCAACTGCGTTGGCCTCCATGCCCACATCGGCTCTCAGATTTTTGAGCTGCAGCCCCACGAGGATTTGGGGAGCGTCATGGTGCAGTGGCTGGAGTTGGCTGCGACCTACGGCATCGAGGTAAAAGAGCTCAATATTGGCGGTGGTCTGGGGATCCGCTACACCGAGAGCGATGATCCCCCTAGCATCGAGGCGTGGGTGAAGGTCGTGGCTGATGCGGTGGCGAAGGCCTGCCAGCAAAGCCAGCGATCGCTTCCCAAGCTGCTGTGCGAACCCGGGCGATCGCTCATTGGCTCCACCTGCGTCACCGCCTACACCGTCGGCAGCCAAAAAGAAATTCCCGGCATTCGTACCTACCTTTCTGTCGATGGCGGTATGTCCGACAACCCCCGCCCCATCACCTATCAGTCGCTCTACCGCGCCCTGATCGCTAACCGCATGTCCGCCCCCCTGAGCGAAACGGTCACCGTCGCCGGTAAGCACTGCGAATCTGGCGATATCCTCATCAAGGCGGCCTCGCTACCGCCCGCAGAGGCTGGAGACATCCTCGTCGTCAATGCCACAGGTGCCTACAATTACAGCATGGCGTCGAACTACAACCGCGTGCCCCGGCCTGCCGCAGTCTTGGTCTGTGATGGCGAAGCAAATCTCATTGTGCAGCGAGAAACCTACGAAGATCTCCTCCGTCAAGACTGTCTACCCGATCGCTTGGTGCCGTAGATCGAGCCTGGTTGAGAGGTTGCCTAGAGCCATTACCGCTCTTCGCCTAGCTGCAATCTTCTCCAGGGCTGTCTTCCGCAGCGGGTATCGCCTTGTCGGTTGCGCCAGCCGCCCCAAGCGATACCTGCTGGATAAGTCCCTCGTCAAAGTGCAAGGTTGATCCAGTTCCAATGGGATATATGAAGCAATGGCTGATAGACCCTTCCTGGACTCACCCCTTGCTATTTTTTTCGATCCAGTTGCCCCCTTGGCTGTTTTCTATCGCTAGTCTTGGGTTTCTCGTAGATGTGGGCCTCGTTCTGCTTCTGACGTACTTTGTTCTAGTCATCATTGGCGAACGAAGAACGCTCTGGATGGTGCGAGGCTTTTTGGTGCTGATGCTGGCGGCGGCGCTCAGTAGTCGCTTGGGGCTGATGCTGCTCAGCTTTGTGCTGACCAATTTGGTCGTTGGTTCGGCAGTGGCAATGGCGGTAATTTTGCAGTCGGAGTTCCGGCGGTTTCTAGAGCAGCTAGGGCGAGGGGAAATCTTGCAGCTGTTTCAGCCGTCTCGGGAAACGATGCCCAAGGCCGATAGCGTGATCGATGAGATCGTGGACGCGGTCAAAGAGCTCTCGCAAAATCGAACTGGGGCTTTGTTGATCTTGGAGACCGATCGCCCGATTGATGAGCGCGATTTTTCGGTGCCGGGGGTCAAGCTCAATGCCGATGTTTCTAAGGAGCTGCTGCAAACGCTGTTTCAGACGACGACCCTGCTGCACGATGGGGCAGTGTTGATTCGGGGATCGCGGATTGTGGCGGCGAGCGTGATTTTGCCGATTTCGGACCGCACGGCGTCTCGGCGACTGGGTACTCGGCACCGTGCCGCAATGGGGATTACAGAGCGGGTCGAAAACTGTATTTGTGTGGTTGTATCCGAAGAGACTGGGTCTATTTCGCTAGCGGAGCGAGGCACGCTGAACCGCCCTTTGACGAGCAGTAAACTGAAGGAATTGCTGGAGACTCGCTTTTCTCCGTCTGTAGATCGTGAGGCAGTGGCCACTGATTTGCGGAGTTTAGGTCGTCAGATTGGTGCTCAGGGCTGGGCCCTCGTTTCGCGCATACTCCGTCTTCCTTCTTCAGCTTCTCGGGAGAAACAATGACTACAAAGCCGACTGTCTTGAAAGAGTTACCTGCTGATTTGAAGCGCGATCGCCTGCCGAGACACGTCGCTGTCATCATGGATGGCAATGGACGCTGGGCGAAACGGCGCGGCCTGCCGCGGATCATGGGGCATCCTCGGGGGGTAGACTCTCTGCGAGAAGCGGTGCGCTGCTGTGATGACTGGGGCATTCAGGCGCTGACGGTGTATGCGTTCTCGACGGAGAACTGGAACCGCCCGCAGCAAGAGGTGATGCTGATCATGACGCTCATCGAGCAGTTTCTGCGCCGAGAGCTGCCGGAGATGATGGAGCGGGACATTCGCCTGAAGCTGATGGGGAATCTCAGTGCGCTGCCGGCGTCGCTGCAAGCGGCGATGGAGCAGTCGATGAATGCGACGAGCAACAATCGCGGGATGCAGTTTACGGTGGCGACGAACTATGGCGGTCGCCAGGAGATTCTCCAGGCCTGCCGGACGATCGCCCATCAGGTGCAGCAAGGGGCCTTGAGCCCCGATGAGATTGATGAGTCGGTGTTTGAGCGCCACTTGTACACTGCTAGCATCTGCGACCCGGATCTGCTGATTCGCACGAGTGGCGAGATGCGCATCAGTAATTTTCTGCTGTGGCAGGTCGCCTATTCCGAGATTTACATCACGGAGACGCTGTGGCCGGATTTCAATCGTGATGAGCTGCGACGCGCCTTGCTGGCGTACCAGCAGCGGGAGCGTCGCTTTGGCAAGGTCTAGGGACCGGAAAAGATAGCCGCTTCGATGTCCTGGCGGTTGAGGGAGTATTTGAAGGCGCGCTGAATGTCTTCGCCGCTTTCGCCTGCTTTGAGGTAGCGGACGGCGATCTGATCGATGTCGAGGCAAATCTCGGCGCTCCAGGCGGCTTGCTGGATGTGCCAGCAGTGGAGATCGGTTCGATCCTGTTCGCAGCCTTGATCGCGGAGCCACTGCTCGATGTGGGGCAGGGGATGGTTGTAGAGGGGGGTGTCGGCGGAAGGCAGGGTCATGGTGATGATGGGGTGAAGGGGTCGGGATGCGTCAGGGCGATCGCCCTTGAATGGTTGAATTCTTGAACTTTGGCGTTTTTGAGCGCTGGAGCGCTGGAGCGTGTCCCTTGGGCCTAGGGGGTGAGGGGCGGGGCGGGGCTGGCCGAGGACCAAAGCGGGGGCTCGGCGATCGCCGCGGAGGACTGCTGGAGACCTTCGCGGGGCTGCTCGGCCTGGAGGGGCTCGAAGGCGGCATCGCCCCGAGCAAATCCGATGGCGATCGCCAAAATCAGGCAGCCCAAGATCGTCAGGCCCATCAAAAACAGGGCAAAGATTTCGCCGGGGGAGAGGGGCCGGTCAGTGGGATCGAGGTAGGCCGAGGAGGAGGCGTAGCGCTGCGGAGTGGCTGGGCGGTTGTAGGCTGGGGGCACCTGTATCACGGGAACCCGGGAGTAGCCGATTTTCTGGTCATAGGTGGTTCGGCGATCGGGGTTACTGAGGGTTGCGTAGGCTTCGTTGAGCTGCTGAAACTTGGCAGTGGCGATCGCTGGCGGCAGCAAGGTTGTGTCTGGGTGATACTGCTTGCTCAAGTCGCGGTAGGCCTGGCGAATATCCCGCACGGAAGCCGACGGATGGAGCCCGAGCAGGGCGTAGTGGTTGGGGGGCGCGTACTGCTGATCCGACATTCTCTGATCCGACATTTTCGGTCCCTGACGATTGGCGCTGGCCGGGAGAAATGCCCTGGCAAAAATCTCTTGCTATTTTAACGAGCCTGGGGTCTCCAGAGAATCCCTGGCGATCGCCCGCTGTCGCAAAACCAAGCCATTGAGGCAGGCCAGCAGCAGCCAGCCCACCAGATTCATCCGCAGGTCAAACAGGGTGACATCCAGCAAGTTGAACAGGGCGATCGCCCCAAAGCCCACGCCGTAGGCGAACAGCACCGCGCGATCGCCCCCGTCCAGATTCGACAGCCAGTGCTCCGGGGCCAGTAGATAGCGGCCCACCTGGGCCAAGGGCCACGCCACCAGAGCGCAAAACGCCAGCGTTGCCGGAATGCCTGTCTCAGCGCTCAGCATCAGCAGCAAATTGTGGGGATGCCCCAGCCAAAACCCAGTTTTGGCCTCGTACAGCGGCGTGAAATTTCGCAGGCCCCAGCCCAGCCAGGGCCGCTCCGCCGTCAGCTGGCGCGCAAACAGCCACTGAGTGCTGCGCAGCGTCGCCGACGGGCGATTGGGAAAAGACTGGTCCGTCAGGCGACCCCACACGAACACCGGCACAATCCAGCGCAGCCACGTGCGCAGCGGCAAAGGCCCAAAGGCCGCTAAACCCACCGCGCCGCCGATGGCCCCCACCACTCCTACGACCCAGCGCCAGCCGCAGTACACCGAGAAGACGATCGCCTCCAAAAGGGCGATCGCCCAGGCATTGCGAGAGCTGGTCAGCAGCAGTGTGACCACGCCAAAAAACAGCAGCACCCCCAGAAAAATCTGGCGTCCTCGGTGTCCGCCGCGCCGCCGCTCATCGATCAGCAGCCCCACACACAGACTGATCAGCACCAGCAAATAGGCCGCCAGGATATTGGCGTACATAAACACCGACGCCGCTCGCGTGACCGGGTTGCCCCCCGCATGCAGTCGCCAGCCGAGAATTTGGGTCATCGTCTCCGAGGTGGACAGGCCCACCAGCTGCCCCAGGCCCAGAGCCACCACCACCACGCCCCCCGCCGCCAAAATCCAGGCCAGATGCCGCAGCTGAGCCGCGGTCTGGAGCAGGCGACTGTAGGTGGCAAAGAAGATGAAAAACGGCAAAAAATTGGCCAGACCTAGCCACGCGTCCACCGGGCGATAGGCCGTGATGCAGGTCAGGGCCAGCCAGAGGCCCAGGCCCAGCCAGCCCCACATCATCGGCTGGCGCACAATCCTGCCCAAATGGCGCCACCACGTGGCCAGCAGGGAAAATCCCAGCAGGACGCCTCCCGGCGCAGGCCACAAGAAGAACACAAACAGGCCAACTTGCGCCGTTGCCCAGGCCAAGTTGAGGCTCGGGTCTGAATGGCGCTGGATCAGAGGGGATTTGGTCAAAGAGAGAGCGTTCACCGGAGACGTTGATCCGTGAGAGGGAGCAGCCAGTGACGGCGTTGGCGCATCAGAGACGCCGGAGCCATCAGTGCCGCAATTCTAGACCCTCTATCCACAGAATCAAACTGCGCCCAGGAATTCTGCGCGGGTCAGACGAATCTGAGCCAGGGCAAACACGGTGGGAATGATGCGGCTGTAGTTGGTGGCGATCGCCCGCCAGCCCAGATCCGCCAAGAACCACGCCCACAGCGCAGGACCCAAAACCGTAAACACGCTGCGCGCTGCCGAATAGCGCGCCACGCTCAGGGCCATGCCGCGCTTGGCCATGTGCATCGCGACGTAGCCCTGGAACTGGGCGGCGGCGGCCGCACCGCCCTGGACGATCGCCTGCTTGGCCATCTGGTAGCTCGCAAAATGAATCGCAAACTGGCGCGCCAGCTGCTGTAGCAGGAACGGCTGAATCAAAGAACTAACGGCGATCGCGCTGCCCCCCTTGATCAGCAGCCCCATGGGGTCTCGCTGGAGCGATCGCGGCAGCTGCTGAGCGAGCTCTGCCTGGGTGAGCGATCGCTGGAGGGCCGCATTCAGCACGCTGCGCTCCTGGGCGGGCAGCTGCCGCCACGCTCGGCCCAGCAAATGCAAAAACACCTCTGCCTCCAGGTCAACGGTCGAAAGGGACGCTGAGTAGGGCAGCTTTAGGTAGCGGCACACCTGAACCAGGGCCTGCCGGTACGTGACCCGCTGGGTGCGTCCCTGGAGCACTGTCACGCCGTCGGCCGCCAAAAACCGAAAGCGCTGCTCTAGGCGATCGATCCAGGCTTGACGAGACTGGCTTTGGAGGTCAACGGGGTTGGGCGTCTGGACATAGTCCAGCGGATTAAACTTGGGACGAAATAAAACGTCTGTCAGCTGAACCAACTCCTCGGTGGTTGCCAACTCCAGCCCTGTTCTGAGTTCGTCCACGGCGTTTGCCTCCAAACCACTGGCTTGCCAAGATCTTGCGGCGATCGCCTGCTAAAACTTCTGACAGTCTCACAAAGGGCGATCGCTGTAGCTATTCTATCGGCAGCCGACCAGTCCCTCGCGTCTAGCGCCCCAAGTCCCCAAGCTGCTAGCATCGAGGCCTGGAGAGGTCAGCATGGCTCAAAAAGCTGGCCCCGTGCCTCGTTCCCAAGAAAGCCTCGCCGCTTTCGCGGGCCGCAGGCCCCTACCAAGTCCTGGGTATGCAGACGGAGTGCAGCTTGATTGAAATTGCGATCGTAGGAGCCGGTATGGCTGGGCTGACCTGTGCCCAGCAGCTCCATCAGGCAGGCTATGACGTGGTGGTTTTTGACAAATCTCGGGGCGTGGGTGGACGGATGGCCACGCGGCGCGCCCAGGGCACCTGGGCCGATCACGGGCTGCGCTACTTCGAGGATTCCCCCGAGGGCGATCTGACGGCTTTGCTTTCGCTGCTGCGCGATCGCGGCTTGATTCATCCCTGGACCGACCACGTGCAGGAGCTCGGTCCCGATGGCCAGCTTCGTCCGTCGCGCGATCGCCATCCCCGCTACGTCGCCGCCCTGGGCATCAACTCTGTCGCTAAGTTTCTGGCGACGGGCCTGACGCTGCACCGCGAACACCGCGTGAGCGCGATCGCGCCGACCCCAGCTGGTCAGTGGCACCTCACCTTCGCACCTCCTACCCCCGACGTCCAAGCCCCCGATCCTGTCCTGGCCAAGATCTTGGTTTTGGCAATTCCGGCGGCCCAAGCCCTGGATTTGCTAGCCCCTGTGCCCCAAATTCCTGGAGAGTCCCTAGCAGCGCTAGAAGCGGTCACCTTTGACCCCTGCATGACCGTCATGGCAGGCTACCGGCCCCACCCAACGCTCGAAAATCTTGATTGGCAGGCGATCGCCCTGCCCCAGGATCCGCTCCTGAGCTGGATTAGCCTCGAGAGCAGCAAGCGATCGCTGCCGGCTGCGCCGGTGCTGGTGCTGCACAGCAGCCCGAGCTTTGCCGCCGAAAATTTTGATGCCCCAAACCTAACAGAGGCTGCCCACGCTTTACTTCAGCGGGCAGCCTCTGTCCTGCAAATCTCTTATTGGCAGCAACCGGACTGGTTGCAGGTGCACCGTTGGCGCTATGCCATTCCTCAACAGTCCCACCACGATCGCGCTTTAGCCGCGACCCAACCTGCACCGTGGATTTGTGGGGGAGATTGGTGTGGCGGCGAGGGGCTCAGCAGCGCTTACCGCTCTGGCTTCGCCATGGCCCATCAAGTCAATCAGTGGCTAGAGGGTCGCCCGCTCAAAGGCGAACAAGCCTGGATGGATCTGGTTTCTGAAAAGCTTTAAAAGAAAGAGCCTAGCGAGGCTCCTCAAGCAACAGACTTAGCGATCAACAGCGCCTTCGTCTTGCTCTTCTTTATTCTCGCTACCTTCCTCTTCGGGACGGCTGCCCATCGGACGACGACGGTTCATGCGGTTGCGGCTGGTCCGCTTCCGGAACTTCCGCGCGTATGCTTCGTTACGCAGCGCTTTTTCTTTCTTTAAATTGCGGCGTTTAGCCATGTTATTGAATGCCTCTCCGAAACCATTTACCAGCACTTAAGCTGAGCACTAGGCCCTGTTCCTTTTGCCAAGACATCGGAAAAGGACAACCAAGGCTTCCCTTGCTCGAGGGGTGGAATAGCCACTCTAACATAATTTTTTGGACGAACCCAACCCTTCCGCCTGGGGAATCGGGGCTTCCCAGGGTGAGGGCGGAGCCGCCAAATAGGCCCGAATCCAGTCCAAGGCGTCGGCTTGGGTGGTGATCAGCCCCTCGGCTTGGGCGACCTGAACGTGGGTCAGCAACTGGCCGATCTGGGGACCGGGGGGCAGCTTGAGGGTGGTCATGAGGTCGCGGCCGCTGAGGAGGGCCTGGGGGTGGGCGACGGGATCGGTGGGATCGAAGTAGTGGTCGAGCAGAGGAGCGATCGCGTCGATGGGCGTGCCGCTGGCGATCGCCAGCATGGCCAAGGCGGCAAAGGCAGGCCCCACCGCCTGGAAGAAAAAGAAGCGATCGCGCCGGGTGGGCAGTCCTGCTTTGAGCGTGGGCAAAAACTGCTGAAACAGCAGCGCCGCGCGGACTTCGGCCCGGCTCATCTTGAGGCGCAGCAGCTCGGCTTCGGCGGCGTCGGCCTCGGGGGCGAGCAGGCAGGTCAATTTGGCGATCGCCAGCCAGGTGCGATGGCTCGGAACCAGCTCCTTTTTGCTGCTCTGGGCATTGCTAAAGCTGACTTCTTGGTTGAGGGCCGGGGCGAGGGCGGGCCAGCGATCGCCCAGCTCGGCCAGCAGCTGCTCAAAGGTTTCGACCTGGGTCAGGCCTGCCTCGGTGCTGTGGGGCAGCCAGTGCTCCAGCAGCCCGTCCTGCCAGGCCGCCCGTAGCCAGGGAGCGCCGCCCACCGTGCGCAAGAGATAGTTCAGCTCCGTCTGCACCCGCTCCGCGGCAATGTCAGCTAGCAGCGGCGCGAGGGTTTTCAGGGCGACGCGGGTTTCGGGCTCTACCCGAAAGCCTAGCTGGGCTGCCTGACGGTAGGCCCGCAAGAGCCGCAGGGGATCTTCGCGCAGATTGCTGGAGGACACCATTCGGATAATGCCTTCCTGCAAATCGGCGTGGCCCTGGAGCGGGTCGATCAGCTCGTCTTGGTGCGGGCTGTAGGCGATCGCATTCACCGTGAAATCCCGCCGCTTCAGGTCCGTCTCCAGATTCACGCCCTCCTGGAGCGCAAAATCCGCAGTGGCCCGGGGAAAGACTAGCCGAGCAATCTGGCGCTCAGCATCGAGCACCACAAAGCCTGCCCGGTAGTGACGGGCAATGGCCTGGGCCGTTTGCACCGCTTGCTCGGGCAGCACGAAATCGAGATCGAGGGTCTCGGCTTGGCGTCCGAGCAAGGCATCACGAACTGCGCCGCCCACCAAGCAAGCGCTGGACGGCAGCCATTCTAGAGAAAACGGCCAAGATTGGGGAGATAAGGCAGAGGAAAGCACCAACAGCAATCAAACAGCGAAAGATAAATAATGAAGCGAGCCAAGACTCAATTAGACCCATTTTCCCTGGGGTTGGCGCAGAGACTGATCAGAAAATCTGCGGAACCCAGGTGACGTCTGCCGAGGAGATAGCCCCGCGCCTTGTCCAAACCGCGATCGCCCGGCCGTCTGAGCTAGAGTAGCAGAAAGCCCCAGGCTCTCGATGCGAACGAGCCTGCCAATCCTTGGGAGGGAGCCACCATGTGCATTTGCGTTAACTGCTACTACGTCGACCGTTGCACAACCTACCACGCAGTGGAGGCCAATCACCAGCAGCCCCACCTCACTGACACCCCCACCTTCGAGCCCGAAAATCCCACCATCAACGCCAACATGATGCTGCCAGAGGTCGTGATTACCGACGATGGCCGGGTGACCCAGGAGGGAGACTTTGGCTTTGAGTATGACGTGGTGGGGTGCGACAGCTTTCGCGCCGATCAAGGGAAATGGGCTCGCCTGCGCCCCGGCGAAGCGGTGCCGACCTAGGTTTAGGAGGTCGCGCTGGTTGATTTGGCGCTCGGCCAGATGTAGATCACGCCGGAAATGACCGTGAGCACCACGGAGAGCCAGAAAGCGGCGATCGCCACCGGCTGCCAGGTGGGCAGCGGCGCAATCAAAAGGGCGATCGCGACGATCTGGCTCACGGTCTTGAGCTTGCCCCAGAGATTGGCACCCGAAATGCTGCTGCTGCCCGTAAACAGCAGCGGATTGACCCGCCACCCTGCGATCGTCAGCTCGCGGGCCAAAATAATGAACACGCCCCACGCCGGGACCTGCCCTAGGCCAATCAGCGCCATCAGCGGCGCAAGGACCAGCAGCTTGTCGACCAAGGGATCAAGAAACTTCCCCAGGTCGGTCACCTGGTTGAGCCGTCGGGCCAGGTAGCCGTCGAGCCAGTCGGTGCCCGCCGCCAGCACAAACACGCCGCAGCCGACCCAGCGGATCGCCTCGCTGGGCTCACCGCGCAGCCACAGCAGCAGCAGCGGCACCGCAATCAACCGAGAAACCGTAATCCAGGGGGGCAAATTCATGGGTGCGTCTCCGAAGGACGTGATAGCCGGCAGTCTGGGCTCAAAGATCTAACTTGATCTTAAATCTCTCGGGCAATTTGCCTCGATCCATTCCAGGGCAGGCTGTCAAACGAATTTCTGTGACAAAATGAGGGCACTTCAGGCCAAGGCACAAACCCTCCACCAAACGAGTCCCAGTGCCAGGAATCTCAAAATGTGGGGGATGGACCCAGAGGCCAAAAACCCTCGATCCTTCCCAAAGCGAGAGGTTGTTCTGATTTGGAGCCGTCTATGCGTGTCCTGTTGCTGTATCCTCGGTTTCCCAAGAGTTTTTGGTCCTTCGAGAAAACCCTGGCCCTCCTCGATCGCAAGGCCATGCTGCCGCCCCTGGGGCTGGTGACCGTCGCCGCGATTTTGCCCCAAGAGTGGGAATTCAAGCTGGTCGATCGCAACATACGCGAGGTGACCCAAGCGGAGTGGGACTGGGCCGAGCTGGTCATCCTCTCCGCCATGATCGTGCAAAAAGAGGATTTGCTTGAGCAGATTCGGGTCGCCAAGGGGCAGGGCAAACGCGTTGCGGTGGGCGGTCCCTACGCCACCGCCCTGCCCGATGAGGTCAGCGATGTCGGCGCAGACTACCTGATTTTGGACGAGGGCGAGATTACCTTGCCGATGTTCATCGAGGCGATCGCCCAGGGCCAGACCTCCGGCGTTTTCCGCGCCAATGGCGAAAAGCCAGACGTCACCGGCACGCCGATTCCCCGCTTCGACTTGCTAGAATTCGACGCCTACTCAGAAATGTCGGTGCAGTTCTCCCGGGGCTGCCCGTTCCAGTGCGAATTTTGCGACATCATCGTCCTCTACGGCCGCAAACCCCGCACCAAAACCCCCGCCCAGCTGCTGGCGGAGCTCGAGCGGCTCTACGAGCTGGGCTGGCGACGCAGCATTTTCATGGTCGATGACAACTTCATCGGCAACAAGCGCAACGTCAAGCTCTTTCTCAAAGATCTCCAGCCCTGGATGGTCGAGCACGGCTATCCGTTCTCCTTCGCCACCGAAGCGTCGGTCGACCTGGCCCAGGACCAAGAGCTAATGGACGCCATGGTCCAGTGCAACTTCGGCGCGGTGTTCCTCGGTATCGAGACGCCGGACGAGTCCAGCTTGACCCTGACCCAAAAGCACCAAAACACCCGCGACTCCCTCAGCGAGGCCGTCCTGGCCATTACTCGCTCGGGGCTGCGAGTGATGGCTGGCTTCATCATCGGCTTCGACGGCGAAAAGTCGGGGGCAGGCCAGCGCATCGTCCAGTTCGTGGAAAAAACTGCCATCCCGACGGCCCTGTTCAGCATGCTGCAAGCGCTGCCGGATACCGCGCTGTGGCATCGACTCAACAAGGAAGGGCGGCTGCGCGAAAAGTCGGCCAACATCAACCAGACAACCCTGATGAACTACGTGCCGACTCGGCCCCTGGAGGAGATCGCCCAGGAGTACGTGGACGCGTTTTATCAGCTCTACGATCCCGTGCGCTTCCTCGATCGCGCGTACCGGCACTATCGCCTCCTGGGAGAAGCGACCTATCCCAAGAAAGGCAAGCGGGCCAGAAAGCCGATCAACTGGGTGACGATTCGCGCCTTGCTGACGATCGCCTGGCGCCAGGGGGTGGTGCGAGAAACCCGCTGGCAGTTCTGGCGCAACCTGTGGAACATGTGGCGTCACAATCCGGGCGGGATCAGCAGCTACCTGTCGGTCTGTGCGCAGATTGAGCACTTCGTGGAGTACCGCGAAATCGTCAAGCGCGAGATCGAGCAGCAGGTCAGCCAGTTCCTGGCGGAGGAGGCTCGCCTGAAGGCGCAGGAGGTCTCCCAAACCGCGGCCTAGGCCCGGGCGACAGTCTGCTTTTCCAGAGGTTCAAGACCGGTCTTCACTAGAATCAGAATGCTGGTTCGTTTGCGATCGCGCCTGTGGCTGGATTTCTGATTGTTTTGCTGTCGTCGGTCTTTTTCTGCCTGCAAAATATTGTGGTGCGGGTGCTGTTCCAGGAACAGACGATTTTGGGCGCGTTTCAGACGGGGGGGTTTGTCGCCCCCACCTTCCAAAACTCGTTCTTGCTGATGTTTCTGCGGATGGTGGTGGTGGTCCCGCTGATGGCGGCGATCATGCCGACGCTCCACGCTGACACCTGGCAGGATTTTCGGCGGCTCCGGCAGCAGGCGAGCCGGCCCGCGCTGCTGCGGGCGATCGCCGGGGGCGGGCTGATGTTTCTTTATCTGGCCCTGCTGTACGTCTCCATTGGCCTGATTCCCACCGGCATCGCTCTGACGCTGTTTTTCACCTATCCGGTGTTTACGGCGCTGTTTGCCTGGGGCTGGTTTGGCGCGCGCCCGAGCCCCTTTCGCTGGGGCGTCATGGGCCTGATTTTGCTGGGCAGCGTCTTGACCATGCCCCACAGTCAGCCCGACGCCGACAGCTCTCTGTGGCTGGGGGTGGCTCTGGGCATCGCCTCCGGCGTGGTCTACGCCCTCTACACCGTCAACGCCCAAAAAAGCTTTGAAACCCTGCACCCAGTGCCTTTCACGTGGATGAGCTTCGCGGTGGCGCTGGTGCTGTCGGCGGGCAGCCTGGGGGTCTGGCCGGTCCAGGGGGCGGGGCTGGCGTGGCCCGAGCTCTGGATCGGCAGCCTAATATCGGCGATCGCCACCCTCACGGGCCACCTGCTAAACAACTTCGGCATTCGACTGGTGGGCGCTACCACCGCTTCGATGGTCGGGGCGACCAATCCGGCGCTCACGGTGCTGGTGGCCTGGTTCGCGATCCAGGAAACCCTCAACGGGCTGCAAGTGCTGGGCATCATCGTGGTTACTTTCAGCGTGGCGCTGCTCAGCCGCGATCGCAGCCTGCACAAGCAAACCTCTTGAGGCCGAGGGGCGAGTTTTTCTCAAGCGCTGATCAGAGATTAAACACCGGCAGAATAAACGCCAGGGCGATGCCGCCGATCACCAGCACTTCGAGCACTTTCAAGATCGAACTGGCGGGACGAAGCTGTAAGCGCTGGAGCCACGTGCTCGGCTCGTCGCCCTCCCGCAGGCCCCAGCGAAACATCGACGCCAGCAGCGGCACGCCCCCGACCTTGGCCCCCAGCAGCAGATGCAGGGCCAAGCTGACAAACACGCCGCCCCAGGCCAGCAGATGGGCGAGGTACCACGGACGATCGATTTCTCCCGCTGGCAGCCACTCTTCTTTCATCATCCGGCCCGTCACCACCGACGCCGTCACCGCCACCAGCATCAGGGTGTTGGCCAGCCGCTGCAGCGTCACCCACCAAATGGGCTTGCCGACCTGCCGCAGCGCCGCGAGCGATCGCCCCTGGACCAGCCGCTGAGCCCCCAAATGGAAGCTGTACAGCGCAAAAATCGGCAGCAGCAGCAAAAACGTCAGCGCGATCGTGCCGTGGATGCCCTGGATATCCCCCAGGCTCGGCAGGCCCAGGCTCCCCCAGCGCTTGTCGTAGGTGTCATACACCCAGAACCCCGAAATCAGCGCCAAAATCACCAGCACCGCCGCCCCACCGTGGAGAATCCGCAGCAGCGCGGGCTGATACATACGAGACTCGGACATAACAGCTCCTCTCAAAACAGCAAACCCTTCTTGATCCCAAGAATGGATGCCGAAAACTTCTATTTCTCAGGCAATTTTCACACGGCTTCTAAGAGAAAAAGCTGTTTTGAAGTCAAAATTTTTCGCTCCAATATGCCCACAAGAAAAGATCTCAAACTGCAAATTGGCAAGATGACTTTCAGTGCTTTGACAACAGAACTACTCTTGAATTTTTTATGATTTTCAAAGGAATTTCACTCTTGATGGACAAACAGAAATCAGGCTGTATTTGCCCCTCTCAAATCAACGCTTTATCGTCGTTAATTCTGTTAGCTCGGCTCTGTTAGCTCGGCTCTGTTAGCTCGGCCATGAATTTTAGGCTTAGGCTTGCTTGAAGGGGAGTTCTTGGTTGATGGCGTCCATTTCTTGGGCTTCGAGGTCGTTGACCTCGGCGATGTACTGCTGGAGGATTTTGCGGAAGCGGGCGTTGTAGAAGCGGTGGAGGCTGTAGTTGGGGGCGGCGGGGAAGCCTCGGCGCTTTTTGTGGCGGCCACCGGCTCCGGGGTCGAAGGTGCGGATATTGTGGGCGATCGCCCACTCGATGGGGGCGTAGTAGCAAGCGTTGAAGTGGAGGCAGTCGATCTCCTCAAAGCTGCCCCAGTAGCGGCCATAGAGCTGATCGCCCTTGGTGATGCAAAAAGACATGCCCAGGGGATGGCGATCGTCCGCTCCCTCCCGATAAGCCCCAAAAAACACCACTTGCTCCCGGTGGGTGGCGTGGAGCTGCTCAAAAAAGTGACGGGTCAAGTACTTGCTGCCCCACCAGCCAAACTTGTCGCAGGTGTCGCTGTAGAAGTCGTACATCAGCGAAAACAGGGGCTTGGGGATTTGGTCGCCGGTGAGAGCGCGCAGCTCTAGGCCCGCTGTGGCGATCGCCTTCCGTTCGCGTTTGATGTTGCGGCGCTGATTGGCATTGAAGCGGGCCAGATAGTCATCGAAGGTTTGGTAGCCCTGGTTTTCCCACAAAAAGCTGTGGTGCAGCCACGGGGTGAAGCCGTGGCGCTCCAGGACCGGCTGCCAGTCGGGGTCCACGTAGAGGAAGTGGCAGCCCGAAATGCGATTGCGATCGCAAAAATGGTCAATTTCCGACACCATCAGCTCGGTGAGCAGGTCTTCGTCCTCACCGGGAGCAATCAAAAAGCGGTAGCCCGTGGCAGGGGTGAAGGGCGTCATGCCCAGGAGCTTCGGGTAGTACTGGATGCCCAGGCGCTGGGCCAGCTCAGCCCACTGCTGATCAAAGACAAACTCGCCGTAGCTGTGGCCCTTCAGGTAGAGCGGCGCGGCGGCCACCAGGGTGCGATCGCGCCACAGCGTCAGGTGGTTGGGGAGCCAGCCCGCGTTGGGGACGGCGCTGCCCGAGGTCTCAAGGTGATCGAGCCAGTCCCACTCCAGAAAGGGCGTGGCCAAGGGCTTGGCAAAGGCATCCCAGGCAGCCTGGGGAATGTCGGCTATGCGGTTGACCCAGGCCACGGAATAGCGAGCGGTAAGAGATTCCAGCATGACTCGCGCAGGAGAAGGACACAACGGAGGATTGCGGCACAGGCCGCTTCACTTAGCCTAATGCAAAGTCAAGAAGCTGGGCGGGCAGGGCCTTCGGGCGATCGCCGTCGGTAGTGCAAGAACACCTCGTCGCCGACCACCTCCGCGCTCAGGAGCTGAAGCTGGGGCGCGTGGGCCGCCGCGAAGCCCGACCCTTCTAGGGGGGTGGGGGCAGCGGCCCCGCCCAGCAGCAGCGGACACAGGGTCAAGTGCAGCTCGTCAATCAGGTCCGCCGCTGCCAAGCTGGCCACCAGCTCACCGCCGCCGAGCACCGCGATCCGGCTCAGCCCCCGCCGATAGAAATCTGCCCAAATCGCCGCCCAGTCGAAATCGGCCCCCGCCAGCGGCGCCCCCAGGACTTCAGCAAAGTCGGGGCTCGATCGCCAGCGATCGCGCTGATGGGCCTCCGTCAGGAGCCAGCGGGGCACCGGCTGCCGAAAAAATCGCCACTGGGGATCAAAGACTGCTCGACGGGACACCACGATCTGCACGGGCTGGGGCGGCTGGCCTCGCTGGGCGCGATCGCCCAGCAACGCCGGATCGCGGACCGACATCGTGGTGCCATAGGCCCGCAGGGTCCCCGCTCCGAAGATCACGCCGTCGGCCAGAGCCACCTGGGCCTCTAGGTGCTGGCGATCGCGCTCGGAGCCAAAGCGGGCGGGCGATCGCGCAGCATCGGCGATCTTGCCGTCGGCGCTCATGGCGAGGACGACCGTGGTGTGGGGACGCAGTTGGGCAGCCATAGGCAAACAATCCAGCGATCGCACAGCAAGACGCTCCCATCATCGGCGATCGCCCGTCCCAACTCCAGCCTGCTCTGAGGCCGCTCTGCTCTTTGCATAATAGAAAAATCGCCGTACCGATTTTTTGGCCAATCATGCAAGCTGATTCCTCCGCTCCGACGGTCCAAGACAGCCACTTTTGGGAAGAGCGCTACCAGACGGGCAGTAGCCGCTGGGACTTGGGCCAGCCCGCCCCCGCCTTTCTCCAGCTCCTCGAGAGCCCCGAGGCCCCCGCCCCGGGCCGCCTGCTCGTGCTGGGCTGTGGCCGGGGCCATGACGCCCTGGCCTTTGCTGAGCGGGGCTTTCAGGTAGTGGGGGTCGACTTTGCGCCGTCGGCGATCGCCGCTGCCCAGGAGGCCGCCCAGGCCCGCGGGCTCACGGTCGAGTTTCGGCAGCAGGACATCTTTGGCCTGCCCGAAGCCTTCACGGGGGCCTTTGACTACGTGGCGGAGCATACCTGCCTGTGCGCCCTCGATCCGAGCCAGCGTCCCGCCTACGTGGACCTCGTGCGATCGCTGCTGAAGCCGGGCGGCGAGCTGTTGGCCGTCTTCTTTACCCACGGTCGTCCCGGCGGCCCGCCCTTCGACATTACCCGCGCCGAAATTTGCGATCGCTTTGCACCTGCTTTTGAGATTGTGCGACTAGAGCCCGTGATCGGCTCTGTGGCCGAGCGAGCGGGTGAGGAGCACTGGGGACGGCTGCGGCGGCGCTAGGGGCGCGGTGCGCGCGGTGGGGAATTTTTTGCTGGGAATGCCACAATGGTTTCCAGCGAAAGCATTTGGGTGCATTGACCGATCGTTTCAGAGAGGCCGGGGGCGATCATGCCGCTGGATTCGGGGTTGATTTCGTGCGTTGATCCTCATCAGGTTGAGATTAGGGGCACCGATGGTTCAGTTTGGTCAGTCGTCCTTCCGTCGAATTTTGCTATCGCGCATTCTGTTGCTCAGTGTGCCGGTGCTGCTCATCGGCGAGGCCGTCACCTACCGCAAAGCCCGAACGAGCCTGCTGGAAACCGCCCGCAAGACGATGACTGAAAGCGCCGCTCGCAAAGCCGAGGGCATCCAAACGTCGGTGCGATCGCTCCAGGCCAATCTCCTCACCGCCAGCGAAACCAGCGTCCTGCAAAGTGGCCCCCCTGCTCAGGTCAATCAGTTTGTCACCCAGCTGCAAGATCGCCTCCAGAACCGAGTCGACTGCTTGCAGCTGCGCGACGCCCAGTCTGGCGTCCTGGTTAGCAGCACCTGCGGCAATCAGGCCCTGCAGCCGCTCAAGGGGCTCCCCTGGCCCAAAAACTCCCAGCGCATGGGCGATCGCCCCGCGATCGTCCCGGCCGCTCCCTCCAGCACCACGCCCCAAACCAACAGCGATCAGGGCAAGCTGCACCTGATCCTCAGCACGCCGGTCTACAGCCCTAATGACCAGCTGCGCTACGTGCTGTCAGTCCGAGCTGTGCTGCACCAGTGGGACAACGCCGACCCCAAGTCCCTAGTGGGCTACACCATGATCGTCGATGCCCAGGGCCGGATCTTGGCGCACCCAAACGCCAGCCGAGTCGGCGGCAACATCTACCAAGAAGGCGGCGACGCCGATCGCTTCCGCAGCGCCATGCGCAACGCCCAGGCCAATCAGCGCTCCTTTGTGCACTTGTTTTCTTTTCAGGATGACGGCCGCGAGTGGCTGGCGGGCTACAGCCTAGCAACGGTCTGGAGCAGCGGCGATCGCCCCGAGCGCTGGACCGTTCTCGCCGTTACCAGCCTGGATGATGCGCTCTCGGGCCTCCAGGACATCCAGGCAGTCTTGGTGATGCTCACCCTGGGCCTGGTGGCTGCCAGCCTCGCCGCCACCCTCTACATCGCCCGCGACCTCGCCCGCCCCGTGGAGAAGCTGCGCGACTACGCCCTCAGCGTCCAGCAAGACATTCGCAGCGAGCCGCCCCGCTTCAGCATCCGCGAGTTTAGTCAGCTGTCCGCCGCTCTCCAGCGAATGGTCAAGGGCCTCGAAGATCGAGCCCATGAGCTAGAGGCCGCCTGGCAAGAAGCCCAGTCTGCGAACCGGCTGAAAAATCAGTTCCTCGCCAACACGTCCCACGAGCTGCGCACGCCCCTAAACGCCATCATTGGCTGCGTGCGCCTGGTTCGCGATGACTGCTGCGACAGCCGCGAGGAAGAGCTGGAGTTTTTGCAGCGGGCCGACGACGCGGCCATTCACCTGCTGCGGATCATCAACGATCTGCTGGACATCGCCAAAATCGAGGCGGGCACCCTTTCGGTCAACCTGGAACCTGTGGACCTGCGGCAAATCCTGCGGGAGGTGGTGGACTTGCAGAGCATCCACATCGACAACAAGGGCCTGAATCTGACGATGCCAGCGCTGCCGGAGCCGGTGATGGTGCAGGCGGATCCGGCCAAGCTCAAGCAGGTGCTGATCAATGTGCTCTACAACGCCATCAAGTTCACCGAGCAGGGCGGCATTCACATCGATTTGCACATTGAGATGCCGCAGAATGCCGCAGGTGCTGATCCTGAGACGGCTTCGGCGGCGATCGCCCGCGGCACGTGGGCGCTGCTGCACATTCAGGACACCGGCATCGGCATCGATCCCACCGACCAGCACAAGCTGTTTCGGCCCTTTGTCATGGTGGACGGCTCGACCACCCGCCGTTTTGAGGGGGCAGGGCTGGGGCTGGCGATTTCTCGCAATCTGATGGAGCTGATGGGCGGCGCGATCGCCCTGCGCAGCGAGGGTCAGGGCCTGGGCACGACGGTGGAAATTGCCCTGCCGATGACGGCGATCGCCGACAGCGAGGTCACTCCCGACCCCGCCGAAGCCCCTCGGGCAGAATCGCGGGAACGCTGACGGTCTGGCCCTCCCGGTGGAGAGAGTCGCTCAGGGAGCGCAGAACCGCCACCAGCTGGGCTCCTAGCCAGCCGGAGGACACCGCCGATGGGACATTGTGGCGGGCGCAGTGGAGAAAGTGGTCGCACACCTGGTACAGCGGCTCGCTCGGCGAAACGGCGATCGCCTCGGTACTCTGCTGCGCCGGGACAAACTGCGCGCCTCGCGGCTCTAGCCGACCGCGCTGCAGCACCAGGGGCGCGTCCGTCCGCAGCTCATCAAAAATCAGGCTGCCCTGGCTGCCCACCAGCACCAGCCGGCGCTGCTTGTCAGGATTCAGCCAGCTCAGGTGCAGGGTCACCACCAAGCCGCTGGCATACTCCAGGGTGGCCTGCACCCAGTCCGCTAGGCCCGCCGGCGAGCCCAGGGGATTCTCGGGGCGGGGCTGGAGCCACGTGCGCCCCTCCGCCCGGACCCGCACCGGCATCTCCCCCAGCCAGCTATAGAAAATGGCCAAGTCATGAATGGCCAGGTCCCACAGGGCATCGACGTCCTGGCGCACCGGGCCGAGGTGGGTGCGGGCCGCATAGCCGTAGCGCAGCTCCCCCAAGACCCCCGTCTCGACCGTGGCCTGCCCCTGGCGCACCGCCCCGTTAAACAAGTAGGTGTGGTCCAGCACGAGCTGGCGCTGCTGGGCTTCGGCGAGCTGGCAGAGGGCGACCGACGCCTCGGGCTCCAGGGTAAGGGGCTTCTCGGCCAGGACGTGGCAGCCCCGCTCCAGGGCTGCCCGGATCAGGTCAAAGTGGGTGACAGCGGGGGTCGCGACGATGACGGCCTCTAGGTCGGGGTACTGGAGGGCGCTGGCGGGGTCCGGGCTGAGGCGAATGCCGGTCAGGTCGTAGCGATCGGCGAGGCTGTGCAGCATCGTCGTCTGGGGATCGGCGATCGCCACGAGCTCGGCCTCCGGGTGGGCCAAGACATTGCGCACCAGGTGATTTCCCCAGCGCCCCGCCCCAAAAATTGCCAGCTTGACCGGTTTAGGCATGGTTCAGGCTAGATGAGAATCTAGATCAGGATTGGAACTTTGGGAGAGCAGCAAAAACGCCTCCTGAGCAGCAGCCTGCTCAGCGGCCTTGATCGAGCGACCGCTGCCGCTGCCGACGTGGCGATCGCGCACCCACACCTCCGCCCGAAAGCGCTTGGTGTCGTTATAAATCTGGCTCACCTCCTGGACCTGATATTCGGGGCGGCACTGGTAGCGCGCCTGGGTCCATTCCTGGAGGGCCGCCTTGTAGTTTTGGCGGGCGGGGTCGCTGCGAATTTCTTCGGCAAACTCTTGCAGATGGGTATCCAGCCAGGGCCGCACCAGCGAGAGGTCATGAGTGCTCAGGTACAGCGCCCCCAGCACCGCCTCAAAGGACTCCGCCAGCCGGGTTTCCTGGCCCGCTCGGTTCCCCGCCACGCTGCTGCCCACCAGCAAGAAGCGATCGAAGCCGTAGCGATCGGCAATCTGGGCCAGGCGGCGATCGCTCACCAAAATCGATCGCAGGGCCGCAAACTCGCCCACCGGCCAGTCTGGGTAGGTCTCCATCAAAAACTCTGCTGTGGCCAGACGCACCACTGCGTCCCCCATAAACTCCAGCTGCTCGTAGTTCTCGGTGGGGGAGACCGTGGAGTGGGTGAGGGCCAAATCCAGCAGATCCCAGCGGACAGAAACATCCGGCGGCAGTTCCAGACGCTCCAGCAGCTTCATGAGTTGTTTTTGGCGGCGTGGGTCTGGCAGAGACATGGGCAAAGGAATGGAGTGCACAGAGATAGAAAACGGGGGCGCGCGAAAGGTTACCAGCCCTAGGGGCGCAGCACCCTTTTCAATAGCCTACAGGCTTGGGAATTGGCCGGCTCACTTTCCTGGGCGGATCTGCCCGAAAATCGGCCTTGGACCCATTTTCGCCGCGATGAGCGCCCTGGGGCGCTCACCCCCTCTCGCTCAGACAAGAATTGACCCCAATCAATGCCTCGCAGCAAATTAAATTTTTGGCTCTATGAGCTACCTCATAGAAGCGGCCGCCCAACTTTGCCAGAGTGGGGATAGCTCAAATTCAGGTCACGGCTATGACCGACACCACGCTTCAACGGCAAACAGGACACCAGGTTTTGGCGGCGGCGGGCAAGCGCATCTTGCGTCCCGGCGGCCGCACCGCCACCGAAGCGCTGTTTCGCTGGGCTGAGTTTCAGCCGGGGGACACAGTGCTGGAGCTGGCCTCCAGCTTTGGCGAAAGCGCGATCGCCCTGGCCCAGCGCTTTGGGGTGCGGGTGGTCGGCGTCGAGAAGAACCCCGAGAGCGTCGCCCGAGCCCGAGCAGCGGTGGCAGCGGCGGGGCTGAGCGATCGCGTTGAGATCCTCGAAGGCGACATCTTTCGCCTCGACCAGATTCCGGGCACCTACGACTACGTGCTGGCCGAGGCGATCTTGAGCATGCAGTCTTCGGCGGGCAAGGCCCAGATCCTGCGGTCTGTGGGCGATCGCCTGAAGCCGGGAGGCCGTTTCCTGAGTCACGAGCTGCTGGCCCGCGATCGCGCTGACGAGATTCATCGCGACCTCGCCCAGGCCATTCGCTCCAACGTCACGCCGATCTCAGAGGCCGACTGGCGCGCTGCCTGTGCCCAAGCGGGCCTCGCCGTGGAGCGATCGCAAACCGGCCCCATGGGCCTGCTCGATCCGCGCCAAATGCTGCGAGATGAGGGCCTCTTGGGGATGCTGCGCATCGCCTGGAATCTCCTGACCCGCCCCGCCATCCGCGATCGCGTTTTGACCATGCGCCGCCTTTTCCGGCGCTACCAGGCCGAGCTCGGCCACATCATCCTCTGCGCCCGGCGCAGCACCGACCCAGAGAGTCTGCTATGACGACCACCCTCCTGTCTGCTGATACGCTGACCCTACATCTGCGGGATCATGTTCTTTATCCCGAGGCCGGAGTTCTGAGCACCGTGCTCTTCAAGGACACCCACTGTCAGTTCACGCTCTTCTGTCTGGCTGCGGGCACCGAGATCTCTGAGCACACCTCCACCCGCAATGCTTTGGTGCAGGTAGTCGAAGGGCGGGGCACCCTCACCCTGAACGGTTCAGATATTGCCCTCGAACCAGGCCGCCTGATCTTCATGCCGGCCCACGCGCCCCACGCCCTCAGCGCCTCAGAAAATCTGTCGTTTTTACTCACGTTATCGAATTAATTACCGATGAACACTCCTATGTTGGACACCTTTGCAGCTCACTTGCCCCTGTCTCCTGAAGAAATCCAGTCTCTGCTGGATCTCCGCCTCGAAGAGCTGCTGGCCCATCCCACCCTCAAAGCCGAACTCGGGCAGCTCAATGTGCCCCTGCTCCAGGAAACGCTGCCCACCGCAGGCGCAATTTTGGCCACCCAGCTTCCGCCGTTCTACGTCTGGCTGAAGCAAGAGCTGGGTCTACGCCGGGTGCCCGACGGCCCGGACCACACCACGCGCTGGGTGGTGCGCTTCTTGCAAAACGAGGAGAGCCTGATCCGCCTGGTGGAGCTCCATCGTCCGGTGCCCCTGCCGGCCCTCGAGCGATCGGTGCCGCGCTTGGTGAGCCTGTTTGACGGGGTCGAGGAAGCCGCAGTGCGAGAAGCCTGGCAGCGGGCGATCGCCCTGCTGTGCCTGGTGCTGGTGGCAGCTGCCCGCGAGGACGCGCGATCGTCTGTGGTTTAGCTGCGGATTCTGGTCGTTTTTTACCGATTTTTGGCAGTTTTTCTCGACAGCCAAAAAAGATTGCTAAATGTCACAGCTTGCTGAAGAAAGTCTGCAAACTCATCGCTTCACAAAATCTATCTAGCATCCTAGGGAATAGATTCTCTAGATGTTTGCAGCCGCTTCGACGCAGCAGCTTTGACCGTGATCTGGGCGATCGTCCCTCAACTTTTGACTAGGGGCGATCGCCCCTGATTTCTCCCAACGACAACCTGCGAGGCTCAGATTTCTGGGCCTTGTTTATTTCGCTGGATTCAGCACTTTAAGGATTTTGGTATGGCAAATTCCACCCTCGGTATTGCCACTCCCGCCTCTCCAAGTCGGCGATCGCTGAGTTTGCCCGCTTGGCTAGTTTTGGTGTGTGTCATTACCTTCACCGTCCTGATCGGGGCGGGAGCGGCCATCTGGAAAAATGCGCCCCCCATCCCCGCCACCGTCCAGTCGTCCCAGCAAGAAATCGTGCTGCGGGCCGAGGATATCGAGCGGGGCCAAGTGACCTACCTGGGGCGGGGCGGCCAGCACATTGGCAGCATTTGGGGCCACGGCAGCTATCTCGCGCCTGACTGGACCGCTGACGTCCTGCACCGCTGGGGCCTGGCCACCGCCGGAGTTCTCTACGCCAACGATACTCACTTTTCCCAGGCCGACCTCGAGGCGCTGCCCGCACCGGAGCGCGCCAAGCTCCAGGCCGAAGTGAGCCAAGAATTTAAGATCAACCGCTATGACGCCAACACTCGAGCCCTGACGCTGACCGCCGCCCAAACGCGCGGTCTTCAGCAGGTCTTTGAGGATTATCAAGTGCTTTTGGCCCACGGGTCGCGAATTCACTCGATTCCCGATGGCTGGTTTACCGACAACCAGCAAATCCACGACGTGACCGCCTTTTTTAGCTGGACAGCCTGGGCCGCCGCCGCCAATCGGCCCAACGCGCCTTTTTCCTATACGGCCAACTGGCCCCACGATGACCTGATCGGCAATCAGCCGCCGGGGCAGTTTTTGGTGTGGTCCATTGTGTCGGTGATTGTCCTCATTGCGGCGATCGCCCTTTTCCTGTTCGTTTACCTAGAGCAAGAAAGCAGCGACGAAGTGCAGACGGTTCCTCTGCAGCCCGCCCTGCGCCTGGCTACCCCCAGCCAAAAGGTTTCGAGCCTGTTTTTTGGGGTGGCGATGGCGCTGTTTTTGGTCCAGATCATCATGGGCATGGTGACGGCCCACTACGCTGTGGAGGGCGACAGCTTCTACGGCGTCCCGATCCAGCAGTTCATGCCCTACGCTGCTTCGCGCACCTGGCACTTGCAGCTGGCGGTGTTTTGGATTGCGACCTGCTGGCTGGCGGCGGGGCTCTACTTCGGGCCGCGCTTTGGCAAGCAGGAGCCCAAGGGCCAAGCCTGGGGCAATGGCGGCCTGCTGATTGCTCTAACAGTGGTAGTGGTAGGCTCCCTGATCGGCTCCTGGGCTAGCGTCCAGGGCTTTTTGACGGGAGACGCTAGCTTCCTGTTTGGCCACCAGGGCTATGAGTATGTCGAGCTGGGTCGCCTGTGGCAGGTGCTGCTGATCGGCGGCATGGTGTTTTGGCTGTGGCTGATGTACCGGGCGCTGCAGCCGGCCCTCAAGACCGACGGCAACCGCACGGGCCTAAACCATTTCTTTCTCTACAGCGCGATCACGATTCCGCTCTTTTATGCGGCGGGGCTGATGTACACCAATCACACTCACCTGAGCGTGGCGGAGTATTGGCGCTGGTGGGTGGTGCACCTGTGGGTGGAGGGCTTCTTTGAGGTCTTCGCGACGGTGACGATCGCCTACTTGTGCAGCGAGCTGGGCTTCCTCAAGAAGTCCTCGGCCCTGCGAGCGACCTATCTCACGGCGATTTTGTACCTTGGTAGCGGTGTGATTGGCACGCTGCACCACCTGTATTTTGCCGGGACGCCCTCCTTTATTGCGGCTATGGGCGCGGTGGCGTCAGCCCTGGAGGTGGTGCCCCTGACGCTGATTGGCTTTGAGGTGGTGAAGACGCTGCGCCTGTCCCAGGAAGCCGAGGGCTTCTATCGCTGGCCCCTGCGCTTCTTCTTGGCGACCTGCTTCTGGAATCTGGTAGGTGCTGGGGTGTTTGGCTTTTTGATCAACCCGCCCATCGTTTTGTACTACTCCCAGGGCCTCAATACGACGCCCATTCACGCCCACTCGGCTCTGTTTGGGGTGTATGGCTCTCTGGCCCTGGCGCTGATGCTGTTTGCGCTGCGGGAGATCGTGCCGGAGCGGGCCTGGAATGAGAAGCTCTTGCGCTTTTCTTTCTGGAGCCTGAATGGCGGCCTGGTGATCATGATGGTCTTTGGCCTGATCCCCAATGGCTTCTATCAGCTGGTGCAGTCGGTCAATCACGGGACGTGGTACGCCCGCAGTGCGGAGGTGGTGGGCAGCCCGTGGATGCAGTGGACGGTGTGGCTGCGCATTCCGGGGGATATTGTGTTCTCTCTGGGGGCGATCGCCATTGTGCTGTTCACGGTGCAGGCGATCGCGGCCTTGCTGCGACAGCCGACCCAGACCGAACCCAAGACTATGACTTCCAGTAAGGTCTAAGTCTAGAATTTCTGGCCACAGCGGCCTGATTCAAAGACTCAATTGATTGTGCCAAAGCCCCGCCCCTCCTTGGGGGTGGGGCTCTGGCTATGGATCAGGGCTCGAGGTCTCCCCGGGCGATCGCCTCCAGCACCGCCAAGTCCAAAATCTGGATCTTGCCGCCCCGCTGGTAGCGCACCACGGCCTGGAGGCGCTTGATCAGGCGGACGCACTCTTCGTAGGTGATGCCGATGCTGCGGGCGATCTGGTAGTAGGGCCGGCGATCGCCCAGGAACCCCCCATTCGCCTGGAGCTGCGCCCCCTCTTCGAGGGCCGCATAGTGCAGGAGCCGCGCCAAACGGACGATCGCCCGCTCCGACACCAGGCCGTGGACCGTTTCGTGGAGCTGCTGTAGCCGCTGATTGAACACCGTCATCATCCGCAGCGCCACCTCGGGCTTTTGCTGAATCACGGCCAGCAGGGCTTCGCGGCTCACCGTCAGCACGCTACAGTCCGTCAGCGCGAGCACCGTCGCCGGGGCGATCCCGTCCCCAAACAGGGCCGGAGCCGCAAAGATTTCGCCCGCTCCCAGCAACCGCAGAATGGTCTCTTTGCCGGTGGTGGCCAGTTTGGTGATCTGCACGGTGCCCTCGGCGATCGCGTACAGGCAGCTCGGCAGGCGATCGCCCTCCTGCATCACGCGATCGCCCGCTTCGTAGCGCCACAGCTTCGTCTGAGCCTGGAGCGCCTCCAGTTCCGTCTCCTCCAAAGCAGCAAAAATTTGCACACTTTGCAGCTGCTCAATGGTTGCAAACATAGCCGCTCGCCAGCCAACCTCCTCACCATACCGCCCTGGGGCGAGACGCACTGCCTCCCAGCCAGCCTAGAGCCCCCATTGCGCCTTTGGAGACCCTCAGCTTTGCCCAAAAGTACGCTTGCCAAGATTTAGGGTTTTGGCGTAAATCTCAAGGTCTAGTGGCAGGAAAGCCCTTCAGTTTTCAGGTTTTTTCCTTGGGCGATCGCGAAAATTTGGCATTCTGCGACTTTCTCAGGGAATTCTAAGAGCAATCTTCAACGTCTGCGTCTCTGAGGCGCTCCTGTTTGCGTGAGCGCTGTGTCCTAGCGGATTCCTGGGCTGGAGGGTGATAGCAGCTGCCAAAGCCTTGAGGTCGTGGCCCTCGAAGGGCGATCGCCCAGATTCAGCCCTAGAGCAGCACCTTGGCACCTGTCCTCCCATCCACCCATACAGACACCCTTGGTATTTATCCATTTCAGCGATGACACCTCCAAGGAAGTTCTACGCATTCTTCGGAATGCCTGAGAAGCCTACACCATACCGTTAGGTTGGTGTAGGAGCGTCACCAAGTGGTCGAAGCCATGAACGCCCTCAACCAAGGCGTGGCCCAGACTGCCGCTGGCATCTCCCAAACCAAGCAAAGCGTCCAGAGCCTCAACCAGTCTGCCCAAAATCTACAGGCGCTGGTTGTCCAAGGCTAGAGAGACGCTTCAACGCCCAAAGCCCGGCGATCGCCGGGCTTTTGAGCATCAGGCACCCACAGCAGGGATTAATAAGCCCCGTCTTTTTTCAGCACAACCTGGAAAGTCTTGAACAGCAGCTTGAGGTCGTAGGTCACCGACCACTTGCGCTGATAGTCCAAGTCCATCTGCACAATATCTTCAAAATCCTTGACCGATGAGCGGCCATTCACCTGCCACTCGCCCGTGATACCGGGCTTCACATCGAGGCGCTGCCAGTGATAGCCGTCGTAGCGCATCACCTCATCCACCGTCGGCGGTCGCGTCCCCACCAGGCTCATATCTCCCATCAAGACATTCCAAAACTGGGGCAGCTCATCCAGGCTTGTCCGCCGCAGAAATCGACCGACTCGGGTCACTCGCGGGTCGTTCTGGTTTTTGAAGACGAGCCCTTTGGCCTCATTTTGAACCAGGTGCTTGAGGTCATCGGCATTGGCCACCATGGAGCGAAACTTCCAGATGCGGAAGGGCCGACCTTTGAGGCCGCAGCGCTCCTGGCCGAAGAAGATGGGGCCTGGATTGTCGAGGTAAATGGCGATCGCCACGGGCACCGCTACCACCGCCGTAATCGCCAAACCGGCGATCGCCCCCAGCACATCAATCAGCCGCTTGGCTCGGCTCCGTGCCGACGGATGGGCAGTCTGCAAATGTTGATCCGGTGACGTCAAGGCAGCCGGAGTCAAGGAGAGATCAGAACCAGGCGGGAGAGAACGAGAAGTCGTAATCACGATGCCTAACCTACAGGGCGACGATAGGAACCTTCGATGCCACTATAGAAACTTCCAATCTGACCCACCTAGCGATCGCGTCGCGATTCGCCCAATCTTTGAAGTGAAGACTCACTTTTTAAAGATCTAATGTGTTTTCGTGCCCAAGCCCTGTAATTTTGATGACCTTCTCACCGTAAAATTCCGGTACAAAGTCGCAAAAGATACATTTAGCTCCCTCGCCTCTCCAAACGCTTTTTGGCAGGCTCTGAGGGAGTTTCCCAAAATTCCGTTGCTTCGGGCGTCGTGAAAGCTCGTAGATTTTTTGTACTAACTTCTGATCCGCACGGCCATAGCTACCGCGAGGGAAGTTTGAACTCTTTATAGGTCTTCCTTGCCCGACACCGGCAAATCTCCATGCCTTTCGAGGTCTGTGGATTGACTGGGACCCGATTTTTGCAGATGGTCGGGCCGCCGAGCCCGCAAAAGCGCTGAGGGCGTCGTCCCTAGCGCCCTCGCGGAACCGTCAAATTTGCTGTCAGTGGGTCTTCCAGCTTCTGGACAGAGGCGACTAGGAGCGTCTCAAGGTACTGCTGGAGCTGGCGGCACTGCTCGAGGCTGGGCCGGTAGCCCTGGCTGTCTTTTTCAAACAGCGGCGCGGTGGCCAGAGACGCCAAATCGGGGTGCTGGGCGGACGCCGTGGCGAGGGGCTCTAGGCCCTCCGTCGGCACCAGACCGAGGGGCAAGTTGCCTTCTAGCAGGGACAAAATGCGGTTTTGGCAGGCCTGGGTATTGATGCCCTGGCGCTCCAAAAGCTGCAAGATGCTGCCGACGGAAAAAGACTGCTGGGGCACGACGCGCAGCAGCTCTCGCAGCAGGAAGTAGTCGCTGTACTGCTGACGCATGCCGTTGAGCACCTGGGGATGGAGGGGCACCGCGGCTAGGCCGTAGGCAACGCGGCTGCAGGGCGGGAAGGGCTCGCTGGCGTAGGTGTCCTGGATGATGGTGGCGTTGGGGAGTTTTTGCTGGAGCCAGCGGGCGATCGCCGGAATGGTGGCCGTTCCTCCGGTGCAGACTGCTTGGTTGACCGCCTGCACCGCAATGCCGGTCCGGCTCAGCAGCGCATTTAGCTCCCGGTTGAGGCGCTGAATATAGGGCAAAAACACCAGCTTTTCTAGGTCGCGCCGCAGCACCACCCACTGCTGATTGCCCAGCTCGAAGGTAAAGCGGTCTTGGTGACGCAGGATGAGCTTGAGGTGCTGGGCCACGTCCAGAAGCGCCTGGCCCAGAGAGGAGCCCTTGAGGCGCTGGCTCAGGTGCTGGCGCGCGATGGGGTCCGGATCGCCAGGAATGGGCAGATCAAGATCGTTGAGGTTGAGACTCTCCCAGGGCAGGGGCTCCGTCGCGGGGAAGGTTGACTGCCAATCCCAGTCGGGCAGCAGCGCTAGGGCGCCTTCGGCTGGAGCGTCCGGCGTGTGGGGCTGTCTGGCCCACTCCGGCAGCAGCAGCTGACAGACGATGTCCTGGTCTAGGAGCGTGCCGGCTCCCGGAAAGCTGCGGCAAGTAAAGTCCTGGTGGGCCAGGGGCTGGCCGTTGCTGGGCAGGGTGATCAGGGCCATTTCGGTGGTGGCAGCGCCCGCGTCGATGACCAGGGTCGCGCCCCGCCAGTCGGTGTTGAAGAGGGTGCGTTTTTGGGAGGGAATGCCCGGAATGCTCAGGGCCTGCTCGAGGGTGCCTCGCAGGCCGGACAGGACCGTGGCGATCGCGTCTTCAACGAAGAAAACGCGGGCTGGGTGAGCCACCAAACCCGCCTGGAGAATTGCCTCGCGCACGTTGAAGGCGTAGGTGTCCGAGGCGCTGGCCGAGTCGCCGACGATGATGCCATCGAGGTGGGCGATCGCCGTCTGGAAGCGATCGGGGTCTAGGCCCACCGCCACGCAGCGATCGCCCGGCTGGGTCAGGGTCGCCAGCAGGTCTTGGAGCGATCGCCGCACCCACACCAGCGGCAGCGTCTGCTCACTCGACCATTGCAGCACCGGCTCCCAGGTCGCCGTACTGGCGTAGAAGGGCACCCCCACCGACAGCAGCGGCTTGAGACCCTGGAGCAGGGAGCCCTGAAGCGCCGACTCCCGCAGGGAGGCCAAAGCCGCCGTCGCCACTACCAAGGGACTGGTCAAGGGATTCTGGTGCTCGGGCTGCTGATCCTCTAGAAAGGCGATCGCAGGCAGGCGGAAGCAGGGAGCCGTCACCTCGGGCTCATCTGCGTTGCGCGGCTCATACCAATAAATCGGGTACAGCTCCCCGGTGGGACGATGGAGCAGCACCGCAGACAGCCCCGTCGTTCCGATGTCTAGGCCCAGGTACCACGTGTGCTGGCTTTCGAGATCTGGCGGCGCTGCTGGCACCGGCAGCATCGGCGCTTGAGGCGTCTGGGCCTCAACTAAATTTTTTTTTTCGCTCGAATCTGAGTCGAGCAGGATCGTCTCGTCTTCCCCAAAACCCCCGAAGGCGTCCTCCAGGATAAAGCTCTCTGCTGAATCGAGCTCGGGGACCGGATTTGCCTCACTGGACTCCCCAAACACCGGCGGCAGGTCGCCAAACAGCGTGTCCAGGTTTTCGAGGGTGAGGGCGTTGGCTTCGCTTGCCGTCTCCTCTGGCGCTGCTGCAAAGGTGCCAAACAAATCGCTGCCCAGCAGGCGTGAGGCGGTTGTCGTCTCCTCAGACGGTTCTGGGGGCAGCGGCTCTTCGGCTGCTGGGGCCACCTCGGGAGTCTCTGCACTCTCCCCAAACCCTGTGAATAGGTCTCCCTCTAGAACGCTTGGCGCTTCAGACCCCAAGAAAAGATCCTCATCTAGCAGGGGCTCGGTCGATTCCAGGAGGTCAGCCTCAGAGACTGTCTCAATGCTCTCCGGGACTTCTGGCAGCCCATCATCCGTCGGCACGTCTAGCGTCGGAACTTCTAGGGGAGCAGGCTCTACGAACCCCGTAAACAGATCTTCGAGCACCTCCAGGGACGCTGGTGGCTCTGGAGGCTCCCCGTCGGTTTCTGGGAACGGGTCTAGCAGATCCGGCACCTCGATGGCCATGGGTTCCACATCAATATCTGGTTCTGGAAGCAGCTCTTCTTCGAGGCCCCAGTCCATCAGATCTTCGAGCAGGGGCTCCGAGGGGGCAGGTCCGGGGGCTGCCTTCTCCGGTGGAGCCGGGGGTAGGTCTGCCAGGCTCATGCCGGTCTCATCGAGGTCCAGCAGGCCTGCTTCGAGCTGTGCCTCCCCTTCGAGGGACTCTAGGCTAGAGAGATCTGCATCCAGCTGCAGCAGCACATCCTCGTCGATCTGGATTTCGGGGCTGCGGCCTTCTCGCAGATCAGCTTCGGAGATGAGGAGGTTTTCGGTGGGAGCAGCGGGAATATAGTCTTCTTCGCTGCTCTCAGGGCTGGGAGCGGCGGGGCTGCCTTCCCACGGGGTTTCGTCGATCAGCTCACCCAGGGTGGCCACTGCGTCGATGGCCTCTTCTGGCGGCGTCGCCTCCGCAGCGGGCTCTAGCAGCTCTAAACCGTCAGCGATCGGGGGCGTGGAGGCGCGGGCGGACTGGGACGGCGTCAGTTCTTCGCCAAACAAAAAGGCATCTAGGGTCGGGGAGGCGATCGCCTCTTCCTCGATGGGCGGCGGGCTCGACGGCTCTTCTGGAACCTCGAAGCCCTCAAAAAGGACCTCTTCGACCGAGGACGCGATCGCCGCTCGATCGTCCGTTAGGGCGCTGGCCGCCAAGATTTCGGACTGCTCGGGCAGCGTCACCTCCGGCAGCGTCGACTCGCCGGGGAAGGCGATCGCCTCTGGCGCACTCGTCGGCTCATCCAGAGCCGTCAGCTCAGTCTGGCCAAAGAGGCTCTGATAAAACTCGTCTAGCTCCTCGTACTGGCTCGTCAGGTCCTCGGGCGGCACCTCTTCCGCGGCTGCGGGCGTCTCCGGAACCTGTGGGCTCGCTGGCGCCTCGGGGGCCGCCAACTCCGCCGCAGGCGACGGCGTCTCCTCCCAGTCAAGGGGCTCCGGGGCAAAGGGCTCTTGCAGCTCGCCGCTCAGGCGCTCTAGCAGCTCCAAAGCCGAGTCTAGGTTGACGTCTGTCTCTTCCTCCGGCAGCAGCGGCTCGATCACCGTTGCGTCATCCGCTGGTGCGCTCCAATCCAGCGCATTTTGCTCAAACTCATCCACCTGATACAGCGGCGACTCGAAGGCAGCGGACTCCAGCGGCAAAATCGGCTCGCTCTCGAGGTCAACCGCTTCGATCGCAGCGCTGAGGCCGCCGTCGTCACCAAGGCCCACGGGCTCTGCCACCTCAATCGGAGGGGCGATCGCCTCAGACTCTTCTCCCAGCAGCAAGTTCGCCAGCAGATTTTCTGCGGCCTCCGGTGACATCTGGCCCAGCTCTTGGGTCAGCTCCGTTCCGGGATAGGGGAACCCGACCCCGAGGCCCGCGGGCGGCTCCTCGGTTTCCTCCTCATCCAGCAGGTCGAGCAGGGGCTCATTGGGCGAAAAGGGCTGCTCCGCCTCAGTGCCCAGCGGCCCCAGTAGGCTCCCCACCGACAGCGACGGCGGACCCGATTCCTCTAGGCTGGGCATCTGGAGCGATGCCTGAAAGTACGAGGACGCTTCTTGGCCCAGGCGCTGGGCCAAGTGGTTGATCAAGGCCGTGAACATCACTTCTCCCTGCTGGCCCAGACCGTGCATCCGATCGAGGCCTTGGCTGAGGGAGTCCTGGTAGGCCTGGAGATTGCGCTGAATCGCCTCGAAAACCACGCTGATGGTCGAGTCTAGGCTCATCAGGAGCTGGTCGGACTGGACCTGGAGCGATCGCAGCTGCTCGAGACGCTGGGCCGGCTCGAGAGGCAGGGCTCCCCCTTCGAGGCCCTCGACCGGTAGCCCGCTCCCGTAGCGGAAGGACTGCTGCTCAAGATTGGCAATGGACTGGCTGACCTGCTGCGCCAAGCTCTCCTGTACCCGGCCCATCAAGGACTGCAAGAAATCGTTGATCAGCTGCTGCTGATTGATCTGCTGCTGCGCCAGGGAGTAGGTTTGGCGCTGAGACTCCAGCTGCTGAATGTCGCGCGCCAAGTTATCGCGCTGCTGGCGCAAAATCTCGAGGTCGGTTTGCAGGGTCTGCATCACGCCCGATCGCAGGAGGTTCATTTCCTGCACCATCGACTGCAAGACCTGCTGGGCATCGCCACTCCCAGATATCTCAGGGCGCGGCAGGGGCGCACCTTCCTCCCTCGCAGAGGTGGGGGGCTGATACTGGATATCGTGGGCGAGCAGTTGTTGCTGGGTTCTCGCCAGGTCGGAGGGATCGGCAGCCTGCTGCTGAAGCGCAATGAGGTAGGTGCGGACACGCTCCAAAATGCGACGCTGCTGGGTCGCATCCCCGGACACCACCCAGGGCAGGCGCGGACTGGCTTTGCGGAGTGCGCCGTCAATCTCAGTGATCAGGGCTTGGATCTGGTCCTTCTGAGAAGTCACGGTAGAACCTCTGACGAAAACTTGGGCAGGGCGATCGCGGCCAGATGGAATGCGGCGCTGCGACAGGAGGAGCAATTTTCTTGACGGGCCTGGGTCACCCAGATACTCCACCGAAAGCGGCTTGCTAGGGCCCAGGGCGTCGTGAAAAACGCTGGGGGGTTAGGTTGCTCCCAAAAGGTCACCTGCCATTTGCTTTGAGCTTTAGGAGAGCACCATTGCAAGGAGAGCATAGCAAACGTTGCAGAGGTTTGGCGAAGATGGACAAAACAGGCCCAGGGTGAGGCTTTAGCGAGGTAAGCTTCCTTGCCTTGGCTGGGAGTGACTCAGGGGGCGATCGCCCCAGGACAAAGCCACATTATTTTCCCCGGAAGCAAGACAGCAGAGGACCTCCAGCCCTTGGGAGCACCGATGCACAAAGTGTAAGCGAAGGAAAACGCAAAGTTGCGCTCAGGGGAGGAGCTGTATTGAAAAATTAACCTTCTACAGATCTCTAAAGCGATCGGGCTTCAGGATGCCCTAGCATAGAGACCCAGGGCACAGCGACAGTGCGATAATTGGTGAGCTAAGGCGCATTTTCCTCCGGACTCGCAAGATATAAACCTTGGCGAAAGCGTTTATGGAATTTGCGGGCACAGCTTCCTTCCCTAGAGCTTGCCTTTGCGGCGATCGCCCCTCTGGGTGCAGCATGGCTTGATTTCAGGCTGCCTCGCTGCCCCTCCCCTGCCCCTTGTGTTTTCCGGGTGCCAAACGCTGTACCCTGAATGCACAACCTGTAGCTAGACTATAGAATCTTGCCTTCTTCTTCCCGTCAGCGTATAGCCGATGCCTCCATGGACGACCGCCACAGCCAACGCGACGCACAATCTGGCAGCGTACTCATCCGATCTGCCCCCTTCTTTGAAGGGATTCCCGAGGCAGCCGTAGAGAAGTCGACGGCCCATGTGGTCGTTCGCAACCACCCCGCTAACCAAGTCATCTTGCTAGAAAATGACTGGGGCAGCTCGGTTTATTTCATCCTAGATGGCTGGGTCAAAATTCGGACTTACAACCTCGATGGCAAGGAAGTCACGCTGAACATTTTGGGAAAGGGCGAGATTTTTGGGGAGATGGCGGCGCTCGACGAGGTGCCCCGCTCCACGGACGTGATTACCCTGGCAGCGACCACCATCGGCAACATTCCGGCCCAGGACTTCGTGCAGCTCATCAATACGGAGCCGATCGCCGGTATTCGGCTGGCTCAGCTAATGGGCCGTCGCCTGCGCCAGGTCAACCGCCGCCTGCGCCTGCGCGAATCGGACAGCACGTCGCGGGTGGTTGATATTTTGCTGTTTTTGGCAGATGGCCAGGGCAAAAAAACCTCGGAAGGGGTGAGCATCCCCAACTTGCCCCACCGGGAGCTGAGCAGCCTGAGCGGTCTGGCGCGCGAAACCGTCACCCGCGTCCTGAGCAAGCTGGAGAAGAAGGGCTTGATTTATCGTGAGCGGGATGTGCTGTGTATTCCCGACACCTACGCCATGGAGCGGCTGTTGGTCTAGTCGGTTCGCTGGGATGGGGCCGCTCCGGACCTTGCAAAGCATATTTCCAGAGGAATTCTTCTGTTGGGGCCTCTTCACTGTCAATCGTGAAGAGGCTTCAAAGTCTTTGAACCAAGGCGATCGCCGAAGCAACTATCCAACTATCAAGGATTGCTGCAATGTCGCGGCGGGACTAAAGATGTGCGGTAGCGTGAGAGTAGACAGCCTAAGGCGCTGTCGGGTGCGCCTGGAAGATTTCCCTTCACCCCTTCGGAGCACTCACGACCGGGCAGGTTGCTCGAAACCCCAATCAGTCGCCACAGGAGCAAGCCATGAGCTTCCACAAGATTCTGGTTGCGCTTGATTTCGCCGCTTTTGACACGGCAGTTTTTGAGGAGGCGGTGGCGATCGCCCAGGCAATGCAGGCTCGCCTCATGCTGCTGCACTGTCTGACCCCTGATACCCTGACGCCGCCGCGGATGCCCATTCCGATGGAGGTGGGGCTGCGGCCTTCGCTGATGGACAGCGCCTACGAGGCCTATCAGCACCAAACTCAAGAACGGATGGAGGGCGATCGCCACTTGCTCCAGAGCTACTGCGATCGCGCCCTGCAAGCTGGCATCGCCACCGAGTTTGACCAGCGCATCGGCGACCCTGGCCCCACCATCTGCGAAGCCGCTCGCATGTGGGACGCAGACCTCGTCATCGTGGGCCGCCGGGGTCGCAGCGGCTTGGCTGAGGTCCTGCTGGGCAGCGTCAGCAACTACGTCGTTCACCACGCCCAGCGATCGGTGCTGGTGGTCCAGATGCTCGAGTCCACCCAGGAGACTCCTGCGTCCCAGGCCGCGCCTGGAACTCCCTAGACGCGCTAGAGTAGATTCTGCGATGGCGGCAAATTGAAAGACTAAATGAGCGATTCTCCCGACCCAGTCAACGGTGCAGCCGATCCCCAGCAGTCTCCTGGCGCAGCGTCGCCGGAGGAGCCGACCTACAGCACCTCAGAAGAGTACCTTCGGCTCAAAGCAGCCACCGTTGCGGCCCAGTCGTGGTCAGGAAGTCGCGCCCGCTCTGGCGACCCAGCCCTAGCCCCGCTGCGCCTGGTCGAAACTGCTTTTTTGGCCAGCACGGCCAGCTTGATCTGGCTGGTGAACTATTACTTTCCCCTCGGGCCGCTGCTGCGGATTTTTTTCCCGACGCCCATTGCCCTGGTCTATCTGCGCTGGGGCGGCCGTGCGGCCTGGATGTCAGCGTTGGTGTCGGGGCTGCTGCTGTCGGTGCTGATGGGGCCAACGCGCAGCGTTTTGTTTGTGATGCCCTACGGGCTTTTGGGGGTGCTGCTGGGCTTTTTGTGGCAGCGGGCAGCAACCTGGACCACGGCGATCGCCCTGGGCTCGATTTTGGGCACCTTCGGGATTTTCTTTCGCCTGTGGCTCCTGTCGGTGCTGCTGGGAGACGACTTGTGGATTTATTTGACCACCCAGATCACGAGCCTGCTGGACTGGATCTTGCTGAAGCTGGGGCTACTGCTGCAGCCGAGCCTCTCGCTGGTTCAGAGCGTGGCGGTGGTGGCGATCGTGCTCAATAGCCTGCTGTATTTACTCGTCGTCCACATTGCGGCGTGGTGGCTGCTGGAGCGCTTGGGCAACCCGATCCCGGCCCCGCCCAAGTGGGTGCAGATCCTGCTGGACTATGAAGCGGACTGAGGTGAGGACGCCGCGCGTCTATACCCAGCCCGAACGAGGAGCGCAGTGGCTAAGACGCTTTCAGGGTAAGAGGCCGCTGTTTGCCTGTGTTTTGGGCTTTACGGCGACGGGGCTGGTGCCGGGGATTTCGGCGGCGGGCAAGACGCCGCGCGATCGCGAGCGAACGGCGATCGCCGATGCAGAGTTTCTCCACAGCGGGCCTCAGCCTTCGCCGCGCTACCCGCTGCCGCCCTTGACGGCCGGGGCGTCCCCAGTGCTGATTTCCCGCGCCATCCTCGAGGGCCAGGGAATTCCTTTAGCGCTTTTCCATGCGGGTCTGCCCCTGGCTCCCGCCGTCCCCAGCATTGACCTGGGCGGACAGCCAGCGGCGTGTCTGAGCACCGGTCAGGCCATGCCTCTCGATCAGGCTCAGCGCCTGTGGCAGCAGGGTCTGGAGTGGGGGGAGCGGCTGGCCACCAGGGCCGAGGTTGACTATCTCATCTTGGGAGAGTGCGTCGTGGGGGGCACCTCCACAGCGCTGGCGGTCCTGCTGGGCCTGGGCGTTCAGGCTGCCGACAAGGTCAACAGCAGCCACGTCGTTTGCAATCACGCCCAGAAGCTGGCGCTGGTCCAGGAGGGCTTGGGGCGCTTGCCCCGGGGGCTGCTCCATCCGCTGGCGATCGCGGCGGCGGTGGGCGATCCGATGCAGGTTGTGGTCGCGGCCATGGCGATCGCGGCTAGCCGGCACGGAGGCGTCTTGTTGGCAGGCGGTACCCAAATGCTGGCGGTCTTCGCGCTGGCTCGGGCGATCGCCCAAGCTGAAGCGCTGGCTTGGGAACCCGAGCAAATAGTGGTCGGCACGACTCGCTGGGTCATCGAAGACCCCACCGGGGACACTGTGGGCCTAGCGGCTGAAGTGGGGGACGTGCCGCTGGTGGCCACACCGCTGAGTTTCGCTCAGTCTCGCTATCCACAGCTGCGAGCTTATGAGCAGGGTTTTGTTAAAGAGGGCGTCGGCGCGGGAGGCTGCGCGATCGCCGCTCAGCTGTATCGAGGCTGGTCTCCGGAGCAAATTCTGCAAGCAGTGGACGCGATCGCGCATCGTCATGCCCACCTCAGCAATCCTTCTTCGGAAACCGCACCCGCCTAGTCCAGGCTAGAAACTCGAGGGCAACCCCTCAGAACAAAGCTGAGACAGCTTAAAAAACGCGTTTGGCCAGCAGCTGCTCTTCGAGGGCTGCGATGCGGTTGTAAGCCGCCGTGAGCTGAGCCGTCAGCCGCTGAATCTGAATCTCAGGGGCCAACTTGCGATCGCCCTGGGGCGTCTCCATCGCTGGGTAGCCGCTGTCCACCAAAATGTCTTTGTGCTCCAGACCCATGCGGAGATTGCGCAGCTCAGAGTGGATGTAGGGGTCAATGGGCAGGCTTGTTGCGGGCTCATTGTCAGACTGGACACGGAGGTCCGTCAGCAGCTCCGAAAACTTGCAGCTCAACTGCTCAGTCAAGTGATGGAGCGTATCCACTTTGCCATTGAGGGTGTTGATCTGGTGCTGGAGTGAATCCATGAGGTGTTTTGAGATAGTTTTAAGTCCGCTGAGTCTATCGTAGGGAAGTTTTTTCAAAGGGGCTTTTTACTTATCAATCATTTAACTTTTAGTGAGCCTTCTCCCCAGAGAACATTACATTTCTTGTGGTCAAAAATTGACGCAAACCCTTGCTCAAACCCTCTCTCATTCAAAATCTGTTCACCTAATTTTTAACTGCTAATTTAAATGAAATCTAAATAAAATCTAAAGATATTTTGTAATCAGAATCTCCAGGAGTGCAGCTATTTCTGAACAACCAAAAGCCTGGAACCTTTTCAGGTAGGCGATCGCCAGCGATCTTGATCTATCGATTTCTCTAGGATCCTCACCAATTTTCAACCCCAGGCGCGACTCGCCACACCGGATCGTCCTCGCCACTGATTTTGATTTTTGGGGCGATCGCTGCACCCAGATTTTGGGAGATTTTCCTGGCTTACGCGCTCAAAATCGATGAAGCAAAAGCTCATGCCTAATAGCGTTTACTCAAAAGAACTAAACTACTTTTTGAAGGTTTTGACGAAATTTATTGATTAAAAGTCAATGACCATTTTTTGCCTGTCGATCGCCAGAAAGCCTTGGAGATCAAAGCGATCGGCACAAAGTCAATTTTTTCGATACTTTTTGCAGATGAAATCAACTCCAAAAAAGGGCTTTTGCAGCCTTGCTGAGTCTAAATACTTATTAAGAAATCAGCCCATGGATTCTGAAGCCTTTTCAGCTGCGCGATCGCCCCTTTAGCGCCAAAAGCTTTCGCGTCCCCTAGAGCTGAATCCTCCCCAGGCGCTAGGCTGGATAGGTGGCATTCGGCGCGCTCTCGGCTCGCAATTCCACCCTTTGCTGTTCTTCGGTTTGCCCTGCCAAGACCTATGCTGAGTTTTCGCGACTTTTTTACCGCTTGCGCCGGAACCTGGACCACCGAGCGCACCTACCACTACATGCCCGGTGGCGAAGTCGAGCGATCGTTCACCCAATACGAGGTCGCTCCCCTCACGTGGTCCGACAAAGCCCCAATTCTGGAGAAGGCCCAGCAGGCAGCGTCCGTCTTGGCCAAAGTCCAGGTCAACAGCGCCAAGGCCGAAGCAGGCGGCCAGGAATGGCCGGGCTTCTCCATTGCCTTTGACACGGTGTCCGAAACGGGCGATCGCGTTTCGATGAAGCTGAAGGCGCTGTTTGTCCCCGATGGCGACGTGATCGAGGCGCCCAATCCGGCGGACCTGCCGCCGCTGCCCGTGGCGGCTCAGGTGACCGACAGCAGCGACGCTGAGGCGGGCATTATTCGCGGCTATTACTTGCGGGATGAGGGCTACTCCGAGTCCGGGGCGATCGCGGGCCGGTTTACCTATCAACCGGCGCGGCAAGTCCTCGAAATGACTACCTACTACCGCCGCTCCGTGGCGGTGGACCAAATGCGCTTTGTCGCGCCCAATCTGCGGCTGCGGACCATCGTGACCTACCAGCGCCCCGAGGATCCGGCCCAGCCGCCCACCGAGGTGACCCTGATCGGCTTTGGGGCCGAAAACCGTCAGCCCGCTGACTCCCAGGCGTAGCCTGTCCTCGACTCCCAGGCGATCGCAGCTCGGGCAGCCACTTCTCAAACCCTTTCAGCAACAGTTATGAAGCGTCGGTCTTTTTTGGTTGGGGGAGTCGCCCTGGGGGCCAGTCAGTGGCTCACAGGCTGCGCCCAAAATCCGGTCAGCCTTTCGGTCCGCTCTCTCAAGCGATCGATTCCGGCCCAGCTACCGGGCAAATTTCGCAAGACGCTGCCGCGATCGGCTGCCTTTAGCGTCGAGGCCGAAGCCCAGATTGCGGATATCTTTCGCCTGCTCCAGCGCTGGAAAACCCCCCAAGCTTCGCAGCGGCGGCGCTGGCTCCCGATTCCCGCCTTTGGAGGCAGCGCAGAGCAGCCCGCCCAGGCTAACCTGGTGACCCTGGGAGACGCCTGGCTGCAACCGGCGATCCAGCAGGGGCTAATCCAGCCGCTGCGGCCGGAGACCTGGCAAAACTGGGCCTCGATTCCCGAGGCGTGGCGGCGCATCAGCCAGCGCAACGAGCAGGGGCTGGTGTCGCCCGCCGGTTCGGTGTGGGGCGCGCCCTACCGCTGGGGCACGACGGTGATCGCCTACCGCAAGGACAAGTTCGAGCGCAACGGCCTCCGGCCACCCCAGGACTGGGCGGATCTGTGGCAGCCCGGCCTGCGAGGGCGACTGTCGCTGCTGGACCAAGAGCGAGAGGTGATCGGCCTGGTGCTCAAAAAACTGGGCCAGTCCTACAACGTGGCGGACCCGACGACGGTGACGGGCCTGGTGGAGGAGGCGCGATCGCTCCATCAGCAGGTCAAGTTCTACAACTCCACGGCCTATCTGGAGCCCCTGCTGCTGGGAGATACCTGGGCGGCGGTGGGCTGGTCGACCGATGTGCTGCCCCTGCTGGAGAGCCAGCGCCATCTGGCGGTGGTGGTGCCCCAGTCCGGCACGGCCCTGTGGGCGGATGTGTGGGTCCAGGCCGCAGCGCCTGCCTCGGAGGCGGTACAGGACCTGATGAATGAATGGATTGATTTTTGCTGGAATCCGGCGATCGCTGGCCAATTTTCCCTGGTCAGTCGGGCCGTGTCGCCCATCGTGCCCAGCCTCGATCGATCAACGCTGCCCCAGTCGCTCCAGGACAACTCGATCTTGCTGCCGCCCCCCGAGGTCTTGGAGCGCTGCGAATTTTTGGAGCCGCTGCCGGAGGCTGCGAAGCAGACCTACACCCAGCTCTGGCGATCGCTGCGGACCGCCTAGCCCTAAGGCTGGAAGCCATTGCCTCCGCTGCCGCGCACTGCATCCCGCAGCAGCCCGTCGATAAACACGCCGCAGCGGGCCGGAGCCGCCTGGAAGTTGCAGGTGTAGGACGCCACGACGGCATTGGGGTTGATCGGGTCAAAAACCCGAATGTTGTAGCCAAAGTCTCGGGCCACGGCGCCGAAGTGATTCACGAACTCGTAGCGCTCTAGATAGTCGTACAGGCTCCACAGCTGCCGGTTCACCGCGATGTCAATCCACGGCGACACTCCCGCCATGCCCTCGGGATAGGCCAGCCAGTCGGACACCAGCTTGTTGCTAAACTGCTCCTCGGCCCACCAAAGGCTGGGGGGCGTCAGGGACGTCTGGCAGATCGTGCGCTCTGTGACCACCATGGGTTCTGGCGTGGCCGTTTCGCTGGGGCAGGGCTGTACCTGGGCGATTTCGTCGGCCTGCAGCCGCTCAACATCCAAAGGGAACTGCTCTGCGGGCGGCAGCGCCTGGGCCAGCACCGGTTCCCCCGTCACCCCCAATCCCATTGCGAACCAAAACGCGATCGCCCTCATCGTGATTTACCTGCCGATAGTGTTATAGATTGCTGCTGGTGTGGCAGGACTGTAGAAAGGGGATCCTGGGTTCCCTATCCCCACAGCCGACGCCGCGCCGGTCCCTGGAGGCGATCGTGGGCGTCTCGCAGCAGCTTCGGAATGTCGAGCTGCTCGGGGCACCGGGGCAGGCAGTCGCCGCAGTCCGTGCAGCGATCGCCCCGGCGGCCCGGAAACCAGTGTCCTGCGTTCTCCAGCATCTGGTAGCGATACTGGCCAAAGCGGTCCATGTCGTAGGCGATCGCCAGATTGCGCAGGCGCAGCACCTCCGGAATCGGGATCTCCTCGGGGCAGGGCAGACAAGCAAAGCACTGGCTGCACCGATCGGCCCCCAAGCGCTCTTGCAGCTGGGCTTCGAGGCGATCGCCGATCGCCCCCACGTCCCCAGCCTCCGCCATCGCGCTCAGGGGCCACGCCAGCTCCTCCGGCGACGCTGGCCCCACGCTCAGGGTGGTGATCCGGGGGTCACTGAGCAAAAAGCGGTAGCCAAAGGCCAAGGGCGACAGCGGCGCACACAGCGCTTCGAGGGCCGGTGGCGGCGTGTAGAGCTGGCCCCCTTTGTCCGCCGGAGAAATGATAAATACCCCCATATCCTGGGCTGCCGCCGCCGCGATCGCCGCCGCGTTGCGCTGGAAAAAGTAGTTGTAGTGCAGGCTGACAAAGGAAAACTGCTCCGTGGCGATCGCTGCCAAAATCAGCTCCAGCGGTCCATGGGTCGAAAACCCCACATGGCCCACGCGCCCCGCCGCGATCGCCGCCCGCACCGCCGCCATACAGCCCTCGGAATCGGTCACCCAGGCCAGGTGCTCCGGCGTATTCAGGCCGTGGATGGCCAAGCAGTCGATGTAGTCCAGCCCGAGGCGCTCCAGCGAGACTGCGATCGCCCGCTCCATGGTCGCCCTCTCAGGCGTTGGTGAAACTTTCGTCGTGACGTAGAGCTGCGATCGCGCCTCCGGCCTCTGGGCCAAGGCTGCTCCCAGATAGCGCTCGCTCTCGCCGTAGCCCTGGGCCGTCTCTAGGTGATTCACCCCCGCTGCGATCGCTGCTCCCACGGTCTCCGCCGCCACCTCCGGCGACGCCAAGCAGCGCATCGTCCCCAAAGACAGCACCGACAGCCGCAAATTCGTCTTGCCAAAGCGGCGGTAGCGCATGGCCCTTTCCCTTTTCTTTCCTAATCCAGCTCCCGAGGCGATCGCCCCTAGGCCAGCCTCCACCGCAGGATTCTACTGCGCTTCGCCGCTGCTCGAGCGGCCCCGCTCACTAAAATCTTCTGGCCGCAGATTCGACAGAAACTCGCGAAACGCTCGCCGCTCCGCCTCGTCCGCGTCCTGATCCACCGGAATCGACGCGTCCGCAATCACCTCTTCCATCACCCAAATCGGGCTGCCCGTTCGCAGCGCCAAGGCGATCGCATCGCTCGGGCGCGCATCGATCTCCTTCTTGGCCTCCCCTTGGCGCACTGTCAAAATCGCGTAAAACGTATTGTCCTTGAGAGAGTGAATAATCACCCGCTCCAGCGTCATATCCCACTCCTCAAGAATATTCACCATGAGGTCGTGGGTCAGCGGCCGCGGCGGCACCTGGTCTTCTAGCGCACTGATAATGGCCCGTGCCTGATCCTGCCCCACGTAGATTGGCAGAGCACGCCGGTCATCGGAGTCCCTCAGCAGCACAATCGGGCTACGAGTAACCGCATCGAGCGCTATACCGGCAACTTTCATTTCAATCATTGGCTTGGCCTCTCAGATCCTTGAAGCAAAGGAGATGCAGTCCCCCAAAATGAGTCAAACCTCAATGGCCCTCAGAAACGATAGGGACACTGGGTATCAGAAGTCAGTCCAAGGTGCAAACGTAGCGTCAGAAGAATAATTTAAAGTTAAATAACAGAACCCTAAGGGAGCCTAGGCCTCTATACGTTGCGTCAAAGTCAGGTTACTTGAACTCAAGTATGCCCCGATTCGTGCTCTGATCCTAAAGGGTTTCCTAGCAAATTCACTGAAAAATATACTTTGCTCAGGTCCGCCTAGACTGCGCCTTTGGACTACCTTACAGACCCCTTTGGCAGGTCTACCCCAATCTTACAAATCTTCGGAAAAGCCGTGTTTACCGGACTGATTCAATCCCTCGGAACCTATCAGCACATCGGCGAAGACGCCCTAAAAATTTCGTGTGCGCCAGAAACTGCTGATCTGATTTTGCAAGATTTGGCCATCGGCGATAGTGTCGCTGTGGATGGGGCCTGCTTGACGGTTGAGACGATTTTGTCCCAGGGGTTTGTGGCGTCGATTTCGCCGGAGACGATCCAGCGCACGACCTTTGGGGCACCGGCGGAGGAGCGCTGGGTCAACCTAGAAACGTCGCTGCGGGTGGGCAGCAAGCTGGGCGGCCACTTTGTGACGGGGCACGTGGATGGGCTGGGCCAGCTGGAGGCGGCGGTCCAGACGGCGCGATCGTGGGAGCTGAGCTTCAGGACGCACAGCTCGGCGATCGCCTGCTACGTCCTGCCCAAGGGCAGCATTGCGGTCAACGGGGTCAGCCTGACCATTGCGGAGTGCGATCGCGCCGGTAGCTGGTTCAAGGTAGCGGTGATTCCCCACACCTACGCCGAAACCAACTTACGGTATTTGACCCCCGGGAGCTGGGTCAATTTGGAGGGAGACATCCTGGGGAAATACGTAGAGAAATTCTTGCGATCGCGCTTTAGCGGCGAGGATGCCTCAGAGGGCGATCGCCCAGAGGCTCCGTGGGCTGACCTGACTCCCGAGTTTTTGGCAGAGCACGGCTATCTCTAGAAACCTGTCTAGCGAACGTTTCAGCCCGTCAAGGTGTCGTCTCTAGTAGCGGTAGAGCTGGGCGATCGCGAGCTGGGCTCAGCCCCTTCGCTCTGCCCAAGGGCGTAATTTATCTGTCTACGTAAATCTCTCCAGGCGAGAGAGTGTATATTTTCAATAAAGATTCAGTGTAACTACTATTCACGGCGAAGATAGATATGTGAGTATTGCCTCTACAACAAAATCTTCCTGAGACGCCTCAAGCCCTTTTATTCCTGTAGGCGATCGCCCATTGAGATCGCCGATTTGTGTGTTTCCTGCATCGAAGTTTTGACCTGTTTCTAGGCTACAGTGGTTGCCCCCTAGCGCTAGTCTCCTAGAACTCTACAGCAGCACTCAGTCCGTCTGGAGTTCCCCAAGCAAGTGCTGTACCGGTTTAGGCATTGACGACTCGGCTTGTCGCAGCAGAAGGGTGTTTCTAGCAAAGCTCAAGGCCAGCGCAGCAGCTTCAGGCTGCGGGTTTTGGGTCTGGGCTTTGAGTGGCTCGGGGCTGCGACCGTTTTTCGTAGAGGTCACAGGCCACTCTTGCTGATTCTGATTGGCAATGTGAAAGAGCGGCTGAGTGGCCGACTTCGTCCGTATTTTGCCGGACGCATCCAACTTTTAAAATTACAAGGCAATTTTTCGTGAAAACGTTTTATCGCTGTTGTAGATCTGGATGCGCCAAGATCCGTTGGCATCGATGATTGGTGGGGATTCGAGATATGACGCTAATTCGGGACATTGCGCGTGGAGCCATGGCGACGGGATACCTGAGCCTAGAGGCTGAAAATCAGCTCCGACGCCTGCTGAAGGCGCACTATGAGCTAGAAGACTTTAATGCATTTATGGCGCTGCAATCTGCGGTGATGGTGGGACAGGTCCGTCAGGAGTCCCGAGAGCGGCAGGGTGCACAACTGGTTCAGGCTTCTTAGAACTGCCCGTCAAAGCTGAGACGGGCGATCGCCCCCTAGGATGGCTATCAGGGACTCTTCGCGGGAAGGGTCCCTGACGCGTTTTAAAGCTTTTTCAAAGCGTTCTGTTGGGCGCTTTTTCGAGACGGCTGTCCCTACCAGACCTGCATAAAAAAATAGGGGTGGTGGCGACGATCGCCACCACCCCTAACCACACTTTCAGTGGAGTTCAGCCAGGTTAGAGCTGGTCAAGCTGATTTTTCAGCGCCTCTAGCTCAGCATCCACATACCGTTGATTATCCTTCGGCGGGGTCGCAGAAGATCCAGCCGCTGGCAGTTGAGCAGCCGCTTCCGGCTCCCCGGTGAGCTGGCGCTTGAGGGAGGCGAGCTCATCATCGACATCGCTCGAGGCCTCGAGGGCCGCAAACTTGCCTTCGAGGTCAGAGGAGGCGATTTCAGCGGCGGCCTGAGAGCGCGCTTCCATTTGCAGCACCTTTTCCTCCATGCGCTCGAAGGCGGCCATGGAGCTGTTGGTGTTGAGGGAGTTGATGGTGCTCTGGAGGCGCTCGTTGGCCTTGGCCGCGCTGGCGCGAGCCTTGAGCATGTCTTTCTTGGTCTTGGCCTCAGAAATCTTGCTCTCTAGGGCAATCAGGCTGCGCTTGAGAGAGTCCACCTGGGTAGCCTGCGTGTCAAGCTGAGTCTTGAGGGTGGTCGCAGTTTCGGTGTGGGTTTTCCTGCGCACGAGGGCTTCGCGCGCCAGGTTCTCATCGCCCTTTTGCAGAGCTAGCTGTGCCCGCTGCTGCCAGTTGTTGGCTTCGGTCTGGGCCTGGTTGTGTTGCTGTTGAGTCCGCTTTTGACTGGCGATCGCACTGGCCACGGCCTGACGGAGCTGCATCAGGTCTTCCTGCATGTCAATGATGGACTGCTCCAGCATCTTCTCCGGGTCTTCTGCCTTGCTCACCATGTCGTTGAGGTTGGCTCGAAACACGCGGCTAACTCGATCGAATAGTCCCATGACTCTGTTCTTCCTTAACTGGCGTTGTTGATATTCTCCCTAGGCCGCTGGCGTAGAAAAGCCCAAACTTCGCGGTCTGAGTTTCTGCGCGATTGACTAGTGACCCGTGACGCCCAGGGTGTGAGGATGATCCTGCTTGGTCCCGCGAGTTCCGCGGCCCTTTGCTCAATTCTACTGACCCATTCAGAGTGGCGTCACTCTCAACAGGGTTTCTTTCACATCAGCGGGGTTCAAGACAGACCAATTTGGCAAAAGTCTGCTCTCCTTCGAGGAGCTTACCCTCGGGTCCGCTCTTTTCACGCTAGCGTCTGTATCCAAATTCAGAGAGGTGAGGGCACATTCCGCAGAGCTCGCGACGTTGAGACGTTCTAAGACCCTTCGATTTGCGATCGCAGGTCTTCGAGTTCCCGGTCTACAGCGGCCTTGGTGCTCTCGGAGGCGGCGGGCAAAGAGGCGCCGCTGCCCTGACCCGACAGCATCTGCTTTTTGAGCGCTTGTAGCTCGTCCTCTACCGGAGTGCTGCTCTCGAGGGCCGCAAAGCGCTTGTCCACATCATCGGTGCCTAGCTCTGCGATCGCCTCGGAGCGGGCCTCTAGCTGTAAGACTTTTTCCTCCATCCGCTCAAAGGCCGCCATGGAGCCAGCGGTATTGGTGCGATCGAGCATCGAGTTGAGGCGCTCTGAGGCCTTGGCCGATCGCGCCCGGGCAATGTACAGATCTTTCTTGGTTTTCGCCTCAGAGATTTTGCTCTCTAGGGCCAGCATGTCCTTTTTGAGCTTGTCGATGACGCCTATCTGCTGGCCGAGCTGGGCCTGGAGGGAGTCCGCCGTCTGCTTGTAGGTTTGGCGCCGCGTCAGGGCCTCGCGGGCCAGGTTGTCGTCGCCCTGCTGTAGGGCGAGCTGGGCGCGGCGGTACCATTCGTCGGCGGTGGCGTTGGCCTGGGACTGCTGGCGCTCGGTGCGCTTTTGGGTGGCGATCGCCTGGGCCACCGCCTGCCGCAAGTGAATCAGATCCTCCTGCATGTCCGAGACGATCTGCTCCAGCATCTTCTCTGGATCTTCGGCTTGATTCACTAGGCTGTTGAGATTGGCGCGAATCACGCGCATGACCCGGTCAAAGAGTCCCATACTGGAGTCTCTCCTTGCGTCGAACAATCAAGCGTTAGCAGGCGGTCAGCCGTCTAATTTCATCTGCTGAGGCCCAAAATTGGGCACGCTAATGAAACTCAGACTTTAGTCTTATCGTACCGTACCGACCTACCATGCCCCTCTGTCCCAGGGGTATCACTAGGGCTGGTACACCTCAGCGGAGAGTCCCTGCTGCTGCAAGCGCTCTGCGAGCTCCTCGGCCCCAGCCGCATCGGTAAAGGCTCCGTACTGAATCTGGGCGCCGCTGTCGAAGTTGCGAACGTAGGCGCTGGGTACTGCGCCTTGGGCCTCTTCGAGGCTGCGATCGCCGCTGTAGTTACCGACCACGTAGTAGTAGTCGGTATCGGGGGCCGTGGGCGCTGCGGCCACCTCAGCGGGCGGCTCGGGCGGCGCAGGCTCAGCGGCCTGAGGCTCGACACTCGGCGGCTCGGGGGCCTGGGGCGGAGCGGGGGGCTGGTAGGCAGGGGCCTGGGGCACCGACACCACGGGCGGCGGATTGTAGGCGGCGGGGGGCTGGGCCGGTGCGGGCTGGACTGGCGCAGGCTGAACCGGCGCTGGCGCCACAGCGGGAGTTCGAGGCCGGATGCCCACCGCCGAGGCCAAAGAAGACAGCACGCCCGATCCGGTAGCGGGCCGCGAGGGCGATCGCCCAGCAGCCGGAGTCGTGGCCGTCTGGGGCGGCGTCAGGGCAGACGGCACTGGCACCGTCGAGCCTGCGGCTGGCGCAGTAGGCTTGCCTTTGGTGTCTAGGGTGCTCAGGCTGCCCAGCTGAAGATCGACAAATTCTTGGGACGCCAAGTTGGGCGACTGGGGCAGGCTCTTGGGATCGACGGTCTCGGGCTGGGTCTCGGCCGTCGAGGTGGCTGGAGCCGATCGCCGCGCCAAAATCGACGGATTGACAATCACGACCCCAAAGCTGACGCAAGCTAGAAGAAACAGCACCATGGAGCCGATGCCCAGGGGCGTCATCACCTTGGCGGCCCACGAGGCATCAGCGGGCGAGAGTTCTGTCTGGTCCTCCAGGCTACGGAGCAGCTCTTCTGAGGACTCCAGGTAGTCATCCAGCGGTGCTGCCACCGACGGGTCCACCAGCTGACCCCCCGCTGCGGGGGGCTCGGGAGCGGCCTGGGCTTGGGGCTCTTCGGTGGGCAGGGCCACTAGGGCACCGCCCGTGAAAGTTTGGGCTTCGGCCTCGGTCCCCAGACCGGGCGTCAGCGGCAAGACGACGGTCGACACATCGGGGGAGGCTTCGGCTGCTGGGGCCGGCTGCTGCGGCTGAGTCCGGCCGCCCACGGCCTTGATGTTGATCAGATCTAGGGATTTACGGGCAGGCGATCGCGGCACAGTCCGGCGAGGCGCCGAGGGCTTACCAGCGCGCGATCGCCGGTAGCGAGTCAGCTCTTCCTCAAGCTGCACATCCAGCCCCTGCAATGCCTGCTGAAGAGCAGGCTTGAGCGCTGACCCTTGGGCCGCGCGCGGGGGAGACTCCATCGTGGGGAATTGACTCATTGCCGTGCTCCTACCCATTGTGTCTAGTCAATCTACAGAAATATTTGACAAATCTTTGGCTTAAATCTTACACAGGTTGTCGCCGTTGCCAGGCAAAGCATACGTTTTGCAACAGGCAAAGATCAAAAGCGGCGATCGCGGGCACCCTAGCGCTGACGAAAATTGATATTACCGGCTGTCCTCAGCTCGATTGCTTGACGGCGGCCAATAACGCTTAATGGGTTCAACAATGCATTGGAGGCGCGAATTTGTCCATGGGTTTTGATCAGATTCACAACCTTTTGACCCATCTCGAAACGCGATCGCGCTGGCACCAGCGACAGCAGTACCAGCAAGCGGTGACCGCGTGGGCCGCGATCGTCGGCCCAGTGGTGGCGGCCCAAACCCGGCCAGTCACCATCTACCGAAATGTCTTGCAAGTCGCGACCTCCAGCGCCAGCTGGGCACAAACCCTCGTCTTCGAGCGAAAGCGCATCCTCAAAAAGCTCAACGACCAGATCGAGACGCCCCTAGACGATATCCGCTTCTCGACGGCCCAGTGGCGCGCCGCCAGAGCTGCCGCGCGCAGAGACAGCACCAGCGTGACGTCGACCCTCTGGCAGGGGCACCCCAGCCGCCTTCCCCAGCCGCTCCAGCCCGCCAGTCCGCCCGCAGACTCACCCCAAGCTGCCTATGAAAACTGGGCCGCCTCGATTCAGGCGCGATCGCGGCACCTGCCCCTGTGCCCCCGCTGCCAGTGCCCAGCACCCCCGGGCGAGCTTGAGCGCTGGTCGATGTGCGCCACCTGCGCCGCCAAGGAGTGGTAGACCGAGCGATCGCTTCTAGCATTGACGCTATGCGCTTTAGGAATATCGTTTTGCCTTATCAATAACCCTCAAACAGGACACAAATCTCTCAATCCTGAAAATCTGTTCAATTATTTTTTGGTTGATCCCCGCTAATTTTTAAGCCAAATCACCCGCTTTGGTAGCGATAGAAAGATCTTTTTTTAAAGTCCTATATGTCCCTTTTTAACAAGATTCTAAAGACAAAGTGAAGCGGGAATTGCGCTTGGGGATCGCTAGAATCTAGGCTTCATCATATCTTGAAAGCTCTTTTAAGGGATTTTGTCCTCTTTGACAAGGCTCGATGATAGGCAATAGATAAGCTTTTTCAGACGCCTATGCGAACCTTTAACACGCTAGCTACGGCCTGCCGTCACTGTCGGTATTACACCCCAGAAGGGCGTCGAGGGGGTCAATGCGGCCCGCTCGGGGTACCGGTACAAGGGCAATGGAAGGCCTGCTCATTGGCGATGCCCCCCTTTGCGCCCTCTTGGGAACGGATTGAGGAAGTGGTCCACTGGCATCAGGCGCTGCTTGAGCCCCAGCTAGCGATCGCGATGCAGCCTCTGTTAGAGAAATTTGCCCGCGAAGATGACACTCTCGCCACGCCTTTAGGAGGCCGAGAAAGCGCCTCTGATTCTCTAGCAGTTTGCTAGGCATTATTGCTTAGAAATTCAGCTCCAGAACATCTTTAAAAGCAACTCAAATTTTAGACGTGACTCTATCTCAGACACGTCTTTCTTTTTGCCTAAAATTGGCTGTAAAAAGTTATTTTTTTGGATTAAAACTCAATAAATCTGACACAAAAGTTTCTACGAATTTGAGGCGATTGAGCCCTTTGAGTCAGGGTGAGTTTGCTTTGTAGGTCCTAGGGGTTAAGCATTATCTGAGGCTCGCTAGAGCCATAAAAAACGAGCGATCGCCCCTTACAGAGGCGATCGCTCATGAATAATTTCGCCATTGGCCCTAGGGCAGCCAGGGATATTGCCGGAAGTCAGGCGATCGCTTGTCGAGAAATGCCTGTTTGCCCTCGGAGCCTTCCTCCGTCATGTAGTAGAGCATGGTTGCGTTGCCGGCCAGCTCCTGGAGACCCGCCTGCCCATCGCAGTCCGCATTGAAGGCAGACTTGAGGCAGCGAATCGCGATCGGGCTTTTTTCCAGGACTTCCTGAGCCCAGCGAATTCCCTCCGCTTCCAGGTCCGCCACGGGCACCACGCAGTTGACAAGGCCCATCTCCAGGGCTTGCTGAGCGTCGTACTGGCGGCAGAGATACCAGATTTCCCGGGCTTTCTTTTGGCCTACGATGCGCGCCAGGTAACTGGCCCCAAAGCCACCGTCGAAGCTGCCCACCTTGGGGCCAGTCTGACCAAAGATCGCGTTGTCTGCGGCGATCGTGAGGTCACAGAGCAGGTGCAAAACGTGGCCGCCCCCAATGGCATAGCCAGCAACTAGGGCGATCACGACCTTGGGAATAGAGCGAATGAGGCGCTGGAGATCCAGCACATTCAGACGGGGCACCCCTTCGTCGTCGAGGTAGCCCGCTTCGCCCCGCACACTCTGGTCTCCGCCGGAGCAAAAGGCGTACTTGCCGTCGGTGTGAGGCCCAGCGCCCGTCAGGAGGATCACGCCGATGCGACTGTCTTCGCGGGCGTTGACAAAGGCGTCGTAGAGCTCAAAGACCGTTTTGGGCCGGAAGGCGTTGCGCTTGTGCGGACGGTTGATGGTGATTTTGGCGATGCCGTCTGCCTTGTGATACAGAATGTCTTCGTAGGTTTTGACCGGGTGCCAGTCGATTTGCATACTTTCGGGGCGATCGCACATTTCAACAGCCCAGAAATCCTGGCGCGACGGCGGGCCGAGGCCTCGGTCTGGGCACAGGCATTTTAGCGCATTGGGGCGATCGCCGCGTGGCAGCCCCCAAACACGAACCCCCAGACTGAGATCCAGACCTGGGGGTCACTCTGCCACGATCTGACGGCTTTACAGCATCCCGAATCGTGCAAAAAATAATGAGCTCTAAAGCGCGATCGCCCTAGTCTAGGAAGCCCATCAGCTCGCGCGGATCGTCAATCTCGTTCGAGGCGATGGGGCGCGCATTGGGCAGGGGGCTGTCTTCCTGGAGGGGAAGCCGGCGAGCCTGCACAGGGCGGTTGCCGTAGAAGTGATCCTCGAGCAGCTGCAAGCCGCTGGCCACAATGGGACGGTGCTCCGGCAGGCTGGAGGTATCGATAATCACTAGACCCGCAGATTCTACGGGACGGCTGTAGAAGTAGGAAGAGGTGCTGAGCTGAATCGCGCCGGACTCAGACTTTTTGGTATCGGATTTGTTGGAGAGAGTCATCGCTTTTTCGGCCTTAGGTGCTTCGGGCTTGGAAGGGGTGGACACTTTGGAAGAGGCAGCCTTGGGAGCCTCAGCTTCGCGCGCTGGAGCTTTGGGCGTTTCCGGCTTGGGGGCCGGGGCCTTAGCCACTTCAGCTTTGGGCGCCGGGGCTTTGGGAGCCTCCGATTTGGCAGGCTCGGCCTTGGGAGCCTCAGGCTTGGGCGTCTCCGCTTTGGGCGGTGCCGCAGGCGCAGGCTTTTCCGATGCTTTCGCTTCGGCGGCCTTTATGGGCGCGGGGGTGGCCTCCTCTTTGACAGCGCGGCCTTCAACATCAATGGTGGGGGTTTCAGCAGGCGGCTTGGGAGCCGAGCTGCGAGCCCGCCGACCATTGCTTGGGCCGGTTGACGAGGAGGAATTAGAACTAGAGCTCATGAACGAAGACCTTAAAACGTCCGTATCGCTATTTCTAAAAGGGGAATCTTACAGAATTTCGTGCAAAACCCATCAAGGTGTCGGTGAGTTAGCAGCTAGCAATAAGGGCTAGCAATGCTTTACAGACTTTTATTGTTCCTGAAAAGGCAATTCAAGTCTGAGGTTTGCCGGTTATTTGAACTTTATCAGCAAAGAGTTGGGCCCCCAACTCTAAGACGAAAGATATAAAACAGGCAGGGTCTATCTTTTTGCCTTGAGATCCGATCGCCACAACCAAAGCTCGCGGGAATGGCTCCAAAGCTATTGCGTTTTTGTAGGCTAAGACCTCAAACCTTAAGCAAATATTATAGGAGTCCTACCAATACCAAAGCGCGAATCTTCAACAAATAGCAAGGCTCAGCGTATCAGAGAATTTTATGGTGGGTAGAGCCGTGGCTTTTGAGTGAGCTTGGGAGAGCTTTTCAGGAGAGGGTGCGGGCGATCGCCTCTAGGGTTTCCTGGCGCCACTGGCGATCGCGGCGGCGCGAGGTCTGGATTTCGAGGAGCCGGATGCCCGTGGTGGGCCAAGTGCTCAGGGTCTGCTGGAGCGCTTCCCAGGTGGTGATGTAGTGGTGCTCGACGCCGTAGGTGGCGCAGAGCTGGGCAAAGGAAATGTCTTGGGGAGTGGCGAAAAATTCCTCGAAGGGCGGCTCAAACTGGGCAATGGGCAGCATCTCGAAGATGCCGCCGCCGTTGTTGTTGAGCAGGACGATGGTGAGGTGGCCCCGGAATTTTTGGCGCAGCAGGAAGCCGTTGGTGTCGTGGAGCAGGGCCAGATCGCCGGTCAGCAGCACTGCTGACCGGCCGTGGGCCACGCCCAGAGCCGTGGAGAGGGTGCCGTCGATGCCGTTGGCGCCCCGGTTGAAGTAGGGCTGAATGGCGGTGTTGTCGGGCGGCCAAAACCACTCGACGTCGCGCACGGGCATGCTGTTGGCGATAAAGAGCGGGGTGCCGAGGGGGAGCGATCGCCCCAGCAGCCAGGCGACTTTGCTCTCGATCAGGTCCGTCGTTGTGGTCATGGTGCGGGCGATCGCCTGCTGGACTTTGCTGTCGGCCTGGCACCAGCGATCGAGGTAGGGCGCGGGCGGCGCGGGCGACCGATCGGCCAAAGCGTGGGCCAGCTGCTCGACGCTGAGGCGCAGGGACTGGCTGGGGCCGTGGAGCGGATCGAGATTTTGGTCGCTGGGGTCCAGGAGCCAACGCTGGGGCTGCGATCGCTCCAGCCAAAGGCGCAGCTCTTTGCTGGTGGGCAGCTCGCCGATCTGAAGCACCATGCGCGGCACCATCGCCGCCCCAAAGTCCCGGTTGCGCAGCAGCAGGTCGTAGCTGGCGATCAGGTAGGGGTTGAGGTCGGCGTAGTTGCGCAGGGGCGAGAGGCCCTCCGCCAGCACCGGCCAGCCCAAGACGCGAGAAATCTGGGCGATCGCCTCGCAGTAGGCCCGCGGGAGTCGGGGCTGGGCCGGACCCGCCACGATCAGGCCGCGATCGCACCCCTGCCAGGCCGCGCAAACCGCCGGGGCGATCGCCGCTAGGTCGGGCCGCACCGGCGGCCGCACCGACGCAAAAAACGCTGCTGAATCAAAGGTCTCGGCCCAGGCCAAGGCCGCCGAGTCCGGCAGCGGCGGCAGGGGATCGCGCAGGGGCAGATTGAGGTGCACCGGCCCCGGCGTCGGAAACAGCGATCGCTCCCAGGCGTGGGTGAGGGTCCGGCGCAGATAGTGCAGCAGGTCCAGGCTCAGTTCGGGGACCGCCACCTCCGCCTGCCAGGTAGGATAGGCGCCATAAAGCTTGATTTGGTCGATCGCTTGGCCTGCGTGGCAGTCCCGCAGTTCCGGCGGGCGATCGGCCGTCAGCACCAGCAGCGGCACCTGGCTTTGGCGCGCCTCGATCACCGCCGGGAAAAAATTCGCGGCGGCCGTGCCCGAGGTGCACACCAGGGCCACCGGCTTGCCGGTCTGGCGCGCCACCCCCAGGGCAAAAAAAGCAGCCGATCGCTCATCCAAAACCGGAATCGCTTCGATGGCCGGATGGCGCGCCAAAGCCACGGTCAGGGGCGTCGAGCGCGACCCCGGCGAAATCACCGCCAGCTCTAGCCCCAGACGGGCCAGCGTCTCAGCCAAAACCGACGCCCAAATCGAGTTGGGATTGCTAAAATCCACCGCCATCGCGATCGCCTAAACCAGTGCTGACAGGAGAGCTTGAAGCTTTAGTTTAATCTCTGCCAGCTCCCGTTCAGGCTCCGACCCGGCCACGATGCCCACGCCAGCGTACAGGCGCGCGTGGCGTCCTTCGAGCAGGGCAGATCGAATTCCCACAATAAATTCACTGTTGCCCTGGTAGTCCACCCAGCCCAGGGGTGCGGCGTAGAGCGATCGCGCAAAAGGCTCGTGGTGGCCGATCTGCTGGCAGGCGATCGCCCGCGGCGTCCCGGCCACAGCAGGCGTCGGGTGCAGCGCCGCCACGATTTCGAGGGGGTGGACATCCGGCGGCACCGGCGCCTGGATCGGCGTCCACAGGTGCTGAATATTCGACAGGGTCAAGATCCGGGGCAGGGGCGATCGCTGGGGCACCAAGCCCAGGGCCAGCAGCTGCTGCAAAATGAAATCCAGCACCAGCTGGTGTTCGTGGCGCTCCTTGACGCTCTGGCGCAGATCCTGGGCCAGCCGCAGGTCCTCCTGGGGCGTGGCGCCGCGCGGCGCTGACCCGGCCAGGGCATCGGTTTTGAGGCGCTGCTGACGGATGCTGATCAGGCGCTCGGGACTGGCTCCCAGGAAGTTTTGGCCCTGGCCGTTGCCCATGGAAAAGACGTGGCAGTCGGGGTAGAGGCGGCGCAGGTTATCTAGGCAGGCCGGCAGCCGAAAGGCCCGCGCCGCCGTCACGTCCACCGCGTGGGCCAAGACCACTTTGTGAAATGCCTGATCGGCGATGTCCTGAAGTACGCGCTGCACCGACGCCTGGAACTGGCTGACCGGCACCACGTCCCGCTGCTGGAAGGTCTGGGACGGCCGCGATCGCGGGGAGGGCGAAAGGGAAGAGACGGCCTGGATCGCCTGAATGCGCTGCCACAGCAGGTCGGCCAAAGGCTCCGGCGAATCCTGGGGCGCGATCGCCACATTGGCCACCAGCACCGTGCGCTGGTAGTGGCGGGCCACCTGCCAGCGCGGCAAAAACACCGTCGCCGCCGGAAAAGGCGCCTTGGGCGATCGCTCAGCCTCCGAGAAGGTAAAGCCACAGAAAAAGTGCGGGCCAGCAAAGGGCGTTTCTGATGCGCCAACAGCAACAATTTTCTTGAGCTCTTGTTGGATTCGCTGCTGCGCAATTTGAAAGCGATTTTGGCCCTCTAATTGAAAGTGAATAACGCTGTCGATTGCGGCGATCGCCACAGATTGACAGGGCTTTTCAAAATAGAAATGAAGCTGATTTTCTTGGTAGAAGTTTTCTAAAAATGCAAGCGGATCAATTGTGTTGATCTCCAGAGAAATACTAATGAGCTGCTGTTGATTTTCATGGCTCGCCACTTGGTGAGAAGCCAGCAGAAGATTCAACAGTTCTCGACGGCTTTGAAGAAGATTCGCGCAAGACGGTGTAGCTGGCATGGAGAGATGAATCACGAAGGTTTCTGCAATCCTGCAAACGGGATTAAACAATGTGGCGTCACCCGAGGGAAAACCCCCGGCTCTCATCCAAGCACCGAAGCTCAGGCAGTCCGCAGTCTGCAATCGCACCGAAGCTCTATGTAGTATTGTGCCGTGTCTGCTTCCCTCCTTAGCCATCAAAGGAGATCTCGCAACCGTTGGCCAGTCGACTAGCGGCGGTTTTTGGCGATCGGGCCTCTTCTCCAGCGCCCATTCGTCCGGGTACCCAAGCAGCCTCAAAGCTCCAGTTTACAAGGCTTGAGGGCGATCGCTCCCTTTGTGCCTTGCTCTAATCTACGACGCTAGGCGATCCCAAGGCGATCGCTCGAATTGCGAAGCTTAGTTAAGCTAGGCCCGTAGAAATATCCCGGCACTGGCCTCCAGATCGTAGAATTAGTGGGCTTGTGCCTATCACCTCCCATGGTCGAATGACAACACAATCGCTTACGCCAACTAACAGAAAAAAACTGTGGATGGCAGCAATCAAACCTCCCATGTATACCGTTGCTGTCATTCCGATTTGGGTCGGAACTGCGATCGCATTCTTCGATCTTCAAGGTATTAATCAAACTATTTTCTGGACCTTCTTAGGATCCGCTGTTTTGATCATTGCGTGGCTCAATTTGAGCAACGATGTTTTTGATTCTGAAACCGGCATCGACGTTAATAAACCCCATTCGGTTGTCAATCTCACGGGCAATAAGTCCCTAGTCTTTTGGATTGCCAACTTGGCCCTGATTTCTGGCATTCTCGGCGTGCTTTCCATTGCTTGGTGGCAGCAGGATTTCACCGTCATTGGCTTGGTGCTGGTGGCCTGCGCCCTGGGCTACACCTACCAAGGCCCGCCGTTCCGGCTGGGCTACCAGGGGCTGGGCGAGATTATTTGCTTCTTTACCTTCGGGCCGCTGGCGGTGGCGGCAGCCTACTACAGTCAGGCCCAAACCTGGTCCAGCAACAGCCTGGCCGCCTCGGTGATTGTTGGTGTGCTCACGAGCGTGATTCTGTTTTGCTCCCACTTTCACCAGGTCAAAGAAGACGTCGCCGCTGGCAAGCGATCGCCCATTGTGCGGCTGGGAACCCTGCGCGGGGCGCGGCTTTTGCCGTGGATCTGCGGGGTCACCTACGGCCTGAATGCGATGCTGGCGATCGCCGGGATTTTGCCGCCGTGGACGCTGCTGAGCCTGATTAGCGTGCCCCTGGCCCACAAGCTCGTACGCCACGTCCGGCAGTTCCACGACCAGCCCGAGAAGGTCAGCAACTGCAAATTTATCGCGGTGGGGCTGCACTTCTGGTACGGCCTGATGTTTGGCCTGGGCTACTGGGTCGCGGCTGCTTGATCGCCTATCGCTGCGAGTTTCGCCGCTACCGCCGCCCCTTTCAGCGGCCCCTGTGCACCCACCACGGGAGCTGGACGGCCCGGGAGGGCATTTTGGTGCGGCTGACGAGAGACAGCGGCGAGGTCAGCTTTGGAGAGATCGCGCCGATTCCCTGGTTTGGCACCGAAACCCTCGAGGAGGCCTGGAGCCTGTGTCAGGCGCTCGGTCCAACCGTGAGTCCAGGGGCGATCGCCGCCATTCCCGAGACGCACCCAGCCTGTCAGTTTGGCCTAGAGTCTGCCCTGCTGGGGCTGCGATCGCCCCTGGGTAAGCGGCCCTGCTGTCACCTCCTGCCCACCGGTCCCGCTGCCCTGAGCGCCTGGCAAGCACCCGTCACAGCAGGCGTCCGCACCCTCAAGGTCAAGGTCGGGATGGCAGAGCCGCAGGACGAAATAGTCTGGCTGCAAACCCTCGCCCGCCAGCTCCCCGAGGGGGTCAAGCTGCGCCTCGACGCCAACGGGGGCCTCAGCCTGGAGCAGGCGCAGCAGTGGCTGGCGATGGGCGATCGCCTGCCCAATCTCGAATTTCTTGAGCAGCCCCTGGCTCCAGGCCAGCTGGACCTCATGCTGGCGCTGGCGGCCCAGTTTCGCACGCCCCTGGCCCTCGACGAGTCCGTGGCCACGCTGGCGCAGCTGCGGGATTGCCACGATCGCGGCTGGCGGGGCATTGTGGTGATCAAGCCTGCGATCGCCGGGTTTCCGTCCCAGGTGCGCCAGTTTTGCCAGCAGCACGCCCTGGACGTGGTGGTCTCCTCGGCCCTCGAAACCGTCGTCGGCCAGCAAGCTGGCCTCGCTCTGGCTGCTGAAATAGGTACGCCGGGCCGCGCCGTGGGCTACGGCATTGATCACTGGTTTGCCAACGCTTCCGAAACTCCATGGTTTTTTCGTCCCCCCTTCGAGGACCTCTGGCGTCACCTGCCGCCGTCCTAGCCCAGCGCGCCCAGGATGACTGGCTGATCGGCGGCGATCGCGCGGCCTTCTGGGCTCATTTCGGGCACTATCAGGCCCAGCTTGGCCCCGAGCCCCGGCGCATCCTGCTAGCAGAAGCCGACCCCGTCAAGTTCTTGGCGGGGTTCATGGCTGCCTGCGCTGCTGGGCACCCCGTCTTTTTGGCCAATCCCCGCTGGGCAGACCGGGAATGGGCAACGGTCCTGGAGCAGGTCCAGCCCGACGCGATCTGGGCAGAGGCCGACACCGTCGCCCGCAGCCCCGCCTGGAAGCGCCCAACTCAGGGCGATCGCCCGCCTGCCCAGGGCATCCTGATTCCTACGGGCGGATCGTCGGGCCAGATTCGCTTTGTCGTCCACACCTGGGAGACCCTGATGGCCTCCGTCGCGGGCTTTCAGCAGCACTTCCAGGCATCGCAGGTCAATGCCTGCTGCGTGCTGCCCCTCTACCACGTCAGCGGCCTGATGCAGTTTTTGCGGGCCTTCTGCTCGGGAGGCCAGCTGGTCTTGGGCCAGCGCCTAGAGGAGGTGTTGGCCGATCTTCACCGTGCCCCCCGCTTTGAGGCGCCAGATTTTTTCCTGTCCCTGGTGCCCACCCAGCTCCAGCGTGCCCTGGCTGATGCCGAGGCGATCGCGCTTTTACGGCCATTTCGGGCGATTTTGCTGGGAGGCGCTCCCGCTTGGCCCAGTTTGCTGCACGAGGCTCGGCGCTCCGGCCTACCGCTAGCGCCTACCTACGGCATGACCGAAACCGCGTCCCAAATTGTCACGCTCCGGCCCGCAGACTTTTTGGCTGGGCAGACCGGCAGTGGGCCAAGCTTGCCCCACGCCGCGATCGCCCTTGACCCGCCCGACAGCACGGCTGAAGCCCCCGGCCTGATTACGATTCGAGCAGCTTCCCTGGGGCTTGGCTACTACGGCGATCGCCCCTTTAACGGCGTCTTTCAGCCGGGAGATCTGGGCTTTTGGGATGACCAGGGCAGCCTGCACGTGGTCGGTCGCCAGCAGGAGCAAATTCTGACGGGGGGCGAAAATGTCTTTCCGGCGGAGGTCGAGGCCGCTATCCGGGCCACCCAACGGGTGGCAGATGTGGCTGTGGTGGGCTTGCCCGATGACGAGTGGGGAGAGGTCGTCGTCGCGGTTTACGCGCCCTGGCCCGATCGCCCCGTCACGCCTTCTGATCTCCAACAGGCGATCGCCCCCGCGCTTAGCCGCTTCAAGCAGCCCAAGCACTGGTTCGTCCGCGCTCCTCTGCCCCGCAACCGCCAGGGCAAACTCGATCGGGCCGAGCTGCGAGCCTGGGCCATCACCCAGCGGACTCTTGCCACTGCCCCAGCCAGCGCTGTAGCTCCTCCGTCAGCGGCACCCGCTGCCGAGGCTCCGTCTGGATGCACACATGGCGCGTCAGCACGTGGGCCACAGACTGAGGCAGGGGGTCCTGCTCAAACTCGATGCGGCTGACCGTGTAGGAGATTTCAAACTCCGACTCCCGCAGCAGGACTGGGCTCAGATTCACCCGAACGCGATCGCCGCAAAACAGAGGCTTCTGGAAATCGCTCTCTGCGTGAATCACCGGCACCGCCACCGAGCCCCCGCCAAAAAATTGCTTGAGCCTGATTCCGGATGCCGCCAGAGAAGCCTCGTAAGCCTCATGGCAGAGCGTGAGCAGGTTTGCGAAGTACACGACGCCCGCTGCGTCAGTTTCCTGGAAGCGGATGATTCGGGTGTAGGTAAAAGCCATTAGACCGGTGTAGCTGGGGGCACGCTGAAAAACAGAGATTCCTCTCTGACACAAGGGTACAAGCTTGAGGAATCGGATGCAGAGGTAGACCCATCAGGCACCCAAAATTCCTGGCTGGCTCGGCTTTTTTTCAGCTTCTTTAATGCCCTGCAAGACTCAAAGGATGAGGCGAGGTCTCGCTCCCTCGCGCAGGAGCATCTACAACCATGGACAGATTCTGATTAAATCGCTCTATCACCATTAATCACTTGATAGAATTGAACTGCTAGAATCTGGGGATCAATGCTTTTGATGACAGGACGGGCATGGATTTAGGAAAGCCTGTGGCCCAAGAGGTTGTACAGCAGGTCGCAGAGTACTTTAGTATTCTGGGCGAGCCCATGCGGCTGCGCATCCTCAACCTCCTGCGGGATGAAGAGAAATGTGTGCAGGATCTAGTTGTCGCAACGGCGACAAGCCAGGCGAATGTGTCCAAGCACCTCAAGGTGATGCTGCAAGCGGGTATCCTCAGCCGACGCACCGAAGGGACATCGGCCTATTACCGAGTCGCAGACGAGCTGACCTTCGAGCTGTGCACGCTGGTGTGCGATCGCCTCGCGAGCCGTATCGAAGAGCAGGCGCGCCAGTTCCGAGACTTCAGCATGGCCAGCCGCGCCACCGCCAGCATTTACGAAGATGCACCAGGGGTAGAGCGGGCCGTATCAGACGCCACCCCCTAGTTCGCCCAGCCCAAATTTAAGCGTTTTGCGAGTCCAGGACCGCCGACAGAGCTGCGGCTCCGGACAGCAAAATTGCTCTAGGAAGCGGCGTGGGAGCACTTCCTAGAGCCTGATCAAACTTCTGAAAAATCTAGAGGCGGAAATCTTGCTGGAAAGCCTCGCGGGTCAGAGGCTGAGCAACCGTAATGCCTTCACCGCCCAAGACTTCGAGCGGCTTCCCTTCTATGGAGATCCAAACGGGTGCATCTGGATCCAGGCTGGTGGCTGTGTAGAGCACCTGGGCCACCCGACCCGTCATCGAGGCGCTACCGCCCCCTTGGGTAAAGTTCTCGGACAAATCCACGTGTACGCCGTCTTCTTTGACGCTGAGGCTGCGCAGCTGAGTGCCAGCAGGAATCGTCGAGGCCTGCTCACCCGTCGGCTGAGCCGTCAGCAGGGTGGTAAAGGCTCGCTCAAGGGCCACAGAAGGAGAAGCGTTGGCGGCGACCTGCACAGGGCGGGGCGCAAGCTCTAGGCTCGTGCCGGTGTCCTGGAGCCAGTACACTCGCGCGGTGGACTCGGAGGCCGGATCAAGGGCCTGGTCTGAGGGGCCTTGGGTGGTCTGGGTCGACTGAGGCAATAGGGCCTGCCGAGACAAGAAAGCCGCTGTACCACCCCCAAGGGCAACGACTAGGGCTGAGACTCCCGCAACCAAGATGATGGGCAAGCGAGAAGTGTGCTCAGAGTAACGGGAATGGTCTTGCATGATTTGAGTCTCCTACACCGATGGGACTGATTTTGAAGCGGGAGATAGGGCCTTTGTCGCTTTCTGTTGGATGGCCTTTTGGCGGAAAGCTACGCTGGCAATTTCTCGAAGTACACCCTAGGTCTAACTGTGCGAACCCTGATTGTTTGCGTTGTCCTGGGTCGGAAGCGATCGCCCAGGGACAAAAGGGGCGCTACTAATCTCTACAGGCCCCAAGGATCATTTTCCTGATACTAGGACGCTGGGTTCTGCGCGAACAAATACGGCAGCTTGCAGTTGGTCAGCATCTATCTCCAATTGTAGAAGGCGAGCAACGATGCCGCCCTCTGCCAGACGACCCAAATCTACGCGATCGCGAATGCCTTTGGAGATGGACTGGACCAGACGGTCCGGAACCGCCTGACCGTCCACGGTCATCACGGGCTCAATGAGGTTGAGGCGCTGACCGGCCAAGACTTCGAGACCCGTCTCCGCCACCACCACCGTGGGCTGGGTGTCGCCCTCCTGCAAAAGCCCCACTTGGACCCGCAGGCGATTGTTGCCCAGGAATTCGATCTGGGGCTCGATGAAGTCGTAGCGCTCGATTTCCTGGGCTTCTTGATCGCGAAAAAAGCTGATGCCGAATTTTTGCAGGCGCTGGACGGCGGTAGGCGATCGCAGGGCGCGGTTGAGGTCTTCTTCGGTGAGGGCAAGCCGCACTCCGGCCTGGACGGGTGCTTCGAGGCGCGGCTTGCCCTGGCGCAGGGCCTGGGGGTCGAGGTGGATCGGGTCGGTCTCCACCTCTAGCTCGGCAATGCGCACTTCGGGAATCGGAAACACGCCCCGCCCGGCAATGCGCACCTGATCCAGGTTGCCCTGGAGCACCTGGTGGGTGGGGCTGTTGTCAATGCGAACCTGGAGCTGCTCAACGGACGAGAGCTGGTTGCGGATTGCTTTTTCGGCTAGCTGGTCCGCCACAAAGCCAGCGGGCGAGACCAGACCCAGCAGGCCAGACAGCAAAATCGCCAGAAATTCCATGGGTTCCCCCAAGACACTGCAACGAACGGGAGCGGCTCTGGCCTGCGATCGCCCTTAGACGCGGCAAGCCTCAGCAATCCACTGCTGGAGGGTAGAGACCACCGCTTCCACGGGAAGTTCCTGGGATTCGCGGGTGGCGCGCTGCACCACTTCGACCTTGCCGTCCTTGAGCGATCGCCCGGTGACGATGCGGTAGGGAATGCCGATCAGGTCCGCGTCTTTGAACTTGAAGCCTGCGCGGCTGTCGCGATCGTCGAGCAGGGTCTCAATGCCCGCCGCATTCAGCTCGGTGTAGAGCTTCTCGGCGGCGGCCATCTGGTCGGCGTCGGCGATGTTGGGCACCACCACGATGGCGTGGTAGGGGGCGATCGCCACCGGCCAGACAATGCCGTCTTTGTCGTGGGACTGCTCCACCGCCGCCTGGGCCAGACGAGACACCCCGATGCCGTAGCAGCCCATCACCAGGGGCACCGATTCTCCGGCCTCGTTGGTGAAGGTGGCTCCCATGGCGCTGGAGTACTTGGTGCCGAGCTGGAAAATGTGGCCCGCCTCGATGCCCCGCGCTGTCTCCAGGGTCTGGGTGGGGTCATGCACTGCGCGATCGCCTGCTTTGGCGGTGCGCACGTCGACCTGCTGTTTCGGCAGGGCAAAGTCCTCGCCCCAGTTCGCGCCGACTACGTGGTAGCCCGCCTCGTCAGCTCCCGTGACAAAGTTCTGGAGGGCGATCGCCGTCGCGTCCACAAAGCGCAGGAACTTCGGACTCACGTCCTGGCCGCCGCGAATGAAGTCATCGGCCAGGGCTGGCGACATGTAGCCGAGGGGCAGGGGCTTGGCGGCCCACTTTTGTTGGGCCTCGGCATCCGGCACCGTCAGCGCAATCAGGGTTTTCGCGCCGTAGTCGCCCGCCCGCTTGGTTAGCTCGTTGGTCAGCTTCACTTCATTCACGTCCTGGTCGGCCCGGATGCTCACCAGCACCAGTAGGGTCTTGCCATTGTCCAAGACGGCCTGGTAGAGGACGTTTTTCACCACCTGGGTGGGCGAGCACTGGAGGAAGGCGCACAGCTTCTCGATGGTGTCGGTGTCGGGGGTGGCGCGCTTTTCGCAAGCTCTAAAGGTCGAGGGCTCAGCGTCCGCTGGCAGGGACACCGCTTTTTCGACGTTGGCGGCGTAGCGGCCATCGGCGGTGTAGAGAATTTCGTCTTCGCCCGCCTCCGCCAGGATCATGAACTCCTGGGAGCCCGACCCGCCGATCGCCCCGGAGTCTGCCTCGACCGCCCGGAAGGCCAGCCCGCATCGGCTCAGAATCTTGCGATAGGCGCCGTCCATGGCGCGGTAGGTTTCCTTGAGACTGGCTTCGTCAGCGTGGAAGGAGTAGGCGTCCTTCATGATGAATTCGCGACCGCGCATCAGGCCGAAGCGGGGCCGGATTTCGTCGCGGAACTTGGTCTGGATTTGGTAAAGGTTGACGGGAAGCTGGCGGTAGGAGCGCACCATGTCCCGCGCAACGGCGGTGATGACTTCTTCGTGGGTGGGACCGAGGCCCATGTCCTGCTGAACGCGATCGCTCAGGGCAAACATGATGCCTTCGGCTTTGGTGTAGGTGTCCCAGCGACCGGACTCTTGCCACAGTTCGGCAGGCTGAAGCTGGGGCAGCAGGCACTCTTGCGCCCCGGTGGCGTTCATTTCCTCGCGCACGATTTGGGAGACTTTTTGGAGGACGCGCCACATCATGGGCAGATAGGCGTAGATGCCCCGCCCGATCCGGCGAATCAATCCGGCCCGCAGCAGCAGCTTGTGGCTTGGGATTTCTGCCTCTGACGGATCTTCCTTGAGGGTGACAAAGAGCATCTGAGACAGTCGCATCGCTGGTTTCCTTTTGGTGTCCGATTTCAATAACACCCCAGTTTACAGCGGTTTTTCGGTCGCTTTGTGGCGGGTCTGGGGACAAAACTTTGGGCAAAATGAGCACAGGATGGGCGATCGCGCGTCTCAAAACTCTTGGCAGGCGATCGCCCGATGGGGGAAACACGGATTTTCTTCAGCTTTTTTCTAGGGAAGGGTTGGGGATTTCTTTCCAAGATTAAAGAAACCGAGACGGCTCCCGGGCCCGATAGCGCTACAAGGTCCGGGCGCTCAATCTCGCTTTCTCACGCCTATTCAATTTTTTCAACATGCCTGAGTTTTTTGGACAGCTGCCCCGTCTGGAGCAGCCGTGGACGATGCTGGGTGCCGTTACAGCCGTAGAATCCCTCCCCCAAGGGGTCTTGCTGCAATGTGACTCTGCCCTCCTCAGCATCCAGATTTTGGCCCCGAACCTTGTGCACGTCCGCCTGAGCCCCGAAGAGCCTCTGAGGCCGCGGCGATCCTGGGACGTGACCCAACCCGACGAGGCGTGGTCCGCCTGTCCCTGGCACCTCAAGGAGCCGGGCGACGCCCTAGAGCTGCAAACCGATCAGCTATCGGTGCGCGTGGAAAAAACGCCGTGCCGCGTCAGTTTCTGCGATCGCGATGGTCGGACGTTTGCGGAGGATACCGACTTTGGGATGGGCTGGCGGACCGGGGCGATCGCCGCCTGGAAGCACCTGCACCCAGAGGAGCACTTCTTCGGGCTGGGGGAGCGGTGCAGCAACCTCGATCAGCGGGGCGATCGCCGCACCCACTGGACCTTTGACAGTCTGGACTACACCGTCCTCAGCGACGAGATGTACCAGGCCATTCCCGTCTTTCTGTCCCTGCGGCCCGGCCTGGGCTACGGCCTCTTTTTCAACACCACCTACCGCAGCCACTTCGACCTGGGAGCTAGCGAAATCCAGCAGTGGTCCATGGAAACCCAGGGCCCGGAGCTGGACTACTACGTGATCTATGGGCCGACGCCCGCACAGATTCTCCAGACCTACAGCGAGCTGACGGGCCGGATGCCGCTGCCGCCCCGCTGGGCCTTGGGCTATCACCAGTCGCGCTGGAGCTACGGCTCCGATGCCGAAGTGCAGCAGCTCGCCAAGGAATTTCGGCGGCGCCAGATTCCCTGCGACGTGATCCACCTCGACATTGACTACATGCAGGGGTTTCGGGTCTTTACCTGGCACAGGCAGCGCTTTGCTAACCCAGCCCGGCTCTTGGACGACCTCCGGGACCATGGGTTTCGGGTGGTGACCATCGTCGATCCCGGCATCAAGTACGACCCCGAGGCCAGCTACCAAGCCCTCGATGACGCGCTGGAGCGAGACTATCTGGTGCGCGATCGCGCAGGGAAGGTCTTTCACGGGTATGTCTGGCCCGATCGCGCCGTTTTCCCGGACTTTTTGCGGCCCGAGGTGCGCCAGTGGTGGGGCCAGCTCCAGGGCGCCCTGACCGAGGCCGGGGTCGCGGGCGTCTGGAATGACATGAATGAGCCCGCCATGAACGATCGCCCCTTTGGCGATCCGGGCCAGAAGGTCTGGTTCCCCGAGGACGCCCCCCAGGGGCCGCCCGAGGAGCAGGGAACCCACGCCGAAACCCACAATCTCTATGGCCTGATGATGGCGCGGGCTTCGGCGGAGGGCTTGGCCCGTCTGCGGCCCCAGGAGCGGTCCTTTGTGCTGACGCGATCGGGCTTTGCCGGGGTGCAGCGCTGGTCGGCGGTGTGGACCGGCGACAACCACTCGCGCTGGGAATACCTAGAGCTGTCCCTGCCCATGCTGATGAACCTGGGGCTGTCGGGGGTGCCCTTTGTGGGGGCGGATATCGGCGGCTTCGCCGGGAATGCCAGCCCGGAGCTGTTTGCGCGATGGATGCAGATGGGCATGCTCTACCCCTTGATGCGGGGGCACTCGATGATTGGCACCCATCGCCACGAGCCCTGGAGCTTCGGCGATCGCGTCGAAGAAATCTGTCGGCGCTACATCGAGCTTCGCTACCGCCTGATGCCCTACCTGTACACCCTCTTTTGGGAGGCGGCGACTACCGGCGCGCCGATCCTGCGGCCGCTGCTCTACCACTTCCCCAACAACCCCAAGACCTACAGCATCAACGACCAAGCCATGCTGGGGCCGTCCATCATGGCGGCGCCGGTGTGCCGGGCCGGGGTGGAGTGCCGCACGGTCTATCTGCCGGAAGGGATTTGGTACAACTGGTGGAACGGCCAGCGCTATGTGGGTCCGGGCTACTTCCTGGCCGATGCGCCTCTAGAGGTTTTGCCGCTGTACGTGCGGGCTGGGGCCGTGGTTCCCTTGGGGCCAGTGATGCAGCACACCGAGGAGCGGCCCCTAGACGAGCTGCGGCTGCGGGTCTGGCCGGGACACGGTACCTGGAAGCTCTACGAAGACGACGGACGCAGCCTGGGACCCGACAGTCCCTGGGCCACCACGACCTACCGGGTGTCCCAGACGCGGGGCGACGTGGTGGTCGAGATCGCGCCTCGCGCTGGCACCTGGCAGCCCCCCACGCGGGATCTGATCGTGGAGGTGGTGGGTCTGGGCGAGCAGCGACTGGTGGATGACGGTCAGGGCCAGCGGCTGGTGTTTTAGGGCGACAAGATCAGGCGATCGAGGGCTTGGATTTGCTCAGGGCTGAAGGCGGCGGCCTGGAGATCCTCCTGCAAAAAGGCGCGATCGCCAAACTGGGGGGCGAGGTCCAGGGTTTCTTGGATTAGGGCCTGGGCCGCAGGGCGATCGCCCCGATCCCAGAGGGCCAGCGCCTGAATCCAGCGGGGGTGGGGGTTGGTGGGCTCCAGAGCCGCCGCCCGCTCCGCCGCCGCGATCGCCAAATCATGGGTCCCGACGCGATGAAACGCCAGGGCCAAGTTGTACCAGGCAATTTCGTTGTCCGGGGCCAGGCAGGCCGCCCAGGTGTGGGTCCACACCGCCGATCGCAGCTCTCCCTGGACCAGGTACACGATCCCGAGGGCATTGAGCACCGGTACGGCTCCCGGCTGACGGAGCCAGGCCGCCCGCAGGGTTTCGGCCGCAGCCACCTCTTGGCCCGCTAGGTGCTGGGTCCAGCCCAAAAGCACTCGCCCATCGAGGTTCTCGGGCTCTAGAGCCACCGCCTGCTCAAAGGCGGCGATCGCCTCTGGCAGCTGGCCCTGCTGGCGATACTGGAGGCCCAGGGCGCGGTACTCGCTCGCGGAGGGCGTCGCTGAGGAGGCGATCGCCGAGCCCAGCATACCCAGAGCCGCTCCCAGCAGACTGGGGAGGCTGCGGCCTAGACTGGAAAACAGAAGCTTGCAGGAGGAAAAGCCGTGGCTCATCTTCATCAACGGCGTCTCGAAAACGTGAAGGGCGATTTCTACGTTGATACCACCTGCATCGACTGCGACACCTGTCGCTGGATGACGCCGGAGGTTTTTCGGCAGGCGGGAGATCAGTCGGCAGTCTATCACCAACCGACCACCCCAGCGGAGCGTCAGCGCGCCCTCCAGGCGCTGCTGGCCTGCCCCACCGGCTCCATTGGCACCGTCGAGAAACCCACCGACATTCAGGCGGCCCAGGCCAGTTTCCCGCTGGCGATCGCCGACACGGTCTACCACTGCGGCTACCACGCCCGCTCGTCCTTCGGAGCCGCTAGCTACTTCATCACGCGCCCCGAGGGCAACGTGATGGTGGATTCTCCCCGGTTCACGCCGCCCCTGGTGAAGCGCCTCGAGGAGCTCGGCGGCGTGCGCTATCTCTACCTGACTCACCGGGATGATGTCGCCGACCACGCCAAGTTTCACGAGCATTTCGGGTGCGATCGCCTACTGCACGTAGACGACATGACCGAGGCCACCCGCCAAGTGGAGATTCCCCTGACGGGCCAAGACCCGATCGCTCTGGCCCCCGATCTGACGATCATTCCCGTTCCTGGCCACACTCGCGGCCACACCGTGCTCTGGTACGCCCAGCGGTTTCTGTTTAGCGGCGACCACTTGGCCTGGTCCCCGGATCTGGGCCATCTCCACGCCTTTAAGCAGGCCTGCTGGTACTCCTGGCCGGTCCAGATCGACTCCATGCGTCGCCTCTTGGACTATCCCTTTGAGTGGGTCTTGCCGGGCCATGGACACCGCCACCAGGGCGATCGCGAGACGATGCACCGCTCCCTAGAAGCCTGCATCGCCTGGATGGGATCTCAGGCCAGCTAACCCCCAAACGGTCGCCAGATAAACAGATTTTCCCCTCGGGGGGCTGCTAGGGTGCTCACAAACGTCTTCTCCTGTCACTCAGGCATCTGCGATCGCCCCTGGCTCTCAGCGCTAGGGTGCTCTCGTTCAGCAAAAGGGCGATCGCCGGTGCCCTTGCCGTGAATCCAGAGGCAGAACCATGACCCTTAGCGAAACCGATCGCCAAAACATCCGACTCATCGTAGAGCAGCAGCTAGAAGCCTTTCAGCGCGATGATGCAGCCGGAGCCTTTGCCCTCGCGAGCCCCGGTATTCAGGCCCAGTTCAGCACGCCCGAAAAGTTTGTCGCGATGGTGAAATCTTCCTACAGCGCCGTCTACCGTCCCCGGGCCGTGATCTTTGAGCAAGTGGCTATCATCGACGGCACCCCCTCCCAAAAGCTCTTTTTGCTGAGCCCCAACGGCCATCTCGTCAGCGCCCACTACCCCATGGAAAAGCAGCCCAGTGGCACGTGGCGCATTCAGGGCTGCTTCCTCAATCCCATCGAAGGAAAAACCGTCTAAATGCCGTGACTTTTGCCGATCACCCAGTGACGGCGAAAAAAGCGAGCGAGGGAGGATTCTTCGAGGGACAGATAGATGGGGCGTCCGTGGGGACAGGTGCGGGGATTTTGGGTATGCTGCCAGCGATCGAGCAGGGTCTGCATTTCCGGCAGGCTTAGGGGCGTCCCGTTGCGAATCGCTGTGCGGCAGGCCACCGCCACCAGCGCCGTCTCCAGATCCCCGCCCAGGCTCAGCTCGATCAAGGCATCGGCGCAGTCTGGCCGCGCCGCCAAAGGCTCGGGGGCTGAGCGCACCGCCCAGAGGTCTTCCCCAAACAGATCAACGTCTAGGCCGAGCCGCTGGAGCTGCTCGCGCTGGGCCGGGCTGAGGTGGCTCAGCACAACGGGCGTCGGCAAAGGCACCGTCTGCCAGCGATCGCGCAGTTCCTCATAGAGCACCCGCTCGTGGGCGATGTGCTGCTCCACCAGCCACACCCCGCTGGGGTGCTCCGCCAAAATATACATATTGTGGACCTGGGCGATCGCCCGCAGGCCCCGGAGACTGGGCGGAGTGTCGGCGGGCTGGACCGTGCGACTGGCGTGATAAGCCCCGCCCGCCTCGGCGGCCTTGAGGACGCTGCCCACCCGGTCGGCGTAGTGGCCCGCCGGAAGCTGGGCCGCGCTGAGGTGCAGGGCTTGGGCGATCGCCTCTCGGGCGCAGTCTTGCCAGCGCTCCGCCTGGTGGAGGTAAATCTCGGCCTTGGCGGGGTGGCGGTTCCAGTCGATCGCCTCCGGCGGCACCTGGAGGTGCAAAAAGCACACCGGATGGCGATCGCGCGGGAGGGTGCGCCGAAACGCCCCCAGAGCCGCCTGTTCCAGCTCGGGCGATCGCACCATGCGGCCATTCATCGCCACGCACACCCAGTCCGGGCGGCGACGATGGCAGCGATCGGGCAGCCCCACCACCGCCTCGATCTGGCCTGCGGGCAGGTCATCCTCGAGCAAGACCGGCAGCGTCACCGTCTGGAGATCGCCGGGGCGCACCTCTCGCAGCATCTGCGGAATCAGGGCCTGAGCCGTTTCTCCCGGCCACAGACTAAACCAGGGGCGATCGCGCTGCTCCACCTGCCACGTCACCGTCGGATGACACAGCGCCATTTGCTGAATCACTCGCTGGATCGCCCGCAGCTGCTGGGCCAGCGGCGGCAGCCCTTCCCGACGGGCTGGCCAGATTTCAAACAGTCGGGCGATCGTCACGATCGTCCCCGGCGCCATGGCCACCGCCTCCGGGGTCTGGGCCGTCCCGTCCCCGTCATAGGCCACGCGCCACCCCGCCCCGTCGCTGGCTTGGCGACTGCAAATTTCCAAAGACGCCAGCTGAGCCAAGCTGTGGAGGGCTTCCCCACGAAAGCCAAGACTTTTGATTTTCCATAGATCGTCGCGATCGCGGATTTTGCTGGTGCTGTGGGGCGTCGCCGCCCGGCGCAAATCCGCCAGCCCCATCCCGGCCCCGTTATCCGCCACCCGCACGCGCCACTGGTCCGGCCACACCGAGACGGCCACCCGCGTCGCCCCCGCGTCCAGGCTATTTTCGGCCAGCTCCCGCACCACCGCCGCCAGGGAATCAATCACTTCCCCCGCCGCGATCAGGTGCACCACCTCCGCCGGTAATGTTTGAATCAAAGACTCCATATTTTCCAGTTTAGGGGGCCGTTTAGAGGGCAGTTGGGTGAGAACTCCGCAATTTCCGAGGGCCGACGACAGACCCCTAACTTTGTTACGATTCGTATGAATTCTGCCCGCCCTTTTGCCGACCCTCGTCTGGAGACTTCCCAATGCTGCGACTCGAACACATCAGCAAGATCTATCCCACTGGGGAAGTCCTCAAAGACGTGAGCTGGGAGGTCAAGCCGGGCGATCGCATTGGTCTGGTGGGCGTCAACGGCGCTGGCAAATCCACCCAGCTCAAGATCATCGCTGGCGAAATGGAGCCGACCAGCGGCGAAATCATTCGGCCCAACAGCCTTCACATCGCTTACCTGACGCAGGAATTCGAAGTGGATCCCACCCGGACCGTGCGGGAAGAGTTTTGGACCGTCTTCACGGAGGCCAACGAAGCCCAGCGGCAAATCCATCTGGTGTCCCGGCAAATGGAAGACGCCGATCCTGACACCCTCGATCAGCTGATCCGCAAACTCGATCGCGCCCAGCGCCAGTTTGAGGCCCTCGATGGCTACGGCCTCGAAGCCCGCATCGAGAAAATCTTGCCAGAAATGGGCTTTGAGGCCGAAGACGGCGATCGCCTAGTGAGCGCCTTTAGCGGCGGCTGGCAGATGCGCATGAGCTTGGGCAAAATCCTGCTGCAAGCCCCCGATCTTCTGCTTCTGGACGAGCCGACCAACCACCTGGACCTCGAGACCATCGAGTGGCTCGAAAACTATCTGCGCAACCTCACCACTCCCATGGTGATCGTCTCCCATGACCGGGAATTTCTCGATCGCCTCTGCACCCAGATCGTCGAGACCGAGCGCGGCGTCTCCACGACTTATTTGGGCAACTACTCCGCCTATCTCCAGCAAAAAGCCGAGCTGCGCGACGCCCAGATGAGTGCCTTCGAGCGCCAGCAAAAGGAACTCGAAAAGCAGCAAGCCTTTGTCGATCGCTTCCGGGCCAGCGCCACCCGCAGCACCCAGGCCAAGAGCCGCGAGAAGCAGCTCGACAAAATCGATCGCATCGACGCTCCCGTTGCCGACGTGCGCAGTCTGCACTTCCGATTTCCTCCGGCCCCGCGCAGCGGCCGGGAAGTCGTGATCATTCGGGAGCTGACCCACACCTACGGCGACAAGATCCTGTTCCTCGGCGCTGACCTGCTGATCGAGCGGGGCGATCGCGTGGCCTTCCTCGGCCCCAACGGCGCTGGCAAGTCCACGCTGCTGCACCTGATGACGGGCATGGAGCAGCCCACCGACGGCGTCGTCAAGTTAGGGGATCATAACGTCATCCCCGGCTACTTCGAGCAAAATCAGGCCGAGGCGCTAGACTTGAGCAAAACTGTCATGGACACGATTCATGACGAGGTGCCAGACTGGAAAAACGAGGAAGTCCGGACCTTGCTGGGCCGTTTCCTCTTCAGCGGCGAGACTGTTTTCAAACAGGTCGAAGCCCTGAGCGGGGGCGAGAAAGCCCGCCTTGCTCTGGCCAAGATGTTGCTACAGCCGGCCAACTTGCTAATTTTGGATGAGCCGACCAACCACCTCGACATCCCAGCCAAAGAGATGCTGGAGGGTGCGCTGCGAGAGTACGACGGCACGGTGATTTTGGTCTCCCACGACCGGTACTTTATCTCTCAGGTTGCTAACAAGATTGTTGAGATCCGCGATGGCGAATTCCGCGTGTATCTCGGGGATTATCACTACTACCAAGCGAAGCTGGTGGAAGAGCGGGAGCGGGCGCATCTAGAAGCTGTCGAAGCTGCCAAGGCCGCTAAAGCCGCCGCCAAGCGCGACAAGCAAAAGGCCAAGGAACGGGAGCGCAAGACGCGCAGCGCCAACTAGCGCGATCGCCCACAGGCCAGATCTAGGGCTCAGGTGCCCCCCAGAGCCAAAACGCAGCGCGATCGCCCCCTTCGCAAACTACCAGCCGCCATTTTGAGATTTTTGAGCGTTCCCGATCGGGATCGAGCATCAGCGTGAAATTTGCCGGACTCAGAATCCGTTTCCATGCAGGTTCTGTCATAGCTGGAATCATTACCACTTCGCTTTGTGAGCGTCTTTTGGCATGGATTGTCAAGCTCAAGAATCGCTGAAAGTCCCGTATTGTCGCATTTTTAAGGATGTAAACGCGAATGGTATCATTGCTGAGGAATTCAAGAACGGAAGGGCGACTGAATATGGCTGAAGCACCTGTTTCACCGGTGGTGCTCGTCATCCTAGATGGTTGGGGTCATCGAGAAGATGCCAGAGCTAATGCCATTGCTGCTGCCAAGACGCCGGTGATGGATAGCCTCTGGGAGGTATACCCTCACACCTTGATCCGTACCTCCGGCAAAGACGTGGGCCTGCCGGAGGGACAAATGGGCAACTCCGAGGTCGGACACCTCAACATTGGGGCAGGTCGCATCGTCCCCCAAGAATTGGTGCGCATTTCGGACGCTGTGGAAGACGGCACGCTGCTGCAAAACCCAGCGCTGCTGAAGGTGTGTCACGACGTGCGCGATCGCAACTCCAAGCTGCACCTGGTGGGGCTGTGCTCCGAGGGCGGCGTCCACTCCCACCTCAATCATTTGATGGGCCTGCTGGATCTGGCCAAAGCCCAGGGCATTACGCAGGTCTGCATCCACGCCATTACCGACGGCCGCGACACCAATCCCACCGAGGGAGTGGAGGCGATCGCCAAGCTAGAGAGCTACATCGCCCAGGCTGGCGTCGGCCAGATTGTTACCCTCTCAGGCCGCTACTACAGCATGGACCGCGACCATCGCTGGGACCGGACCGAGCGCGCCTATCGCGTCATGACCGAGGACGGTCCGGGCACGGGACTCTCGGCCCTCGAAGCCCTCAAGGCTTCCTACGAGGCTGGCAAAACCGACGAGTTTGTTGATCCCACGCGCTTGGCGCCGGGAGCGGTGGAGCCCGAAGACGGCCTGATTTTCTTCAATTTCCGACCCGATCGCGCCCGCCAGCTGACCCACGCCCTGGCGAGCGAGGGGTTTGCGGGCTTCGAGCGCAAGTTCGTTACGCCCCTAACCCTGGTGACCTTCACCCAGTACGATCCGGAGCTACAGGTCACGGTCGCCTTTGAGCCCCAGAACCTGAGCAATATCTTGGGTGAGGTGGTCGCTCGCCACGGCCTCAAGCAGTTTCGCACCGCCGAGACCGAGAAATACGCCCACGTCACGTACTTTTTTAATGGCGGGATCGAGGAGCCCTTTGAGGGCGAAGACCGGGCGCTCGTGTCGAGCCCGATGGTGGCGACCTACGATCGCGCGCCAGCGATGTCAGCCCAAGAGGTGACGCGAGGGGCGATCGCCGCCGTTGAGCAACGCATTTACTCGCTGATCGTCATCAACTACGCCAACCCCGACATGGTGGGCCACACTGGCAACATGGAGGCCACCGTCGAAGCCATTCAAACGGTTGACCAGTGCCTGGGCGAGCTGATCAGCAGCGTCAACCGCGCCGGAGGCACCGTGCTGATCACAGCGGACCACGGCAACGCTGAAACCATGGAGGACGAGCAGGGGAATCCCTGGACGGCCCACACCACCAATCTGGTGCCGTTTATCCTCGTAGAAGGCGAAAAAATCAAGATCCCGGGCCACGGCGCTGAGGTCCAGCTGCGATCCGATGGCTGCCTTGCCGACATTGCCCCCACGATTTTGGAGATCCTTCAGCTGCCGCAGCCCGCTGAGATGACCGGACGATCGATGCTGAAGCCGGTCCAAGTTGAATTTCGCGCGAGCCGGACCCCTGTGCAGATCTCTGGCTAGAGCGTAGTGGCTCCCTTGTTAAACCGTTTTGGAATGAATGGACGACGATGATTAGCAACATTGTGGAAGCGATTTGGGCCTTTTCGGCGCTGGGTTTGACGGTGCTGGTTTTGCTCCATAGCCCCAAGGGCGACGGCCTGGGCGGCCTGGGCGGTCAGGCGCAGCTGTTTACCAGCACCAAGAGCGCTGAAACCACGCTCAACCGTTTGACCTGGGCGCTGACGGTGATTTTTCTTGGCCTGACCGTGGTCCTCGGCGCTGGCTGGATTCCTGGCTAGGGGATCTGGGATCGCTGTGGCAGCGTTTGTCTGGCCCAAAATTGCGCGAGCCCGGCAGTGGCGGCCCCGAGGGGCGGCCCTGCTGGGCTTTGTGGTTTTGGTGCTCAGCTTGGTGGGGGGCGGAGGCGATCGCGCCTGGTCCCAGAGCCCCGCTGCGCTCCATCCGCTGCCGCCGGGGCTGGTGCAGTGGCAGCCCACGCCAGCGGGGGACTACTTCGAGGCGATCGAGCCGACGGACGCTGGCTATTTGCAGTGGTCGCAGTTTCCGATCTGGGTGTACGTCGAGCCGCCGCCCGCTGAGGGCAATGCGTTTGCGCTCCAGAAGGCCCGCCAGTGGGAGACAGCAGTCCTAGCCGCGATCGCAGAGTGGCAGCCCTTTTTGCCGATGGAGCGCGTCGACGATCGCGCGATCGCCGATATCGAAATCTTGCGATCGCCCCCGCCCCTGCGGCGACGCCCCGACGGCACCCTCGACCGGATTCGCTCCGCCGAAACCCGCTACGAACTGGTCAAAAAGCGCGATCGCCAGGGGGTTTTGGCGCTGCTACCTCGCTGCACCCTCCGATTCAATCCCCACCAAACGCCGGCCTATCTCCAGGCCGCCGCCCGCCACGAGCTGGGCCACGCCCTCGGGATCTGGGGTCACAGCCCCGTCGCCACCGATGCCCTGTATTTTGCTCAGGTCCGCGAACCCGCCGCCATCTCCGAGCGAGACCTCAATACGCTGCGCCGCGTCTACGAGCAGCCCACTCGTCTGGGCTGGCCCCTAGGGCAATAGGGGTGACGGCGTTCCCGTCGGCAGCACTCCCCGGTGGCGCGGCTCCCGCAGCGTCTGGTCATAGAGCGCTTCGAGCTGCGTGATGTTGCTGTCGAGGGTGTAGCGATCGAGCACACGCTGGCGCGCATTATCGGCCAGCATCTTGCGCCAGTGGGGGTGATTTTGCAGCTGAGGCAGCAGGGTCTTCAGCTCCGACGCCACTCGCTGCGTGCTGATCACCACCCCCGCCTCTTGCTCCAGGACCTCGCCGTCGGCCCCCGCGTCAGTCGCCAGGCAAGTCACGCCGCAGGCCATTGCCTCCAGGAGCGACAGCGACAGGCCCTCGACTAGCGACGGCAGCACAAACACATCGGACCCCCGCAAAATATCAATGCGCTCGTCCTCGCTGGCCACAAATCCTTTCCAAATAATCCCCAGCTCTTCCCCATAGAACGCCTCTAGGGAAGACTTCAGCGGACCATTGCCCACAATCACCAGGCGACTGTTTTTGCCCATGCCCGCCTGACGCCAGGCCCGTAGCAGCGACTCGACATTTTTCTCTGGGGCGATGCGTCCCTGATAGACGAAGACGCAGTCCACGTTGAGGCTGTCGCGCAGCTTTGAGGGGCCGGGAGCATACTTCTGGGAGTCCACGCCGTTGGGAATCACCACCACCCGCGACAGGGGCACGCCCAGCCGTACCAGCAAATCTTGCTGAATCCGCGAAAAGACAATCACGCGGTCATAGTTGGCCAAGAAGGGCGCGTAGAGCCGGTAGGTCAGGTGTTGGGTGCCGGAGGTGATGTTGTGGAGTTTGCGGTTAAAGGCTGGGTGAAAAGTCGCCACCAGGGGCAAGTCCAGCTCTTCGCAGATCTCCGGCAGCAAAAAGTCCAGGGGCGACAGGGTCAAGGAGGCGTGGACGATGTCTGGCCGCAGCGCTTCGAGGGCCTGGGAGAGCACTTCTTTGGAGCGGGGTGCTGGAATGGTATAGATTTGCGATTTGAACAGGAAGGGCAGGGAAACTTCCTGGAAGTCGGGGGAGTTGGGAACGAACTTTTCGTCTTGGGTGAAGTGCAAAAAGCTAACCTGGTGTCCCCGGTCTAGAAGAGCGTTGGTAACTTCGCGACCATAGGTGACGTTGCCACAAAAAGGCGATTTTTTTCCCAGCCAGGCGATATGCATTAAAGAGGTAATTTGAAAGGAAGAGAGAAAGAGGGGATTTTCAAAACGGCGGTTGGTCGAGAGGCGTGAGTTCTGCGTCGGAGGCCGTTGATCCTGTACCGGAAATATACCAGGTCAACAGACCAGCGGCGAGGGTAATGGCAGCCAGAATCAAGAAAACGGTCTTGAGGCCCAGCCACGATTCTGCCACGCCAGCGAGAGCCAGAGGCAAGCTCAGGGCGATGTTGATGGCGTTGTTCTGGAGGCCAAAAACTTTACCCCGCATCTCTTCGGGGGTCTCTTCCTGGATGGTGGTCTGCATGGGGATGGCAACGACGGCGGCAAAGGTGCCAAGACCGGCGATCGCCCCCAAGGTTGGCCACAGCTGATGGGTAAACAGGGACAGGGCCGTCAGGGACAGGGTCATGCCCACCGAGCCGAACAGGTTTAGCTGCGATCGCGAAAAGCGCTGGCCAAACTGCCCAATTAGCCCTGCACCCACGGCCATTCCCAGGCCGCCAGCCGCTAGCAGCACCCCAAACTGGGGCGCCTTTAGATCAGGAATAATCTCGGCTAGGCGCACCGCTAGCACCGCTAGGGCCGCAAAAATCGAGAACAAAATCACCAGCTGTAACAAAGCGCTGCGCACCTGATGCTGTTTGCCCAAGTAGCGCAATCCATCTTGAATATCGGCCCAGACGTGGGGCGGCTCTTGGGCTGAGGCGGGACGCTGCTCGCGGCTCTGGAGCAGCAGCAAGAGGCCCCCGGCGATCGCATAGCTGCCCCCGACGAGTAGCTCTTTGCCCAGGTCGGCGCTACCCAAGCTCGCCAGCAGAGAATCGGCGATCGCCAGCACCGGCTCTCCCACCGCAAAGCCAATAATCATCGCCACCATCATCGTGGTGGTGTAGAGCGAGTTGGCCGACAGCAGGTGCCGCCGCTCCACAATCAGCGGAATCGCCGACTGCTCCGCGGGCGCGAAAAACTGCGTCAGCGTCGAGACCAAAAAGGTCACGCCCAGCAAGAAGCAAAAGCCCAAGGGCATCCCGGCCAGTCCCGTGTGGCCCTGGGACAGCCACAGCAAGATCGGCAAAATCAGCACCAGCCCCGCCCGCAGCAGGTTAGTAGCCGCCAGCACCGTTTTTTTGGACCAGCGATCGACATAGACCCCGGCCACCGAGCCGAAAAGCACCGCTGGCACCGTAAAGGCAATCATGATCGAGGAGACCCAGCCGCTGATCGGCTGCCCCTCCACCTGAAATCGGCTGGCGATCAGGGCGATCATCAGCACGAGATACACCTTGTCCGCGAGCTGAGAAAAAACTTGACCGCTCCAGAGCACCAGGAACTGACGGTTTTTGAGCACCGCCAGGATGCCGCTCTCTGGCTCGGGGTCATCGGCGATCGCCTCGGGCGGGTCTCCATCCGCCGGTCCCTCACCCGATTCCTGAGTCGGTGATGGCCCTACAGGCTCCGCAGGCTCCTCTGCGGGCGGTGCCCAGCTGGGCCAGGCAGGCTCTGCCTCCGCAGGCGCCGCCTTGATTTCCGTAGTCTCTTGCTCCGCCTGACACTCTTTCTGAAACGGGTCCGCCGCCATGGTTTCCATCACCCGACCAGTCGTTTGAGGCCTTTCATAGTTTCCTTCGTCACGCAAGTGATGCCATCGGTGGGACTGGGAAAGGCTGAGAACGTCCGGGTCGGGGTTAGGCAAGTGCTTCATGATCTTGGCTAGGGACAACTATCAAAGACAGGCATCAATCAGGCTGGCAGAACGAATGGTGCGATCGAAATGGTACTGAGCATACTGGCGCAGCAGCTGCTCTAGGGTGCGCCACGTCTCTGGAGCGAGAAACGTCACCCCCTCTGGCAATTCTTCCATCCTCTGGGCCGCTGGAGCATCCGTCGGGAACAAATAGGGCTGGGGCAGCTGCTGCAGCAGCGACAGCTCAGCGGCGCTGAGGGTAGACACTGCGGCGATCGCCCGGGGGGCTAGCTTGGGGCGGGGCTTGGCTGGGGCTGACTGGGGAGCAGCAGCGCGAGAAATCGCGGGCGATCGCCGCACCACCCCGCCTTCTTGGAGAAGCTGGTCGAGGGCCTCGGGGTGCACCACTCCCCCCGCCTGAATACTAAAACCCGCCTGCCAATCGGCACCGCTGAGATCCGGCAGCACCGGCTGCTGGGACAGGCAGCACACCTGAACATTGGGAGCCACCCCCGCCAAGGCCATGAGGTGATACAGGCCATGGGTGAGCCGGGGCAGCACCTCTGTTGCAGGCGATCGCTCCAGACGTCCCAAATGCTCGGTTAACAGGCTAAACAGCTCCGGCTGCGGATGATCGTCAAGGGCCTGACACAGCGCCAGCTCTGCCAAATACTGGCTGGCCGTCAGCTTGCCCAGATCCAGACTCAGCCCAGGATAAGAAGCGAGTGTTTCAGCCTGGGTAATCCGATCGAGCGATCGCCCCTTAGAAATCAGCAGCTCATTGACTACAAACAGGCCGCTGCGGCCTCCCAGCCGCGACTGATGTTTGCGCGCTCCCGGCGCCGCCACCCGGATCAGTCCTTGCTCCTGCGTCAAAATCGTCAACAGCCGATCCGATTCCCCCAGCGGCATTCCCTTGAGATTGATCCCAGTGACTTTATAGGTCCGACTCATAGAGGGAATTGCGTCTCATCTGCACAACAATCTAGAGACATGGGCCGCTTGAGGAGCGCTCCACAAAGATTAACCTGAAGTGGACGATTTTCTTAAGTTACGTTGCGGTCTCTTCTCCTAGCCTATCGCGCTGGCGCAGGATTTCGACGCCCCGCGAAGTCCCGATGCGAGTGGCTCCAGCCAACACTAATTCTAGAACTTGTTCGAAGGTCCTGATTCCCCCAGAAGCCTTAATCCCCACCCGATCTTTCGTAATATTTCTTAAGAATTTTACGTCTTCCACCGTCGCGCCGCCCTGCCAGCCCGTACTCGTTTTCAGAAACGCCACCCCCGCATCCATGCACACCTCGGCAGCCAGGCGCTTTTCGTCGGGGGTCAGCAGCGCCATCTCCAAAATGGCCTTGACCGGCCGACCCGTTGCGTCACAGATCTGGGCAATGTCGTGGTGCAGCGCATCCGTCTGGCCACTCTTGAGAAATCCCAAATTGATCACCACATCCAGCTCTGTCGCGCCGTACTCCGCCGCCTCTTGGGCTTCGTAGAGCTTGACGGCGCTGGTGGTCGCCCCCATCGGAAACCCAATCACAGCGCAGATCTGCGTCGACTTGCCGTGGAGAAGATCCACCGCTTGCTTGACGTGGACCGGCGCCAGGCACACCGACGCAAACTTGAACTGCTGGGCAATGTCGCAGGCCTGCTGAATATCGCGGGGCGTGGCCGCTGGATGCAGGACCGCATGGTCGATTAGCGGCGCTAGGTCGATGTCTTGATGGTCTGAAACGAGGCTCATGGGTACCAACCGATTCCTAGGGTGTGGGGTGCGCTGCGGGGACGGCGGCCCACCGCTCTCGGCACAACGCGAGTTTCCCGATGCAAAAGCAGCCGCCTCGATCATTTTGCCATTCCTGCTGGCTAACCTCACCCCTACAGTCCTATGGCACGCGCAGACCTAGCGGCCCCTGCCCAGAAGCGCCGGCCAGGGTTTCAGTTGGTGGGGCTGGCCGGAAAAGGAGCGTCCTGGCCGCCCAGAGCCTTCACGATGCTGCGGGTGTTAGAGACGATCATCTTCAGGTAAGAGTCGCCTGGGGTCCCTGGCGCTCCGACGGAGTCGGAGTAGAGAGGCGGATCAGCGAGCTGGACCTTGGCTTCTTCGGCGACGGTGGTGATGAGCTGGGGATTGATGGTGGTTTCGGCAAAAATCGCGGGTACGCCGGTTTGCTGAATGGCCTGGACGAGGCGCTGTACGGTCTGGGCGCTGGGCTGCTCCTCGGTGCTGATGCCGATCAGGGTGCCAGCGATGGTCAGGCCGTAGGCGTTGGCGTAGTACTGGAAGGCGTCGTGGGTGGTGATGAGCTGGCGATTTTGGGGCGGGATGGTGGCGATGCGATCGCCCACCCAAGCGTCGAGCTGGCGCAGCTCCTGAATCAGGCGATCGGCGTTTTGGCGAAAGCGATCGCCGTCCTCGGGCGAGATCTCGATCAGGGCGTCGCGGATCGCCTCGGTCATGGCGATCGCATTGCTGACATCGCCCCAAACGTGGGGGTCGGGGACTTTCTGGCCTTCTTTTTCGAGGTCCAGGGGGGTGACCACTTCACCGACGGCCAGCTGGCGGGCCTGGGTACCGGACGCTTTCATGAGCTTGATCAGGCCAGGCTCTAGGTTGTAGCCGTTGTAGAGGATGAGATCAGCTTGTTCGAGGGCGCGGCTGTCCTGGGGGACGGGCTCGTAGACGTGGGGATCGGCTCCGGGCCGCAGGAGGCTGGTGAGCTGGATGTCGTCGCCGCCGACTTCGGCGGTCAGACTGGCAATGATCGTGCTGGTGGCTACCACATTGGGCTCGGCAGGGGCGGGGTCACTCCCCTGGGGCGTGGCGCAGCCAGTCAGGCAGAGGCCCAGCACCCAGGGCCACACCTTGGCCCACCGCTGGCCGCTAGAGAAGGTTGATTGCAGGGTTGATGGCATGGGCAGGGCTCCCAATTTCTCAAGTTGACTTGTTTTTGGCGTGTTTTTGGTCGCGATATTGCGCGCCTGTGAGTCGGGACTGCGATCGCCGCTTCACATTTGTTTTCATAATTCTTTCACTTTCTCAGGCCAGGTTCGCTAGAATTTTTCATAATTCTTTCATTTATTGTCGAGTTACCTCGACGCCTTGGCCTATCCCGGAGACTGCTTGCATGGGAACCCTCGCCTTTCCAAACCTGCGCTCGATGCCGATGCTGACGGTGGAGCACCTGGATGTGCGCTATCGGGACGTTCACGCCCTCAGTGACGTCAGCCTTCGGATTGCGCCCGGTCGCCTGACGGGCATCATCGGCCCCAACGGGGCCGGCAAGAGCACGCTGATGAAAAGCTTGCTGGGACTGGTTCCCATGACGGCGGGCGAGGTGATCTACGGCGATCGCCCCCTGGTCGAGCAGCGGCAGCGCGTGGCCTACGTGCCCCAGCGCACCCAGATCGACTGGCAATACCCCGCGACGGTCTGGGATGTGGTGATGATGGGCCGAGTGCGGCAGTCGGGCTGGTTTCGGCGGTTCTCGGCGGTGAGTCGGCAGGCGGCCCTGGCGGCCCTAGAGCGCGTGGGCATGGCCGAGCTTCGCGATCGCCCGATTGGTCAGCTGTCGGGCGGCCAGCAGCAGCGCGTCTTTTTGGCTCGGTCCCTGGCCCAGGAAGCCGACATTTTCTGCTTTGACGAGCCCTTTGTGGGCGTGGACCAAAAAACCGAGGCGATCCTGTTTGGGATTTTTCAGGAGCTCGCCGCCGAGGCCAAGATCGTGCTGGTGGTCAACCACGACCTCGGAGAGTCGATCACCCATTTTGACGATCTGGTGCTGCTCAATCGCACGTTGCTGGCCCACGGACGGCGCCAGGAGGTGCTCAACCGCGACAATCTGGACCGGGCCTATGGCGGGCGGGTCCAGTTCTTTGCGGCGGGGGCGGCTTGATGGAGGCGCTCTTGGAGCCTTTGCAGTACGGCTTCATGCAGCGATCGCTGATTATTGCCGTGCTGGTGGGCATCGTGTGCGCCTTGGTGGGCAGCTATCTGATGGTGCAGCGCCTCGCTTTGCTGGGGGACGCGATTAGCCACTCTGTCTTGCCGGGGCTGGCGATCGCCTTTTTGCTGGATCTCAATTTATTTATTGGCGCCTTTATTGCTGGGATGCTCAGCACGGTGGCGATCGCCTGGATTCGCACGCGATCGCCCATCAAAGAAGACGCCGCCATGGGCATTGTTTTTTCGGCCTTCTTTGCCCTGGGCATCACGCTGATCACCGTGGTGCAAAAAGACAACAAAATCGACCTCAACCACTTCTTGTTCGGCAACATCCTCGGCGTGACCGGGGGCGACGTGCGCGACACCGCCATTATTGCCGCCATCGTCGTGATCACCGTCGGCCTGCTGTACAAAGAGCTGCTGTTTTATACCTTTGACCCCCTGGGTGCCCAGGCCGTGGGCCTGCCGGTCAACCTGCTGAACTTCGGCCTGATGGCCCTAATCGCCCTCACCGTCGTCGCTAGCCTCAAAGCCGTTGGCGTCGTCCTGGTGCTGTCTCTGCTGATCACGCCGGGCGCAACGGCCTACCTGCTGGTGCCGCGCCTGCATCAGGTGATGCTGCTGGGAGCCGTGATTGGCGTGATTTCCAGCATCAGCGGCATGTACCTGAGCTACTGGTACAACCTCCCGTCGGGGCCGGCCATCGTGCTGGTGGTGTCGGGTTTTTTTGTGCTGGCGCTGCTGTTTAGCCCGCTCTATGGGGTGCTGACCCAGCCGGGGCGGGGCAGCCTGGAGATTCCGCTGTGGCGAGAGATCCGGACTCTGTGGCGATCGCGCTAGCATGGGAAACATTCATTACGCTCGGCGGCAGACAAGGGCGATCGCTCCCTTAGCCGCCATCTTTTGTTGACCCAACCTTTGAAAAACCATGGCATCTAACTCCGCAGTCAACGGCAAAGTCCAAGTCGGCGACGTCGCCCCCGACTTCACCCTGGCCAGCCAAACTGGTGAATCCGTCAGCCTCCAAGACTTTCGCGGCAAGTCCGCCGTGGTGCTGTACTTTTATCCCAAGGACGACACGCCGGGCTGCACCACCGAATCCTGCGCTTTCCGGGACCAGTACACCGTGTTTCAGCAGGCCGGTGCCGAGGTCCTCGGCGTCAGCGGTGACTCCGCCGACTCTCACCAGCGCTTCGCCGCCAAGTACCAGCTTCCCTTCAAGCTGCTGAGCGACACCAACAACGAGCTCCGCAAGCGCTACGGCGTTCCCAGCACCCTCGGCCTGCTGCCCGGTCGCGTCACCTACGTGATCGATCGCGAGGGCGTGGTGCGCCACATTTTCTCCTCCCAGTTCAAGCCCAAGGCCCACATCGAAGAGGCCCTGGCCATTCTCAAGACGCTCTAGACCAAGCAAATCTAGCTAACAGAAAACCCCCCGAGTTCTGGATTCGGGGGGTTCATGCTGAGAAAGGAAGTCTTCTAGAGAAAACAATCGCCGATTGAGGGCAGGCAGGCTAGAAAGTTTTGCGCCAACTTCGGAGCGGGGGCCACGCTTTCTAGCCTTGCCGTCAAAGGGCTTTAGACCTGAGATGGATTTGCCTTCTTCTCCTCCGTTGCGTGAGCGGTCTTCCCATTTCTGCCGTTGGTGCCTTCGCCGTGGGGCTGAAGGAGGCCGTATCCACCATGATTACGCTCGTAGATGACGTTGATTTCGCCCGTTTCTGCGTTGCGGAACATGTAGAAGTCGTGGTCCACAAGCTCCAGCTGTTCGAGGGCTTCTTCGACCGTCATCGGCGGCATCGCAAAGTACTTGGTCCGGATGACCTCGGGCGGCAGTTCGGGCGCGCGATCGCCAATCAAGTCAGGCACACTAAAAGAGGCGTCCGCAGTGCCGGTTTCCACGCGGGCCGAGGGTTGGCCCTTGTGATTGTTGCGCTTTTCTTTGTACTTGCGCAGCTGGCGAGCAATCTTGTCTGCTACCAGGTCAATGCTGGCGTACAGGTTTTCGCTGCTCTCCTCTGCCCGGATGATCGTGCCGTTTGCGTAGATGGTGACTTCGGCAGATTGTTTGGGGTTTATCCGGGGATTGCGGGCCACTGACAGATGGACATCAACTTCCATCGTTAGATTCTGAAAGTGGTTAACCGCCTTTTCGATTTTTTGATGCACATACTCACGGATAGCATCAGTGATTTCGATGTTTTTTCCCTGGATAACAAGCTTCATAAAGCTTCCTCCCCGTTTAAGTTTGGGTGATCTTCCACCCTAGACTGGGTGATACTTTCACCCTAGCACTTTGTATTCTGGCGAACAGGCCCCTTCAAAATCTTTTGCATCCCTTGATAATTCTTGATTACGGGTTCTTGACTCAAGAGACAAATTGCTGTTATCTACGGTTGTTTTTTTGCCAAAATAGATAGTTTTGAGGACAAAAAAGGGGATTTTTTTGAAGGAATTAAGAGATTGTTTACTTTATGAATTAGGGTTGACTTCCTATGCTCAGGCTTGGGCTTGGCAGCGCTTTTTGGTGGGGGAGCGGCGCGATCGCCCAGATCTCCCCGATGCCTTGATGCTGCTGGAGCACCCAGAGATCTACACCCTGGGCCAGGGGGCTACGGAGGCGTTTCTGCGCTTTGACCCTCAGGGCTCGCCCTGGGAGGTGGTGCGCATTGAGCGGGGCGGGGAGGTGACCTATCACTGTCCGGGGCAGCTCGTGGGCTACCCGATTTTGAATTTGGGCCGTCACCAGAAAGATTTGCACTGGTATCTGCGGCAGCTGGAGGAGGTGTTGATCCAGGCGCTGGCGGTGCACGGCCTGAAGGGCGATCGCCTGGAAGGGCTGACGGGGGTCTGGGTTGAGGGACGGAAGGTGGCTGCGATCGGCATCAAGGTGAGTCGCTGGATCACGATGCACGGCTTCGCGCTGAATGTGTGCCCGGATCTGTCAGGGTTTGGCCGGATCGTGCCCTGCGGCATTGGCGATCGCCCCGTGGGCAGCCTGGCCGAGTTTTTACCGGGGATCTCTCTAGGCGAGGTTCAGGAGACGGTTAAGGCGGCCTTTGAGGCGGTGTTTGAAGTGCAGCTTGTGGCGCCGGCGATCGCCTTGCCCAGCACAGTTTCCCCCAACACAGTTTCCCAAAGTCTTGCGTGACCTGAGTTCACGACTTTCCGTGATCCGCAATCGTTCATCTACGGAAAGATGGCGATATATTGAAAACATCGTGACTTCTGAGTCTCTGGTTGGGTGTATCTCCTGCCTGAATGTGACGTGCTCCTTTGAGGAGCTATGAAAAAAGGCTTCTAGACGGCCTCGAGCTTCCTGTGTTCTCCAGACAGAGCATCCTGTAGCGCTTCAGCCAGGGTGCTGAAATTCGGCTTTGGAGCCTGCGTTTCTTGCGTTCTCCGCAACGCATCCACTGGATTGGGACCACGATTGATGTCGATGACCTCCTTTGGCGACGAAAATGCTCTGTTTTTGGCAGAGCTGATTGGTTTTCGCCTACAAAGCGATTTTCAGGCCGCTGCGCGCAATCAGGGTAGCGCTCACCGGCCATCGGGGAGTAGGGGACAGCCTCTCTCCCCGCAGTGGACCCTTTCTCTGTTTGAGGGCGAGGTGGCCTCGGTGCGCCTGCGTCGCCGCGACTGGCACGAGCTGGCGTCCATGTTTGACCTAGAGAATATCAGCGATATTGAAGCGGATATTCTGAGTCATCTTGATCGGCTTTGGCCAGAGCCGTGCTGGGAAGAAGATCCCTTTGATTTTCTGCGGGACTATCTGTGAGGGGCGATCGCCCGCTCGGTCAGGATTCCGCAGCAAAAGGGGCATTATGTATTGCCCATCACTCTTCTTTTTTGGGCTCTGGGACGAAGATCGAGGACAGCGATCGCCCCTTGAGCCAGCCTCAGACTAGGATCTCTATGCAACTCGACCCCGCCCAAGCGCTCCGCCAGAGCTCGCCCGAAGCCTCTTTTAACCGCCTCTCTGACCCCGATCTGCAAGCGCTGCACGAGCTGTTTTCTGATGTGGACATCCGAGCAGTCGACGCCGAGTATGAGCGGGTACCCCAAATGGGTTTGCTGCTGGAAGAAGATTTTGTGAGCTTGGCGGCCTAGGGCGATCGCTTCAGATCGCGCTCTCACCCTGGAAGCCACGAGTCTGGCCCCAGGGTGAGAGCGCCTCAAGCTAGGTTTAGAAGGGAATATCGTCGTAGTCGGGCTCTGGCGTCGAAGGCATCGAGCGGGGAGCCGGAGCGCTGCTGTAGGACGGAGCGCTGGGAGCCATGCTGGCCGGAGCGGGCCGGTAGTCGCTCGGCGTCGGGATAGCGCCCCCCGTGGACTGGGTCACCGTCGAGGCACCAAAACCGGCACCGTCGAGGGTGTGAATCCGCTGGGCCACGAGCTCCGCCCGCTTTTCGCGAAAGCCTTCGGGGCGCTCGACGGTGGTCATTTTGAGGCGACCTTCGACGATGATGCGATCGCCCTGGTGATAGCGCTCCTGAATTTCCTGAGCCAGATTCCCAATGCCCACGACATTCATCTCAGACATGCGGTCGTCGGCACGCAAGCCCGGGAACTGGACTTTCATCTCCGCAATCGCCAAATTATCGGTCGTGTAGCGCAGTTGGGGATCTTGAATGATTTCCGCCATCAAAACGAAGTTATTCACAGCGCCAAGATCTCCTGAGATGCCAACACAAAAAGTCTACGGGCTATTTGGCGATCGCGCTTATGTGCATTGCGATCGCCAAACAAACTCACGTTCTCTACCAGTTTAACGTTCTTCGATTCACGCTCAATTCACCCTCAACTCACTCTTGATTATAGTACAAAAGATCTAATTAAGGAGCGCCGCTACTCTCCCCAGCCAGCCGCAGCGCCCCTCACTCCCGCTATTCCATGGACGTGCGAGCCGCCTCGATGCCTTGCTCCCGCTCCACAAAATCCTGCACGCGATTGCGATAGTCTCGCAGCGTGTCGTCTACCCAGTCGCGGTCCTCGCTATCCGCAAAAATGTGCACCAGCGGCTCCCCTGCATCCGGCAGGATCAGCACCCAGCCGCCACTCTTGGCGTCGACGACCTTCACGCCATCCACTAGCTGGAGCATCTCCGCCGGGTGCGTTTCCACCAGGTGACGCATCAGCGCCCCTTTCACCGTCCAGGGACAGCGCACCGTGGCCGTCCGGTGAGCCACTCGCGGCAGCTCCGCCCGAATCTGGCCCAGCGATCGCTCCTGTAGCGTCAGCATCTCCATCAGCTTGGCAATGCAGAACATGGCGTCAAATCCGGGATGGAGCTGGGGGAAAATGAAGCCCATGTCTCCACTGCCGCCCAGCACCACATTGCTGTTGGACTGACAGGCCTCCATCAGCGCTGTGGGGTTGGCCTTGGTGCGGATCACGCGGCCATCGTGGCGGCGGGCAATCTGCTCCACGGCGCTCGAGGTATGGATGGGCACCACCACCGTCCCTCGGGGATGGGAAGTCAAAATGGTATTCACCATCAGGGCCGTCAGCATCTCCCCTCGAATCGGCGATCCCGACTCATCCACCAAGATCAGCTGCTCGCCATTGGCCGAAACCTGCACGCCGAAGTTGGCCCGCAGCGCCTCCACCACGTGCCCGAGCTGAATCAGCAGCGTCTCGCGCTCCGCCATCGACAGCACATTTTGGCTGAGGCTGGCGTTGAGCACCACTGCATCCGAGCTGAACTTGCCCAGCAGCTGGGGCAGGATGGCACCGGACACCGCGTACACATAGTCGATGACCACCTTGAACTTGCTGTTGCGAATGGCCTCTACGTTGAGGTGATGCTCAAAGCCCGTGGTGTAGGTCTCGATGAGCTGACTGGGATAGGACATGGTGCCGATTTCGTGGATGAGGGCGCGGCGAATGTCTTCCTTGAAGAAAGCGCCTTCGATCTTCTTTTCGCGGGCCTTGGGGATGTCGATGCCCTTTTCATCGAAGAATTCGATCAGGATATGGTCAGGGCGATCGGGGTGCACACGCACGTGAATGCCGCCGACCACCTGCAGGGTTGGGATCACCAGACGCGCCACCGGAATTGCCGTCGCTTCGAGGTTCTGGACATGGACCCCCACCGACATGAGGCCAGCGATCAGCGATCGCGACACCATGCGAGAAATGCTGCGCTGATCGCGCGACACCGTCACCAGCGAACCCGGCTTGAGGGTCGAGCCGTAGGCAGCGCCTAGCTTGACCGCAAACTCCGGCGTGATGTCGATATTGGCTAGGCCCGAGACGCCCCGCTGCCCGAACAGATTGCGGTGAGCCGTGTTGCCCCAGATCAGGTTCATGTTGAGGGTGGCGCCGGACTCGATCTTTTTGCTGGGCCACACCCGGACACCGGGGCTCACCTGGGCCTCTTCACCGACGGTGGAGAGCGCGCCGACCACGGCCCCTTCTAGGACGTGGGCGCGGCGATCGACCCGAGTGCCGCGAGAGATCACACAGGCCCGCAGATGCACCTCTTCCCCGACGATCGCCCCATTCCAGATGATGGGTCGCTTGAGGTCGGCGTCGGCCCCCACGGTGACGTTGTCGCCGATCACGGTGCCCGCCTCGATGGTGACCCGTGCTCCCACCCGGCAGTTGCTGCCGATCAGGGCCGGCGCTTCGAGGGTCGCCGAGGAGTCAATGTAGGTGTTTTGGCCCACCCAAATCCCGGGCGATCGCTCCTCATAGTCCACTTCCAGCTTGACCTTGTGGCGCAGCGCATCGTACTGGGCCTCTCGGTAGGCGTCCAAGTGACCCACATCGCACCAGTAGCCCTCGGCGATGTAGCCGTACATCGGCACATCTTTTTCCAGCAGCAGCGGGAACAGGTCTTTCGAAAAATCGCATTCTTGATTGGCTGGCAGGTAGTCCAGCAGCTCAGGCTCGAGAATATAAATCCCGGTATTAACAGTGTCAGAGAAAATTTCGCTAGAAGAAGGTTTTTCTAAAAATCGGCGAATGCGCAGGTTTTCATCGGTAATGACCACGCCAAACTCAATGGGGTTGGGCACATGGGCCAAAACCAGGGTCGCTTTCGAGCCGCGATCGCGGTGGAACTGGATCGCCGCACTCAGATCAAAATCGGTAATGCAGTCCCCGCTGATCACCATAAAGGTGTCATCCAGCAGTTCAGCAATATTCTTGACGCAGCCCGCCGTCCCCAGAGGCTGATCCTCCTCCACGGCGTAGGTCATCTGCACCCCAAAGTCCGCGCCATCTTGAAAATATTCGCGCATCACATCCGGCAAATAATGCAGGGTTGCGATCACCTCTGTGATCTGATGTCGCTTGAGCAAATTGATGATGTGCTCTGCAATCGGCCGGTTGAGCACCGGCACCATCGGCTTGGGGAGATCACAGGTCAGCGGTCTGAGCCGCGTACCTGAGCCACCGGCCATCAGCACTGCTCGCATAAATCCTCCTTATTTATCGACTTTTTGGCTGCAAGATATTCGACAACAGAATTTTTCTTCACCCAGTCTCCTACGGGATCAAATTTGCGTTATCCCTCGACGGATATGCTTCATCCCTCAACCGGGAAATATTTTGGCTCAATCTAGAGAGTGGCTTTGTCAGCCGACCCCTGGGTTTAAGGGGAGTTTTGAGAAGGGTCTGGGTGGTCAGCTTTGGCCAGTTCATTCCTCTGGGAGCGCGTTGGCTAGGGGTGATCCAGGATGAAGATCGACGACCGTTATTCACGCAGATTTTAGGTTAAGAAAAATATCAGACTCTAAGCCTGAACAGGGATTGGTTAACGCCATCTAGGCGCCCTAAATTTAGCAACGAATGGGCGAGCTGGAGCCCATCAGTGAAGGTTCAATCCCCATAAATAGATCAAGCAAAATTTCGAATCACGATCATCCAAATAAGTCATAGATATCGCTCCTTTTTCTCGATATCAGATGGCTATCTCTTAAGGAGAGTTAGTTGGGATTAATTCCCGAAAATTGACTTACTGCGTTCAGGAAATTTTCCTTGAAAAAGCATCTGTAATCTAAGACGGCTTGATAATTTGCTCTCTTCGATTTAATTTTTCTGACTTTGATGGACTGGAGCAGTGGCGATCGCGCCGTTTGATCAAAGATAGACAGCTTTTTAGATAGCCGAAGTACGTTAGGGTACTCATTACTTGAAATGGTACAGCAACTCCTCCTTTTGTGGGTCAGCAAACCGCTCTTGAAAAGCTTAGCCAGTGAAGATTATGATGAGGTGTTGAGCAGATCTCTAAAAGCCCAATATGCCCAAACAAATGACAGAGATAGGGCGTTGCGGAGAGATTGCAGCAGAGCGATCGCCCACATCCGGTCACTTTCTTAGGAGAACTCTTGGGCCGGTTTCTATTAGGAAGGCCTGCTGCTCAACTGTTGCGATCGCCCTTGATTGAGCCCTGACTTCCCTGACCCATTGAAAGGTTTTGTAAACAATTGTTGCGGTTCTTGGTTTCAGAGCTGGGCCCAGTGTCGCTAGAATTGGACTGTCTCCCAAGAAACCTCAGGACGCTGATTCTCCTTGGAGAGCGGCCTTCGGTGCCCGGTGCGACAGCCGATACCCTTTTCAAAACTTGGTTGAACAAAGGATCTGAGCATGGTGAACCTACTTATCATCGCGTTGGTGGTTGGCTACGTGGGTGTGGCCTGGAAGTTCTGGAGCGGATTCCAGCGCACCAGCTTCAGCCAGGGACGCATTTACCTGGGCCTGCTGTGGCCTGTGCTGGTGCTCAACCCTTCCTATCGCCAAAATTTCCGCAAGGCGCTCAAAGGCTAGCCATTGCGCTGGACGCTCAGGCGGGCTAGGGTTCGGACACCCAGGAGGCGATCGCGGACCGATTGAGCGTCCTCGCCTCCCAGTTGCCATCGAAAGGAGCACTCCATGTCGAAATCAAGCCAGCGTCCGCCCCAGGGCGCAGCCTTTTCGGGCTACCAAATCCCTGGGGCGGCCAGCGACGCCGCCGCGGCGGTCCAAGCCCAGCTTCAGGCGGTCGCCACTCGCTACAACCGGGAGTTTAGCGGCGCGGCCTTCGAGCTGCCTGCCGAAGTGGAAGCGATGCCGATTTTTCAGGACTGGGCCGCGGGCAAGCTGCAAAACCGCATTGCGTCGCCTTTTTGGGAGTTGGCAAAGCCCAAGAAAAATCAGCGCTGCCTGGATTTAGGGTGCGGGCTGAGTTTCTTGGTCTATCCGTGGCGGGAGTGGGAAGCGCTCTTTTATGGCCAAGACATTAGCTCCGTGGCCCAGGAGGCGGTGAATTCGCGCGGCCCCCAGCTCAACTCCAAGTTGTTTAAGGGCGTGGTGGCGGCGCCAGCCCATGTGGTGAACTACGAGGCGGGGCAGTTCGACTTGGCGATCGCCACGGGCGTGAGCGCCTATTTCTCGCGGGACTACTGGAGCCAGGTCCTCGCGGCCGTGAAGCGCGTGCTCAAGCCCGAGGGATTTTTTGTCTTTGATGTGGTGGACCCAGAGGCGGCGCTGGCGGAGAACTGGGCCATTCTGGAGACCTATTTGGGGGCTGAGGTCTTTTTGGAAGACGCCAAGGCCTGGGAAGAGACGATCAAGGCAGCAGGCGGCAAGGTGGTCAAAACCCAGCCGGGCGAGCTGTTCAAGCTGTATAAAGTGCGGTTTTAGTGGCGATCGCGGGAAAAATCTGGCTGATTGGCGGCACCCAGGAAAGCGCGCGGCTAGCAAGGCAGCTGGCCCAGGCGGGGCTGCCCTGCATTGTCTCTGTGACCACGGAGGCGGCGCGATCGCTCTACCCCGAGACTCCCGAGATTGAGGTTTGGGTGACGCGCTTTGATGCGCCCACGCTGGCGAGCTTTCTGGACACCCAGGACATTCGGGGCATCTTGGACGCCTCCCACCCCTTCGCGACGGAGATTTCCCAACAGGCGATCGCCGCTGCCAGCGCCCAGGATGTGCCGTACCTGCGCTACGAGCGGCCCGATCTGAGCCTAGAAAATTTGTCTCCTGGCGTGCAAACCGTTCCCAGCTTCGAGGCGCTGCTCCAGCAAGGGACCCTCGTCGGCCAGCGAGTTCTGCTCATCGTCGGCTACCGGCCCCTGGGACTGTTTCGCGGCCTCCAGGCCCAGGCCACGCTGTTTGCGCGGCTGCTGCCGTCGATTCCGGCCCTGGAGGCGGCGCTGGCGGCGGGCTTTAGCCCCGATCGGCTGATGGCGCTGCGACCGCCGGTTTCCGAGGACTTGGAGCGATCGCTGTGGCAGCACTGGGGCATTACCCACGTCGTCACCAAAGCCTCTGGCCAAGCCGGCGGCGAAGACATCAAGCGGCGAGTCGCGGCGGATCTGGGCATTCCCTTGACCCTGGTGCAGCGGCCTCGCCTGGACTATCTCGCCCAAACCGAGGACCTCCAGAGGGCGATCGCCTTTTGCCAAGCCTGTCTTCAGAAGGCCTGAATCCACTCCTTCACGCTGTACTCTGTCCAGATCCCGTTTTGCCAATAGGGATCGGCTTCGATCAGCTGGCGCACCGCTGCCTCGTCTTCCGCTTCATAGATGCCGAAGACCATGGTCACATCCTGAGTCGGGCCGAGGGTGATCAGCACCCCCGACTCCTTTTGCTGGGCCAAGCCATCGAGATGAGCCTGGCGAAAGGGAGCCCGCTTTTCCAGGACATCTTCGCAGTAGCTCCCCCACATCACGTATTTGGGCATAGATCGGTCTCCGTGGTGCCAAACAAGAACGCTTCAAACCTTAGCAGACGTCAAAGGGCAAAAAGCGTTCTTGCAGCAGGCGATCGCTTGAAAGGCGGTCTCTCGAAAGGCGATCGCTAGTTGACCCGCGCCCGGAACCGAATCACCCGGACATTTTGCCCCGTCGTCTGAGACACCTCACCCAGATTGACCACCAGTGCCCCCGTGGGATTGTTCTGGTCGGGGCAGGCGTTGCCCGCAGGCGGCGGCGTCAGCGGCGGCACATAGGTCACCTCATCGGTATCGGCCTGGTTTGTCTTGCCGAGCAGCGATCCGGGCGCACCCACCACCGTCCCTTGGCCGCCGCCAAAGGCATCCGGCAAGAAGGTCATCTCCGCCGGAATCGGATCGCAGGCATTCACGCCCTGGACGGGCGCTGTCCCGTCCGACAGCAGATAGATCGTGTACTCGACAATGTCGCCACTTTGCAGGGGCGTGCTTTCGGTGATGCGAGGCACTCCAATCGGGCCAGAAGATCCCCAGCCCGGCACCGTGTCATTGGGGTCCGCCGGGTCATCCACCACTTGGCTAAAGTCCACACCGCCCAAGGGAGCCCCGTTGCGCGTCACCGCCGTCACGCGCTTCACCACCCGCAGATTGCCTGTACCCGGCGTCGTCCCCACAGGATTGACGATTACGCCTGCCTGGTCATCTTCATCAGCACTGCTGTTGCCCGGTGTGGAGTCGGGGTCCGTTTGATCGGTGCTGCTGACCTGAGCGGTATTGGTAATGGCATCAGGCCCCACGGTCCCGCTCACCGTCAGCGTCGTTTGCGCTCCCACGCCCAAGCTCGGCAAGCTCCAAAGACCGGTGTTGTTGTCATAGGTGCCCGTGGCAGGCGTCACCGTCACATTGGTCAGGCCCGCCGGAATCGGATCGCTGACTTCAATGTTGGTCGCAGTGTCGGGTCCCGCATTCGCCAGGGTCACCGTGAAAGTGATCACCTCTCCCACGTTGGGCGCAGTGTTGTCTACTGTCTTGGTAATGGACAGATCCGCCACTCGCGCCGGAATTGTCACGCTCGCGCGATCGTCTTCGGTGGTACTGCCATTGCCGGGGGTTGAGTCCGGATCGGGCTGGTCAGAGCCAGTCACCTCGGCCACGTTGGTGCTGGTGCCTGCCGCGTTGAAGGTGCCGTTCAGGGTCAAGGTCACCGAGGCCCCATTGGCCAGGCTGGGAATGCTCCAAAGACCGGTCGCGTTGTCGTAGGTGCCCGCGCTGACCGTCACCGTGGCATTGGTCAATCCGCTGGGGACGGGGTCGCTCACCCGCACATTGGTGGCGGTGGAGGGGCCACTGTTGGTCAGCACTACCGTGAAGGTGACCGGGTCTCCCGGACTGGGATTGGCGTTGTCGACGGCTTTGGTCAGGCTGAGGTCCGCGATGGGCGGCGTGATGGTGGCGATCGCGCGATCGTCTTCGTTGGGGTCGTTGTTACCAGGGGTCGAGTCCGGATCGGGCTGGTCAGAGCCAGTCACCTCAGCCACGTTGGTGGTGGGTGCCGTTGCCGTCACGGTCCCTTCGAGGGTGAGGGTCGCCGTCGCGCCACTGTCGATCGCCGGCACGCTCCACACCCCCGTCGCCGCGTCGTAGGTTCCCACGCTTGGCGTCACCACCGGATTGGCCAAGCCCGTCGGCACCGGATCGCTGAGGCGCACATTGGTTGCTGTGGATGGCCCTGCGTTGCTGAGGGTGACGGTGAAGGTGACCCGCTCTCCCACATTGGGGGTCGTGTTGTTGACCACCTTCGCCACGCTCAGATCCGCCGAAGCCTGGGGCACGATGGTCACCGTTGACTGATCGTCCTCGGTCGGCACATTGTTGTTGGGCCGAGAATCAAGATCCGGCACATCCGAAGTCGTGATCTGGGCCGTATTGGCATAGTCCCCGGTCGGGTTCACGCGCGCTGTGATTTGCAACTGCTGACTCTGGCCATTCCCTAGGAAATTGACGGTCCAGTTGCCGGTCGCCGGGTCGTAGGTACCGCCGCTATTATCCGAAACGTAGGTCAGCCCCGAGGGCAGCTGATCGTTAACCGTGATGCCCCCCGCTGTGTCAGGCCCCCGGTTTGTCAGGGTGAGGGTGTAGGTGATGTTTTGACCCACCGCTGGCGTGGTTGTGTCTACGGTTTTGACCAGCTCTAGGTCAGCTGCTCGCGTTCTTGCGCCGATCACGGCCGCCGCCAAAATGACCAGGTCCGTTCCGGTGGCAATTGTGCCTGTGACCTCCGTTGCTCCTGCTGCGGTGAAGTTCGACACATCAAACGTGTCGAGGTCAACGCCGTAGGTGACATTCGGACCTAGGCCTAGTGAGTTGATGCTTGAGCTGAAGGGATTTTGAAGCGGATTTTGAGCGTCAGATAGGGTATTTCCCTCAAATTGGTAAACTTCTGTAACCTGTCCTGGGGGTGGGTTTTGGTCACCTTCCCACACGAGGCCTGTAAATTTTGTAACTGGTGTATCGGGGGCGCTGAGCCCTGACAGGACAAAGTCTGCCCTTTCGTTTTGCAGGACCGTGAAGCCATCGTAGACATTCACGATATTGGTGAAGGGAACGGCAACCGGATCTTCGTAGACAACGATGAGACTCCAGGCAGACAACACAGCTCGCCCAAAACACCAAGGATCTCCTGTTGCTACAGTCAGATCTGCAAAGGTGTAGTTGCCATTGCGACTGGTGGCCACAATGGATGTGACATCAGCGAACCCGCCAAACCATTGAAAGTTGCGGACGGGAGGTCCGGGCAAAACAAAGGTGTCTGTTTGGGTTTGCTGGGATGCAATCGTCTGCCCTTGGAAAGTGATGGATGTGTCTGGTGTATTCCCAGAACCGGACCAGTAGAGGTAGGCAGCCCGAATGGTTGCTCCCGCTGGAATCCCATTGAGCGGCGAAGTGCTGGTGTTTGTGACTGTACAGGAAGGTGCTTGCGTGTTGCCCCCAGGAACGTCAGCCTGGGTGCGTAGGGTGCCGCCGGTGACGACGTAGTCAAAGGGACCAATGAAATCTTGGCGCAGGGGCAGGGCGGCTGTTTGGGCGGCGGCGCGGGGAGCGAGGAGGAGAGAACTGGCGGTGAGGGCGATCGCGCTGGTTGCTGGGAGCCAGCGGGGGGCGATCGCGCTGAGGGCAGCAGACAACCAAACTGGTTGGCGCAGAAACAGGGCTTTGCGGGAAGACTTCATGAACTGCATGGGTGATGTGTCAGCGTTGCCAAAGGGGCCAATCAGTTGGATGGGAGGGGCCGGAGGCGGATGGTGAGGGCTGGCTCTGAGGTGCCGTAGTTCGGATGGTGGGCGATCGCGCTGAGCTGCAAGGACGGGAGCAGCGATGACTCGGGATCGTCCGGTGCCTCGATTTCCAGGGAGAAGCGGCCGTTTTCGTCAGCGGTGACCGTGGGACCCAGCAGACTCAAGGGGGCGTACTGCCCAACGGTGGCCTCGCTGGCCTCGACGTAGTAGAAGGTGACCTCTGCCCCGGGCAGCGCTGTGCCCAAAATTTCGGCTCGGCGATCGCGCATCCAGAAAAACTCTGGGCTGACGAACTGGGGCGCATCCAGGCCAAAGTTGGCAGTCTTGTTGCGCCGCTGGAAGCTGTTGGTCAGGGGGTTGGGGCCGTCGCCCTGGGTGTAGGCTGTCGGATCGGTTTGCTGCTGGGTGACCAGGTCAATGCTCAGGCCCTGGAGATTTTGGAAGGTGTTGCCGGTCAGCCGGTTGCGATCGCTGCGGGGGTAAGCCGCAACGACGATGCCGGGGCCATTTTGATCGGCGATCGCGTTTTCGGTGACCTCGTGGCCGCTGCCCATCAGGTAGATCGCTGCGCGCGATCGCTGCGCCCCATTCCCCGCTAGGGAGTTGCCCTGGATGCGCACCGTTCCGTCGGGTTTGTAGAGAAAAATGCCGCTGCCCGCATTGTCAATCAGGCGGTTGCTCTCGAGGAGCAGGCCCTGGACTTGGCCCTCTAGGCGCACAGCGTCCGGCATCCCTGCAAAGCCATTGCGGGTGATCAGGTTGCCGCGAATCACGCTATCGGTGGCCTGACGGCTCGTCAGGATGGCGCTGCCCTGGTGGCCGCTCAGGTAGTTGCTGCGGATCGTCAGGCCCTGGGCGTCGAGGACATAGATGCCGAAGGAAGAAGGGAGGGAATCAGCCGGTCGGGGCTGGGGCTCGGTTGCCGACGAGTCTCGGGGGGATAGGCCCAGCCAGTTGCGCTCAATGGTGACGTTTTCTGGCGGCGCGATCGCCCCTTCTGGCACGCCGAGGGAGGCGGGCGACCCGACGAGAATATTGCCGCTGGGCAGGCTGCCCGTCTCGGTGGCCTGGCCCCGGAACCCGTAGAGGCTGAGGCCGCGCACCGTGACGTCATTGGCGGCGATCGCCAGTCCGTAGGGAATCACCGCGTCCGGAGCCGGGGCGATCGCCACCACCGGGGACAGATCCACTAAGGCTTCCTCGGGCGCCTCCTCGGGATAGTCCGGCTGGCTGGTGCCGTCGAGGGTCAAGCCGGCCGTCGTCAAGATCGGCAGGGGTTCGAGCAGCTCAATGGTGGTCGCCTCGGCGGGCAGATTAAACAGCACCACTGCCTCGGGGACCTCTTGGCCGTCGACCTGGGCTGCCTCAGCGGGGCTGAGCTGATCGAGGGTCAGGCTGCCCTGGGCCAGGGCGATCGCCTCTCGCAGCGTCAGCTGATCATCCGGCTGAATTGGGCCGTCTTGGGCGCTGTTGACCACGATTTGCAGCGCTGCCGCTGGTGCCGCGAAGCCCAGTCCCCAGGCGATCGCCAGCAGTCCTAGAACCCCCCGAATTGGCTGGGGGCGATCGCGTCTTGGCATCTTTCTCTCCTGCTCCCGACCACTACAGCGCTTCATGATTCACCTCCTCGGCCTCGGAGCGGACCGGCACAGCCTCCACCAGCGGCGGCGACAGCACATCCGCACTCAGCACAATCGGCTCTTCCTCTTCGGCTGTCGGCTGCTCCGCCGTCGTCGCCTCCTCGCTGGGGGGCCGCTCAGGCCGCAGGCGCTGCCGCCCAAAGCCATCAAACAGCTCATTCACCTTAAAGGACACATTCAGGTACACACCGCCATCCGAGCGATAGCCCGTGAAATCGCGATCGTCCACGCTGCCGAAGCTGTAGCCCAAGGCCACCCGCAAATCCGGCGTCACGTAGTACCCCGCCTCCAGCGCCCAGCCCAGCTCATCAAAATTTGCCCCGGGCTGACTAATCCAGCGCACCTCCCCCGCCACATCCGTGCGATAGCCAATGCGGTGGGTTGCCCGCAGCTGCGCCAGGGAAATCGTGCTGTCATTGCTAAAGTTGCGGGCCTGGTAGGTCTTGCTGTTGCGCAGGGCGTACTTGCCGTAGAACTCCCAGCGGAAGGTCGGCGCGTAGATCGCCTCCAGCCCAAACAGGTGGTCCCGAGAGCCCGTCCCGTTCTCAAACAGCAGCGTATCGGGAATCGTCGAGGGATTTTCTCGGTATTCGTAGCGCAGCAGCGCATTGAAGCGATCGTCCCTCGGGTTGCGGTAGGCCAGGCCCAGCTTGAGCGTTTTGCTGTTGCCCAGCAGATCGAGCAGCTGATTGGTCGCATCCGCTTGCTGATAGCGCAGCAGCGCCGTCAGCGCGGGCGTCAGCTTGCCCGCGGCGGCCCCCGAGATCACCGTATTGTCGCCATCGGAGGAGTCCCGGTGCTCCAGGCGAGCGCTGGCCTGGAACTTGGGATTGTCGGTGTACTCGATCCCGACGCTGTAGGTATCCCCGCCCGCTAGGGCCAAGGCCGCAGCGCTCTGGCCGGTGGCGTAGGGCTGCAAGAAGCGATCGCCCGCCGCTGTCGGCTCCAGCAGATCCCGGAAAACGTGCTCATAGCCCAAATTCACCCGCAGGCCCGGCGCGATCGTCCAGCGATGGTTTAGGCCCACCGCCCCCTGACCCGCCATTTGGTTGTAGGCGTTGATCAGGGAGTAGCGGCCCGTGATGCTGGTGTTCTCCGTCAGGTCATGCTCCAGAATCGTGTCCAGGCTAGTGATCGCGTTCTCCCGGAACAGCCCCCCCTCAAAGAACTGGTGAGCCAGCCGGACCGTCACCCCCGGATAGGCATCCCAGTCGAGGCCCAGGGTCGTGCGATCGGGATAGAGCGGATCGTCGTCGCCCCCCAGATTCAGCTCGTTCTGGGCGCGGAAGGTCAGGGTGTCCACAATGGGCACCGCCAGCCGAGAAACCAGCTGGCTGGTATCGCGATCGAACAGGGTTTCCCCGGTGCGGTCTTCCCGCGATCGGTTCACGTACTCCAGGCTCAGATCCGCCGTCCCGACCTTTTGCTGCACCCCGGCCCGGAGGGTCGTCAGGGTATTGTCCAGACGGCTGCCCGGAATCGGCTCCGGCTCCGGATTGAACAGGTCCACAAACTCCGTCCGCACCAAGGGAGCAATGCCGAAATTGGTTTCCCGATCGAACTCCGCAAACAGGCGCGTCGTCTCAGCCACATCCGCCGTCAGCGCGCCGCCGTAGCGAGTCTGCCCCGGCGTAAAGCTGGAGGTGGCGTTGTTGACAAAGTTCTCCTCCACCGACCGGTAGAAAGCGCGGCCCCACACAATCGGCGAAATATTGCCGTCTACTTCCAGGCGATAGGCCGAGCCGTCGACCGTTCCCAAAAAGATGGAGTCATTGGTGGAGTGGGCGTATTCCCCGACAAAGCGGCCATTGTCGCCCAGGGGCACCAAAAAGTCTGCGCCGTACAGCTCAAAATCTGCGTCCCCCTGGTCTTCGCGGAGGTAGGTGGCGGCCACCCAGCTTTCGCGCTCGAAGGTGCGGGAGAAGTTGTACTGGAGACGACCCGCGTAGAGGTTCGTGGTGTCGCGATCGGAGTCGTACTGGTAGGTGACCACCAGCCGCCGCACCAGCGTTGTGCCAAAGGGGTTCAGCTCGGTCGCCAGGACAGGCCGCCGAAACCTCAGGGTGCCGCGATCGTAGTCGATTTCATAGTCCGGGCCTCGCAGGAGCTGCTTGCGCTCCAGGACCGTTCCCGGCCGGTTGATTTCCTCGGCCTCCAGGAAAACGACCTCGCTGCCCGGAATCACCAGCCGCCGCGCCAAGAAATAGTCGCCGCTGGTGCCGTTGGGGACGAGGGTGTCCCGCTGGAAGCCCTCGACGTCGTTGCTGAAGAAGGCCGAAAGCTGGAAGTTGCCGAGGCTGTAGTTGCCCTTGAAGCCGTGGAGCTGGCGCGTGGTGGCGGTGAACTGCTGGGACGCGCGGGCAAACTCGAAGGTGTCGTAGTCGCCCCACATGCCGTAGTCGGCTTCGGCCCCGGCCTCCGGCGAGGAGCGCTCGAAGCGCAAAAAGAGGCTGTCGCGGGACGGCGTGGTTTTCTGGACGGTGGAGCTGTCGCCGTAGACGGGGTAGTCCTGCTCGCAGAACTGGACGTCCTGGTAGAGGCGATTGCCGTCGCAGGTCTCGTTGAGGGCGCGCGAGCTGTTGTAGGCGCCGGTAAAGAGCCATTCACCGACGCGGCCGGTGGCAAAGGCAGCCGCGTCTAGGTCGACTTCGGTGCCGTCGTCGATGATGTCCGGGTCGAGGAACTCGCGGAGGCTGCCCCAGTAGTTGGTCCCGGCCTCCCCAATGCGCAGATTGACCACCCCCGTGGCGATCGAGGGCCGCAGGTTCGTGACAAACTCGACCTGGGTGAAGGTTTCGAGGGGATTTTCCTGGGGGCCGAGGTCGATGGGCAGGGGCTCCAGCGTGGTGCGATCGCCCTTCCCAAAGACCTCGTCTCGGTCTACCGCAGCCCGCACCTGGACCTTTTGGGCGTTGGTGGTGGACTGTAGGCGCGCGGTGAACTGGCCGTCCCGGGCGATCGCCTGGAAGCCCGGCCGATCTTCGTCGGCATCTGCGCCCAGGAACTGGCCCGCCGTGCTGGTCAGCGTCACCGTTGACGTTTGGGTCAGGGGGTTGCCCTGGGCATCGAGGAGCGAACCCCGCAGGGTGAGCGCGGAGCGGCCATCGGCCATGATCCGGCCTTCGTCCTCGGCTTCCAGGCTGATCTGGATTTCTGGCTCTTCTAGGGTGAGGGTGACTGTGCTGGTCTGGCCGCCGTCGACGCGGGCGCTGAGCACGTTTTCCCCAGCCTGTAGCGGGACGCTGTACCAGATCTGAGTCACCAAGCTGCGATCGCTGTCGGTGCTCGTCTGGGTGGGCAGATCGGGGTCGAGGGGCCGACCATTGAGGGTCACCAAGACGCGATCGCCCGCGTGAAACTCCACCACCACGCTGGTTTTGGCTGTGGTCACGCTGCCTGAGTCGGGCGTGAGGATGCGCACCTCGCCCGGGGCGATCGCCGGTCCGACCTGAGTCGCCGGGGCTGCCGTTTCTCCTAGGCCCTCTGGCGCAATTTCTGGCGCAATTTCTGGCGCGAGCTCTGCCTCTGCCTCGCTTGAGGTGGGGGCAGCCTCCAGCTCTTCCGACGGGAGCACCGGGGGTTCGTCTGCCAAGGGCCGCAGCCGAGAATCTGGGGCCGAAATCTCTTCAGCGCCCTCAGTCAGGGCCTCTGGGGTCTCTGGGGCTGGGGCCGAGGACTGGGCCGACGCAGCAGGCGCCATTACCGCCGCGATCGCCGCGCTCAGCACCCCTAGCCACAGCCCTTCGGAGGGCCAACGAAACGAGCCTGTTCCGCGTTTCATCCTCACTCCTCCCCTGCCGCAGGCGTCACCGCAAAATTCATTCGCACCAGTCCCCCGGGCTCTAGGCGCACCAGGCGAGACTGGCTATTGCCCTCAATGCGAACCCGGTTGGGGGCCAGGGTGTAGTCGGGAATGCTCGTCAGATCCAGCACGCCGCTGCGATACCCAGAAATGACGTTCGCCACCGAGAACAGGCCCTCTTCATCGGTCGTGATGCGGTTGCCATCATCGAGAAACACCACCGCATTGGGAACACCGGGCTCTCCCGGCTGCTGCTCTCCGTCAAAATTCTTGTCCACAAACACCCGGCCAAGCAGGGTGCCGCAATCCGACAGAATGCCGGGGCGAATGCGCAGCAGGTGGCTGGCCTGATTGCTCTGGATCGGCTGACCGCCCGACAGGCCCGCAGAAACTGCCAGGTTGCGCCCCGAACCCCGCACCGAGTCCGGCGTCAGCAGCGCCGCGTAAACAATATTGAGAACTTGTCCGGGTGCGAGGCTAACAGTGCTGTTAAAGGTAATCGTCCCGTCGGTGACTGGCCCCGGCGTGAGGGTCACCGGCACTGTCCCCGTCTCTGAGGTGAACGAGCCTTGCAGGGAACTCGGCACAAACTGCAATCCCAGCGGCAGCTTGTCAGTCACAGACACGTTGTTGACCGTTGCCGTGCCGCTGTTGCGTACCAGCAGGCGATAGACCACGGTGTCTCCAGGCTCTGCCGCTGCGCGATCGCCCGTCTTGATCAGCTCCAGTACCGGCTGCCCCTGGTTCGCAACCACCGTCGTCGGATTCGACGGCACAGGCTGAGGCGGAGCCGTAGGCGTTGGGCGATAGATCGCGTTCGCCGTATTCGTAATCGTGACTGCCTGCTGTGCATTCGCGGGCAGTGTCAGCGTTGGTAAATAGCCGTGCAAGAGAAGGGCCTGGATCGCTAATCCAGCCCATCGCGGCCACGTCGCGTTCCGCATGTGCGCTCAGTTGTCACCCCACACCAAAAAAGCCGAAAACGTAGATGCTTTTGCCCCACACAAATCCTCGGATCCAAGAAAATCATCCGGGGAATTACAGTCATCTATAACAGTTCAGCGATTAGATGGAAATAGGCTTTAAAAAATAATCAAAATCTGGGGATGCCGAAATTCGGCACTTTGACGGATTGCGCTGGACGATTTCAGCCAAAACTCCGGTGGCCGATCGCCCCCTCAGAAACTTTGAGTCAAGCCGGGGCTCTCCCCCAAGACGAGCAGGGAAGCGGGCGATCGCCTTGATCAGACAAGGGCTTAGGACAGATTGCTTCGCCGTGGCAATCCTTGTGGTGCGGGGAGCCAGTAGGCCCTTGTCTTGGTGAGGCTCTGAAGGCTTTTGGGTGGCTAGTTGAGGAAGAGGTTTAGATGCGGTGCCTTTCGCCCCCTCTCCGGTGGTTTCGGGGGCGATTGTGCGGTCACCCCTTTGTGCTAGAAACGATGCATCTACATTCAGGAGACCACCCATTCTAAAAGCTGCACTCTCTCTCTCAATCGCTGCTTTACCCCTAGCCGCTGGGAGCGCGATCGCCAACCCTGCGCCTCACTTCTACCCAAGCTCGACCGTAGAGGCTTGGCAAACGGTCTATAGCGGCAACAGCGGCGAGATCTATGTTGATGCCTGGTCGGTACAGGACGGGCAAAAAGGCGAGGTGTTTTTTTGGTACCAAATGCACTTCAGTCAGCCCCTTAACCAAGTCAGCCACATGCAGATTTTTGCTAGCGCCAACTGTGCTGACGGCGTCGTTACCGATCGCTATGTGAACTACTTGGATACCACTGGCCGCGTCATCAGCAGCAAGAACGACGGAGCTGATGGGAAGAAGACAGCGCTAGCCGCTGTTGCTGACATAGCTTGTGCCCAGAGTCGCTACCGAAATTAGTAAGCCTGAGATATCGCGCTTCCGGTTTTGATCGGAAATTTAGGCCAAGAAATTTCAGCCAAATGTCGGATCGATCGCCCATCCCCTGCCTATGCCCTCGGGTTGAAGAGGGGGACCGCTCCTTTGGGCTGCCCGGGACGCCCTTGCTGCGCCCCGGGCGATCGCCGATAAAAGCAAACAGCCGTTAGGCGATCGCGGCTTTCAGCTCCCGGCAAAACTCCGCCACCGAGGCCACGCCTTCTTCGGGCGTGCCCTCAGCTAGGCGCTTCACAAAGGCGCTGCCCACAATCACCGCGTCTGCGCCCCAGTCCTTGACCTGGCGCGCCTGCTCCGGCTGAGAAATCCCAAAGCCCACACCAACTGGCTTCGCGCTGACCTCCCGCAGGTCCACCAGCAGATCCTTGACGCGGCTCTGGATTTCGGAGCGTATCCCCGTCACGCCGGTCACGCTGACGAGGTAGACGAAGCCCTGGGCCTGCTGGGCGATCGCCCGAATGCGATCTTGAGAGCTCGTAGGAGCAACCAGCAGAATCACATCAATGCCCTTTTCGGCGGCTGGCTTGAGCAGACTGTCGGCTTCCTCCAGCGGCAAGTCGGGCACCACCAGGCCCTTGGCACCGGCTGCCACCGCCTGATCGAGGAATGTCTCAATGCCCCGATTCAAAATCGGGTTGTAGTAGGTAAACAGCACCACAGGTGCCTTGAGCTCCGGCGTCACCTCCCGCAGCATCTCCAGCACCATCTCGAGGCGCACGCCCTTGCTGAGGGCTCGCGTTGCCGCTGCCTGAATGACGGGTCCGTCGGCTAGGGGATCAGAATAAGGGACTCCCAACTCGATCAAGTCTGCGCCGTTTTGATCGAGAGCCCGCAGCGCTTTTGCCGTGGTTTCCAAATCTGGATCGCCTGCCGTAATGAAGGGAATCAGCGCACACTGCTGGCGATCGCGCAAAGACTGGAAGCAATCCGAGATAGCTGTCATGATTGAACTCACTACAAAGCGGCAGAGACAAACATAGGACGCCTTTTCCCGGAGGCACTGCGGTCACCGCCGCCACACCCCGGCAAAGTTTCTCATCCGACGATCTAGCTTACAGAACTTTAAGCAAAGCCCATCGCTTTTGCGTGGGGGATGGGGGGTAGCCTCGCCGCACAGCCGGTCAGCGCACCCTCAAAAAGAAACTGGGCGATCGCCTCTAGCCCAGAAGCGCGCCCAGTCTCGTCGCTATTGTGAACCCTGGAGGAGTGGGTGACGCGCCTAGGTCAGCGAGTCGGGCGATCGCGTCTCCTCAGCCTCGATCTGGGCTTGCAAAGCCGCCAACTCTTCCGGCGACAGCTCTTCTAGCTGCTTTTGCAGCACAGCGTCTTTGTAGTCCTGCACCTGCCGGTTGTAGGTCATCTGCTGCGTCACTGCCCGAAACAGATAGCTGGCCAGCCAGCCCAGCAGCGCCAAAACCAGAATCACCTGACTCCAGATTCCAGCATCGGTCGCCTCTAGGCCCAGCACCTTGAGCAGCACGTAGGCGCCGCCGCCCAGGGCAAACACCCCAACCCCAATCAACAGAACATCAATTCGCCGCATAGCTGACTCGTTTAATTCCGTTTAGGCCTGGATCTGCCGAGGCTTTGGGCGCAGGTTCAAAAAGGGTGCCAGCAGCAAGAGGCCCGGGAAGCAAAAGAACACCACAAAGTACATGAAGAGCCGCTCAATGGAGCTTGCCACATACCAGCGGCTCTTGAGATAAACGTAGGTTCCAGCCGGAATCACCAGCAAGTACGCACCCGCCAGGGCCAAGTAAAGCAGCGCGATCGTCATGGGTTTTTACTAAATTTGGGTGAGCGGATTTAGGGACCATTCTATCGCGATCGCGCAACCACCCCAGCGATCGCCCCCACAAACAAGCCTTACTAGCCGCAATCTTCACCCCCCAAGGCTCACTTGCATCCCGAGACAGTTAATGGTGAAATAAGCAGATGGCAATCATAAGCCAATTTAACTGGGGGCGTGGCGGAATGGTAGACGCTACGGACTTAAGGAAATTGAGCCTTGGCGGAGAAATCTGCTAAGTGAATGCTCTCAAACTCAGGGAAACCTAAATCTGCCCCAAATCGGCAGACACGGCAATCCTGAGCCAAGCCGAAGCCAAACGCTTCGGAAGGTGCAGAGGCCCGACGGGAGCTACCCTAACGTCAAGCCGAGGGTAAAGGGAGGGTCCAATTCTCAAAGCCCGCTCGCCAAAGGCGAAGCGGCGCAGTGGCGAAAGCTACGCGGGAATGAAAATCCGTTGACCCTAAACGGTCGTGAGGGTTCGAGCCCCTCCGCCCCCATCCATGTCAGCCCAGCGCGATCGCCCTTCTCCCAGTCAGGGTGCCTTTTCGAGAAGGCGATCGCCTTGCTCAATTCCACTCAGCCGAAATTGCCGTAAACGCTGCAGCGTTAGTTAAATTTCGTGGGTGTTTTCTAGGTTCTACCCAGTTTCGATGAATACAATCGATACCGTAGCCCTTAGAGGCAACTTGCCCCGTCTTTTCCCGAGTTGCTCGTGGCTGCCTGATTTTGCGATCGCCAACTTTACTCAGCCATGAAGTCTTAGTAAAGCTTCTTTGAGATGTGCCTTTCGACCGAATAGCGCATTGAAACGGAAAGTGTAGAGTGGCAGCGGCGGTCTAGATCCTAGATCCGCTCCCCAATATTTTTCACCCCAAGCAGGAATTTTGAGGAGACCGCCTGTAGTCTACAGGCGAACTCACGCTCTTCATCCAGCATTTATTCGGAGGGAGGAGCGTGACATCCGTCACCAGCTGAGACCGCCAATCTCACACAGCCCCTAGTTCCCCGTCACCGGCCCCAGCCCCAGAGCCATGGATACTAAGGGCGCGCCTCCCCCCAAGCCGCTCGGCCCGCGCAAGCTGTTCTTGAGCGCACCGGACCCCTTACACTCAACAGTCCTGCCAAAAACCATGATCAGGGATGTCATACCGAGGAGATCACAGCTTGATTTGTTGAGTAAGAGTAACCAGCCCAAGCGGTCAATTCAAGAATCGCAGGAGGTTATTTTTCGCTACCTCCTGACTATCGTCAAAGAGTGGCAACCTAGCGAAGTTCTAGGGGAATTCAAGCGCCTATTTATCTATCACGTTGATTCCGCTAGCTCTGAGGCTTTGCAGGCTCTCTACGAAGTCGTTTTTGCGAATAACGATCAAGAGTTTCGCAACACCCTCAAGCGATCGTGCTACATCCTGATCAACAACTGGGATGCCACCCGGCAGCACCAGCCGATTCGGGAGCTAGTGGGTCTCTTTGAAGATGCGGCGGTCACGCGACAAACGGCTTCCCCCACCCTCAAGCGGCTGCGGCAGTGGATCCACGACTTTGCCAAAAGCAAAGACTACGACGATCTCAAGCTCTTCGTTGCCAAGTACGACGGGCCAGACCAGTCTCACTGGAGTCAGCGCTACACCTCCTACCTGCTTGTCCCCCAGTACACCGATCTCCAGAACCCGCGAGAGCAGCGGGAGGCGGCCCGGGCTCTGGCCAAGCAGCTGCGCGACAAATTTAAGTTTGATTTGGCGATGTACATCGCGCGATCGCAGTCTGGCTCGCAGCCCCAGGGCAAAAACCCCCAGAACCCAACGACCCTGGGGGATGGTGTCTTGCGCCTGATCAAAACGGTCGTGGCGCGGCGCGGCCCCTTTAGCTACGTCAATTTAGCCAACATTTTTATTAATCAAACGCGAGATCTCAAGTATCGAGATTTCAAAAAAAGTCTTCTAGAATATCTGCTGTTTTCGATTAATAATCCGGAGCTAGTCGAGCTCCTGCGCAAGCGCTTACCCGAAAAGCTAGAGGGGCTCTACGATCGCTATGATGATGAGCCGATTCAGAGCGCGCTGCTGCTGCGGACCTGCAATCGGCTGATTGATTTTTTGACGATCGAAAATGGCCAAGAGCCTTCGTCTTTGTTTGCCCAGTTGCTGTCCCAGGGCAATCCTTTAACGATTGTGATTGTGCTGCTCAAAATCATTTTGATTTGTCGCAATGCGCGCACCTATCTAGAGACGCGGATTGGGGAACTGGTGCGCTACTACGGCAACTATCCAGAAGAAGAGTGTCAGTGGATTGTGCACTTTATGGAGGTATTTAATATCACCTTCACAATCTACGCAGAGAACGTCCGCTACAACCTAGTGCGCATGCCGGAGGATGTGCCGCTTCCAGACAACAATCAGTACAAAATTTTCTCGCAGCTTCGGTACGAGGAAGGCGCAGAAGCCGAGGTGGAGGAGCTGCCTGAGGTGGCGATCGAGCCAGACCTGAACCCCGAAGAAGGGGCAGACTAGCGGCGATCGTCGAGATAGGCGAGTCCGGCGCCGAGGGCTTCGGCCAGGACGCTGATCAGGCGATAGAGGGTGACGGCGCTGAGCAGGATGCCGGGGGACAGGATGGACCGAAAAAGGGCGATCGCCGTGGCCTCAAAGACGCCGATGCCGCCGGGAGCCCCAGGAACCACCAGCCCCAGCAGCCAGGCAAAGCTGAAGCCGCTCAGGAGCAGGGGCAGCTGCGAGGGTTCGGGGGTGGTGACTGCCAGCAGGGTCAGCAGGAAACCGGCTCCCCGCAACAGCAAAAAGCCCATCTCGCCCAGGAGTGGCAACAGCGGGTAGCGGCGCAGACGTAGGGGCGACGCTGGGGTCGGCGCTGCTTCCTGGTTGGGGAGCTTGAGGCGGCTGAGGCGCTGAAGCAGGGGATTGAGCAGGCGCGGATGCAGGGCTAAAAGGGCGATCGCCAGGCCCACCAGAGGGAGTCCGGTCACCGGACTCTCGGGGCTCAGCCCAAAGCCCCCCAGGGTCACCAACAGGGCCGCCGTGGCCATGAGCAGGGGCTCGAGGACAACGCTGAGGGTGGCAGTTCCTAGGGGCACCCCGGCGTTTTTGGCCGCCATGACCCGCCCATAGAAGTGCCAAACATTGCCGGGGAGGTACTTAGCGATGTTGGTTTTGAGATAAATCAGGGTCGCCTGGGGGCCGCTAAGGCGAGCGTCAAATTCGCGGACGATCCAGCCCCAGACCCAGCCAGAGCAGAGGTGGGCCAGGAGGGTGACGCCCAGGGCGATCGCCAGGGAAGCCCAGCCTGTCTCGGTGATCCGGAGAGCAGTGACTTCTTGCCAGTTGTCTTTGAGGGCCTTGAGCAGAAAAAAGAGGGTGCCCCCGAGAATGACCCAGCGGAGGTAGGGCTTGAGTCGGGAGAGAACAGCTTTCATGCAGGGGTGATCGCGAAATCGGCAACGGCAGCGTACCAGGCCTGGAGGGCGAGGCGGTGAATTTCCCGCCAGGCAACTTGGTGCTGACGGGCGAGGCGAGCGCAGTCTTCGTATTCAGGCTGGACGTTGGCGATCGCCCCTTGACTCGGTTCCCCAGCCCACGCCACCTTGACGGCGATCGCCCCGTAGGGAGTTTCCACCCTCTGAAAAGCCCGCTGCAAGATCGTGCGCTCTTGGCGGCGATGGCGGATACCCAGGGTCGTCGTCTCCCGAAAAATCAGGGCCTCACAGGCTGCCTGCAAGGCCACCGGGCAAATCACCGTCAGCAGCAGCCCCGTCCGAGACTTTTTCATGGTCACCGCCTGGGTGTAGACATCCAGCGCCCCGGCCTCTAGCAAGCGCTCCATCACGTAGGCGATCGCCTGGGGACTGAGGTCGTCAATCTGGGTTTCCAGCACGACAATGCTCTGGGGTGTCTCTGGGGCTTGAGCAGGAGCGGGTTCCGGAACCCGTTCAGGGGCGATCGCTGAGGGCTCCGCCGGTGCGTGATCGTGGGCATGATCGTGGGCGTGACCGCGGGAATGATCGTGGGGGTGTGAGTGATCATGGGCGTGGGTATGCTCCTGGGCCTGGACATAACTCGTTCCGCCCGAGTTCTCGACCTCATACCCCAGCCACAGCTGCAAAATATTGGGCAGCAGCAGGTCCCGCGACCCAGCCCCCAGACCCACCTTGCGCAGCGTCATCGGCGGCACCGGCCCAAACTGCTTGGCCAGGGTCACCGCGATCGCCGCTCCCGTCGGCGTCACCAGCTCCCGCGCAATGCCGTTGCTGTACACCGGCACCTGACGAGACTCCCACAGCTTCAGCACCGCAGGCGTCGGCACCGGCAGCCGCCCGTGGGCCGCCCGCACCGTGCCGCCCCCCGTGGGCAGCGCCGAGCAGTAGATTTCATCCACGCCCAGCCAGTCCAGCCCCAGACAGGTCCCCACGATGTCCACAATGGCATCGGCGGCCCCCACCTCATGGAAGTGCACCGCCTCCGGCGCAATCCCGTGGACCGCTCCCTCCGCCTCCGCCAGCGATCGAAACACCGCCAGCGCCCAGGTCGCGGCCCGCTCCGGCAACCCCGCCGACCGGATCATGTGCTCGATTTCGGGCAAGTGCCGGGACGCGCGGCCCGCTTGAGCCGTGCCCCCCCCAGAAGATTCGTGGCCTTGAAACGTGGGGTAGGGGTCTTCGCCCGCTGCCGCCGCGATCGCAGCCTCAGCGCTATGCTGATCAGCAGTGAGGTCTACGTGAAACTTCGTAGCCTGGAGACCATTGCGCTGGACTTTTTCGGTCCACAGACGGTACTCATCGGCCACGCCGAGACGCTGGAGCTGCTCTACCAGGTACTCCAGCGGGACTCCGGCATCCACAAGGGCTCCCAGGCACATATCTCCCGCAATTCCCGTCGGACACTGTAGGTAGGCTAACTTCTTCATAGATCACTCTTTGGTTCAGCAGTCTTCGAATCAAACGTGGACGCAGGTCATCGTGACACCGGAGACAGCAGAAAGCCACCGTGCCTTTTGATGCCCAGCCTCGGTCCGCTTTTACGGACCCCGGGACGCGCGATCGCGCCTTAGCATCACCCCTCACGCTTGCTCCTAGCCCCTCCCTCAGCACGTGCAATTGCCATGGCAAGAATTTACTCAGTTCATCCGGACAATCCTCAAAGCCGCCGAATAGAACAAATTAGGGACGCCCTGCGAGACGGTGCGGTGATGCTTTATCCCACCGATACAGTCTACGCAATCGGGTGTGACCTGAATGTCAAGTCGGCGGTAGAACGGGTGCGGCAAATCAAACGGCTCTCTAACGATAAGCCCCTGACCTTTTTGTGTCCTTCTCCTTCCAATGTGGCCCAATACGCCTGGGTGCAGGACTCTGCTTATCGGCTCATGCGTCGGCTGGTTCCCGGACCGTACACCTTTTTGCTGCCCGCGACCAAAGCTGTGCCCCGCTTGGTGATGGAGCCCAAACGGAAGACGACGGGTATTCGTGTACCCGATCATCCGGTGTGCAATGCTCTCCTCGCAGCGCTGGGCAACCCGATCATTTCCACATCGGCCTACCTTCCCATGGACGAAGGCGAGGCTCCCATATTCATCAGCGAGGGACGGGGCGAAATTTCGCAGGCCGAACTGTTCGACCGTCTCGATGGCTTGGTGGATGTGATTGTGGATGATGGGTCAGAACCGGGACTTGTGGTCTCGACCATCTTGGATTTGACGGGGGAGGAACCGGTGGTCGTCCGTCGCGGTCTGGGATGGGAAGCAGTCGCGGAGTGGGTACCGGAGGCGGAGTTCGCTTAGGCGAGACGGCTTTGGGTCGGCGATCCAGTTTGAGAATTGGCCCTGGGATTTTGCGATCGCAGGGGGCGTCTTTGGCATGAAGTAGTAGCGGCGATCGCCCGTGGGTGGGCATTTGGACAGAGGGACACTCTCTCATCTGTCCTATCTTGTAATGTCTCTTTCCCTCGGTAGATTGACTGCTTTAGGAAGTGACACACCGTATGCAGGGATCCGCCGTACCGTCCGGAGACGATGGTGTAGAGCCCAATAGCAATGGATAGCGAGCCCAAACGTTTTCCTTTGCGATTGCCACAGTTTCCGTCTAGATCCGGCTTTCGAGACTTTGTTACGGTGCCCTACCAAGAGGAAGAGCGATGAACGTCAACCTTGCGAATTCCCTCAGCCATTCCCCTGGCGACCCCAATTTTTATCCCCGCGCCTCCGAGCAGTCGGCGTTTATGCCCCTAGCAGATCCCCTGACGGGCGATGACCTGCGCAGCTCATCCTCCGCTCCTTTGCCGCCCTCCAGTGGCGGTAGTTCCGAAGACCCGGCCCAAGCTGATTCTTCTTTCCTGGATGTCCAAGGGTTAACCGGAATTTTGGTGCAGGAATTTCAGATGGAGCTGAAATCCCTGAGCCGGAGTGCCCGGGCGATCGCCCTGCGGATTGCCCAAGAAGTCGTGCGTATCTGCACCAAAAGCGATCGTATTCAGGCGTCCGGTGAAATCCGCACCTGGCAGCTGGCCCTCGCCCGCCACCGCGTGAAAAAGTGCCTGAGCTACTACCACCTCGGCTCCGAGCGCGGCCGCGTCGACCTCCACAGCAACCTCAGCGCCATGGTGTATCGCCACGTCGCTCCCCTGCGCGCTCAGCTCGGGTTCCAGGCCCGCTACAACCTGATCGAAGACTTCTTGCAAGGGTTCTACATCGAAGTCCTGAAAGCCTTTCGCCGCGAAAACCAGCTCCCCGACTACACGCCCCGGACCCAGCTGGAGCTAGCCGAATACATGGCCTTTGCGGAGCAGTATGCCAAGCGGCGCATTGGCCTGCCCGGGCGCAACCGGCAGCAGCTGATCGTCCTGCGGGCTCAGGGCTTTGCGCGGCGGCAGCCCCCCGAGGCGAGCCTCGACATCGAGTCCGCCATGGAGGCCCCCCGCAACGATGCCGAGGTCACCTCGCAGTCCAGCGTCGCCCAAGAAATCCGTGAGCAGATGGTGACTGAGGCCGCGGACCCCGCCGAGCAGGTGCTGCGGGAGCGGGTGATCGGCGAGCTGGTGGCCTACCTGGAGTCCCAGGGCCAAAGCGACTGCATCGACTATCTGACTCTCAAGCTGCACGATCTGTCGGCTCCCGAAATTGACGAAATCCTGGGGCTGTCGTCTCGCCAGCGGGACTATCTCCAGCAGCGCTTTAAGTACCACGTGGAGAAGTTTGCCCGCACGCACCAGTGGAAGCTGGTTCATCAGTGGCTGGGGGCGGACGTGGATCAAAATCTGGGCCTGTCGCCCCAGCTGTGGGAGCGCTTTTTGGCCACGCTGAGCGCCGATCAGCGGCTGCTGGTCCAGCTGAAGCAGGCCCAGTGGGGCGAGGCCGAAATCGCTCAGGCCCTCAAGTGCACGGTGAAGCAGATGCGTCGTCGGTGGTCCCAGGTGCTGGATCTGGCCTGGCAGGCCCGCAATCAGTCGGAAGGGGAGGGGCGCTAGTCTGGGTGGCCTGGGGCGATCGCGCCTCTAGCAACTCGTGGGCAGCCCCCACCGCCACCACTCGCCCTGCCTCCAGGCGAACCAGGTGATCAGCCAGGGTGATGGCCTCGGAGCGCGAGTGCGTCACCAGGAGGATCGGTAAGTTTAGGCGCCGCTGCAAGGCTTTGAGTTCCTGTTGCAGCGTGGTGCGCAAGTCGTCATCTAGGGCACCAAACGGCTCATCCATGAGCAGCAGCTGAGGACAAGGGGCGATCGCCCGCGCAATGGCGACTCGCTGGGCCTGACCGCCCGAGATGTGCCGAATCGGGCAGGGGAGCAAGTCCTCAAGAGCCAGTAAATCCGCCAACTCTCGAATGCGCTGCTGTCGCTGGGATTTGGGCCAGCGATGAAGGGCAAAGCCAATATTGTCAGCGACATTGAGATGGGGAAAGAGGGCGTAATTTTGGAAGACATAGCCGACGCGGCGACGGTGGGGCGGCAGGTGCAGGGCGCGATCGCCCGCAAAAAACGGAGTGCCCTGCACAGTGATATGCCCCGCATCCGGCCTCAGCAGTCCGGCGATCGCCTGGAGCGTCGACGTCTTGCCGCAGCCCGACGGCCCAAACAGCACCGTGAGGCCCGTCGGCACCCGAAACTGCACCGCTAGGTCAAAGGTGCTCCGCCCGGGCGTTTTCCACTGTTTCCAAATCGCGACATCCAGCATGGCCGCCTGTTCTTTAGCCCTTGGCCGCTGCGATCGCCGCCACCAGCTCCGCAAACCCGGCCCCCTCAGCCGCAGTCGTGAGGTAGGCCGGACGATGGGCCAGCCGATCGGCATAGTGCCGGAGATTGGCAACCCCCACAGACAGCGGGAACAGGCTGGCATCAAACAAGCTTTCGTCATTGGGACTGTCGCCCACCGTCACCACCTCCTCGGGCTGCAGGTCCGGAAACTGTCGCCGCAGCACGTCCTGCAAGCCGGCGGATTTCTCCTGGGCCAAGGGCTTGATGTGGCACTGGACCGTGCTGTAGGTAAAGCCCCAGCCCGAGGCAGCGCACTGCTCTGCGAGCTGAGCGAGGTCTTCGGGACTGAGTCCCTGGACGTCAAAGGTCCAGTCCGTGAGGCGGAACCGATTGTCTCCGGACTCGCGCAGGTCGGGAAAGCGCTGCTGCAGCTGCTGGAAGCACTGGGCCAGCTTGGCCCGATGAACCAAGGGTTCCACCAGAGGCGTCAAAAACTCCGGTTCTTCCTGGTGGCCCCAGTAGCAGAGGCCGCCATTTTCGGCGATCGCCCCCCGCACCGGCAGATAATGGGCCAGCCCGTTGACCCAGCCCGCCGATCGCCCGGTTACAATCAGCACGTCAACGCCCGAGGTCGCCAGCGTGCGAAAGGCTGCCAGCAGATCCGGTGTAAACTTGCCCCCCAGGGTCAAGGTGCCATCCATGTCGGTCGCCACAAGGCGAATTTTCCTTAAGCAATCCGTAGCGATCGCCTGGGATAACGGTTCCATCGGCATAAAGTGTTGTGTAGTTCGTAGCGTGGGTGCGTGGTGATGCCCAAATTGACACCAGACCAGCGAAATTACCTGTATTTGACCGAAGCGGCCAGAGTCGGCATCCACAAGCCTATTTTGGCAGCTCTTTACCAGGCTCAGGGCCGCCCCAATCTGGCAGACGGCGAAACCGGCCTCGGCGTCGCTCCCGCCAACCGCATCCCGCTGTCCCAGGTCGACAGCTTCTCCGAGCAGGTCCAGTTCGCCGCCAATACCGTTCGCAGCATCACCGATCGCCTGAGCCGCGACGGCTGGTCTCCCGCCGATATTTGGGACGTCACCCAGGGCCGATACAGCGATCGCTTTTTGAGCGCTGTGGCCGCAGGCTACGCCCCCCCGGCCCAGGACACCAGCGCCGCCCGCCTAGAAGTTTGCAACGCCCAGACCCTGATCCAGGCCTACCTCCAAGACCTCGACATCGACTACCGGGCCGAGAGCCTGCCCCAAAATCTGGCCTACCTGGACAAAGCCCTGCTGACCCTGATCGAGCGGCTGCCCCGCTACTACGCCAGCCTGGGCCACCAGCGCGAAGCCATGGTGGAGGGCGTGCGGGTCTGGCGGCAGCTAGACACCCGGACCACCGCCATTGCGTCCCTCAATGCGCCCCTGCCGCCGGGAGCGACTCTGGCCACGGTGGATGACAGCTACCTAGACAAGCCGCTGATCGAGTTCATGCAGCGCCTGTCTTTCAATTTCTCGGGCCTACCCCACCAGCGCGAAGGGCTGCTGCGCCTGACCCAGCTCTGGCGACAGCTCGACTCCCGGGAAGCGGCGATCGCCTCCCTCGCCAAGGACACCTCCGGCGAAACCGGCCTGCGCATCGTCGACCCCGCCCTGATCGCCTTTGTTCAGCGCGTCCCCAGCTTCTATCAGGGCGTTGGTGAGCAGCGCCACGCCATCACCGAGGGCTACCGGATCTGGAACAAGCTCGATTCGCGCACCACGACCCTGACGACGTTGGGCGTCAACCCGGCCCTCTTTAGCGGTGGTCTCGATCGCGATGCCCTCGCCACGGCTGCCGCTCAGCTCGATCGCGCCCTCCTAGAATTTTTGCGGCGGGTGCCAACGACCTACCAAGAAGACGACCAAGAGCGCGAAGCCCTGATCCGCCTAGTGCAGCTCTGGCGCAAGCTCCCCAGTCGCGAGGCCACGATCCAGTCCCTCTTTGAAGATGTGCGCCGCATGGAGCAGGCCCGCCGCGACGCCATCGAGATCCCCAAGCCCCAGCCGATGACCCTGCCCAGCCGGCCCAGCGTCTGGACCCCGGACAACATTCAGCTCTACGCCAGCATCATTCCCAACGGCAGCTTTAGCTGGGCCGAGGCTACCCACGGCGGCACCCGGATGCCCCCGGACCAGTACACTGTGGACGCCATCGTGCGGATTGCCAATCTGGCTCAGCAGGCGCGCGATCGCATTGGACGGCCCTTTCACGTCACCAGCTGGTATCGCCCGCCCGAGATCAATGCTCGCGTGGGCGGAGCCTCCGAAAGCCGCCACATCGTCGGGGACGCCATCGACTTTTATTGCGATGGCCTGACCGGCGATCAGATCTACTGGGCCTTGGATCCGTGGTGGCCCGGCGGCCTGGGCCGCTATATCCAGTACCCCTATCTCGGCCACCTGGACGCCCGCAGCTATCGGGCTCGCTGGACGAACTAGGCGCTGCTCTCTGGGGGCGATCGCCCCACGCAAAATTCGCTCCCTCTCCTCTGTTTTTGCTTTCGAAGCACCATCCGGTTTCAGGCGCCTCAACCTTGAAGTCTTTCTTGAGGACTTCTTAACAGAACGGCCCCCTTTGATGCAAAGCTTCCAAAGCAGGGCATCCTAGGAAAAAGAGCACACCAGAACCCCCGAGTAAGGACTATGCCAACGCCCCTCTTCATCGTTGACCCCTGGTTGGCGCAGGCTCCCGCAAAGAAAACCACCACAGCCCAAAAGCCAGCCGCCCAGCCAGCCACCCCTGCCGAAGGCGCCGCCCCTGGGCAATTGTGGATGTTTACCTCCGGCGGTCTTGCCCTCTTGCTCATTGGGCTGGGCGTTTTTTACAAGATTCAATCTGACCAATTTCAAAAGAAGCTCAAGTTTGAAACCTTCAAAAACCAAGAGCTTCAAAAAAAGCTGAAACTGGCTCTGAGCACCATCACCAAGATGGAGCAGAACCCAGACTTGATTCACTCTCGAGAATTTAACCTTGACTACTTGAGAATGCGGATGGAAGAAGAAGTCTTCCACTTCGCAATCTTGAACCAAATCAAGATGAAGGTGAAAGACCGCATCACGATCGCGCTGCGCCCAACCCAGCACAACCAAGGGGTCGTGGGCGTCGCCAGTGCGGGCCGCCAGGTGGACCAAATCTTTGATGTGGAGTACGAGCCGGGGGATCTGCCCAAGGGAACCAAGCGAGTCCTGTTCCGGATTCAGATCAAGCTGGTCAAGCTGCCCACTCAGCCGACGTCCGTCACCATTAGCCAAATCATTGACTGCATCGAAACCTATCTGAGCCCAACGGCGGACCACGACACCTGGCAGCCCACGATCCAGGGGCGCATTGCCTACATGCACTGGGACCAAAAGGCCAAACCAACGCCTTTGCTGGTGCTGGAGCAGTCCAATGAGGGGGTCAATGTCACCTTCCGCACGACGCGACATACGACAGCACCCACCGGTGAGGCAGCAACAGCCAAGCCCGGAACGCCTCCGGCTCCCCAAGCCACCAATCGTCCCAATAACAGTGGCGCAGCCAGCAAGCCTCGCCCACCCAAGCAAACTCGCTAATCTTCCTGGCCACACCAAGCCTAGATTGGCTGTCTCAAACGCTTTTGCAGAGCTGACCCAGCACTCTTCAGGGTCAGCTCATGGCGTCGTCGGGAATAGCGTCAAACTTGTCAGGAATCAGCTCTTCTCCTGACTGGCAAACTGGTTGATAGATCCGGGCGTTTGGAGAATCCATCACGAAGGCAAGATCGGCTGCGCAGGCGCGATCGCCGATCGAGTGCCCAAACGGCCCGTATTCGGTGCTCAGCCAAGCCCGCACCTCCTCAAGAGCGCGCGCGTCCTCGGACGAAAACTGGATGTAGTTGACAGCGGTAGAGTTAGGAACTTGCAGGGTTACGAAGACCGTAGAAGGCTCTTTCTGGTCGGACATTCGCGGCGGCTGAACGGTCAGTCTGTAGGCAAGAATCGGGTTCATAAGTATTAGCTTGAGAGGTGTTTTATGTCGTGGTTTAGAGTCAAAGTTGACGGTGAGTGGAAGGATATTCTGTTTGCCTCGATTCGTGGGGGCAGGTGGGTTGTTCCAGGTGAGGCTATGGTTCTTCACACCGACACATACCCCTACATCCCAGTCTATTTTTATGATTACGACATGGATGATGAAGATGACCGTGAAACCTGGAATATGCTACTTCAGGTTAGCAATTTAGACGCCAGCTAAAAATCATCAGGAATCTTTGTGCGCAAAGCTGACAGCCTCTCTACGAGGCTGTTTCTGTTTTTGGAATAGCAAAATTGTCGGGTTGAATTTGGTGGCTAGGAGGGAGAGTGAGGCGAAGACTGGAGACGGCTGAGCACCTGCAAGATCGCCACGCCGACGCTCACCGTCAGGGCCAGCACCAGCCAGAAACCATCGGCGATCGCCTTTGACTGGTCCAGCGCCCAGCCCCCCAGGGGCGGCCCCACAAAGTATCCAATGGCCCAGCACTGGGAATTGATCGACAGATAAACGCCCCGCAAAGACGCCGGGGCATACTCCACCACCAAAGCCGACGCCGACGGCGTATAGGCCGCCATCGCCACCGCCTGAATGCTCACAGCCAGCACCGCCCAGGCCAAATGGCCCGCCGCCGCAACCCCCGTCAGCCCCACCAGCAAAAAGCCCACGCCCCACAGCAGCATGGACACCGTCAGGGCCTGGGGCCGACTAAAGACTGCTAGCCGCCGCGCGATCGGTAGCTGGATCAGCGCCGCGAGCACCACGTGCCAGGTAAACAGCGCGCTGATAGTAGCTGGCGCAAACCCGTCTCGGCCGGGCAGGGACAAAAAATTGCTGAAGTAGAGGGGCAAGGTGCTATTGATCTGGGCCAGGTAGGTCGTGAACAGCACATTCACCCCGACAAAAATCATCAGGCGGCGATCGCCCAAGGCCGTGGCCCAGGACTGGCGAAGCTGCTGCGGGGGCTCGTGAAACGAGTTGGTTTCGGCGATCGCGGCGTAGACCACCCAAAAGAAGACCACAAAGGAAATCCCGTCCACCACAAACAACGATCGGTAGGCCTGGGTGGTGCTGATGATGAGCCCGCCCAAAATCACGCCCACCCCCAGACCGATGCTGTCGGCCAAACGGGCGATCGCAAAGGCTTCGCTGCGCTGCTCCGGCTTGGTCAGGTCCGCCACTGCCGCTTCGGTGGCGGGCCAGTACAGGCCAATGCCCAGGCCCATCAGCAGGTTGCCCACCACAAACAGCGGGAAATTGTCCGCCAGCGCCAAGAAGACATCTGCCAGAGCCGAAACCAGGGCCGAGATCAGCAAGATCTTGCGGCGGCCCCAGCGGGGCGAGTCGGAGGCCGTGCCGCCCACAAATCGGCCCAGCACCCCGGAAATGGAGCCGCTGCCCAGGCCCAAGCCCACCGCTGTCGGGCTCAGGCCCACCTCATTGACGAAAAAGATCGGCGCGTAGAACAGCGTGAAGCCGGTGCCAATCTGCAACAGCAGCCGCCCCGCCGCCAAAATCCAAATCTGATAACCGAGCGATCGCAGTCCGGGGGGCCGAGCGTCAGGAGCCGGAGGCGTCATTCTGCTAGGGCCAGACAGAGCTGACGGAAGTGATCGCCCCGATGCTCGAAGCTGGTGTACTGGTCAAAGCTGGCGCAGGCCGGAGACAGCAGCACGTGGGGCACGCCAGCGGCGATCGCCAGCTCTGCCCCCCGCTCCACGGCCCGGTCCATAGTTTCGACAATTTCTGCGGCGGTGTAGCCGACCTGACTGAGGCGATCGCGGAAAGCAGGCGCGGCATCCCCGATCAGCAGCACTGCCACCGCCTTGTCCTGGATGGCCCGGAGCCAGCCGGTGTCGTCACCTTCCTTCGCCTCGCCCCCCGCAATCAGGATCACCGGCGCAGGCACCGCCTGGAGCCCAACCTCCGCCGCATCGTAGTTGGTGGCCTTGCTGTCATTGATAAAGCGCACCCCCTGCCAGATCCGGATCAGCTCCAGCCGGTGGGCCACGCCCGGAAACGCCGCGATCGCCTGCTGGATCGCCGCCTTCTCAATGCCCGCTAGCCGCGCCGCCAGGACCGCCATCAGCAGATTTTGCTGGTTGTGAGCGCCGACCATCGCCAAGGTGTCGGCCTGCACGATCGCCTCGTCCTGCACATACACCCAGCCGTCCTGGAGATAGGCGCCGCGCTCGGGGTTGGCTACCAGGGCGTCCCGGCCCTGGACGCTGGTCCAGCAGGCTTGGGGCCAGCGATCGCCCGCCGTGCGGCGCAGGTGCGGATCATCCCCGTTGATCACCTGAAATTCGGCCTGATCCAGCAGCTTGGCCTTGATTTCGTAGTAGCGCTCCAGGGTTTTGTGGCGGCTGAGGTGGTCTGGGGTGAAGGTGGTCCAGACGCCGATGCGCGGTGCCAGGGTGTCGGAGGCCTCGATCTGGTAGCTGCTGAGCTCGCCAATCACCCAGTCCAGGGGCGGCGTCATGCCCTGGGTGGCCTGGAGAGCCAGCTCGCACACCGCATGGCCAATGTTGCCGCAGGCCGGCGCATTCAGGCCCGCCGCCTGGAAAATCGCCGCCGTCAGGGCCGTGGTCGTGGTCTTGCCGTTGGTGCCGGTGATGCCGACCCAGGGATAGGTGCTCAGCGATCGCCAGGCCAGCTCGACTTCGCCGATGGTTTCGATGCCCAGCTCCCGCGCGCGGGCCGGCCCCGGCGCATCCCAGGGCACCCCCGGACTGACGACGACCAGCGCCGGGCGATCGCTCCCCGCTGCATCGCCGGTCAGATCATCGCTCATCGGATCAAAGCTGTGGCCCAGCTTGACCGTGATGCCTTCAGCGGCCAGGGCCTGCTGCTGCGCCCGCAGTCCTTCAGAATCGGTGCGATCGCTGAGCACCACTTGCCACCCCTGCTGCATCAGCAGCCGAGCCGCTGCTACCCCTGACCGACCCAATCCGATGACGTGCGCGATCGCCATAATTCTCCTGCGAATACTCGAACGCAAAGCATCCCCCATCCTACCGTGAGGGATGGGGGATTGCGGCGACAATCCTGCCTAGGGCAGGGGTTGCGGCGGTTTGACTAGCGCTTCACGATCGGGCCAAAGTCCGCTAGGACCCGCGCGTGGTTGCGCAGGAGGCCCAGCAGGTTGAGGCGGTTGCGGCGAATGTCGGGGTTTTCGTCCATCACCAGCACGCTCTGGGGACCGTCAAAGAAGTTGCTGATGGTCGGGGCGGTGTCTGCCAGCGCCGTCACTAGGCGGCGATAGTCCCGCGCCGACTGGGCGGCCTGGGTCTCGGGCAGCAGCTTGCCGAGGGCTTCATAAAAAGCCTGCTCCGAGGGCTGCTGGAAGCGTCCTGTATCCACCACATTGGCCGGGTCCAGGGTCACCGTGTCGAGGTCGCCCTTCACCGCCAGACGAGAGGCGCGGTTGACGATCTCGTAGATGGGCTCCAGGGTGCCATCTTGGCGAATCGTTTGCAGGAACTGGGCGCGATCGCGCACGTCCAGCAGGTCTTGGAGGGCGCGCTCGGTGTACTCGGGGTCGTCCTCTCCCAGCACCGCGCTCACCAAGTCATAGTCGATGTGGCGATCTTCCTGGAGCAGGGTTTGGATGCGCTGCAAGAAGAAGCTGCGCAGCTGACCCAGCAGATCCTCGGCGCTGAGCTTCATCACGGCGCCTTTCTCGGCGCTGAAGCGCTGCACCACCTGGTCCAGCAGCGCCGCCAGATTGATCGACAGATCCGCGCCCCAGATGATGTTGACGATGGCGGTCGCCGCGCGGCGCAGGGCAAAGGGATCCGAAGAGCCCGAGGGAATCAGGCCCAGGGCGAAAATGCTCACCAGCGTGTCGAGGCGATCGGCCAGACCCACCACCTGACCGACGAGGCTGGGCGGCAGGCGATCGCCCGCGCCCTTGGGCAGATAGTGCTCCGAAATCGCCTGGGCCACCGCTTCCGGTTCGCCGCTGACTCGGGCGTATTTTTCGCCCATGATGCCCTGGAGCTCGGGGAACTCGAAGACCATCTGGGTCACCAGGTCCGCCTTGCACAGCAGGGCAGCCCGCTCGATCAGCGCGCGATCGCCCGCACTCACCCCGAGCTGCTCGGCGATTTGGCCAGCGATTTGCCCAACGCGCTTCACCTTGTCGCCCATGGAGCCCAAGGCTTCCTGGAAGGTCACCGTTTCGAGCTGGGGCAAGAATTTCTCTAGGGACTGGCCGCAGTCTGCCTTGTAGAAGAACTGGCCGTCCGCCAGACGCGCCCGGATCACCCGCGCGTTGCCCGCCGCGATGATGTCTGACTTTTTGGGGTCGCCGTTGGAGATGGTGATGAAGCGCGGCAGCAGCGAGGCACCGGGAGCGCTCGGGTCCGCCTGGAAAATCGGGAAATAGCGCTGGTGGGTGACCATCACCGTGGTGATCACCTCCGGCGGCAGCTCCAGAAACTCGTCTTCGAAGGTGCCCAACACCGCCGTGGGCCACTCCACCAGCTGGGTCACTTCTTCTAGGAGGTCAGGGCTGATTTCAGCGACGCCCCCGGCCTTCTCGGCCACCAGCTTGATCTCTGCCTCGATGGCCTGACGGCGGATGTCCACGTCCGGCTCCACAAAAGCCTTGCGCAGGCGATCGAGATAGTGATCGGCGTGGTCGAGGGTGACCGGGTCGGGATGCAGCACGCGGTGACCCTGGGAAACGCGATCGCTGGTCACCGTCGCCCCGTCGTTGGGCAGGGTCAGGGGCAGCACCGCGCCGTCGAGGAGGGCCACCAGCCAGCGAATGGGCCGGGGAAAGCGCAGATCGCCGGTGCCCCAGCGCATAAAGCGGCGACCTTCGAGGGCCGAAATCCAGCCCAGGGCTAGCTCCTGCAAAATTTCGGCGGTGGGGCGGCCCGGGATCTGCTGCTGCAAGAAGACAAAGTCGCCTTTCTCGGTGCTGCGGATTTCGAGGTCCGAAACGCTGGCCCCCCGCGATCGCACAAAGCCCTCGGCGGCCTTGGTGGGCTGGCCATCTTTAAATGCAGCCTGGGCCGAGGGGCCTTTGACCAGCTCTTCGCGATCGGGCTGGCGATCGGGCAACCCTTTGATCAGCACGGCCAAGCGGCGAGGGGTGCCGTAAAGCTCGAGGGCCTCGGTGTGTAGGTAGTGCTCGCTGAGCGCCTGAGGGAGGCGCGATCGCCACTGTGCTAGGGCGCTGTCCACAAAATCTGCAGGTAGTTCTTCGGTTCCGACTTCCAGTAGAAAGGTCGCCATAGCGCGCCAAAGGGCCTCAGTTGCCTATGAATAAACTTTTGCGGCGGCGATCGCTCGGCGGGGCTCTGGGGTTGACCGCGTTGCCGGTGCCAAGGGGGCGATCGCCCACCACTTTCTAGAAAACTTTGCGATCGCGACTTTGCCAACCAACCGGTGCCGAAATGCGGCAGTTTGGCGACACAAAGCACGGTCGCTGCGTTCGGTGAGTATATCAAAATTGGTGAGTCCCCGTTCCCTGGGGGCGTCCCCCAGCCAGCCAAGAAGCTCGCTCCTGGTCTGGCGCAACCCCTTTCTGATTCCACCCAAAAGCGGGCCTCGGGGCAGTCCCCGAGACCCGCTCAAGCGAAGTGATTAGCACTTACAGGCTGGGCGTCTTTTGCGTTTGGGTGGGCGTCTGACCCACTTCGCTGTAGCCCATCTCGCCTGCGACCTGGCGCAGGAAGGAGATCTGGCTCTCAAAATCCAGCTTTTCTAGCTGCGGCAGCAATCGATTGGTTTCTTCACTCGCTTTGTAATCTGCGGGCAGGTCCACCACCGTATCCCCCATGCCCTGGGCCCAGGCGTACCACACCAGCAGCTGGTTGTTTTCGGTCAGGGCACCGTAGGCGCGGGAGAGCTCAGTGTCTCGGTTATCCACGATGTCCCGCATGACCTGGAGCTGCTCGTCTTCAGAAAGGTCGTAGAATTCACTGCCCAGCAGCTTGGGCGCTAGGTTCGGCTCAGCGGCAGCGGGGGCTGCGGGCGTCACAGAGTCGCCCATCTTCTCATAGACAAAGTAGAGAAACGCCAGTTTCTCATCGGTGCCCAGATTGTCAAAAACCTGAACAGTTTGCTTGACCTCTTCTGAGAGGAGCTCTAGGCGTTGTTGATTGGTGCTCATGAAATTTTGAGGAGTGTTTTTGTTGGCGGTTTCACGACCATAGTCACGAAAATCTGACAGAGTGTCGCCCGCCATCTGGAAGAGTTCCAGAAAGATTGCGATCGCCTCCACAATGCCTCAAAAGAAAGAGTGCGATCGCCTTTTTAGAGTCAGCAATTCTTCCCCTAACGGCTCAATTTCTCATTACCTAGTTCATCGCTCTCCGATCCCGATAGAGACGCTATGGCTCTTATGTTTGATTCCTCTAGCATGGGATAGAAAGCTAGGGGAAATCAATCCAAAAGTCCTATTCCTGAAGACAGATAACCTCAAGAGAGAGACCAAGACTACTCCCTTGGCAGATACGATTTGCAAGTGAAATTTGGTTAGCTATTTCCAGAGCCGTTGAATTTAGGAAATAACATCAACATGCGTCCTATTAATATTGGTCTTACTGACGAGCAGCGCCAAGGCGTGATTAACCTTTTGAATCAGGATTTGGCAGATGCCTATCTGCTGCTGATCAAAACCAAAAAGTATCACTGGGACGTCGTGGGTCCGCAGTTCCGCACCCTTCATGAGCTGTGGCAAGAACAGTATGAAGCGCTGCACGAGACCGTAGACGCGATCGCGGAGCGGGTCCGGATGCTGGGCGGCTATCCGATTGGCACTGCCGAGGACTTCCTCAAGCACAGCAGCATCTCGGAGCACGCCGGTGACATCCCCGAGGCGACGGAAATGGTGGCTCGCTTGGCAGACAACCACGAGCAAATCATTCGCAATCTGCGCGGGCACGTCGATCAGTGCTCTGAGAAGTTCCACGATGAAGGAACCGCTGACTTCCTGACGGGCCTGATGGAGGAGCACGAAGAAATGGCGTGGATGCTGCGCTCCTTTATCGAAGGGACCGCTGTGGAGCCCAATGGCAAAACCGCGAAGCAGACCGCTGCGGCGGGCGCTCGCTAATCCCCGTTTCTGACTTTCCGACCGAGGATTCTCGCGCAGGATTTCCTTTTCAGGATGCGTTCAGTTTTCAATTGCTTGGCCTTGCAAGCCCCCGAAAGCTCCGGGGGCTTTTTTTGGCTGGGGCGTTGTCTCCAGGGACGGCGGGCACCAGCGTCAGCACCGTCACCTCAGGCGGACACCCCAGGCGACCCGGCAAGTAGGTGCCCAGGCCCCGGTTGACGTAGAGCTGGTTTTGGCCGATGCGATGGAAGCCGTGGCCCCATTCCCAGTGGCGGACCCCGGCGACGCCGCCGCGCTTCATGTAGGGCAGCCAGCTCAGACAGGGTGGGGTGATGCGACGTAGAAACGGGACATAGGCGGGCAGCGCGCCCAGTCCGGGCAAAATCACCTGGCCGCCGTGGGTATGGCCCGCGAGCTGGAGGTCCACCCGCCACTGCTGCAAGGTTTCGGCGGTGTCTGGGTTGTGGGACAGGACGAGGCGGGGCGTGGTCGGCGGCAGGGTGTCGAGGACGGCTTCGGGGCGAAATTCTCGCGATCGCAGGTCGCCGAGGCCCACCAAGGCGATCGCCTCCCCCAGGGGATAGGCCACCTGATTGCGCAGGACGTGAATGCCCGCCTCGGCCAGAGACTCAGCAATGAAAGGCTTGATCACGCCGTGCCAGTAGTCGTGGTTGCCCAGGGACGCGAAAACGCCGGTGCGGCTGCGGAGCGATCGCAGGCGCGGGGCCAAGACCTGGACCGGCGCGGATTCGTAGGTGACGAAATCCCCCGTCAGGACGATCAGATCGGGCTCTGCGGCATTGGCTGCGGCGATCGCCTGCTCCAGCAGACGGTCCGAAAGGCGCAGCCCGTCGTAGTGAAAATCGCTGAGCTGCACAATGCGGGTGCCGACCAGGGCCGGGGCCAAATCGGCGATCGCCACCGTGATGTGCTCGACTTTGAGCCGCCCCGTCCTCGGTTGAAGCATTCCTCACTGACCCGGCCTTATTCGTCTTTTCCGGCTCCAGCCTAGCAACTAGGACCAGCGACTGAGGAACTTTAGCAGGGCCTGCGATCGCGGCGTCAGCTGGGTGCGGCGGTAGGCGTCTGCCGCTTTTTTGATCGCCTCGGCCTGGGTGGGATAGGGGTGAATCACCGTCGCCAGCTGGTTGAGGCCGATCCCGCCCACCATGGCCGTGGTCACCTCGCTGATCATCTCGCCAGCGTGGCGGGCCACGATCGTCGCCCCCACAATGCGATCGGAGTGGGCCTCGTGGTGCAGCTTCAGCAGACCCTCGGTTTCGCCATCGGCGATCGCCCGGTCCACCCGCTCAAAGGGAATCGCGATCGTCTTGATCGCCCGCCCCTGCTGGCGCGCCGTCGCTTCGTCCAGGCCCACGTGGGCCACCTCCGGATCGGTGTAGGTCACCCGTGGGATCACCAAGTCGCTCAGCTTGGCCCGCCCTAGGCCGAAGGGCGCAAAGAACGCATTGCGAATCAGGATCCGGGCCGCCGCATCGGCCGCATGGGTAAACTTCCAGGCCATGCAGACGTCCCCCGCCGCGAAGATGCGGGGGTTGGTGGTTTGCAGCGCGTCGTTGACCTGAATGCCGCGATCGCCGTAGGCCACGCCCGCCGCCTCCAGATTCAGCGACTCCACATTGGGCACCCGGCCAGCCCCCACCAAAATTTCATCCACGACGAGGGTCTCCCCGCGCCCCGCTGTCGTGCAGGTGATTTCCTTGCCCGCAGGCGTTTTCTGGACTTGCTGAATCTGGCTGCTGAGCACCAAACGGATGCCTTCGCGCTGGAACTGGCGCTGCACCAGGGCCGCCGCCGCCGGATCCTCTTTGCTCAGCAGATGCTCTCCCCGCTGAAACAGCACCACCTCACAGCCCAGACGCCGAAAAGTCTGGGCCAGCTCGCAGCCAATGGGTCCGCCGCCAATCACCGCCAAGCGTCGAGGCCGCTCCGTGAGGGAAAACACCGTCTCATTAGTCAGGTAGCCTGCTGCCGCCAAGCCGGGAATCTCGGGGCTAGCTGGCCGCGCTCCCGTGGCGATCGCCGCCTTCTTGAAGCGGAGCTGCGTGTCGCCCACCTGGACCGTGTCCGGCCCCGTGAACCGCGCCTCCCCCAAAAACGTGTCCACGCCCAGATTCTGGAAGCGCTGGGCCGAGTCGTGGGGGCTGATGCCCGCCCGCAGTCGGCGCATGCGGGCCATCACCGCCGGAAAGTCCACCTCCGGGGCCGCGGCCCGCACCCCAAACGCCTCTGCACCTTCGATCTCCGCCACCACCCGCCCCGAGCGGATCAGGCACTTCGACGGCACGCAGCCCACATTCAGGCAGTCGCCGCCCATCAGGTGCTTTTCGATCAGGGCCACCCTCAGGCCGATACCCAGGCCCGCCGCGCCCGCCGCCGTCACCAGGCCCGCCGTGCCCGCGCCGATCACCACGAGGTCGTAGCAGTCGGCGGGCGACGGATTCACCCAGTCCGCCGGATGGACCTGGGAAAGCAGTTGCTGGTTGTACTCATCCAGGGGCAGCAGAGTCCCGGCCTGGGTCGAGGAATTATGCATCAGGAGTTTCAGAGATTTTGGTTTGGAGGGCTTGGCGAGCGAGACGGGTGATATAGAGCGTGACGCCCAGGGTGGCCAGGAATCCCACGATGCGCAGGGTCCACTCTAGGGCCGGATTGCCCGGAGTTTCGCCGCTGCCCAGGGTGGCCAAGCTGCCCGCCAGGGAGCCGAGATAGACGTACAAAAGGGTGCCGGGAATCATGCCGACGAATCCTAGACAGTAGTCCCGTAGGGAAACCTGGGTCAGGCCGAGGCTGTAGTTGAGCAAATTAAAGGGGAAAACCGGCGAAAGTCGGGTCAAAATAACGATTTTTAGTCCTTCGCGGCCGATGGCTTCGTCGATGGCGCGAAAGCGGGGATTTTGGGCGATTTTGCGGGCAACCCAGTCTCGGGCCAGATAGCGGCCCACCCAGAAGGCCGCGATCGCCCCCAGGGTCGCGCCCACCAAGACATACAGCGTGCCCGCCAGCAGCCCAAACACCACGCCCGCCCCCAGGGTCAGCACCGAACCGGGCAGAAACGCCACCGTCGCCACGATGTAGAGCCCGATAAAGGCGATCGCTCCCATCGGGCCAAGGCCGTCAATCCAGGCCAGGGCGTCCCGCAAGAGCCCGGAGAGGTCTGCCAGGGGCGAGAGTTGGGCGATCGCCGACATCCAGAGAAAACCGCTGTCCACCATGGAGTTTTTCCTCAATAACCGCGCAAGGTCTGGCCAGCAGCGGCTCAACAGCGCCCGTTCCTTCGCAGGATAGCAAGAGTCTGATCGGGTCAGCATCTCTCGGGCGCGGCCAGCCCTCGAGGGGCGATCGCCCAGGCCAATATTTCCCCCAACTCCCGCCTTCTGCCGCCTCGGACGACCCCGAAGCAAAAACGGTATACTAGACCGTCGGATTCTGTGGCAGAGGAAGACCATGGCAATTCTGAGACTCGAAGACGGGACCACCTACACCGAGCTAGACGCGATCGCCCGCGAGCTAGCGCCGCTGAACGTCCAGCTCAACCACTGGCCCGTGAGCGATGATTCAAGGGCGCGATCGCTGCTGGCCCAATCAGCCCTGGACGCGGACGAGAAAGAGCAGGTCCTCCAGTCCCTAGACCACTACTTCGAGCAGCTGCAAGCCTCCGATGGCTACCAGTCGCGAGATTTGATTGTCTTGAATCCCGACATTCCCAACCTCGATGAGATGTTGGCGAAATTTATTCAGTGCCACACCCACGCAGACGACGAAGTGCGCTACATCGTCGATGGAGAAGGGGTTTTTGGATTTGTGCGCCCCGACGGCAGCCAGATCGCCCTCACCGTCCAGCCCGAGGAATTCATTAACGTCCCCGCCAATACCGAGCACTGGTTTCACCTCACCGCCAGCCGCCGCGTCAAGGCCGTGCGCTACTTCACCACCACCGAGGGCTGGGTGCCCGTGTACACCGGCACCGAAGTCCGGCTGCGTCCCGAGCAGCTGGTGGCCTGATGGCGATCGAGGTTGACTACCGGTTTCCGGCGGGCATCGATGCCCACAAGCAGGGCCAAGTGATCGCCGTGGGCCAGACCGCAGGCTCCTGGGACGAGCAGCGCTTTGCCCAGCAGTCGGCATCCCTGCGATCGCACCTAGCCGAGGTGGCCGAGGTGCGCACCGACGCCCAGGGCAGCACCGTCACGGTCCGCTTCCCCGAGAGCAACGTCGAGGGCGACATCGGCAGCCTGCTGACCATGATTTTCGGCAAGTACTCCATGGCTGGCCCCGCCAAAGTGGTCGGCCTGCGGCTGCCCGAGACCTACGGGCAGCGAGCCAAGTTTGGCATCTCCGGCCTGCGATCGCGCCTGGGCGTGAGCGATCGCCCCTTGGTGATGGCGATTTTCAAGCCAGCCCTGGGTCTTTCGGCCAATGACCACGCCGTGATCCTGCGTCAGGTGGCCTACGCGGGCCTGGACGTGATCAAAGATGACGAAATCCTGGGCGACTTGGCCAGCGCGCCGACCCTGGAGCGCCTGGTGGCCTGCCGCCGCGCCCTGGACGCCGTGAAGGCAGACACGGGCCGCACGGTGCTCTATGCGGTGAATGTGACGGGCCGAGCCGATCGGCTGCTGGCGCGGGCGCGCCAGCTCGTGGAGGCAGGGGCCAATGCCCTGCTGCTAAATGTCTTGAGCTATGGCTTCTCGGTGCTGGAGGCGATCGCCGCTGATCCTGCGATCAATGTCCCCGTGTTTGCCCATCCGGCCTTCGCGGGGGCTCTGTGTGGCGCTCCGGACCACGGCCTGAGCTACCCGATCGTCCTGGGCACACTGATGGCCCACGCTGGAGCCGACGCCGTCCTGTATCCGGCCCACTACGGCAGCTTGCCCTTCGATGCCCAGGACGAGGCCAGCATTCGCGACGCCCTGCGCCAGCGCAACGTGTTTCCGGTGCCCTCGGCGGGCATCCATCCCGGCATCGTGCCGCGCGCCCTGGCGGACTACGGCCACGACGTGATCCTGAACGCGGGCACCGGCATCATGGATCATCCCGCTGGCCCCGCCGCGGGGGTCGAGGCCTTTTTGCAGGCGCTGGCCCTGGCCAAACCCGGCGAGCCCTTTGACCGAGCGGCGATCGCCCCCCAGACGCCCTTGCACCAAGCCTTGGAAAAGTGGGGGTCCGCGTGAAACGAATCGTGTTCTGTGACTTCGACGGCACCATTACCGCCGAGGAAACCTTTGTGGCCATGCTCAAGGAATTTACGCCGGAGCTGGCCGCCCGCCTGATGCCGGAGATGTACGCTCTGCGCCTGACCCTGCGCGAGGGGGTGCGCCAGATGCTGGAGTCGATTCCGGCGGAGCAGTATCCGGCGATTTTGGCCTTTGCCCGCACCAAGGCGCTGCGGGCCGGGTTCGCAGACTTTCTGGATCTGCTGGAGGCCCAGGGGGTGCCCCTGGTGGTGATTTCCGGCGGTCTTCAGGGCATGGTGGAGACGGTCCTCGAGCCCTACCGGCACCGGATTCACGCCATTCACGCGGTGGAGGTGGGCACGGAGGGCGAATATTTGAGCGTGCGATCGCCCGCCGAAGGCGAGACCGAGCTGGTGGACAAAGTGGCCATCCTGGAACGCTACGGCGCTGACGAAGCGATCGCCGTGGGTGACTCGGTGACGGACTTAAACATGGCCCTCCACGCCCCGGTTGTTTTCGCCCGCGATCGCCTGGCCCAGTACCTGAGCGATCGCCAAAAGCCCTATTTCCCTTGGGAAACCTTCCACGATATTCGGGACACCCTCCAGCAGCGCTGGACCACCCCCGTCGCCTAGCGCCCAATCTTTTCTATCCTTTTGGGGCGGCTCGAGGGCTGGCCCCAGCGTTTTTTGGACCTTCTTTTTCGCCGCTATGAGTGCAGATCCTCGTTCGATTTTGGTTGCTGACGCCCGCCGCTTCTATGAGCAGGGCTGGATGGTCGGCACCGCTGGCAACCTCTCGGCACGCCAGCCCGACGGCAGTTTTTGGATCACGGCCAGCGGCCGCGACAAAGGGCAGCTCAGCACCGAGGACTTCATCCGCATCGCCCCCGACGGGTCCGTGGCCGAGCAGCCCCACCCGACGGCGCGCCCCTCCAACGAAACCTGCATTCACGAGGCCATCTACCAGCTATTTCCCGAAGCCCAGGCCTGCTACCACGTGCATTCGGTGCCCGCCAATCTGGTCTCCCGCCTGACCACGGGCGATCGCATTGCCCTGCCGCCCCTGGAGATGATCAAGGGCCTGGGCATCTGGGAGGAAAACCCCACCGTGCACCTGCCCATCCTTGCTAACCATCTTCAGGTGCCCCGTATTGCCGCCGAAATCCGCGATCGCTTTTCCCAGGAGGCGCCCGAGGTCCCGGCGCTGCTGATCCGCGATCACGGCATCACCATCTGGGCACCGGCGATCGCCGCCGCGCGCCACTACGTCGAGGTGATGGAATACATTTTTCGGTTCCAGGTGGCCGCCCAGCAAACTCCTGGCCTCGTCTGGTGACCCTGGCTGAACTCGCCGAAGTTCGCTGATCCCCGAGGACAGCGCGGCCCGCAGCGGCAATAATTGGAGTCGTCGACTCCTCTCGCCAAATATTCCTGTGACGATCCCAGACAACTACACGCCCCAAGAGTGGGATAAATTGAGCGACGCGCCGCTATATGTCGGGGGCGCGGTCATGGTCGCCGCCAGAAGCGGCTTCTTTGGCACTCTGCGCGAAGGCTTCTCGATGGTGTGCTCCCCCGGCGATCTGGCCAAGCAGTTTCCCCACAACGCCCTGATCCAGGGCGTGGTCAAGGAGGCCGCCCCCGAAGACCCCAGCGCGACTAGTTTCGCGAGCGATCGCGATCCCCAGCCCGAAGTCATCCAGGCAGAGGCCCTCGCCTGCTGCCGCACCGTCGCCGATATCCTGGCGCGCAAAGCCAGCCCCACCGAGGCCAACGAGTACCGGACCTGGCTGCTCCAGATCGGCTGGCGGGTTGCCAACGCGGCTCGCGAAGGCGGTCGGTTTGGGCTGGGGGGCCAGCGGGTCAGCGAGGCTGAGCTGGCCATTTTGCGCGACATTGCCGAGGCCCTCGGGCTGCCCCGGAGCGTTGTGGAGACTCTGGGACAGCCCTAGAAGCGCTGCCTAGTCGGCGAGGTCAAAGAGCACCGTCGTCATGTAGCGCTCGGCCCAGGCATCCCCAAAGGCTTTTTCGAGGACGCGGCGGGTTTTGTCGTTTTGCTGCTGCTGGGTGCAGTAGCGGCGCTGCCCTGCCAGGATTTCGGCGCGGGCCTCGGGGTCCGTCACCGGGGACTGGGCGATCGCCTGCTGACAGTGAATGTCCAAAAAAGCCTCGATGCGATCGAGGAAGACCGCTCCTTCCTCATCGCTGGCGGGCCGAATAAAGGTGCAGAACTCCGAGAAGATGCTGCCCCACTCTGGCAACTCTCGAGGCTGAGCAAAATTCGGGGTGGGCAGCGCGGCCAGGGCGCTCTGGTAGCCCGGCGGCAGCGACGAATCGGCGCTCACCGGCGACAAATCGGCGATCGCGGCGCTGATTTGGCCACGGCCCCCGACCAAGTCGGTGCCAAACATCGGCAAGGCGTACTCCGGCCGAGGAAACATCACGCAGTGCAGGATGTCCAAAGAGTTGCCCACCCGCGCCAGCTCTAGGTGCATCTTGCGGAACTGGGGGGTTTGGTAACAGCGATTTTCGATCACCAGGCGCTCGCCTTCGAGGCGGCCTTCGACATAGCCCAGGTCCTCTGGCAATGCGTAGGGCGACAGGTCCAGATGACGCTGCCAAACGGCCTCAATGCGATCGGCCAATTGATGAATCAGGGGGTGCTGCTGCTCTCGAAGAGAGGGTTGCAGGGTTTGCGACATGCTCCCAACCAACGCGACGTGTCCAGCTTGACATAATCACCGGACCGAATCCACGGTGATTCTTGACGCGTCGCTGAATTCTGCTACCCAGGGAGCCTGACAAAGCTTTGAGCAGCGCCGCCGCTTTTGGGCCTGATCTGTGGCTTACCGATTGCGTCTGCAACGCTGGCGGGCCTACTCGACGCTCAGGGGCAGGCTGGCTTTGGGACTGGGGCCGGGGTCGATGGGGAGGGCGACGGTGACCGTGGTGCCCTGGTCGGTCTGGCTGTCGATGTGGATCTGGCCGTGGTGGTTTTCGACGATGGCCTGGGCGATCGCCAGGCCCAGGCCCGAGCCGCTTTGCCGGTCGTCGTGGGTGCGGGCCGGGTCGACCCGATAAAAGCGATTGAAAATGTGGGGCAGGGCGCTGGCCGGAATGCCGATCCCGGTGTCTTTGACCTGGATCTGGAGGGTGGCGGGGTGACTGGGGCGCGATCGCCGCTCTAGGAGCACCTGCACTTGGCCGCGGGTGGGCGTGTACTGCACGGCGTTGCCGATCAGGTTGGTCATCAGGCGGGCGAGCTGGTCGCGATCGCCCTGGAGCAAAAAGCAGGTGTCGAGCCAGTCAGCACTGCCATTGGGAAGATCGGGGCTGGGTTCTGCTTCGAGGAGATCGAGGCTGAGGGCGATCGCCTTTTCATCTGCGATCGCCTGCTGCTCCTCCACCACCTCCATCAGCAGCTCGTCCAGGTAGACGGGGCTCCAGCGGGGCTGCACCATGCCGCTGTCCTGGCGGGCCAAAAAGAGCAAATCGTCCACCAGACGGCCCAGGCGGCGCGTCAGGCGCTCGACCACCTTGAGCTGCTGGCGCTGGGCGGGGTCCCAGTCCGGATCGGCCAAGGCCACCTGGACATTGGTCTGGATCATGGCAATGGGGTTGCGCATCTCGTGGGAGGCGTCGGCGGTGAACTGCTTTAGGCGCTGGTAGGACTCGCGCACCGGGGCGATCGCCAGCCCCGACAAAAACCAGCCGATCCCGCCCACCGACGCCACCGTCAAGCCCATGCCCAGGGTCAGGTCGAGGATCAGCTGGCGCGTGGGCTTGGTCACCTCAAACCACGGATGGCTCACCCGCAGATAGCCCAGCACCTGACGGCCAAACTGGATCCGCTGGGTGACCTGGCGCAGCAGGTGGTCGTCGCCCAGATGGACCGTTTCGCCATTGGCGTTGAGGTGCATGGGCACCGTCAGCGTCTCGGCAAAGGTCGACCACAGCAGCTCCCCCGTGGGGCTAAACCATTCCAGATCGATGTGGTCGTCGTCGAGGGTGTTGGCGTTGTTGCGAAAGCTGGCCTCCACGTTGACTTGTAGCTGAGTGCCGCTGCCCGTGGGCTCGATGACCAGCGATCGCTGCACCACCTCCACCACGTGGCTCAGGGTGTCGTCGATGCGCTCGATCAGCGTCGTGCGCACGTACAAGTAGAAACCGCTGCCAAACAGCAGCAGCAGCACGGCCGTGACGGTGGTGTACCACAGCGCCAAACGCCGACGGGTCGCCTGAAACATTGCCAACCAAGCCCAAAACGCCTCAGCCGAACCTAGCGGGCGATCGCCTCCTCCGTGACCACACTGGTCGAACCCTGCTGGCTAAGGAACTGCATCGCCTTGGCAATGAAGCCCGCACAGCGGTAGGGCGAGGTGCGATAAAACGTCTGCCAAGCCGCGGCCTTATGCTGATCGTAGTGGTTCTCGTGCTCCGGATGGTCCGCCAACCAGGCCAAGCGCACCGCGTGGCCGATCAGCACATCCAGCACGATGTAGTCTTCTACGCGCAGCGTCGGGTTGTGCTCCAAGATCGCCGACAGCTCCATCAGCGCCTCGACGTTCACCTGGCGGTACTCCGGAGCCGTGATCTTGTTGAGCAGGTGCTCCACCCGCAGCGCGAAGTTTTTCTCGCCGGGGGTCATCTCCGACAGGACGATGTGGCTTTCCAGGCGATTGCGCCGCTCGAGCTTGTCGCCGATCACCAGACCCCGACAGTGGCGCAGCACTCGCCACACCCCCGGATAAAAGTCCTTGGGCACGCGGTTGAGGGCGCCGTCGAGGTGACGGCGCTGGGCCCAGCCTTCGGTGGGGGTGGCGGGCTCCTGGTCATCGGGCAGGACCGCCCAGTCAATGGACTGCCCCGCTTGGCTGACGTGGAGAGACTCCTGCTGACGCAGGGTCTGGTTCATGGTTTCGTAGCCCGCCAGCACCCGCCGCAGATGGGTCTTGACCTCAAAGGGGCTCAGCTCCACCAGCTGCTCGTAGGCTTCGTCCTGGGTGAGCTGGCGATCGCGCGCCAGCTCCGCCACGATCAGCAACACCAAGTAGCCCACCCGCAGGGTCAAAAAGCCCTTGAACAGGTCGGGTTCTGCCTTGATCAGCACGCCCAGATAGGTCAAGATCTCCTGGGCCAAAACGCGATCGCGGATGTCCTCGCCGCAAAATTCCTCGATCTTCGCCAAAATCTCCGTGTTGGACATGGGCTTGGTGATCAGGGACGCCTCGCTGTAGGACTTGCCCACGGCGATCTGCTTTTGGCGCACCAAAATATCCGTCACCGTATCCGACAGGCTGATGTCCAGCTTTCCGACCAGGCCAGCGGTCCGCCGCACCACCCCCCACAGGCGCTGTTTGCTGGCGCGGCTGTAGACCTCTTCGAGCAGGTCGGCGACGGTCACCACCTTGTCGGGGCCGCCGAGCCCCGTCTCAAAGCTCAGCCCCTTGAGGCGGGCCAGGGTTTGCAGCAGCTCCGTCTGCTCGTACAGATTCACCGACTGGCGCAGGTTGTCGATCAGCAGGGTCGGGTTCGTCTCACACTCGAGGGAAAATTCCTGGGTGTAGCTCAGGACGCCCGTTTTGGACGGATCAAAGCTCAGGTAGTAGTGGCGCGGCTGGGCGTTTTGGAGGGAGGTCTGGCTGAACTGGAAATCATGGAGAAAGTCGATCCGCTCGGAGCCAGCGGTCAGCAGCAGTTGGTTGAGGGGGGCGAGCAGCACCTCGACGCCGTTGCAGTGGCCATTTTGCAAGTCCTGCATCAGCTCCAGCAGCGCGGCTTGGGCCGTTTCGAGCATGGTGTGGGTGAGCATCAGCACCATGGTGGGCCGTCCGTTGCGCTGCCAGTGGCGCTGGATGTAGGCCAGCTCGCTGCGGATCTGGGCCACCAAGAAGTGGTAGTCCAGGGTGAGATAAAACTGGGCCTGGTCCAAGAAGGCGGGCAAGAAGACGAGGGTGTTGCCCTGGATGCGAAAGACCTTGGAGGTGGTCAGGCTGCGCAGGCGGCGAATGGGCCGACCGCTGAGGTTGATTTTGTCGTTGCGGCCGACGTGGGCATAGGCGTGGGCCAGCTCTTCGGCCCGCCGCACCTGGATGGGCTCGACTTCTTGGGGGGTCTGGGTGGCGATGCCGTAGTCGGCGAGTTTCTCTTGTAGCTCGCTGTCTTCGGCCAGGAGGGCCACCTGGACGATGGGATGACGCTGGCGACCGGGGTGCAGGTGCCGCCCTAGGGGGTCAATGTCGCCGATGGCGATCAGGCCTTCTTCGAGCAGGTCGCCCAGCCAGTAGAGGCTCTGGGCCCAGACGAGGGGGATGTTGTCGTTGGGGAGGCGGGTTTGGCTGTGGGGCGATCGCCGTTCTGCCTCCACGCGGTCGGCGGGCACGTAGTACAGCTCGGGCAGGAGCTGGATGCCATTTTGCTCGACGCACAGCCCCTCTAGGCGCTGCTTGTAGTCGGCAGCCAGAGCGCGATCGCCCCGAAACAGCGCATCGAGCCGCAAATAGGTAAAAAAGAGCGGCCATTCACACTCGATGTGCTCAAACTGCCGCAGCTCCTCCGGCTCGTAGTGCAGGCGGCTCGTGTCCTCCAGGACCGTCTGGTGGCCGTCCCGCAAGAAGCGCTTGCAGCCGTAGCGGCCCGCCAGCTTATCGAGAATCTTGGTGCGGGTGCGCTCGATCAGCGCCTCATCCTCGATGGCAAAGGCCGGGAAGCTGATCACGCTCAGCAGGGCCGCATCCACTTCCTTGGAGCTGGACTCCCGGGGCAGCAGGGACCCGAGGGTAATCCGGGCGCGGGCGATCTCATCGCCCAGTACGTGGATCACCGAGGGCTGACTGCCCAGCACCCCAAACAGGTTCAGGCCGTCGATCGCTTCCAGCGCTGCCTTGGCGATGCCCACCGAGCTGGCATTCAGCTCCGCGTTGCCGTGATTGATCTTGTTGCCGCGCTCCCAGATCCCGTAGTCCGGGGTGCGGTAGGCCCGACCGATGTAGTAGACCAGGTTTTGCACAAAGTTCACTTCGTCGATGGTGTAGACGATGTGCAGCCCCGAAGCGGTCATCTGGGCCAGCATCAGCAAAAAGAGCGACGTCGCGTCTAGCTGAAGGTGGCCCCACTCGTCGTCTCCGACGACCGGTTCGCCGGTGTGGGTGTTGTACTTGGCGTGGAGGGCGTCGTCTAGGGCTTGGGTTTCTTTGAAGCGCTCGACTTTGGGGGCCTGCCGCATCATGGCGTAGAGCAGGCCCCGCATCAGCTTGACGACGCTTTGCTGGAGCTCGAAGGTGCGACCCGGATCTTTGTCGAGGTTGCGGTAGGCCAGGGCCAGTCCCCACACTGCCAGGATGCTGTAGACATTGTCGCGAACCCAGGCGTCGGTGTAGTTGCCGTGGCTGTTGATGGCGGTGCTGGCGGGTAATAGGCCGCTGATGGGGTTCTGTCTCGCGAGGATGACTGCCTGGACTTGCTGATAGTAGCGATCAAGATGAGCCAGGCGATCGGATGCAGTGCTGGGCATAAAGGCAAACCCGAAGAAACAGATGGAGAGGGAACAACTGAAAGCAATGAAGGCGCTAGGCTGCTAGAGCCTAGATCCAGAGAGCCGGGAGCAATCCCCAGCTCGAATGCATTTCTGGGCGATCGCCCGCGCTCAAGCGATCTGCCGCTGGGGAGAGGTGCTCTAGGACACCATTATGGATTCTTTTTAAGGTTGATTTAATATTTGCCGCAAGCTGGACTGGGGTGGAGGGTGCGAGGAGTCGAGGCCCTAGGGGGAGCTGTGGGGGCGATCGCTCTTCCGGAAGGTCGGTGGCGCTGGCCGGATAGATCCAGTGTGTCGCAGCGTGGGCGATCGCACTGTTGCAGAAGCGGCAGTTTGGCGCGCTAGCGCACAAGAACCATATCCACTGGCCCAAAAAGCTAACCCGCTGGCCCAGAGTCTTGAAGCGAGGGCGGGCGATCGGCTCAGGGGGCTTTTTCAAAGTCTTCCAAGCCTAGCGCTGAGGCTCCCAAACTATCAAGAAAAATCAGAGCCTAAGAGAGTAACGGCTCATTCCGTGGTTTCGCTCAATCTTCATTCGGAATCTCTTTATATTGTCCATAGCTTTACTGATTGAGCTTGTATTCAGGTTGGATATCTTGGTATCACATAGAAAGAAGAGTCTCGCTCCAACTCCCAATCTCCCTCACCCTTTCAAGTTATCCGCTACAAACTCAGGGCAAATTCGCTAGTCAAGAGGTGGGAAAAATGTCACTCCGATACAACAACAACCAATCTCCCTTCGTCCGCATCGTTTATATCAAAGTCAAGGTTGACGCCAAAACCGAACTCGTCCCGATGGAACTCTACGCTGATGGATCCGTTAAGCGCGCAGCCTAGGTTTCACTCCCTTCATCAACCCTCAATGACGTTTAGGCTACATCCTTTAAAGTTTCCAAAAAGTTGCCATCCAAAAAGAGGAGCGATCGCCCAAAAGGGATCGCTCCTCTCGCTTTTTAAAGATTCAATGAATCTTGAGTTTCGGTTAGCCTTGGGGCATGGTTGAGCGGACAGATTCTCGCTGATGTAGCGCTTCAAACCAGGTTTTTAGATGGGGATATTGGGCCTGCCAACCTGTGCCAAATCGCAGGCTATAGTACCCGAGAGCGCAGAGGGCAGAGACATCAATGGCGCTCCAGTTTTCCCCAAAAAGATAGGGGTTCCCCGACAAGCGTTGATTCAAGAAGTGTAATAGCCGATCGAGGAGCTGCTGGAGCTTGGCCTGATCGGCGGCGTCGGGGGTGCTCTTTTGCTTCTGGAACCAGAGGCCAACGACGGTGTCCATCAGGGTGTCTGCTAGCTCCTCGCCCTGGCGGCAGCGCAGACGCTCTGCGCGATCGCTCGGGTAAAAGGCTGGCTCAGGATAGGTCTCGTCGAGGTATTCGACGATTTGGGTCGAGTCCCACAGCACCAGGTCGTCTTCGACCAGGATGGGGACTTTGCCGATGGGAGACAGGCGCAGCAGCTCGTCGCTTTTGTTTTTGATGTCCGTTTCCCGCAGCTCACAGGGAAGCTGCTTTTCAGCGAGGATGATACGCACCTTGCGCGCATAGGGCGATCGCTGGGCGTAGTACAGGATGCGATTCATAGGCAAAATTTTGTATCACACGATACCATTTTAGCGGCTAGGAGCGATCGCCTTCGGTTAGCCGAAACACATCTACTAGAATCTCGCCGGAGCCCAGCCGCCGCTTGGGCGACAGCGTGTCGTAAACCACGAGCAGCCCCTGGGCACCCCCCAGGCAGGAATAGAGCGCCAGCCCCTCGGCCCGGTCTTCTCCCGGGAGCAGCGGCAAATCAAACATCCTGTGCAGATGCTTGCTGTCCTGGTAGACCAGGCTGTTTTCGTCGCGATCGAGGGCGTTGCGCCACCGGAAAGTGCGGATCGTGGCGTCTAGAGTCATGGTCGGGCCGCCCAGCACGATCAGGTCGTCGCCATCAAAGCACAGCTCTCGGATGCCCAGGCCGCTGAGATCCAGCAAGTGCTTGCGGTAGAGCTCGCCGCCATCGCCGATGGGCTGGAGGACAAGGTCGCCGTCTTCGGCAGTGACCTCGATTTCCAGAATCACGGCCCAGCCCCGCAGCACCGGCCCCCGCAACCCCAAAAAGACGCGATCGCCCTTCACTGCCAAGCCTTCAATGTCAAAGCCGTTTTCCTTGGACGGCAGACCGCTGCTGACGTAGGTTCCCAGGTGCTCGTCGGTCTTGAGGGCCTCCATGAGGGCATTACTCGCGTCGCCAACGGCCAACTGGGCCGCCGTCAGCTGGTGCGAGCTTTCTTGGGGATCTTCGACGCTCTTGACCAGCTTCCCGTTGATCACGGGCACTCGCCCCAGCAGGTAGCGATTGACCTCGCTCTTGACGGTTTTGAGCCGCTCAAGATCTTTGTCGGGCTTTTTGCCCTTGGGCCGCTTGCGCTTGGTGCTGTGGGACCCGGTCACCCACAGATACCCCGCAGAGTAGTCCATGCCCTCGATGTCGATTTCTCCTTCTGGGTCCGGCAGCGCCAAAAAGTCTCCCAAATTAAAAGACTGATGATCGCCAAAGACCATGGGCTCAAGGGGCGAGAGACGCTCAAGGGTTGTCAGCTCATCGGAGCCCACCCACAGGCTGCCGTCTGGCGTAAAGGCTGCGGCGGAGATGTCCTCCAGCAGATCAGAGTCATCGGTAGCAAAGCGCAGCAGAACTCGGCTCAAGAGAAACGGTGATGTCATGGGGGGCGATCGCTGACAAGCGATGACGAAAACAAAAAGAAACTAAAAAGCCGCTATCCCAGCACAAATATTTTGCGTCTAGGAGGCATCTTGGGTTGAGTATAGGCAACTCCCTAGGCCGCAAACCTTAATTTTGCGTTAGTAAAAACAAATGTAAAAAGGCTGACCCTAAAGAGAGTCAGCCCAGAGATGGAAGGAACTTGGGAAAAAAGGGCGATCGCCCTTTGGCTGCCTAGGACTAATCAGCCAAACAGATTAAGCTATTAGGCCTTGTTCTGAATCGCGTCTGCTGCATCCTCAACAGCGCGCCGAGTGGTTTTCACGTCAGACTGCACCTTATCTTCGATCGCGTCTGCTGCGTCCTTCACGGAGCGACTGGCACTTTTCGTGACGTTCTCACCTGCGTTTCGAGCGTTCTCTTGCAGGTTACGAGCGCCGCGCTGAGCGCCCTGGGTCGCATCTTGGGCCGTCTGCTTCACGCTCCGAGCGGCTTGTTCTGCTGTTTCTCCAGGCTCAGCGTTGCTGCGAATATTCGCAAACACGCCGCCCAGGCCATCGGTCTGCTGAGCTTGCTGCTTCGCGTTCTTCACCAGCTTGTCAGCCTTGGCAGCAGCCCGACTCGTGTCTCGCCGCGGGTCTGTATCCGGATAGACGTTCATGCCGCCTTCCTTGGCTTGGCGAGGCCGATACAGCTCTGTTTCAGGCTGATTTGAGCCATTGGTCAGACCCTTGGTAGCCATGCCCGCATCTTGGCCGCAGGCTGTGCTCACAAGCAGCAAAACCCCTGCCAAAAAGACAATCACAATCTGTTTGAAAGATCCTAAAACCTTCTTCATACCTAGTCTCCATTTCTTCTCATGAAAATCTCTCGCCAGCGCTGCTTTTGGGCTGCTCTGGCTGCAATAGTTCAATATTTCCGAACGATGTCTGAGAACTCCTTAGGGAACCAGCCGCAGCCCACTTCAAAGGTTCTGCGTCTGTTCGCTTCTCTAGGTTAGGAGGCCAGGGGCGATCGCCTCGTCTAGCACAAGTTGCATATTCCCCAAACTTGTACCGCCTCTTTCTATCCCTCAAGGGAGAGACCCCACCGCCCACCAACCGATCCCAAGCCCGTCATGCTAGAACTTTCAGCCTTTACCCGCGAACTCAAGAAATTTTTAGATTCTGTGAGTAGCAATCTACTGCCTCCTGAAAAGGCAATAGGCACTAAATCAAGAAATTAAACTATGCCCCTGTAGCCTTCTGTGAGTAGGTAAGGATAGTACGACTGTTGAAGCGGAATGGAAATAGACAACAAGCCTTGAGCAATCAAATCAATATCTAAACGGTGTCTGCCTTACTGGACAAATGTTTCTGTTGTAACAATAATTACGCGTACTCGCTAACCCTAACGCTTAGGCTCTGAGCCAACACATAAAAATATTTTCGCTAAACTAGGAAAATGCGAGCCTGTTGTGCTGTATGTGGGCTCTACTCTCGTGGTTAGTTGGCCAAATTCAAACCTCTAACACCCGCGAATTTGCTCTGTTTGCTACACCTTCTCTCAAGAGCTAGGGATCTCTGTAAATCCCTCAAACTCACCCTTCACCCAAAGTTGACGAAGAAGTCTGGCAGTCTTTTGCAAAGACACTTCATGACCTGTGTTGAGACACAGGCTTGTCAGACTTGCCGTGAGGATATCAACTGATTGGGTGCTCAGATGATGAGGCTCTTGATGTCGTTGAATTTTTAGGTTTCTAGTGATGAATCACGAACAACTAGTTTTTGAGTTGCTAGTCAAGCTTGAAAAAATGCAGCCTCTAGGCGATTTCTCGAGCGAGCAAGCGCTGTACGACTATCTTCAGGTTCAAGGTGCTTCATCAGACGAAGTACGCTCTTGCCTCAAGTACATGCGTGCTCAGGAATGGATTGAAACACAGGAAATTGCAAGAGGCGTTGATTTTCACCCCAGAAGCTTGACGGCCTTAGGCATTGATCGTCTACACAGCCTCCGGAGCTCTTCTTCGGATAACTAACGGGCGAGCATTGCTGGTATCCGTCGGCAATTTGTTGAACGCGCCTCTAGAGTTGCTCAACGCGCTACTGGTACAGATGAGACCATCACAGAGGAGAGCGTCTCGCCCTTGCCCTTGAAACGCGAAAGCCCCGCACTAATGCGGGGCTTTCGGGAATGGACACAACTGGACTCGAACCAGTGACCCCCACGATGTCAACGTGGTGCTCTAACCAACTGAGCTATGCGTCCGAACGGATAACTAACGTAACACAGGTTTCTGGCAAAAGACAAGCAAAATCGAAAATTTTTTGGTGATTCCTGGCAGAGTGCCTGGGGAAGCGCCAAAGCTCCCCCAGACGGGCTGGACTAGAGCGTCACCGTGTGGGCGTCGCGGATGCCAGGAACCTTGGTGATCTCGCTCAGGATGCCATCCGGCAGCGGATCATCAATGCTTAGGACCATCACAGCGTCCCCTCGGACGATCTTGCGGCCGACCTGCATGCTGGCGATGTTCACATTGAAGCTGCCGAGCAGAGAGCCGATCTTGCCGATGATGCCGGGCATGTCGCGGTGCAGCGTCAGCAGCATGTGGCGGCTCGGGGGCACGTTGATGGGGAAATCGTCGATCGTCGTGATGCGGATTTCGCCATCGCCCAGGAGAGTGCCGGTCACCGAGTGCTCACCCAGGGAGCCCTTGGCGATCAGGCGCAGGGAGCCTGCGTAGTCGCGCACAGAGTCGTCGCGAGTCTCGACCACCCGAATGCCGCGCTCCTTGGCTTCGATGCTGGCGTTGACGTAGTTGACGCGCTCTCGCAGCGCCTGGGAGAGCAGGCCCTTGAGGGAGGCGATCGTGATGGGTTTGCTTTCCATCGCGGCCAGTTCCCCTTGGAGGCGAATGGTGAGGGACTCGATGCGGCCGCCAGCGAGCTGGCTGACCAGGGTGCCCAGAGTCTCGGCCAGCTGGAGGTAGGGCCGGAGCTTCTCGAGGACGTCCGGATAGAGGCCGGGGATGTTGACGGCGGAGCGAGCCGGCAGGCCCAGCAGCACGTCGCGAATCTGCTCGGCGACGTCGATGGCGACGTTGACCTGGGCCTCAGCGGTGGAGGCGCCCAGGTGGGGGGTGAGCACCAGATCTTTGCCGACGGCGCGCAGGACCGAGTCTTCTTCGAGGGGTTCGTTTTCGAAGACGTCGAGGGCAGCGCCGCCGATCCGGCCTTCGTTGATGGCAGCGGCGATCGCCGCTTCATCGATAATGCCGCCCCGGGCGCAGTTCACAATCCGGACCGTGGGCTTCATGGTTGCCAGGGTCTCGGCGTTGATCAGGTGGGTGGTTTCCGGGGTCTTGGGGATGTGGAGGGTGATGTAGTCCGCCTCGCGCAGCAGGAAATCGAGCTCGACTAGGCGGCAGCCCAGCTGCTCTGCTCGCTCGCTGGAGATGAAGGGATCGTAGGCGAGGAGCTTCATGCCCATGGCGCGGGCGATCGTGGCGACATGGGAGCCGATTTTGCCGAGACCGACGACGCCAAGGGTTTTCTTGTAGACCTCAACGCCCATGAAGGACTTGCGGTCCCACTTGCCGCTCTTGACGGACTGGTTGGCGTCGGGGACATGCCGCGACAGCGACAGCATCATGGCGACGGCGTGCTCTGCTGCTGCGATGGTGTTGCCCTCGGGGGAGTTGACGACGACCACCCCCTGGCGGGTAGCTGCCGGTACATCGACGTTGTCTACGCCGACCCCTGCCCGACCGATGATCTTTAGCTGAGTTCCGGCCTCGATAACTGCGCGCGTTACTCGTGTGCCGGAGCGAATCATGAGTGCGTCATATTCAGGGATAATGCGCACTAATTCTTCTTCAGATAGCCCCGTTTGCACATCAACTTGGGCGACTTGAGAAAGAATGTCGAGACCGGCTTGATCGACCGGATCAGAAACTAAAACCTTGGGCATGGTTGAGACAGTTTGCCTTTCAAAAGTAGCAATGAATGGGTGGGCAGCGATCGCTGCTCAACGTTGGTGAAAGCCTGTCTGAACGAGATGTTCGGAACCCAGTCAGCAGCAGGGCAAAATTACCACGAGAGGACATTTTACTGCAATGCGGCCTCGCTGCTGTCGGGACAATAGAAAAGTTTTTCAATTCTCTTGAACGCCAAAAATGCGCCCCTTCCGTCGGTGATTTTGCGAAGAAGAATCGGTTACCCGAGATTGGAAATTTGAAAAGCGTGAATTTGTCTGGGCGATCGCCCCCTCAGCCCTTCCTGCTGTACGCTTTTTCTGAGTGGTTGCACTGAAAATACGCCTCTTTTTACCTTTTATATGAATTACCTTGTTGCTGTTTTGTCCGATCGCATTCAGGCTGAGGAAGCTTATTCGGCCCTGGAGCGGGCTGGCCTGCCCCTAGCGCAGGTGGCGATTTTGGGACGGGGCTACCAGAGTGCCGATGAATACGGCCTGATCGATCCCAAAGAAGAGGCGTGGAAGCAGGTGCGGCGCATGGCGTACTGGGTGATTCCCTTTGGCTTTGGGGCGGGGGCGACCTTTAGCGTGCTCACCGGGCTCAATACCTTTGCCTGGGCCGGTGAGGTGGGCAATCACATCGTCGGCGGCTTGCTGGGGGCCGTCGCGGGCGCCATGGGCAGTTTCTTTGTGGGTGGCGGCGTGGGGGCTGGGCTGGGCAGCGGGGACGCGCTGCCCTACCGAAACCGCTTGAGTGCGGGAAAATATCTCATAGTGGTAAAGGGATCAGCGGATTTGACCCGCAAGGCGACGCCGATTTTGCGGGCCTGCAACCCCGAAAACCTCCAAGGCTACGCCGATCCCACTGCCTAGCGTTTTTTCTCCCCTGTCCTCAACCTGCCCATGCTACCCAGAGACGAATTGCTGCAAAAAGCTCAAAATCGCGAGGCCGCTGCTCAGCTAATTGATGCGGCGGAGCGGGCCATCAAGACCTGGGAAGTGGTGCTGACGGACTTTTTGTCGCCCCCCGAGATGGCCGATGCTCAGCAGATGTTTGGGCGGCTGACGGAGGTGCAGCTGATGGGCTGGGGCGGCTATCCCCAGGCGGAGCGGCAGCGGCTGGCGATCGCCCGGCCCGAGATTCCCCTGGAGGCGAGCCAGGTCGAGGTGGCGGTGCTGGAGATCGCGGGCAACTTCTTGTTTGACCCGGCGACCCACCGAGATTTCTTGGGGGCGGTGCTGGGTACGGGCATCGTGCGCGACAAGGTGGGCGACATCGTGGTGCTGGGCGATCGCGGTGCCCAGGCCCTCGTGGTGCCCGAGATGGTGGACTTTTTGGCCATGAGCCTGACCCAGGTGCGATCGGTGCCGGTGAAAACCCAGCCCATTGACCTGGCCGAGCTGAAGGTACGCGAGCCCAAAAAGAAAGAAATGACCACGGTGGAGGCGTCGATGCGCCTAGATGCGATCGCCTCCGCTGGTTTTGGCATGTCCCGCAGCAAGATGGCGGATCTGATCACCGGCGGCGATGTGCGAGTGAACTGGCGCGACGTCACCCAGGCCAGCTACCAGGTGAAGGCTGGGGATTTGGTGGCGGTGCGGGGCAAGGGCCGCCTGGAAATCGGCGAAGTGGCGGTGACCAAAAAAGACCGCTACCGCATCCAGCTCACCCGCCTGATGTAGGGGCGATCGCTCCCAGCAGGCTTTATTTTGTAGCGGAAATATCTGACATTTTCGAGCGCGATCGCCTTCTATCCTGGGCACTCTAGAGACGAAATCTCAGACAGTTTTGGGTGTCCTATGGCTCGGTTGAATCGACAAGCGCTCAAGCTCCTCACGCGAGAACTCGATCGCCAGGTGCAGCTCGATCCAGCCCTGGCTATGGGGCGCGATCTGGTGCTGCGGCGCTGGGATCGCCTGCTGGAGCGAGACGGGGAACCCGCGACCCTGGCCGAGCTGCAAGCGTCGGTAAAAGACCTGTTTCCCAACTTCAGCGATCGCGTGCTGGAGCGCGCCGCCGCCGCCAATCGCCCCTCTTTCTTTGGCAAGCTGGTGGGGCCGCTGGTGACCCTGGGGGTGATTGGGGTGGGCGTGCCGGGGTTCATTTGGCTGGTCAACCTGCCCTATCCGATGATTCGCTGGCCCGTGGCCCGCACCGCGCCTATTTTGCTGCTGCCCAGCTTCATGCAGATGGACCACAGCTATCGCCAGACGGTGTCGCTGGTGGAGCAGGCCGATCAGCTGGTGAACCAGGCGACGGGGCCAGCGGACATCGAGCTGGGAGCCGAAAAGGTCAAGGCGGCTCAGTCCCACCTCGACAAGCTGCCTGTCTGGTTTTTGGGCTACTATCCCCAGCGCTACTGCTCCCTATTTTCCTGTGGGTGGCAGTTCACCCTCGATGAGTTTCGGGGGGCGCGGGCCAGCATCGGCCGCATGGAGGCGAAGGTGTTTCAGGAGCAGCAGGCCGCTGCGGCTCTCGAAGAGGGGACCGGCGCGATCGCCCAGGCCCAGCAGGCCTATCAGCAGGCTGGCGATCTGAGCACCAAAACCAGCGCGATCGCCGCTTGGCAGGCCGCCATTGACAGCGTGCATCAGGTGCCCGCCGCCACCCTGGCCGGACGCATGGCCAAAACTCAGCTGATCGCCTACGAGCGCGACTTCCAGCAGGTGGCGACCCTGGCCGGCGCCAACAGCAAAGCCGATCGCCTGATCAGTGCGGCCAAAGCCTTTGGCATGGAGGCGGCGACCCTGGCCCAAAATCCCCCGCACACGGCGGACGAGTGGCAGGCGATCGCGGAATTGTGGGCCCAGGCGATCGCCAACCTCGATCGCGTCTCCCAGGAGGATCCGGGCTACGAGACGGTGCCGCCCCTCAAGGCCAAGTACGCCACCAACCAGGTCCAGGTGAAAACCCGTTTGGCCGCCGAGCGAGATTCGGTGGTGGCCTACGACCAGGCCCAAAGCGCCTACCAAAATCTCCTTCGCAGCCTGCCCGATGACGGCAAGGTGACGAACCGCAATCAGGCGATCGCCCAAATTGCAGAAATTCGGCGATATCTGGTCAAGGTGCAGCCAGGGACCACGGTCTACACCGAGGCCCAGGCGATGCAGCAGTTCGCCGACAAAAAGCTTAAGGACCTAGGCCAGTAACCACGGCGGTTCCTTGGGGGCAAGCGCTGAGAAAACCGTGGGGGGCGATCGCCCTTTCCTGGGTTTAACCCGCGCGGCCAATGGGGCTCCCAGGCCAGCCTTTCAGGAAGGCAGGGGAGTCTTTGTGTTGTTTTTCAAGATGTGTAGAGAGAATTCACGCTATGCGACTGTTGGTTCAACTGCTGGGCTTCGGGCTGATGCTGCTGGGGCTGTACTACCTGGGCAAAAATATTTTCTTCACCACCTCCGTGAGCCCCTACTGGTGGCGCGGCATTGCGGCGGATCTGTCGGTGCTCTCCCTCACCTTCGGCGTCGCCATGCTCGCCATCTTGCCCCGCAGCGCCAAGACCCTGGGTTTTGTGTGCATCGCCTTTGGCATTTTGATGGTGATCGTCAGTAGCCGAGCGATTTTGACCCCCATGAGCCTGTGGCAGTTTGTGATCTCTCTGGGCTCCTTTGTCTTCGGCTTCCGGATGATGCTAACGGGGCGGCTGCCGGTCTGAGGCCGGGCGGGGCTGCTGGGCGATCGCCTTCGGCAAGTCCAGGCTTTGGACAAACTCAAACACCCCGGGCCGCTGGTCCTGCCAAGCTGCGCGCTGGCGGCGAATGTCCCTCAGGTGGGCCTCGACGGTCTGCGGCGTGACCCAGACCCCAAAGTCCGCCGGAATCTGGGGATTGGCGACGCCGAACAGGCGATCGAGCACCCGGTCGCCGACGGTGCTGCGATAGTGGGAGCTGTCCCAGTAGTTCACCATGGTGGCGCTCACGGGCTCCATGGTGACGCTGTTGTAGCCCGAAAAGTCCCACACCGGCGTGATGGCCACGACTTGGCGCTTCCAGTCCTCAAACACCGGCCACAGCCCCGCCGCCCGTAGCCCTTCCCACTGGACCGCGTGGGAGGGGGAAATGAACACCTTCAGGTCAATGTTGTGGGAGCGACACAGGTCCGCGATCGCCCGCAGGTCTTCTAGGCGCGCCTCAGAAAGCTGGTAGCGTCCGTAGTACTCCTCACTTTCCAGGAAACCCCGGATCGACTGGGCAAACTTTTGGGGGATCGGTTCGTCGGTCTGGTTGCCGTAGATGTAGCGAAAGCCGTCGGGCCGGTAGAGATAGTAAGCTTCGCCCTCGACGTTGGCCCCCAGGGTGCGGCGGCTCGCCTCCAGGGACCCCAGGGAAACGGTGGTGCTCAGCAGGTCCCGCGGCCAGAGGGTGCGGCGATCGAGGCGCTCTTCGCTAAAGTCCGGCGCCGTGACCTTGTGGGTGTTGAACATAAAAAAGTCCACCCCCAAAACGACCGTCCGCAGGTCTGGCTGATTGGCGATCGCGTGCTCCAGATAGCGCCGCACCTCGTAGGTGTTGGGACCGACCAGGCCGAGGTTGTAGGCGGGCTGGTGGTCGGCCAGGGCGGGATGCTGGGGGTCAAGGCCGAGCTCGGTGCGAGAGGTGCCCAAAAAGACGGTTTTGGGCCGAATTCGAGTAATATCAGCCGCTTTGAACAGGCGCACATGGTTAAACTTCTCGGGGCGCAGACGATTGAGCCCAGGAACGTCGGGGCTGTCGAGGACCCCGAAGGGATCCATCAACCCATTCACAGCCCCGACGGTTAGCACACCGGGTATCACCAAGCCCAACAAGACGCGATTAAAGCGCTGATGCGTTCCCATAGTGGTGAATTTTTCGCTAGTTTCGCTAAACGATCACGAAGGAGCTGGCATTGAGGCTGCTGGACTGGACGCCGCTGAGGGTGGCCAGGAGCTCATCGGTGTTGTAGACGCGGATCAGGGTACCGCTGCCGCTGCTGGAGGGGGCGATCGCCAACTGATCGTAGCGAAGTCCACCGCCCAGCCCCAGGCGATCGCTGCCCACCTCGAAGTCCAGCACCGCCTCAGCCCCGCTGCCAGCCCTCAGCACAAAGGTATCGGCCCCGCTGCCGCCGAGTAGGGTGTCGAGGCCGCCGCGCCCATCGATCCAGTCGTTGCCCGCGCCGCCTTCGATCCGGTTGCTGCTCGCGTTTCCCAAGAGGCGATCGCCGTAGGCCGTGCCCACCAGGTTTTCGACGCCCGTCAGCGTATCGCGTCCCGCCTTGACGTCCAGCAGCGCGTCGCGCCAGACCTCGGCCATTTTGGTGTAGCCGCTGGTGCTGAGATGGAGATTGTCAAAGGACAAGTCGCTGTACTGGATCTGGCTAAACATGTCCACAAAGGTGACGTTGGCGCCCTGGGCCGCCTTTTGGGACACCATGCCCGGAATCGTGGCGTTGAAGGCCTCAACCTGGGCAGGGTCTCCGGTTCGGTTGATCGGCGGGATCGAGGCGACCAACAGGTTCGCGCTGGGCAGTCGCTGGGTGACTTTGTCGATCAGCTGGCTGAGGCGATCGGGGGCCGTGCTGAGCTGATAGTCTTGCAGCACGTCGTTGGTGCCGATCATCAACAAGATCGTGTCGGGCTTGTAGGTGTCGAGCCAGCCGTTGACGCTGCTAGAAATCTGGTCGATTCGCCAGCCGCCATGCCCTTCGTGATCGCGATCGAAGGTGCTGGGGCCGTCGGTCTGGGAGCCCACAAAGTCCACATCAAAGCGATCGCCCGCCGTCAAAAAGCTCCACAGATTGTCCCGGTAGCCCGCAGTGTCCCATTCCTTGCCGCGGGTGTTGGAGTCGCCGAGGGGCATGATCCGGTGGGTGCGATCGCCCGTCGAGAAGTAGCGCACGACGCTGCCCGCCGCCAGATCCGCCTCAATGCGGTTATTCATCCAGGCGTAGCTGGCGGTGTCCACGCCGCTGCCGCCGTCCAGCAGGTTGTTGCCGTCCTTGCCGATCAAAACATCGTTGCCGCCCAGCCCCTGAATCACGCTGCTGACGCTGTTGCCCGTCAGAGTTTCGCTGGCGCTGGTGCCGGTGATATTGGTGGGCGGCAGTGGGGTCACCGGCACCAGCTCGATGTAGTCAAAGCGAGCAAACTCGGACTGGTCCACGGCTCCCGCCAGGGTCAAGGTGTCGCCGGTATTGATTTGGACTGCTGAGGCGATCGTGCGGGTCGTGCGAGTCTGGGACGTGACGCCACCGTTGCCCCGATTTTCGTCAAAGGTCCAGCGGTACTGGGTGCCGCCCACGGTCAAAGACGCCGGCGATCGCCCGTCATTTTCGTCGAAGTAGCCTACGACCACGTCATAGGTACCGCTGGCGCCCGCGAAAACCTGGGTGGCGGTGCCCTGGGTGCTGGTGCCCTTGTAGAGCGTGATGCCCTGGCCGCCGGAGGCCGGGGACTGGGCCTCTGTCCGGAAGCCGCTGAGGGTCATGGCCTCCGCTTCGTAGCGAATGGGCGAGCCGGTGGGCGCTGGGTTCGGGGCGGGGGCGGTGTCGTTGTCGGCGATGGTCAGCGTGGCGCTGGTTTGGCTGCCCAGGGTGGCGCCATTGGTCGGGTTGCTGAGCTGAAGATTGACCGTCTCCGCGCTCTCCACAGTAGTGTCGTCCACGATGGGCAAGAAAACCGTTTTGCTGGTTTCGCCCGCCGCGAAGGTGACAACCAGGGGATTGCTAGTGTAGTCGCTGCCCGCGATCGCCGTTCCGCCGCTGGGGGTCAGGGTGACGCTGGCGCTGCCGTCGCTGCCGCCGCTCCGCACCACGGTGATGGCCGCGCCCGTGGTCGTGCCCTCGGTGACGCCAAAGCTGGCGCTGCTGAGGCCAAAGCTGCCCACGCTCGGCGGTGGCGTGCTGCCGCCCACAGGCACCAGCTCGATGTAGTCGAAGCGGGCAAACTCGGACTGGTCCACGGCTCCCGCCAGGGTCAGAGTGTCGCCGGTGTTGATCTGAATCCCGGAGGCCACTGTGCGGGTCGTGCGGGTCTGGGACGTGACGCCGCCGTTGCCTCGATTTTCGTCAAAGGTCCAGCGGTACTGGGTGCCGCCCACGGTCAGAGACGCAGGCGATCGCCCGTCATTTTCGTCGAAGTAGCCTACGACCACGTCATAGGTGCCGCTAGCGCCCGCGAAAACCTGGGTGGCGGTGCCCTGGGTGCTGGTGCCCTTGTAGAGCGTGATGCCCTGGCCGCCGGAGGCCGGGGACTGGGCCTCCACCCGGAAGCCGCTGAGGGTCATGGCCTCCGCTTCGTAGCGAATGGGTGAGCTGCTGATAGCCGGTTCTGGGGTAGGCGTGGGGCTGGGTTCGGGTGTTGGCTCTGGGCTGGGTTCGGGGCTGGGTTCGGGCGCTGGGCCGCTGGCGCTGACAAACTCGATGTAGTCGAAGCGGGCAAACTCTGCTTGGTCGACTTGACCGGCCAGGGTGATGGGGTCGCCATTGCGCAGGGTCACGCCCGTGGCCAGGGTCCGGGTGGCGCGAGTTTGGCTGGTGACGCCGCCGTTTCCGAGATTTTGATCAAAAACCCAGCTGTACTGGGTGCCGCCCACCGTGACGGACACCGGCGATCGCCCGTCGTTTTCGTCGAAGTAGCCCACCACGATGTCATACACACCATCGCTGCCGGTGAAGGCCGAGGTCGCGGTGCCCTGGGTGCCGCTGGCCTGATAGAGACCGATGATTTTTTCCCCAGACGCAGGCGATCGCCCCGACTCGATCACGAACCCTTGCAGGCTAAAGTCCTCTGCCTCCATCCGAATGACCGCCATGATCCAACCTCTCTCGCCTGTGTATTAGTGCTGAGATTGCCCCAGCGCTCTCCGGGGACATCAAAATTTCTCAGCCACAGCCTATACAGAGCCCCTAGAGAGCGACTACGGTATTTGCGTAATCTTGATGAAGGCTTTTTGGAATCCCCGTATTTTTGCGGAAAATATAAAGAAACCAATGGCTGATCTAGCACGATTGAGTCCGGCCAGATCAGCCATCGGTTCTCTATATTTCCGAACAGAGCGTCAGTCAGCGATCGCCAGAAGCCTTGCCCTAGGCAATGATGGTGATCTGCTCCGGCGTCAGGATGGGCGAGCCCGTCAAAGTAGCCAGGGTCACTGCACCTGCGCTGCCCGTGCCGTCGGGGTCATAGCGCAGCACCCCGCCGTCGTAGAGGAAGTTCGCGCTGGTCCCCAGGGGCGTTGTGCCATTGACCAAAACTCCGGTAGCCGAGGCTGCATCCAGGCTCAGGCGGGTCCCCGCCACCAGGCCGCCGCCAAAGGCCGACGCCGAGATATACAGCCGATCGTCGTCCGCAAAGTCCGTGATCGTGTCGCCCCGGTGGCTGGGCGATCGATACACAAACACATCGGCGCCGCCATTGCCCGTCAGCACATCACTGCCTGCGCCGCCTTCGAGAACGTTGACGCCCGCATTGCCAGTGATGTTGTCGTTGTAGGCCGAGCCCACGACGTTCTCGATGCTGCTGAGGCTGTCTTGGCTCTCGCCGAGGGCCGCAAACCAGCTATTGCTCAGGACCTGGTAGCTGGCCGCCGTCAGGTGAATCTGGTCTCCCGACAGGCTCGATCGGGTAAAGGTGCTGCTGCCATCGACAAAGGACACTTTCTTGCCCTGCTGCACCTTGTCGGCGACCAGGCTGGGCACCATGGCATTAAAGGCTGCGGCGTTCTGGCGCGACAGCGTGCCGCTGCTTGCTTGGCCCGAGGGCGGCACGGAGGAGACCAGGATGTGCGAGTTGGGAGAGACCGCTAGCACGCTGTCGATCAGGGTGCTCAGGCGATCGCGGGCAACCCCGGCACCGGCCCCTTGCAGCAGGTCATTGGTCCCCGCCATCAGCAACACATAGTTGGGCCGGGAGCTGTTCAAGGTCGCTCGAATCGCCCCGCCAGTGGTGCGCCCGTTCAGCTGATCGATGCGCTCGCCTCGATAGCCTTCGTGCTGGTCGTCAAAGGGGCGACCCCCAGGCGTTACCAGCGGGCCTGGGGCAGTGTCGGTCCCTGTCCTGAGGGAGCCCACGAAATTGATCAGCACATTGCGATTGGCAAAGGCGTCCTGGAGCAGGGGCCGATAGCCGCCGCTGTTGGTGTCTTCATTCAGGGTGCTGCTGCGGTTGATCACGCCGTAGGTCATGGAGTCGCCTAGCGGCATCAGGCTGCTGTTATTGGCGATCAGGTTGCGCGTGGCGGTGCCGCTGGCCAGATTGACGGTCATGGCGCTGGTGGCCTGGGCATAGCTGACGGTGTCGCTGCCAGCGCCGCCGTTGAGGGTGTTGTTACCGCCGCTGCTCCAGATTGTGTCGTTGCCTGCACCGGCGTTGATGACGTCGTTGCCGAGGCCGCCGTCCATCGTGTCGTCGCGATCGCTGCCGGTCAGGGTGTTGTTGTTGGAGTCGCCTCGAATCACGCGCGTTGGGACAAACTCGATGTAGTCGACCCGGGAGAACTCGCCGCCATTGTTGTTTCTGGCGCTGACGCCGCGAAGGGTGACGGTGTCATCACCATCGAGGTACAGGCCGCGAACGGTCCGGGTCGTGAAGTTAGCAGATTCTGGGACGCCGCTGCCAGCGGTTTGGTTGAGGTCCCATGTTTCCACCGTGACGCCGTTCACCTGAACAGCGAGCTTCGAGACGCCGTCGGTCTCGTCGAAGTGGGCCACCACGAGGTCGTAGTAGCCAGCGGTGCCGGTGAAGGTGGTGCTGGCGGTGCCGATCTGGCCGTCGATGCTGCCTCGGAGACCGAGGCCGATGTATTTGCCGCCAGAGGCGAAAGAGGCGCTGGTTGTCCCTGCGGGCTCGACGATGAAGTCGCCGCCAAGGGTGAGGTTTTCGGCTTCGATGCGCGTGGCGTTTCCGCTGTTGGCGAGGGGCTGGGTGGGGGTCTGGACGGCGACTTGGAAGGTGCCCAGGGAGCCTGCGACGACGGCGTTGCCGCTGGTGTCGAGGACCTGGTCAGCGGCGATCGCCACTTGATAGGTGCCGTTGTCCTTGGGGGACCACTGGCCGGCTGGGGCGGTGACGCGATAGGTGGCGGTGCGGGGCGTGCCGTCTCCAGCGGTGTCCACGCTGACGAGCTGGGCATTTTGGCTAAAGCCGTTGGGGCCGGTGACCACGACGTCGCTGCTGTCTAGGCTGCTGGCGTCGAGGGCGATGTTGTCGGTGAAGGTGACCGTAAAGGTGTGGGTGGTGCCGTTGACGACGTCGTTGGTGGTCAGGCTGGCGGTGGGCGGGATCTGCTCGGGCACATTGACCTGGAAGCTGCCCAAAGATCCGGCGGTGACGGCGTTGCCGCTGGTGTCGCGGACCTGGTCAGCGGCGATCGCCACCTGATAGGTGCCGTTGTCGCCAAAGTCCCAGCTGCCTCCCGGGGCGCTGATCCGGTAGGTCGCGCTGCGGGGCGTGCCATTGCCTGCTGGATTCACGCTGACGAACTGGGCATTTTGGCTAAAGCCGTTGGGACCGGTGACCACAACGTCGCTGCCATCAAGGGTGTCAACATCCATCCCGGCATTGTCGGTGAAGGTGACGGTGAAGGTCTGCTCGGTGGTGCCGACGGTGGTGATGTCGGCGGCCTTCAGCGTCGCGGCGGGAGCCTGGGTATCCGGCGCATTGACCTCAAAGGAGCCCAAAGCGCCCCCGGAAACCGCATTGCCGCTGGTGTCGCGGACCTGGTTAGCGGCGATCGCCACTTGATAGGTGCCATTGTCGTCAAAGTCCCAGCTGCCTCCCGGGGCGGTGATTCGGTAGGTTGCCGTTTTGGGCGTGCCATTGCCTGCTGGATTCACGCTGACGAACTGGGCATTTTGGCTAAAGCCATTGGGGCCGGTCACCAAAAGGTCGCTGCCATCGAGGGTCGCAACGTCGATGCCTGCATTGTCTGCGAAGGTCACCGTCAGGGTTTGGCTGGTTGCTCCCTCGCTGGTGACGTCGGTGACGCTCAGGGTTGCGGTGGGGCTCTGGCTGTCCGGCACGCTCACCTGAAACGAACCCAGAGTGCCCGCAGCCACGGCGTTCCCGTTCACGTCGCGGACCTGATTGGCGGCGATCGCCACCTGATAGGCCCCATTGTCCTCGACGCTCCAGCTCCCCCCCGGCGCGGTGATGCGGTAGGTTGCCGTGCGAGGAGTCCCATTGCCCGCCGCATTCACGCTGACGAGCTGAGCCCGCTGCGAAAAGCCATTGGGACCAGTCACCAGCACATCGTTGCTGTCGAGGGTCGCCGCATCAATCCCCACATTGTCGGCGAAGGTGATCGTAAAGGTTTGAGTCTCGCCCCCTTCGGCAGTGATATTGCTGGCGGTCAGCTGGGCCGTTGGCCGCTGGGTATCGGGCACCGTCACCCGAAAAGACCCCAGAGATCCGGCTGCGACGGCATTGCCGCTGGTGTCGCGGACCTGATTGGCGGCGATCGCCACCTGGTAGGTGCCGTTGTCGCCAAAGTCCCAGCTCCCCCCCGGCGCGGTGATCCGGTAGGTGGCGGTGCGCGGCGTGCCGTTACCCGCCGCATTCACGCTGACGAGCTGAGCCCGCTGCGAAAAACCGTTGGGGCCAGTCACCAGCACATCATTGCTGTCGAGGGTCGCGGCATTAATCCCGCGATTGTCGGCAAAGGTGACCGTAAAGGTTTGGGTCGCGCTGCCCGCCGTGGTGATGTTTCCGGCGCTCAGGCTAGCCGTCGGCGCGATCGTGTCGGCAGGCTGCAGCGGCGGGGTGCTGCCGGGAGGCCGGGTCAGGCGGCCCTCAAACTGGCCAAACAGCAGGTAGTGCTGAATGGCGCTGGTAAAAAATCCTGCCGTGACCGCTGCCTGGACGTCGCCGTAGGTCTGGAGATAAAAAGCGCTGTCAAAACTGCTGCTAAAGCTGCGGCCCTCGGTTTGGCCGATGAAAACAAAGTGCTGCCACGCGCTGGCAACCAGGCCCTGGCTGATGCCGGTCTGAACATCCGTGTGGGTACGGAGATAGTAGGCAGTATCAAATTGGGCAAAGGGCGATCGCCCCTCAAACTGACCAAACCGGACAAAGTGATCGAAACCGCTGACGAATTTGCCCTGCTGAATGGCGATCGCTACATCCGTATTTTGCTGAAGATAATATTTTTCATCGAAGAAGGGCGTCGGCGATCGCCCCTCTTTGTAGCCAAAGAGCAAGAAATGCTCTTCAGCGCTCTTAAATGAGCCTTGCTCGATGGCAATCTTCACATCCAGATTGCGGCTAAGATAAAAAGATTCACTAAAAATAGTGCTAGAAATTTTTCCGCCAAAAAGAGACTCAAAGGTGATCGAGACCTTAGTGGTTTCTGTTTGAGTCTGGGTACGGCCCAAAACTAAATCTCTATAGGAAATATTCATAAGTCTCTAGTGACCTCCACCAACATTTGACTGACTCATCGATGTTCTGGCTGCACCCAAATTCAGCCCGCACGAATCCAGCCAGACAAGACTATCCGAGGCTTTCTCTCAAATGAAGAGACGCCATCATGTCTTATCGGCGAGCAATTCTGCTGCTAAAAATTTCTGATTGAGAGCATGAAAAAACTCTCTGTCAGGCCCTGAGTAATGACGAATTTCTAAGAAATTCAACGATATTCAAAAGAGTTCGTCATCTCTATGAATTGGCAGTATTTTTTGAGAATTGCGCTCTAAGCTCAGGTCCAATCGTCAATCTCAAAGCCAATTGATTGGGGGCTTGCCGGCATGAGAAAAACTAAGGCCTGTGAATCAGCGAAAAACTCATTTGCTGGATTGCGATCGCCCTCAAAAACACCCTGCTTGAGCAAAACAATCATCAATGACCCTGACATAATCTACAGTTTTTTCAACTTAGGCATGCCGCTAAAAGCAAGGCTCAAACACGATGGGGAACAGCTTCCAAGGCGCAACGTAAACTGGGGGCACAGCTGCGCGAATACACGCAAGTTGCTAAGGCTCATACTAATCAGCCGCCAAACCTAATCGCTAGACACACGGCCGTATCTTTACCTACTCTTCACCGTGTTATTAGCTTCTCAGAAAAAGTTATGAAGTTTCGACAACCGACGGAACCTCGTCTCTGCGTGAATCGAGCGGGCAGGCTTGGGGAGAATGTCTAGCGCTCTTGCCCTGCTTGTGCGTGTTTCTAGCGAAAAGCCCAGCGATGTCTCTGCCACGGGTCTGCCGCAGTCTGTAACGCTCCTCGATACAATAGTGAGCGACTCTCGCAGTAGTTTTGGCCCATGACACCCCCTTCGGAATTGGATACTGCCCCGCAGCCAAATCTCGATCCTGCCCTCCATGCAGGTCCGTCCATGTTTTCAGGGACCGCTGGCAGCGAGAATTCTGATGAAGATGACTTGCCAGATGATGTCGAGATGGGCCTTTTTGACCACCTAGAAGAGCTGCGCATACGCATCTTCTATTCGCTGATCGCGGTGCTCACTGCCACGATTGGCTGCTTTGCCGTCGTCGACCAGATTGTGGTGCTGCTACAGCAACCGGCTCAGGGCGTCAAGTTTGTACAGCTTGCCCCAGGCGAATATTTCTTTGTGTCTGTCAAAGTGGCTGTCTACAGCGGCCTGCTGATGGCGACCCCGTTTATCGTTTACCAGATCTTGCAGTTTGTGCTGCCCGGGTTGACCCGTCGCGAGCGGCGTTTTGTCGGCCCCATCGTGCTAGGGTCGACCGTTCTGTTTGTGGTCGGTCTTACCTTTTCCTACACTGCCCTGACTCCGGCGGCGCTGCAGTTTTTTATCAACTATGGCGGGGGCGTCGTTGAGCAGTTTTGGTCCATCGATCGCTACTTTGAAATGGTCCTAGCGCTGCTGTTTAGCACCGCCTTGGCCTTCCAAATCCCGGTGCTCCAGCTTTTGCTGGGCGTGCTGGGCATCGTGTCGTCCAAGAAGATGCTGTCAGGCTGGCGCACGGTGGTGCTGGGGGCCGTGGTGTTAGGGGCGGTGATCACGCCCTCGACGGACCCGCTGACCCAAAGCATGCTGGGAGGAGCGGTGATAGGCCTCTATTTTGGTGGTGCCGGACTGGTGGCGCTGCTGGGGCGCTAGGGGCGATCGCCCTTCAAAATTCCTCAAGGAGCCATTCAGACGCTCGCTCCCCCAGATCCAGGGGGATACTGACGGCCTTGCCCAAGCGAGGCCGTTCCTTTGTGGTGGCGATGTAGCTTTGGATCTGCTCGACGCCGCCCCAAGCCTGCAAGTAGGCGGCGATCGCCTCCAGGTGGCTGAAATACTCGGTCTCCGTCATCGGGAAAGACGCCTGCTCCAGGTACTTCCACATCACCTGCACAAAGATTTTGCCCTGGGTGCGGCGCAGTTGGATGTCGTAGGAGCGACCCCACTTCTCTACCAATAGCTGATGTAACTCCAAGCCAGTCATGCGGATTTTGCGACGATATCCTTTACATTTTGTTACAAAAACGAAGGCTTTTTTGCCAAGCGGTAATGCTAACTTCAAAAAGTGTAACCAAGCTCTAGAACGCGCAGGCTATCAGCTCTTCGAGGTTTTGTAACCTAACTTTACAAATAAAGTTTTTCATCCTGAGTCCCTTGTATCGGCTAGCCTCCAAGACTCAGGAGATCAAACTGATAAAATTCTAGAGTTTTGTTTAGAGCGGTCTGCGAAAATACATCAAGGACACGTACCTCAGCATAAGTCATGACTCAAGTTTCTGGTTCTTCTGACGTACCCAGCATGGGGCGTCGTCAGTTCATGAATTTCCTCACGTTTGGGGCGGTTACGGGTACGGCCTTGGGAGCGCTGTATCCCGTGGTCAAGTACTTCATCCCCCCTTCTAGCGGTGGCGGCGGCGGCGGCGTGACCGCAAAAGACGCTCTGGGAAATGACATTGTGGTTAGCAACTTCCTGTCGACCCACAATGCTGGTGAGCGCGTCCTGGCGCAAGGCCTCAAAGGCGATCCGACCTACGTTATCGTCACCGATGACAAGAGTGTGGCAGACTACGGCCTCAACGCCGTTTGCACCCACTTGGGTTGTGTTGTGCCCTGGAACGCTAGCGAGAACAAGTTCATCTGCCCCTGCCACGGTTCTCAGTATGACAACACCGGCAAGGTTGTGCGCGGCCCGGCTCCGCTCTCCCTGGCGTTGGCCCACGCTAACGTGACGGAAGATGACAAGCTTGTGTTCACCACTTGGACCGAGACGGACTTCCGCACGGGCGATCAGCCTTGGTGGAGCTAGGGTCTTGGGTGCGGTGAGAGCCGCAGCGGCCTCGGGCAAGTGCCTCGCCATCATTCATCCATTATTGTGAGTGCGGTTTTTCCGCGACCCAAGGCTCTCAGGCTACGGGCTCATAGTTGAAACTTCTTTGCCCTTCATTACTGATTATCCTCGTTGCAGATGAAAAGCGTTTCCCTATCAGCGGTCTGGCTTCGTGGCGTCAAGCTTGCCACGAAGAGTGTGCTGCTGGCGATCGCCACTATTGCCATCCTGGTCGCAGGTGATTTTGCCCTGCCCCAGTCAGCGGCCGCCTATCCCTTCTGGGCTCAGCAAAACTACGAAAATCCCCGGGAAGCAACCGGTCGCATCGTTTGCGCCAACTGCCACCTCGGCGCCAAGCCCACCGAAGTCGAAGTGCCTCAGGCTGTGCTGCCTGACACCGTCTTCGAAGCGGTGGTCAAGATCCCCTACGACACCAGCATTCAGCAGGTGCAGGGCGATGGCTCCCTCGGCGGCCTGAACGTCGGTGCAGTTGTGATGCTGCCCGATGGCTTCAAGGTTGCTCCTGCGGATCGGATTCCTGAAGAGCTGAAGGAAAAGGTCGGCGACCTCTACTTCCAGCCCTACAGCGACACCCAAGAGAACATCGTGCTTGTGGGCCCGCTGCCCGGTGAGCAGTACCAAGAAATCGTGGTGCCGGTGCTCTCTCCCGACCCCGCGACCAACAAGGCTATTCACTTCGGCAAGTACCAGATCCACGTGGGCGGTAACCGCGGCCGCGGTCAGGTGTACCCCACCGGTGAAAAGTCGAACAACGCTGTGTACAACGCTTCGGCTGCTGGCACCATCAGCAAGATCGCGAAGACCGATCTCGGTGGCGCTGAAGTCACGATCGCGACCGAAGATGGCAAGACCGTTGTGGATACCGTTCCCGCTGGTCCTCAGCTCGCTGTGAGCGAAGGCCAGACCGTGGCAGCGGGTGCAGCTCTCACCAACAACCCCAACGTGGGTGGTTTCGGTCAGCGCGATGTGGAAATCGTGCTCCAGAGCCCCAACCGCGTCAAGGGCCTGCTTGCCTTCCTGGTGGCCGTCATGGTTTCCCAAGTCATGCTGGTGCTGAAGAAGAAGCAAGTTGAGAAGGTGCAAGCGGCTGAGATGAACTTCTAAGTTTTCTCTCGCTTTGCCTAAACTTCAAACCCCCTCCCACGGTCTCGTGGGAGGGGGTTTTTGTTGGCGCTGGGGTACTGACGCGAAAGCCGGAGCGCTGGGGCTCCGGCTTGGCAGGGGCAGTAGTACTGAGAAGTTTCCCAAAGGGCAATTAAAGGGCGATCGCTACAGCGGTCGGTAGGAGCGGTAGTTGATATTCGGGAAGATGTTGTCGATGGCTTCGACTTTTTCGAGCCAGCCGCTGTCGATTTTGCCGATGTTGACGTCGTCGTAGAGTTTGTTGAAGCGCATTAGGTGCGATCGCGTCCGGCGCACCGCGTAGGGCACCATCGTCCCTGTCCGCATAATGAACGCCCAGTCCGACGACTGCGCCAGCAGCAGCTCACGAGCCGCCTGGTTGAGCGCTCGCCACTCCAGCTCATCCGCTGGCTCTCGCTTGGCCAGCTCGATCATCCGCTCCGCTGCTTTGTGCAGGTGAGGATAGATCCAGGCGTTGGTTTCGTTGAGCCAATATTCGTGGAAGCCCTTGTAGCCCCAGCTTGACTGAGACGGACGACAAACCTGCTGAGTCGGGTTTTCCTGCAGATAGTCCGCCAGGTGGGTCATGCGATAGGTTTGCTGGTCGTACCAGGACTTGCGGAACAGGTAGTCAATAAACCACGGTCCCTCGTACCACCAGTGGCCAAACAGCTCTGCATCGTAGGGAGAAACCACAATCGGCGGACGCTGCATCAGATCGTGCAGGTGCTGGACCTGGCGCTCCCGGTTGAACATGAAGTTCCCGGCGTGCTCTGCTGCCTTCTCCCGAGCCCAGTAGGGGTCATAGAGCGCTTTGTCTCCGAGCCCGAGGCCGCGGCCGGTGATTTTGTGATACTTGATGCCCACGTTCTTGCGCTGGCCGTTGGGCATGATGTAGGGCTTGATGTACTCGTAGTCAGCTTCCCAGCCCAAGTCTTTGTAAAACTCGCGGTACTCGGGCGCTCCGGGATAGCCGACCTCCGAGGACCAGACCTGCTGAGAGGACTCGTGGTCGCGCCCGAAGACGGCAACCCCCGTCTCGGTGAAGATGGGCGCGTAGGTTCCAAAGCGGGGCCGAGGGCGGGCGTACAGGATGCCGTGTCCATCGGTGAGGAAGTAGCGCAGGCCCGCATCGGCGATCATGCGCTCGAGGCCTTCGTAGTAGGCGCACTCCGGCAGCCAGATCCCTTTGGGCGGGCGACCGAAGTTTTCTTCGTAGTGCTCGCAGGCCACTTGGAGCTGGGACCAGACAGCCTGGGGATACATCTTCATCAGGGGCAAGTAGCCGTGGGTGGCCCCGCAGGTGATGATCTCTAGGTTGTTGGAGTCGAGAAACTGCTTGAAGCCGGTGACCAGATCGCCGCCGTAGCGCTCCCACACTTCGCGGACGTCACTAAATTCTTGGGCGTAGTGCTCGGCGAGGTAGCGAATGTGGCCGTTGTGCTTGTTGTGCTCGATTTCGAGCTCGATCAGTTCTTCGAGGCTGGTGAGGTGGGCGTCGTAGCGCTCTTGGAGGAGAGGGTCACGCAGCATGGACACCAGCGGCGGTGTCATGCTCATGGTCATTTTGAAGTCGATCCCGTCCCGTTTGAGTCCCTCAAATACCCGTAGCAAGGGGACGTAGGTTTCCGTGATTGCCTCAAACAGCCACTCCTCTTCGAGGACATAGTCGCTTTCGGGGTGGCGAACGAATGGCAGATGGGCATGTAGGACGAGGGCAACGTATCCAATGCTCATAGGGATTCCTAAGGAGACTTAGCGTAGATTTGAAGCGTAGGAAGACAGGGTTGCCAAGATTGTAAAGCGAAATTACAACAAAACAAAATATTAATGAGGGTTATCCAAAACGACAGAAAAAATCATTCAAGAAATAAGGGTGTTTTAGACAACCAAAGAAGGGGGTTTTGGTTGAGGCTGCGCTGGCTGAAAGGGTGATTTTGGGGCTGATCGGGGCATTTTGAGGGGCGATCGCGCGGAACCCCACTGCTAAGGCGCCTCTAAGAAATGTCTTTTTTCGTTACAGAGGCTACTGAAAACTCAAGATTCTTATCTCTAGAAATGACTCGTTAAATGGATGTTAATTCCTCAAGGTCTAATAGGATTTCGATTGATTTTAAGAGAATTTTCTAAAGAGAAATGCTTGTTTGTTTGTGCGCAAGCTTGCGATCGCCTAAGAAACTTTGGATTGAACTTATTTGCGAAAGATTGCGTTTCTTTGTGATTTCTAGAGTCTGGGAACAAAAAGGAGGCGCGAAACTTCTCAAGAGAAGGTCAGGAAATTTGCTTGAATCCGTGAGTTCGCACTTTTGAGGAAATCCTCCGCGATATCACTGTCAGAAATCATGATTTGTCGCAAAGTTATGGATGAAAATACTTGCAACAAGCGGGCGATCGCGGATAGATTGTAAATTATTGAACTGCGTATTCTTCTGACGTGCGCTACATCACGTCTTGGAGTGTTTGAGATCACGAATTGACGGTTTCTCAGGTCACAGGGAAGCCGTGATTTTTTTTGCATACTATGCACATTGAGTTTGTGCATCAGTAATGCAAGTTCCCGCTCAATCGTCATTAGGGTCCATCGAACAGGTAGTAGAACGCATTTTTCGCTCTCACCGAATCACGCGGGCTGACCAACAGCTTTTTATGAATGCGCTGCTGACTAAGCACGCTTTGAGTCGAGAAGATCGAGCAAATATCGATCGCGTTTTTGAGGGCTTACGGCGGGGCCTGCTGCGGGTTGTAGATTAGAGAAAAGGTGTATGTCGAGAGTGGCGCTTCGGGCCTCGAGACACGGCTTAAAAGCCTTTGAACATCTCTAGATTTGCGTAGATCAAAGCGATTTCTAGATGACAAGGCTGCCTCTTCAAGATGCTTTAAACCCCTGAAAGAATGAAGTTGAAAAGTGTTGTTTTGAACGCTAGGTTGAGCGATCGCCCGCTTGTGAAAAGTGTCTGCTTTCTAACTCAACAAAAAAGATGCCTCTGAGAAGGGGCATCTTTTTTGTTAAAAAGGCGTTGCTCAAAGCAGGCTGGCTGGGTGCCCTAGCTCACGAGACCGGAGCGCAGCGCCACCACGGCGGCCTGGACGCGATCGTCAACGGCGAGCTTGTTCATGATGCCGCGAACGTGGGTTTTGACGGTGTTGGGGCTCAGGTAGAGGGCGGCGGCGATTTCGGGATTGCTGTAGCCTTCGACCATGAGCTTGAGAACTTCTGTCTCTCGCTCCGAAAGCTGACCCAAATTGTTGTTGGTGGTGGGCGGCCGCAGGTGGTCGATGACGAGGCGGGCGATTTGGGGGTCGAGGTAGGTGGCTCCTTCCTGGGCGGCGGCGATCGCCGCGAGGAGACGATCAACGCTAGAACCCTTGATGCAGTACGCATCGGCACCGCTGGAGAGGGCCGCGATAATTTCGGTTTCGGTGGTGTGGGAGGTCAAGACCACGACGCGGACGTCTGGGAGGGCGTCTTTGATCTGCTTGGTGGCGGCGATGCCGTCCAGGCGCGGCAGGCCGATGTCCATGACGACAAGATCGGGCTTGAGGCGGAGGGCCGCTTCGACGCCAAGGTAACCGTCTTCGGCTTGACCTACGAGGGTGATGTCGGTCTGATCGGCGAGGGCTTGCTCGAGACCCAACTGCATCATGGGGTCATCTTCGACGATCAAAACGCGGAGTGAGGCCGACTCTGAAGCGTGACTCATGGAGACTCTGGGGCGAAACTCACAAGGGGAAGAAAAGGCGTGGCAGCGCACGGGCGATCGCAGGTTGCACCCATTGCGCCATCAGGACTCTAGTCTACAGGCCTCCCCCAGGAAATTTCGTACTTCTCACTAGATCTCTTTCGGTGCCGGCCGGGATTTCCAGAGCGCTAGGTCCGCGCCCGCAGCTCGATGGATTCGAGATTCTTGAGCAGGGCGATCGCCGCGAAATAGGCCTCCTCGGTGAGCTTTTCCTGCTCCTCGGGGGTGTCTGCCATGCCGTCGACGATCAGCTTGAGGGAGCCCAGCATGCCGTTGAGCTGGGTGCGTGCCTGGTACGACAGCTCCATGACGGCGGTTTCGCGTGCAGCCCGAATCGCCTCGGTGTTGTCGCCGGAGAACTGCATCCGGTGCAGGCGCGTGTAGTAGCCGTTGCGCTGCAATAGCTCGTGGTGGTTGCCGATTTCGACCACGCGTCCCTGCTCCATTACGGCGATCTGGTCGGCTTTTTGGATGGTTGAGAGGCGGTGGGCGATCACCAAAATGGTGCGGTTGCGGCTCAGCTCGTCGATGGCCTCTTGGACTAGGCGCTCGGAGACGGTGTCTAGAGCGCTGGTGGCTTCATCGAGGATCAAGATCTCGGGGTTTCGCAGGAGGGCGCGGGCGATCGCGATCCGCTGGCGCTGGCCCCCCGACAGCAAAATGCCGCGATCGCCCAGCTTGGTGTCAAAGCCCTGGGGCAGCTTTTGAATAAACTCGTAGGCGTTGGCCCGCTTGGCCGCCTCGATAATGCTGGCCTCCGTCGCATCGTCCGCCGCGTAGGCGATGTTGTTGCGCACCGTGTCATTAAACAAAAAGGTGTCCTGGCTCACGATGCCCATGCCCCGCCGCAGCGATCGCAGCTCGTAGTCCCGCAGGTCCACCCCATCGATCAGAATGCGGCCCTCCTGGGGGTCATAAAAGCGCGGCAGCAGATCCGCCAGGGTCGACTTGCCGGCCCCCGACGCGCCCACCAGCGCCAGGGTCGTCCCCCGCGGCAGGTCCAGCGTCACGTCCTGGAGCACCCAGCCCTCCCCCGAGGGGTACTGAAAAGACAGATTTTCAAACCGGATGCCCTCCCGGATCGACTCGTAGGGAACCTGACCATTGGCCATAAACGGCTTGTTGTCCCGGCGCAGCAGGTCCGCCACCACCTCCGTGCTAGAGCTAAAGTTGGCAAACTGGCTGCGAATATTGTTTAGGCTGCTGATCAGGGGCAGGGTCCGAAACAGCACAAACAGGTAGGTCAGCAGCACCGTCGAGAGGGACACCAGCTGCTCGGCAAAAAACACCCGGCCCAAAAACACAATGGCGAACACCGTGATAATGCCCGTCATTTCGTTAATGGGGCCGATCGCCGCATAGTTGGCCGACGACTTAAAGTCAATCTTCTCGCGCTCCTGGATCAGCGTCTCGACCTTGGCGTATTCCCGGTCTTCGGTGCCGCTGGCGCGAATGGTGCGAATGCCGTTGAGCACCTCGATCAGCCGTGCCGAATAGACTCCCGAAACCTTGGAGAGAATGCGGCCAAACTCCCGCGCTCGCCCAATAAAAATCTGGTTGATCACCGCCATCACCGCCAGCAGCACCGACGAAGCGAGGGTGAGCTGCCAAGAAATCGACAGCAGCAGGGCCACAAACACCAAAATCGTGATGGTGGTGGTCACCATGTCGATCATGGAGCGGATGCCGGCGGCGGTGCGATTGACCTGCTCGCCTACCCGGTTGACCAAGTCCCCAATGCGAATCTGGGCATAGAAGGCCAGATCGACCTCGAGAAGCAGCCGCAGCGCTTCCTTGCGCAGGTCCCGCGTCAGCCGCCGCGACAGAAAGCTGGAGGTGATGACGCTGGCGTAGGTGGCTAGGTTTTTGAGGCCGATCGCTAGCAGCACCATCCCCGTCAGCAGGGCCAGCCGCACATCGGGCTCAAAGCCATCAAAAAAGGCCATGGACTTTTGGATCACCGGGGGAGCGCCCTGGAGATTGATCTCTTGGCCCAGGAAGCTCAGCAAAATCGGCACCACCAGCGTGACGCTGACCCCGTTGAAGATGGCTCCCGAGAAGCCCAGCACCATGGTGAGCCCGATCAAAGCGGGCGATCGCGCAGCGAATTTGAGCAGAAGCTGATTGGGGGACATAGGGTGCAATGACTCGTCGGATAGGCGACTGACAACCAAGACAAACTCACCAAACAAAACAAACTGGCGATCGCGCTAGGACTGCCAGCGAGCCAGCAGCTGCGCCAAAATATCGGCCATGACCTCCACACTATAGTGTTCCACGCACCGGCGACGCGCCTGCTGACCGCGCGCTAGCGCCCCCTCCCACTCCCCGAAGATCGTTTGCAGCGTCGCCGCGATCTGATTCGGCGCGCTAGGGGGCACCAGGTACCCCGCCTCCCCCAAAATCTGGGGAATATCGCCCACCGTCGTGGCCAGGATCGGCTTGGCCATGGCCATGCCGTCGGTGAGCTTGAGGGGAAACTGGGCCAGGGCGTTGGGGTGGTTGCGCTGAGGCACCACCACCACGTGGGCCGCCGCCACGACCTCGGGCATCTGCTCGGCGGGCACCGGCGGCAGCTGGACAATCCAGCGGCCCCAGCGCGATCGCAGCTGCTCGTCGTAGTCGTCGTAGGGACTGCCGCCCACGATTACCAGCCGCAGGTCCGGGATATCGAGCTGGTCGAGGGCCACCAGCACATCTTCAATTCCCTTGTAGGGACGGGGGGCACCCGGAAACATTAAGACACGGTAACCGGCCAGCCCGTAGCGATCGCGGCTGGCCTGGGCATCGTAGCGATCGGGGTCAAAGCGGTGGACGTCTTTGCCATTGGGCAGGTAAACGCCCCCAAATCGGGCCTGCATAAACTGCGTGTGGGTCGTCACTGCGTCGGCCTGGGCGACCCAGCCCTCGGCCCACTGGAGGTACAGCGGATGGTCGGGATTGCGCAGAGCGCCGTTGGCCTTGAGCAGATCCCGCGCCAGCTGCCGGGGCGAGGGCCGATAGGCAAAGTTTTCGCCGCCGTGGAGTCCCAGCTCCCAGTCGTCGATGTCCAGCAGGACCGGTCGGCCCCGCAGGCGGCGGTGCAGCAGCGCCAGACCAAAGCTGGTGGCCTTGAGCTTGTAGGCGTAGATCAGGTCGCCGTCGAGGTGCTGGAGGAGCTGGCGAGCGCTGGTGAGAAAGGGCGGGTAGGGGCGCGCTGGCCAGGCGGCGATGGGGATGCCGTCGATCTGAGAGCGGGTGGGCGCGCTGACCTCGCGATTGAAGCCGAGGATTTCGACGCTGTGGCCGAGCTGGCGCAGGGCCTGACTGAGCAAAAAGGGCCGCACGGCACCCCCCCAGCGCCCGACGCCGCTTTTGGAAAGATCGCTGACGACCAGAGAAATTTTCACGGGGGTTCTAGGACTCAAAAAGGTGGCGCTGGAGCAGCAGAGGCACCGTCCGCAGGGCGGCGACGGGGAGCGATCGCGGGGGCGTTTCGGCGGCGACCTCGGCGATCAGGTGCCGGAGGCGATCGCCCGCCTGCCGCCACGAAAAATCTTGCTCCGCTCGCTGGCGGCCCTGGCTGCCGAGGCGCTGGCGCAGGTCCGGATCGGCCAGCAGTCGCCCCACCGCGATCGCCACAGCCTGCGGGTCTTCAGGGTCGACGAGATAGCCGGTTTCTCCGTCCACTACCGCGTCGGGGACGCCGCCGCTGCGGCCCGCCACCACCGGCAGGCCGCAGGCGTTGGCCTCCAGGTAGACAATGCCGAAGCCCTCAACCTCGTGGCTGCCCGCAGGCTGGCGGCTGATCATGGCAAACACCTGAGCGGCATAGTAGTACGCCAACAGGTCCTCGTCCGATACGGCCCCGGCAAAAATCACCGAGTTCTGGAGCCCCAGCTCGTCCCGCAGGGCCTCAAGGCGCGATCGCTCCGGGCCCTCGCCCACGATCAGGTACACCGCCTCAGGGCACTGCGCCAAAATCTGGCCCATGGCCCGCATCATCACGTCGCAGCCCTTGCGCTCGATCAGCCGCGTCACCGTCAAGATCACGGGGCGATCGCCCAGCCCGTGACGCTGGCGCAAGGCCGCTAGCTGCTCCGCTGCTGGCGCTGTGCTCCAGGCCTGGGCATCCACGCCCGGGCACAGCCGCACGATCTTGCTGGGGGTCACTCCGACGTCCCGCAGCAGCTCCCCGGTGTAGTGGCTGTTGCACACGACCCGACTGGCCCCCTCTAGGGCTCGCTGCATCAGCGGCGCGGTTTTGGGGTCAGCCGCGTGCTCCAGGATTTCTTTACCGTGGGTGTAGACCACGTAGGGCAGCCCCAGGGTCTGGGCCAGGAGCCAGCCCGAGATGCCGTCCGGCAGCACCAGGCCGCAGTGGACAACGCGAATCCGGTGCTGGCGGCACAGCGGCACCAGCGATCGCAGCCATTTGGCGCGGCCCGGTCGCCCCCAGCGAAACCACTTGTCACTCAGCGGCCCCACCCGCACCACTGGCAGCGCGTACTGCTGGTCAAACTCGGCGTAGTCGCCCGTCTGGTCCGGCGTCACGATCACCGCCTGGGGAGCCAGCTGGCTAAACAAGTGATGGTAATAATTTTCGCGGCCCCCGACCCGCGGCAGGTAGGTGTGGGTAATCAGCAGAGAGTTGCCCATGGGAGATTCTGGCGAAGACGGCCTGATCATTAGCGCTTGTCCGTCGTTATTTCAGATGCTGTAGGTGCTGAATCCAGAACACCATGGTCACCAAGAAGGCAACGGCGGGAGTCCGCTTTTGGGTGGTTTGGTGGTCTGTTAGCACGGCCTCGATGCCCTCTGGAGAAATCAGCTCCGACAGCAGGTCCGCGTGCGATCGCACAAAATCCGCGATCGCCGGGCTGGCGAACCACTCAGGATAGCGAGCGTAGCCCACGATGGGGTAGCGGTAGCTCTTGGGGTGCCAGTAGCGGAAGGGCGCCCGCACCGCAGTGCGCACGGCCTTGCCCTGCTCTGGGAAGTCCAGCAGGCGGGGATAGTTCTTTTGGAGGGCGTAGCGGTGCCAGTTGTGGCCCAGTTTCCACGAGCGGGACAGGTTCCACACCGTAGCGACCCAGTCGCGCTCTAGGAACGGCACCCGCCACGCCACGCTTTCGCTGTAGAGCTTCATGCCATTGCCCATAAAGTTGCGCACCCGCTGCTCCAGATAGAGCCGATCGAGCCCCGGCAAAAAGCTGTGGTGACACAGCTCTACCAGCGTTTCGGCGGTGGCGCTGCGGGCCTCTGGTCCCAGGCGTTCTCCCAAAGCTGGATTCAGAAATCCCAGCTCAGCAGGGGTAAAAATCGGATTGACTTTCTGCTGGCAGACGGTGCGCAGGCTTTGTTCGGGCGATCGCCAGCTCTGGTACAGCGCATGGATGCCCCGGTCGAAATACACCGTCTTGGCCCAGGCCCCATTGGTGCCGACAAAAAACGGCTGCTGCGGATCGAAGCCTGCTGCCCGAGTGTACAGGTAGGTGTGCCAGTGGCGAGCGGTCTTGGTGCCGTTGGTGAGGGCGCTGATCAGCGGGCCGTAGGCCAGGTAGTCCTCGATGCGCAGCTGGACCCGCCGCAGCTCCAGGCCCAGGGCGCTGGCGATCTGCTGAGCGATGATCACGTCTGTGCTGTCCTCGAACCCCATCGTCACCAGGGACGGCCGATAGCCCACCTTGAGGGCGCTGGCCAGGAGCACGCGGGAGTCAAACCCGCCAGAAATGGAGACCACCGGATCTTTGCCGCCCCACTCCTGCACGCTGCGGTTGAGGGCGTCGAGGGCGAGGCGGGGCGTCGCTTTGGCGCGGGGATGGAGATCTTCCCAGGCCAGGGTCGTGCGCTGGAGGGCGCCATTGCGGAAGTGCAGGACGCTGCGCTCGGGCACCCGCTCGACGGCGGGGTGGAGGGTGCGGTTTTCGAGGGGATGGTCGAAGATGGCCAGCTCGGCCAGCGATCGCCAGTTCCACTCCCAGGGCAGTTGCGCCTGCTTGAGCACGCCCAGGACCGTATCCCCGTGGAAAATGCGGCTGCCCTGGACGGTGTAGTAGTACTGACAAACCCCGTAGGCAGAGCTGATGAAGTAGCACTCGCCGGTCCGCTCCAGCACGATCAGGTATTCTCCGCGGAGGGTGATGAGGCTGGGGGCTCCTGCGCGCTCTAGCTGGGCCAAAATCTGCTCGCTGCTGAGATTGCAGTATCCCAAGACGCGAACGCGGAATATTTCCTCTACCATGACGCCGCTAATTGATGGATGGGGGATAGATGGTGAACCAAAATCGTTCCAAAAACGGGACACCCAGGGAAATTTTGGTGGCCAATCCCTGGCTTTGGGAGCGGTGGGGCTGGTTGTCTTCCAGAATGCCCTGAATTGGGGGAGCGATCGCCCCTTGTCCGAATTTTCACGGGGAATTTTCCAAAATCCGCTGAGCAGGCAGTTTCCTAAAATGAAGAAGCTGAACGTGCCCACCCCTTTGCGGACCTATTTTTGACGGCTATGGAAGTGCTGCGTCTCCCGGCTCTGTCGGATAACTATATCTTTTTGCTCTACGACGCCTCCTCGGGCACCGCTGCCGTGGTCGACCCTGCCGAGGCGGAGCCCGTTTTGGCCGAGCTCCGTCGCTTGGGGGCGCGTCTGGTGGCGATTTTCAATACCCACCACCACGGCGATCATGTGGGTGGCAATCGCCCGCTGCTGGCGGCCTTTCCGGAGGCGACGGTGTACGGCGGCGCGGAGGACCGGGGCCGGATTCCGGGCCAGAGCGTGTTCCTGGTGGAGGGCGATCGCGTGACCTTTGGGCAGCGCGAGGCAACGGTGCTGTTTGTGCCCGGTCACACCCGCGCCCACATCGCCTACTATTTCCCGCCCGCCGCAGCGGACCAGCCCGGCCATTTGTTTTGCGGCGACACGCTGTTTTCGGGGGGCTGCGGGCGGCTGTTTGAGGGGACGCCGGCCCAGATGGTGGACTCCCTGAGCAAGCTGCGATCGCTCCCCGACCAGACCCAGGTGTGGTGCGCCCACGAGTACACCCTGAAAAATCTTCAGTTTGCCCTGACCGTCGAGGGCGGCAACGCCGACTTGCAGCGGCGCTGGGCCGAGGTCCAGGCAGCGCGCCAGCGCCAAGAGGCCACGATCCCGGCCTGGCTGGGGGTCGAGAAGCGCACCAATCCCTTTTTGCGCTGGGATCTCCCGGCCCTCCAGACGGCTATGGCGGCCCAAGACGGCGTGCAAACCTTTAGCCGGCTGCGGGGCCGCAAGGATGTTTTTTAGCCTGCTGGCGGTCTGAACGGGCGATCGCCCCTCCCGTGGCAAATAGACGCGCTGGTTGCGATCGCCTACCGCTTCTCGGTATTATGTACCATTGCGCTTACAGCGATTTTCACAGCGGCATCGGATCCACTCGGTGACGGTTTTGGCTGTCCTGCCGTTCGGGCCTCTGTCTACGGACTTCCTTCCAGAAGTGGAAACGCTGTCAGTGAGCGCCCCCCATCGCGCTGTTTCCAGATTCCTGTCGCTCAGGCGTCAGCGATGGCTGCAACGTTGAGGCACAAACCCAAGGGCTGTAGGGGTTGCCAATAAGGCGGCCCCTTGAAGTACGCGCAGTAGAGAACCCGCAGGAAAGACATGGCAAAGCAAGTTCAACTCGTTCTAAATAAAGAAGTTTTCAAGCTCGGCAAAGCCGGTGACCTGGTTAGCGTCGCTCCTGGCTACGCTCGCAACTACCTGATTCCCCAGGGATTGGCTGTGCCGACGACCCCTGGCATCCTCAAGCAGGTTGAGCGCCGCCGTGAGCTCGAGCGTCAGCGTCTCCTCGAAGAGAAGAAAGAGGCTGAAACCCGCAAGACCGCGCTCGAGACCATCGGCCGCTTCACGATCGAGAAGCAGTTGGGCGAAAACGAGGCGATCTTCGGAACCGTCACCAACCAAGATGTGGCTGACGTGATCGCCGCTGTCACCAAGCAAGAAGTCGATCGCCGGGGCATCACCGTTCCTGAAATTCACAAGCTCGGCTCCTACAAGGTGGAAGTGAAGCTCCATCCCGAAGTGAGCGCGGTTGTCGAAGTTCAGGTCACCGCTAAGTAGGGTGAGCGCCTAGGACTCATGGCGCGATCGCCCGTCGGCGACTTTCGTCATTTTCTAGCATCATGGAGGGGGTTGAGCCGAGCCTTTGGGCCGGTCCTCAGCCCCCTATTTCATCTCAATCCAGTGTTCCGCTGTTTCTCCCATGCTTCAGGAACCGAGCTTTCAGCCCATTAGCGATCGCGTCCCGCCCCAAAACATCGACGCGGAAGAGGCGATTCTGGGCGGCGTTCTGCTGGACCCAGAAGCCATTAGCCGAATTGCGGACATTCTCAATCCGGACGCTTTTTATATCAGCGCCCACCAGAATATCTATCGGTCCATGCTCATCCTCCACAGCCAGGGCAAGCCGACAGACCTGATGAGCGTCACCGCCTGGCTGCAGGACAACAACCGCCTCGACAAAGTCGGCGGCCAGAGCCGCCTAGCCCAGCTCGTCGACCGCACCATCAGCGCCGTCAACATCGACCAGTACGCCAATCTGGTCATGGACAAGTACCTCCGGCGCAAGCTGATCCGAGTGGGCCACGAAATCGCTGAACTAGGCTTTGAAACCAGCTCCCCCATCGAGAAAGTCCTCGATGACTCTGAGCAAAAAGTTTTTAGCATCACCCAAGATCGGCCCCAGAGCGGCCTGACCGCCACCGCCGATATTCTGACCACGACCTTCTCGGAGATCGAGAGCCGCTTTACGGGAACCGCGCTGTCGGGGCTGCCCTGCAACTTCTACGATCTCGACGCCATGACCCAGGGCTTCCAGCGATCGGACCTGGTGATCGTCGCGGGGCGTCCATCCATGGGCAAAACCAGCTTTTGTCTCCAGGTGGGCCGCAACATCGCCGGTATCCACCGCTTGCCCGTGGCGGTCTACAGCCTGGAAATGTCGAAGGAGCAGCTGATCTATCGTCTGCTCTCCAGCGAGGCCAAAATCGAAAGCAGCCGTCTCCGCTCGGGCCGAATCAGCCAGGACGAGTGGGAGCCCCTGGGCCACGCCATCAGCGTGCTGTCGGAGCTGCCGATTTTCATCGATGACACGCCCAACATCAGCGTGACGGAGATGCGATCGCGGGCGCGCCGCCTCCAGGCTGAGCAGGGGGGCGCTTTGGGCATGATCATCATCGACTATCTCCAGCTGATGGAGGGCGGCGGCGACAACCGCGTGCAGGAACTGTCAAAAATTACGCGGGCGCTCAAGGGTCTGGCGCGGGAGCTGAGCGTGCCGGTGGTGGCCCTGTCCCAGCTCAGCCGAAACGTGGAGTCTCGCACCAACAAGCGCCCGATGATGTCTGACCTGCGGGAGAGCGGCAGTATCGAGCAAGACGCGGACTTGATCATGATGATCTACCGCGACGAGTACTATAACCCCGACACGCCCGATCGCGGGGTGGCGGAGGTGATCATCACCAAGCACCGGAACGGTCCGGTGGGCACGGTGCGCTTCCTCTTTGAGCCGCAGTTCACCAACTTCCTTAACCTCAAGAGCACCCACTAGGGGCGATCTCCGATGGTGTAGCGCGGCTAACAGTCTGCGAATAAAAGCTTTGTATCTTAAATAATTTGCTCTGCGCGATCGCCTCCGTAATTGTTTTGAGTGAGGCGATCGCGCAGTTTTTGTATGAGGCTTGGGATAAGAGGCGATCGCCCAAGCTAACTAAAAAACAGGATTATTAAGTCGGTATTAATTGATACTTTGCCTAGCCATTTAACTAGTATTAATTAATACCTTACAAGTGAAAAATACGGAAAATATGAACGTTTAGAAAGCGTTTCTCAGAGCCTCAAACTCTTGCCTGACTGCGCTGCTAAAGCTCCAGCAAAATCTGTCCGCTGCAAGAAAATCCATAATAATTTTGTGTCTTTCTATAATTTTCTCTTAAACTATAAATAATCTTGGGGATATCCTGAAAATGCAGGCTCTTGTACCCGAGCTATGCCAGGGCGATCGCCTTGAAACATGGGTCCAGCGCTGTGTGGGTTAGCCCCTGACGCCAGCGCACTCCTTCTTTTTCTAGCCCTCAACCATGCTTTCTATTTCTCCCCGCCGCCTAACCAAGTTTTTGAGCTTTGTCGTTCTAGGCCTCCTTGGAGCGAGTTTAGTTAGTCAATTTTTCACGGCTATTTATGGTTGTGAAACAGGCTTTATTTGCTCCCTGGCTAAGTTCGTAAATGTCGATCGAGAAAAAAATTTGCCGTCCCTTTATTCGACTTTGACGCTGGTGCTATGCGCCCTACTCTTGGCCATGATTGCGCTGCAAAAGCGAGCCGAGGGCGATCGCGATCGCCATCATTGGACAGGACTTGCTGGCATCTTTTTGTTCTTGGGAATGGATGAAGCTTTGAGCTTCCACGAAAAGATAGACAAGCTGATCAAAGGGGTTGTGAATACCACCGGCATTTTTCACTACGCTTGGCTGCTGCCCGCTCTAGCTGGCGTCGTGATTGTCCTGGGATTCTACCAGCCGTTTTGGCAGCGCCTCCCCCAGCAGAGCCGCCGCCTTGTCCTGGCAGCCCTGGCGACCTTTCTCAGCGGCGCCGTCGGGATGGAGATGCTGGCGGGTCTCTACGTCTCCTACGCTCAGCAGTGGAACCGCTTGCTCTGGGCAATGATGACCCTGATCGAAGAGGGTCTCGAAATGGCAGGCGTGCTGATTTTGATCTATGCGCTGCTGTCCTACATGGCGAACTATGCGCAGGAAGTGCGAATTCGCGTGGGCGATCGCCCTGCTTTGGCCCTAGATGCGGCTCCCGCGTCTCCCTACACAAATAGCCGCTAAAACATCAGCCCGATCGCCTAAAAAACGTCATTCATTTAAGCAAATTTGCCGACCAAAAATTCTCGCCTCGATACTTTTTTTAAGTGGTTTCGAGAAAATTTCTTGCTGTAAAAAACTTCATCATTAATTTGCGAGTTTCTATAATCTCCTCTTAAATAGTTCATAACCTTGTGGGTAATCTGAGGAGTGAGGTTCTCAGCCCTGGAACGCCGCCTAGCGAACTGATGGTGTGTCAGCTTAGCGCTTTGCTTGCTGGGTCCTTGACCTCAGCTCAATACCCATTCCACCCGGCCACTCAACGATGCTTTCTATTTCTCCCCGCCGCTTAGTCAAGTTCTTGAGTTTTGTGATTTTAGGTCTCTTGGGAGCTAGCTTCATTAGTCAGTCATTGACTGCGTTTTATGGCTGCGAGCCGGGTGCGGCCTGTTTGGTGGCGAAGATTTTTGATGTGAATCGCGAGAAAAATCTCCCGACGCTCTACTCAACTTTATCGCTGCTGTTGTGCGCTGGACTGACCACCTTAATCGCGCTCAAAAAGGGAACTGAGGGCGATCGCTACCGGCACTACTGGACTGGCTTAGCAGGCATTTTTCTGTTTCTGGGGCTCGATGAAGGTCTGAGCATCCATGAAAAAATCGGCCGACCTGTGAAGAGTGTGGTCGAGACGACCGGCATTTTTCACTATGCTTGGCTGCTGCCGGCTTTGCTGGGCGTGACTGTGGTGATGGCTCTCTATATTCCCTTCTTCCGGCACCTGCCCCAAAAGATTCAGCGCCTGATCTGGCTGGCTATGGCTGCCTACCTAGGAGGCGCTTTGGGGATGGAAATGGTTGCGGGCCTCTACCTGTCCTCCACCCAGCAGATGAATCCCATGATTTGGGCCGTGATGACGCTGATTGAGGAAGGTCTAGAGATGCTGGGGGTGCTGTTCTTGATCCGGGCGCTGCTGTCCTATATGTCTGAGTACACGCGGGAAGTCCGGATTTGCGTGGGCGATCGCCCTTCTCTAGCCCTAGAGTCTTCAGCGCCGCTGCACGAATAAGCGCGCGACTCAAAACCAAAAAGCCCCCAATTTGGGGGCTTTTTGGTTTCTTGGGGGTTACCTTAGCTGATCTTGAGCAGCTCTACGTCGAAAATCAGCGTGGCGTTCGGCGGAATGACGCCACCAGCGCCGCGAGACCCGTAGGCCAGATCCGCTGGAATAATCAGCTTGCGCCGGCCGCCAACCTGCATCGAGCCGACCCCTTCATCCCAGCCCTTGATCACCTGGCCAACCCCGATGCGGAAGGAGAAGGGCCGACCGCGATCGCGCGAGCTATCAAAAACCTTGCCGTTGGTCAGCGTACCGGTGTAGTGAACGGTGACCGTTTGGCCCTTGCTGGGCGTTGCGCCGGTGCCCGGAACCAGCTCCACATACTGCAAGCCGGAGTCCGTGGTGATGACCTCTTCGTCTTCGGTGACGACGGGCTTGGGCATCAGGGCCTCGGCACCCGGTGCTTGGGCAATCACGGCGGTTTCAGCGGCGATCGCCTGGGACGAAGGGGCAGCCGTATCGAGGTTGGCGGCGATCGCGCGATCGCGCCCACTGCCCACAATCAACGTAACCACCAACGCAATGCAGCAGGTCAACATCACCGCTGCGCTGATCAGAATTTCCCGCAAAACGAGCTCTCCCTAAGATCATCAAACTGGTGCTTTAGGACCATCCACAGACCGTCCCTCAACACACAAATCAAAACTAACTTTAACGTCAATCGGTTCGTGTCGCCCTCAGAGCAGCCTAGCGCCAGAGACGATTTTCGAGATCCCTCACCTGACGCTCCAGTCGGTCGAGGCGACCGCGCAGCTCATCCATCTCGTTTTGGCGCGGCACCCCCAGATCTTGCAGCATATTGCGCAACTGGCGCTGCATCTGCGTTTCGAAGTTGCCCTGCTCGGACTTGAGCTGTTCCATAAAGTCATCCACGAAGTTGCGGGCCTGATCGGGGCCAAGCTTGCCATCTCGCACCCACTCATCGCTGACTTCGCGCAGCTTTTCGGCCACTAGCGACGTCGTCCCGACACCAATCATCAAAAGTTGTCTTAGAAGGTTATTACTATCCATTCTCTTTCCCTATTACGCCTGCTAAAGCGAACGCTAGAGCGATGAGCCCGCAGTCTGCAAGGATGGGTGGCCAGGCCGAAGGCGCAAATCCACGTCTGGAGATTTTGGGGCTTGCATCTATGGTAATCGGCAACTTCCAGCTTCCGGCAAGCCCAAGGGGCGGGGATGCCGAAACAAACGGGAGTACCTTCGCCTCTTGGCCAATGCTTTGGAAAATGCTACGCCAGCGTCTGGACCTGCATCCTTGATGCAGCAGATGTAGCACGGCCCTGGCTTCTGTGAGATTCTGAGGAATGCGTTGTTACGCAGGACGAGACGGCAAGACGTGTATGGTAATTGAGTGGCTGAAAGTAAAAGTGGCTCCAGAGCTGCGGGAGAAGTACATCCAGCTTGACGCGGAGGTCTGGACTGCGGCGATCGCCCAGGCTCCCGGCTACCTGGGCAAAGAAGTCTGGATCAACCCCAATGACGAAACCGAAGTCATCATGATCATTCGCTGGGCCAGCCGAGAGCAGTGGAAAGCCTTCCCCCTCGACCAGCTCGCCCAGCTAGAGCGGACCTTTGACGAACGCATGGGCGCTGGGACCTACACGATGGTCGAAGAGCGAGAGTACCACGTGCGCAAGTTCCCCGCTCCCAAGGCTTCCTAACCTCGCAAAATCAGCATTGCAACCGTGACATACTCCTATGCTGATACTGACGTATGCAGCGTAGGCTTCTCAGTGACCCCTGGTATCCCATCGGGCGTTTCCTGAGCTTTATTGACGATACGGGATGCCCCACCGCACCGGAACAATACCAAGAGTTTTGTTCTCTCCTTGGTACTGCTGGAATTTTACCTGCCCACAGATGGGACGACGAATCGTCTGTTTCTAGGCAGAACCCCCTATTCCAGGTTGTTAAGGTTCAAGTTTCAGGGCGGCGATTAGCTCAAACCCTTAGCCTGATTATCTCACCCGTTTTGCATCATGAGAGGTTTGCTCGTTTCCTCCCTCTCCCCTTCTCGCGCCTGCGGCATAGGTCAGAGGAGTGTCGTTCGCTCGCTCGCATTCATCTCAACGCCAAATCAAAGATGATGGCGTGAGGCTTCTGCTGCTTTGGCTAATCTTGCAAAAAATATGGGGGCGATCGCCCCCATATTTCGACTATTTGCGATGGCTATTGGCGAAAGAATGACAGGTTTGCGCGCTAGGCCGCCGACGAGATCCGAGACGACGCCACCTGGCGATAAAACATCTGAAGTTGTCGAGTGGCTGCCTCCCAGCCCCAGCGCTCTGCCTCTCGGCGCGCATTCTGGCGCAGCGTCTCCCGAATCTCGGTCGAAGCCAGCAGGCGCTGAGTCGCGGCGATCGCGCCTCGCTCATCCCGCGGGTCAAACAAAAACCCGTTGACCCCGTCCTCCACAATGTCCGTGATGCCGCCCGAGCCCGCCGCCACCACCGGGCAGCCCGCCGCCATCGCCTCCAGCAGCACCAGCCCCAGCGTCTCCGTACTCGACGGAAACACAAAAGCATCCGCAGACGCGTAAGCCGTTGACAGCTCCTCGCCCATCAGATAGCCCACAAAATGGGTATTAGTGCCTGCGAAGAAGCGCATCAGCTCCTGGCGATGAGGACCATCCCCCACCAGCGCCAAACGCGCATTGGGGATCGCCTCCAGCACCGGGCGAATTCGGTCAATTTCCTTCTCAGCGCCCAGGCGCCCGACATACAGCAGCAGCGGATCGTCCGGGTGACCCTGCGTCAGGCGATCGCGCATCGCCCGATTCGCCGGCTGCGGCCGAAACATCTCCGTATCAACCCCGCGCTGCCACACTTTCACCCGCTCAATGCCGTGGGAAGACAGCTCCTCCTGCATCGCGCTCGACGTACACAGATTCAGCTGAGCTTGATTGTGGCCCGCCTTCAGAAGCTCCCACAAAAACCCCTCCAGCATCCCCAGCCCATAGTGCTGAAGATACTTCGGCAAATGCGTATGGTAGGACGCCAGCAGCGGAATATCCAGCGTCTTGGCATAGTACAAACCCGCCAGACCCAGCACCGCTGGATTCACCACGTGAATCAAATCCGGCTGAAACAGCTCCAGCGACTGACGGATCGTCGGACGCGGAATTGCTAGCTTCAGCTCCGGGTAGAGCGGCAGCGGAAACCCAGGAATCCCCTCGATCTTCGCTCCCCGATACTCCCGGATCCCTCCCTCCGGCGCAAACACCAGCACCTGATCTCCTAGGCGCTGTAAATAGTCAACGGTGTGACGCAAGCGCGTCACAATCCCATCGACCTTGGGCAGAAACGTTTCGGTGAATAAGGCAATACGCATACCAACCGACGCAGTAGCAACAAGCTTCAGCAATTTCGACGAGCGTCCACACCGAACGTTCGCTTCCCTGCCCTCAGAATTGGGGTTTTTCGGCCTGTCTTCGTCTACCAAGCGGTAGATTTGTCAGGGCCTGCTGGGCAGGCATGATCCCAGCAGGCTGACCCAGTTCCAGGGCTCAAAGGCTCTAGCGGTGCCAGGAAACCTTCGGCATGATCACATCGCGATCGACCCGCTGTTTGTACTTGACCGCAAAGTTCAGCAGCGAATCGAGCAGCGAGTCAGACAAGAAGTGAGGCTGCAAGCCCAAGTCAAGCAAATTGGTGTTCTTGGCGTTGTAGTAGTGCTCTTCGAGCTCCACTCGCGGGTTAGCCAGATTCTGGATCTCCACATTGAGACCCAGGGCATTGCCCGCCTGCTTCACCTGCATCGCCAGACCCTGGATGCTAAAGCTCTCAGTGAATTGGTTGAAGACGCGGAACTGACCCGGTTCTGCCGGGTTCGAGACCGCCAGTTCGACGCAGCGCACGGTGTCGCGAATGTCCAGCATGCCTCGGGTCTGGCTGCCGCTGCCGTACACGGTCAGCGGGTGACCGATGGCGGCCTGGATACAGAAGCGGTTGAGTGCCGTCCCAAAGACGTCGTCGTAGTCGAGGCGGTTGACCAGCATTTCGTCCATGCCGGTTTCCTCCGTCAGGACGCCGTAGACGATGCCTTGGTTGAGGTCCGTTGCCCGCAGGCCCCACACGCGGCACGCAAAGTGAATGTTGTGAGAGTCGTGTACTTTGCTGAGGTGGTAGAAAGAGCCAGGCTGCTTGGGATAGGGCAGAGTATCGGTGCGGCCGTTGTGCTCGATGGTGATGTAGCCCTCTTCGATATCGATGTTGGGCGTACCGTATTCACCCATCGTGCCCAGCTTCACAAGGTGGCAGTCAGGGAAGTGCTCTTTGATGACGTAGAGCAGATTCAGCGTACCGACGACGTTGTTGACCTGGGTGAGGACAGCGTGGTCGCGATCGATCATGGAGAAGGGGGCAGACCGCTGCTCACCAAAGTGAACGATGGCTTCGGGCTCAAACTGCTGAAGAGCGCCCAGCAGGAATTGATAGTCCGTGATGTCGCCAACAAACAGGTCGATGTGCTTGCCAGTCAGATCTTTCCAGCGCTGAATCCGTTGACGGATTGGTGCGATCGGCGTCAGGGTGTCGATGCCCAGCTGTGTATCCCAGTGCCGACGTACTAGGCTATCTAGAATGCCAACTTCGTAGCCTCGGTTAGACAGGTACAGTGCCGTTGCCCAACCACAGTAACCATCACCGCCAATAACTAGGACTTTCATCTTGCCTAACTTGCTTGCTGATACTCGCTCAATCTACCAGGTTTGTGTACCTGCTGAGTTATCTCTGTCCGAAGAAATTTAAGGTGCTTTGACCTCGTCTGCGAAGGTAGCCCAGCGCACAAAATGGAAGGGACCGGCGACGGAACCCCAGATGTGTTCGTCGGTTTGAGGATCTCTCCCGCGATCGAGACTGATGAACTTTTCGTCGTCGATTTCAAACTCGCTGTCGAGGTAGGTGAGGTTGCCTTTGCGCTCGACCATGCAGGCTTTGCCGGGTTCGACGACGCCTTTGAAGCTGCTGCCGGTCCACTCGACGACCATGTTGCAGCCGGGGAGTTTCTCGAGGCCTTCGGCGCTGAGGGTTTGGAGCCGGTGAGGCTGGCGAGAAGCGCCGTAGTACTGCTCTTGCTGCTTGACTTTGTAGTTTTCGATCTCGATGCGATCGCCGTTGACCACCAGCTTGAGCACTCGCACTCGATAGGGGCTATTGAGAATGTAGTCGTAGGCTTGTTCGACGTAGAAGCTGACCCCATCGAGCAGATCCAGGGCCAGGGGACGCATGCAGACGCGAATATGGGCGAAGAAAGGCGGATTGTCGAAGGCTTGCTGTTGATTGCTGAAGTCTGCGGCCATCCAGCGGGCGAGCGCGAGAATATCAGTGGAGTGGGTCATACAAAAAGGAAGGGTTTAAAGGATAATTTCGTGCTGATTTTGCTATGCAAAATTTTTTCTATTTTAGGACTTTGGGTCCCTGTAAACTGAGGCGATCCCCGAGGCGATCGCCCGGAGCGCAAGACTTGTGGATGGGAGGGCCTCAGGCTACTGCGGGGGCTAAGGGGTGTCCAGTATAGTGACCTGTGGCTGTGCTTGCAGGTAGTTTATGCATCAGTTCATTCCGCCCGATCGCTTTTTCGCTTATCTGACCTGGCAGGATATCCAGGCGATGCCCGACAAAGAAAATGTCGTGATTGTTCAGCCGATCGGGGCGATCGAGCAGCACGGTCCGCACCTGCCGCTGGTGGTGGATGCGGCCATCAGTGTGGCGGTCCTGGGGCAGGCCCTAGCGCAGCTAGACCCAGCAATTCCGGTGTATGCGCTGCCCCCGCTGTGCTACGGCAAGTCCAATGAGCACTGGCACTTTCCGGGCACGATCACGCTGAGCGCGCAAACTTTGCTGGCGGTGCTGATGGAGACGGCGGGAAGTATCTACCGCTCGGGCTTTCGCAAGCTGGTGTTTCTCAATTCCCATGGGGGACAGCCCCAGGTTTTGGAGATTGCGGCTCGAGATTTGCATCAGCAGTACAGCGATTTTTGGGTATTTCCCTTTTTCACCTGGCGGGTTCCTGACTTGCCGGTGGAGCTGCTGACTCCCCAGGAGCAGGAGTTTGGCATCCATGCCGGGGATGCGGAGACGAGTCTGCTGCTGTCGATTTTGCCGGAGCAGGTGCAGATGGATCGAGCGGTGGCGGAGTATCCGCCGTCGCTGCCGCCTGAGAGCTTGCTGAGTCTGGAGGGCAAGTTTCCCTTTGCGTGGATGACCCGTGATATTAGTCACAGCGGCGTGATAGGCAATCCTACAACTGCCACGCGCGAGAAGGGCGATCGCCTGCTGGCGGCGCTTGTAGATGGCTGGGTCAAGGTGCTGCGCGAAGTGCATGAATTCCAGCTGCCGCAGGCCTTCTAGGCTGAGGCGCGATCGCTGCTTCTCGGGTCTTGATGGATCACGCTAGGCATTGATCACAGACACATCGGCAAGTGACACATGTCTTATGTCGCACCTAGGGCAACCTTTTATAACTTGAAGAAGCAAAGGTTCGCGGGGGGCGTTATGACAGCTCGCACTCACCCAGGCTCGAAAGACGATGGCTCATGGCCGCACTCAGGCGCCGATTCTGAATCTGTGGCGGATCAACTCACCGGCCAGCTAAGCCAGCGAATTCAGCGTCGTCGGCTGCGCCAGCAGGTGCGATCGCTGGTCCAATCGGGCGCCTACACCGACGCGATCGCCTGTCTAGATGAGCTTGTGGCCCACGACCCGACCGCCCACGACCTCAGCAACCGGGGATACCTGTTGGCTCGTCTGGGGCATCATGAAGCGGCGATCGCCGACTACAGCGCAGCCCTGGACCTGAACCCCACCTTGGACGCGGCCTACCACAACCGAGCCAACAGCCACGCAGCCCTCGGTCACTCCGAAGCTGCCCTGATGGACTACGATCGCGCCATCGACCTCAATCCGCTCAACCTGAAGCCCCGCCTCAACCAAAGCATTCTCTATCGCCAGATGCAGCGCTATGGCCAAGCCTGCGAGCTGCTCGAAGAATCCCTCTGGCTGGCCCTGAATGTGCTCGATCTGCACCAAGCACCCCACCTAGCAGGGCTAGTGGCGCACCTGTACGCCGAACAAGGCCGCGTTCACCACCTCCTCGGAAGCTGGAACGCAGCGATCGCCGACTATCAGCGCGCCCTTGACTTCCTGCCGACCCTAGGGGAACCCCGCTCAGAGCAAGCTCAGCTGCGCGCCCAAGTTTCTGACTGGCTCACGACCCTGCTCAATCCCCTCAGCGCCTAAGGGGTCTTTTCGCTTCCCCGAGCAGACTGGCGATCGAGCCACACCACCTGTCGCTGTCTCGGGTCAACCCGATAGCTTTGCTCCTGCATCACATTGCGCGCCTGTTGCGGATCAAAATTGCGATTGAAGTTTAGACGCAGCCGGTCAACCCGAGTCTCGGTCGCATTCACCTCAGCGCTCAGCTCCCTCAGCTTCTCTTGCTGGGAAGACTGGTAGGGCAAAATTCGCACCAATGCAGCGATCGCCGCAGACAACAGCACCAAATTGACAGCCAGCTTGACCGTCAGCTCCAGCGCCATCGCGCGATTCGCAGCGGCCTTGCGTCCCTGAGGCAAAACCCGTGAGGCAGAACGGCGGCGGGGCGGTAAATTTCGAGACGGTTGGGGGCGCGAAGGCTGGATTGCGTTCATGTTAATTGCACGATTGCTCTGCTTCAAATCACCACTGAGCTAGCACAGGTCCAAGGGCAAAGGCAGACGTTCCGGTTCAAGGGCGATCGCTATCCAAGATGGACCTACGACCTACAGCCCGTTGCACACTCTCGTTGTCGCAACCTGCGCTGAGCTTTTGCTGGCGATTGCTGTTTACTTTAACCCGAAACTTCCGTGATCGATTGCGGGGCAAGACACTGTTTTAAGGCGTTTTTTAGGGCGATCGCCCCTCCTCCGCCATCCTCAACCCCCATCTTTCTCTTAAACCCATGATCCCCGATGCTTCAAGTCTCTTTCTTCTAGCCGGGTAGCTAGCCTCGCCGCATTACCCTTTGACTTGAGGACCCCAGCTTTACTTCCAACACCGATCACCAAACCTGACTGAAGCGCTGGCTGATGATCACCCTAGAAGCCGTAGGCAGTGAACCTACGGCTTCCCCATCGTCTAATTATTTATAGAGTTCCGTAGCTAGACGGATCGCCAGAATTCCCGGAACCAGTGCAATGGCCAGGGCAGCGTAAATTTGCATATCTGATAGAGCCATCGTGGGTATACTCCCTAAACGTTCGACGTGATTTCCCATCAATTTCAGCCAAAGCTTCCCCTTTTCGGAAGGGATTGTCACATCATGTAACAGAAACGCCCAGAGACACACCGAAACCCGTCGATCGCTTCTCACGCACGCTCTTAGGGAATTTTCCGGCTAGATTCCGTACTTTCCTCTCCCAAAACTCGACTGCGCCCTCGCAAAATCCTCAAAATTTCCCCAATTTTGCAAGAATTTTGCGACCAAACGCGACAAAACTTCAAGACCCGATAGACGCCTCAGCATGAACCATCTAGTTTCGTCAAAAACGCTGATGGAGGAGAATGATCGGCCCTGATATGTTGGGAGTAGGACACGAAAAGGTGGTTGCGCAACACCAAGGGCACAGGGCAGTCAAACGCTAACGCTTTGCTACTGGCTTTTAGGGTAAATCAAGGGAGCATCTACCTTGTTGACTATTGCGCTTCTTATGACCGCAGTCTGCTGCGGTCCGCTCGACGTACTTTCTGACAGGGTTTTAGTACAAACATACTTAACTGCCGAATACACACCGCCCGATCGCGGTGTTCCAGACGGTCGTGAAGGGAGCGGCAGCCGTATGATGGTCTAGCCTGCTGCGGTGGGCTGCTATCCAAACCGCTAATATGACATGCTTGTCCGGCGTACTTTGCGGCCCGAGGCTGCCGGACACCGAGATTGCTGCACCAAAATAGCGCTCAAACGTGAAGAGTCTTCATAATAGGGTAGATACATAAACGATAAAACATTCTGGGAAAAGGGGTGAGCCCCCTGATTGGCTTCAGCCCTCTTGAGCCAGGTCACATCGTGGGTAATGCCCGCCTGTTCAAGGTTTTGCCCATTGATAAATTTGGTGACTCCCATGTGTTCAGCGCTTGTATCCTCACCTTATAAGGAACTGTTTTAGCGTCTGTGACCTCTCCCGCCGACGATTCGCAACGTACACGGGTTCACTTCGATCGCCAAGTGCGGCGACTGCAACGGGACGTGCTACGCATGGGTGCCCTGGTTGAGAATTCCTGCTGGCTTGCCTACCAAGCTCTGTTTGACCAGGATCTCGAGGCCGCTGACAAACTCGGCCCCCACGACAAACAGGTTGATCAGCTCTACCGCCAAATCGAGCTAGATTGCGTCAGCATTTTGGCGCTGCAGGCTCCTGTGACTCAGGATCTGCGGCTTTTGAGCGCAATCATGCAGCTTGTGCGCGATTTGGAGCGTATTGGGGACTATGCCCAGGATTTAGGAGATATTGCTATCAAGCTGTTTGCGTATCCGGTCCATCCCTGTATGGAGCAGGTGCAAACGATGTTTGATCGGTGTTGGGCGATGCTGGCGATGAGTTTGGCGGCGCTGTCGGATCTCGATGCCCAAAGTGGTCTAGACGTGAAAGAGCGGGATGACATGGTCGATTCAGACTATGAGACGCTCTACGATGTGCTGGCCCATCAAAGTGATGTTCAGGGCTCTGTTGAGCCGATTGTCTTGATGGTGTTGGCGATTCGATATTTGGAACGGATGGCGGATCATGCGACTAATATTGGTCAGCGAGTGGCTTATATTGTGACGGGTCAGCGCCATTGAGATGGTTTTTTTGAGTAATCTTGGTGCGAGATTGAAAGGGACTGGAGTCTGAAACTGCTAGGGCTTGCTGGCAGGATCTTGTAAAGTTTATTCGTCAAAAATTGCGCACTCTGGGACTAGAATATGGAATGGTTCTACGGTACGGCGCCGTAGACTTTGCTGCTCAGTGCTCTGGGGCGATCGCCCTTGAGTGAAGGAGTAGTTTCCAAGAAGTGCATTAGCAGTTTGGAGAGCGATCGCTCAACTTCGCTGACTAAGCTGCCGAATGCTAACGCTGGTGATCCCAAAGGCCTCCTCTAAGCAATTTTGCTGCTTCAAGGCATCGGAATCTCTACGAAGCGGCGGGTAAAACATTCATTTCCCCTCGACGCTGTTGTTCTTGCCTAAACCTCCGTACCCTGTGAATTGATCAGGTGTCATCTCAAAGCAGATTCACGGTGGTGGAGAGTAGCATCGACGATGGAGTGGGTTGCTGCCGCAGCTGATGACTCGCAATCTTGACCCTTAAGATGGCTGAGACGAGAGCGGACAAGTCTAGGCTTGTTTGTCGAAACCTGCTCGAGTTTGGCTAGGGAGTATCTAGGCTAATTTTGTGGAGATGGTTGAAGCGCTGGGGTGGATGGGTGGCTCAGCGGGAGTGCTGTGACAACTTCTGGAGAGCGTAAGCCGAGTTTGTGACGATAGGGACGAAATCGCTGCATGGAGTTTTCGATCGCGACATTACTGGCTAGCTTCGCGGATGACAAGCTGGTTGCGCCCAAGGCTCTAGAAAAGAAACTGGACTGCAAAGACGAGCAAAGTCTCCGGAAGCTGCAAATTGCGCTGGATGCGCTGGAAAAGATTGGAATTCTCGTCAAAGAGCGGGGTCGTTACCGCCGCGTCCAGGAGGATGACGTGGTGTCGGGCAAGCTGCGCTGCTCCAGCAAAGGATTCTGTTTTGCAATCCAGGATGATGAGGATGCCGAGGACATTTACATTCGTGAGTGTCATCTCAACACGGCCTGGAATGGCGATCGCGTTTTGGTGAGGATTACCAAAGAGGGCAGTCGACGCCGCAGCCCCGAAGGGGAAGTGCGCCTGATTTTGGAGCGGGCCAATTCTTCGGTGCTGGCGCGGGTCAAGCATGAGGAAGAGTACCGAGCAGTCCCTCTCGACGATCGGCTGCTGTTTGAGATCGATCTCAAGTCGGATGAGGCGATTTTGGCCAATGCGGTCGACTACTTGGTCAATGTCGAAATTCTGCGCTATCCCCTAGGACAGCACCGTCCCATGGGCCGGATTGCGAAGGTCCTCGGTAGTGATGCAGAGGCGGCGGCAGATACAGATATTGTGTGCTGCAAGCACGGGCTGCCTCTGGCTTTTTCGGAGATGGTGCTGGAGGCGGCGAAGGGGCTGCCGGCCAAGGTCCGCAAGACGGATCTCAAGGGGCGGCTCGATCTGCGATCGCTCCTGACGGTGACCATTGACGGCTACAGTCAGGACATCTCGAAGGCCCAGGCCGTCGATGATGCCCTTTCCCTCGAGCGTACCCCCGAAGGGCACTGGCGCTTGGGCGTGCACATCGCGGATGTGGCGTCCTACGTCGCGCCCAACTCGGCCATCGATCGCGCGGCCCAGCGTCGCGGCACTTCGGTCTATCTGGGCGATGTGGTGGTGCCCATGCTGCCCGATCGCCTGTCGGAGCAGCTTTGCTGCCTGACGCCGGAGCAAGACCGCCTAGCGGTGTCGGTGCTGATGACCCTGACCGAAGACGGCCAGCTGCTGGAGTATGAGCTGCAGCCGACGGTGATCTCGGTGGACTACCACCTGAGCTACCAGCAGGCCCAGGCCGTCCTCGAGCGCAATGCGCCGATCAGCGTGGCCCTGGATGACGATTCCAGCTACCCCCTGCCGTCGGCCGATGAAATCGAGGTCCTCAAGCCGACCTTTGAGCTGGTCGACAACGTCTACACCCTCAGCCAAGCCCTCAAGAACAAGCGTCACGAGCGGGGCGCCTTTGAGCTGAACCTGCCGGAGAAGCTGTTTCCGCGAGAGCATGGCGGCGAGTCTGACGATACGGCGACGGCCCTGGACAAGTACCTGCTGACCAAGTTCCACTATGACGATGAGGGAGCCCTCGGGTCGATGGTGGTGTCCTCGGCGCTGCCGGCCCACTCGATGGTGGTGGAGCTGATGCTGCTGGCCAACCACGCTGTGGCGCGGCACTTGCAGGCGCTGGAGCTGCCGGGAATTTACCGGGTTCACCGAACGCCGGATCCGGCGGACGTGCAGGAGCTGATGAAGCTCGCGAGCAACATGGGCATCAATCTGGTGCTGGAGAACGAGGAGGAAGTGCACCCCCACGATTACCAGCGCTTTACGAGCCAGTTTGCGGAGTCGGAGGCGGAGCGGGTGCTGACCTATCTGCTGCTCTCGACGCTGCGGCCCGCGGTCTACAGCGCGCTGCCGGGGACTCACTTTGGCTTGGCGCTGACGGATGGCTACACGCACTTTACGTCGCCGGTGCGCCGCTATCCTGATTTGCTGGTGCAGCGGGTGCTCCACGCGATTTTTGAGCATGGGCGCGATCGCCGCTCGACCCGCGTCAAGGAAAGCGTGAACCTGCGTCACAGCTCCTGCCACGGCCAGATTGGCTGGAAGGTGCTGCCGCCGGAGGTCCAGAGTGAGCTGGAGGCCCAAATCAACAGCTTGGTGATCCACCTGACGGAGCGCGAGCGCGTCGCTCTCGAAGCGGAAGCCGACCTCGAGGGCCTCAAGAAGGCAGAGTTTATGAAGGCCCACACGGGGTCGACCTTCCACGGCCTGATCACGGGGGTCCAGTCCTACGGTTTCTTTGTTGAAATCGAGGAGCTGCTGGTGGAGGGTCTGGTGCACGTCAGCTCCCTCAAGGACGACTGGTACGAGTACCGATCGCGTCAGCAAAAGCTGGTGGGCCGCAAGAACCGCAAGCAGTATCGCCTGGGCGATCGCGTGGAGGTCCAGGTCAAGAGCGTGGACTACTACCGCCAGCAGATTGACCTCGTGGCGGTGGGCGGCGGCAGTCAAGGCACCGATGACGATATCGATGATGACGGGCCGGACTTTGAAGAGGACGAAACCGAATAAGTCCTGAAAAAGGGGCGATCGCGCGATCGCCCCTTTTTTGTGCTTTTGTGCAAAACCGTTTCAGGGGCGATACCTTGAGAAACGGGCGAATTTTCCCACCCGCAGCTGGTGCTGGGGCCTGACTTCGCCCAAAAGCATCCTTGCCCCTCCAACTCTTTTAGTCCAGTGACCCAAGCAACCCCCGTTTCCTCCTCTGCCTCCGCCCCGCTCATCCTGGGCATTACCGGCGCGTCGGGCCTGATTTATGCTGTCCGCGCCCTCAAGTTTTTGCTGGCGGCGGACTATGCGGTGGAGGTCGTTGCATCCAAGGCAGCCCACATGGTCTGGCAGGCCGAAGAAAAGACCCGGATGCCCGTGGAGCCGATGCAGCAGGAGCAGTTTTGGCGGGAGCAGGCGGGGGTAGAAACAGGCGGCAAACTGCGGTGCCACCCCTGGGGAGATGTGGGCGCGACCATTGCGAGCGGCTCCTTTCGGGCTCGGGGCATGGTAGTGATGCCGTGCTCCATGAGTACCGTCGGCAAAATTGCGGCGGGCCTAAGCTCGGATCTGCTGGAGCGCGCGGCGGACGTGCAGCTCAAGGAAGGCCGCCCTCTGGTGCTGGTGCCGCGAGAAACGCCCTTTAGCTTGATCCATTTGCGCAACCTGACGGCGCTGGCGGAGGCGGGGGCGCGCATTGTGCCTGCGATTCCTGCGTGGTACCACCGGCCCCAGAGCATCGAAGATTTGGTGGATTTTGTGGTGGCGCGGGTGCTCGACCAGCTGGCGATCGACTGTGTGCCGCTGCGGCGCTGGGAGGGACACTTGCCCTCGGATGGCCTGTGAGCAGGGGATTTGACATCCGAATTGACGCTGCTGATCGGGGAGAACCCAGGGCGCGATCGCCTCTAGGGGCAACGCCTCGGGTACGCTGGATGGAACAAGATCGCGGTGCGTGAGGCCAGCGCCCACGCCAAAATTGCTGTAGGCCCGGTCCACCAGGAGAAAGTGCCATGTCTATGATTCGTCCGCTGCTGCCGCTGCTCATTTTGGGGGTCTTGGGGTTGTTTGCGTGGCAAAATTGGTCACCTTCGCTCCCGCTGGTGTTTTTGGGTCGGCGGACCCAGGAGCTGCCGCTGGCCTTTTGGCTGGTGTTGGCCGTTGTGGCTGGGGCTTTGACCATGGTGGTGCTGTCCGCGCTGCAAGCTGCTCCGGCACTGGGCGATCGCGACTCTGACACCTTTCGAGGGGGCGATCGCCCACCATCGGCCAGCCCTGGACCCAAAACGAGCCCCAGCAGCGAGGCTCGAGGAACCGCCGCCAAATCAGAGCGCTCAGCTGCTTCTGGTCCGGCGGCCACCAGTCGGGCCGGGGACTGGGAGTCGAGCAGCAGCGACTGGCTCGAGGACTCTGGCGAAGACTGGGACGCTGAGGCGGCTCGCTCCTCGGAGGCGTCCACGGGGCGCGTGTACGAGCGCGAGCAGCGCCCAGAGCGCGAAGTTCGCAGTGGTTCTGAGTATTCCTACACCTACGAGCGGGGGGCTGGCGTGGGCCGGACCGAATCGGTTTATAGCCAGCCCCAGCCCCCAGAGGTCGAAAATGAAGACGAAGAAGACGCCTTTGATTTTGACGATGATTTCGCTGCGCCGGAAGAGTCCGCGCCGCGCCGTCCCCGCAATACGGTCTATGACGCAGACTATCGGGTGATCACGCCGCCCCTCAGCGACTCGGGGCCGCCGGTGACGGGCTGGAGCCGGGAGCCGGTGTGGCAGGCGCCGGAGCCCAGCAAGCGATCGCCCCAGGCAGGCGAAGAAGACGATTGGGGCCTGACCGACGAGGACGAAGATTGGGACGATCGCCCCTAGAGGGCGGCTACAGTAGGATAGACAAAATTTTTGGCGAAGGTTTTGGGTCAATGCTGCCCCAGCAGCGACCGCGCGATCGCCACTCTACGGTCAGGAAACCTTATGGAAGGGTCGTTTCAGAGCACCAGCTTTGGCTGGGAAGTTCAGCAGCTGCGCCAGCAGATCTCGGAGTGGTTCTCCTACCAGTTTCAGCGCACTGAGGATAGGACATCCCTGGAAGCTGGGGATTTGCCCAGCATTCCCGACTGGTTTTTCCAGCTGATGTTCTGGCTCTTGATTGGGATCTTGGCGATCCGAGTGGGGCTGTGGTTGGTTCACTGGTCGCCCACGGGATGGCGCTGGATCCGGCAGCGCTGGGCTCTGGCCGTGCCCCAGGTGATCGCGACCGTTGAGCCCCGGGTCTCGGCGGCAACCTGGCTCAGCCGCGCCCAAGCCTATCAGCAGCAAGGCAACTTCACGGAGGCCAGCCGCGCCCTGTACTTTGCCATGATTCAGCGGCTCCACGAAACCCAGCGGCTGCTTCACCAGCCCAGCCGGACCGACGGGGAATATCGCCAGGCCGTCCAGTCGTTTCCGGGTGCTCCGGCCTACACCACGTTGATCAACACCCATGAGCGCTTGCACTTTGGGGATGGGGCGGTGTCCGAGACGGATTTTGCGCGCTGTCAGCAAGCCTATCGGGAGATTGATCAGACCCCATGAAAGCCTGGAAACGCTGGTTGATTTTGGTGGCGATCGCCCTGGTCCTGCTGACGACCTTTGCAGCTCCCAGCGGCGGACCCGAGACCGTCGGTTCGACCTATGGCCGCACCCCCGCCGGGTACGGCGCGTGGTACGCCTTCATGGAGTCGCGCGGGGCCAAAATAGACCGCTGGCGCCGCCCGGAGTCTGAGCTCTACGAGGCGGATCCCGCCGCCGAAGGCCTGACAGCTCCGATGACGCTGCTCCAGGTGCACAGTACCCTATGGCCTTACCTGGATTCCTACGTCTTCGAGGAGCCGACGAAGGGCGACGACGGCAGGCCCCTCGTGCAGTGGCTGCAACGGGGCAATACGCTGGTGGTCCTGGGAGTAGAAACGCCGATTTCGGGGGCTCCCTTTCGGACCAGCCTGGAAACGGAGGAAGGCCTAGTCAGCTTGGCCGGACGTCGGCGCTACGCGCTGACCCAGGCCGACAAACTGCTCCTGGGCGATCGCTTTGGGGCGGTGGTGTGGGAGCGCTCGATCGGCAAAGGGCGGGTCATCGTCTCGACCGATCCCCATCTGGCCGCCAACGCCTACCAGGATGCGCCGGCCAACTTTGATTTTTTGGCTCGCCTGGTCGGTACGGATCGCCCCGTGCTGGTCGATGAGTACCTCCACGGCTACAAGGACGAGGAAACCCTAAGCCGTGAGGTCGGAGGCAGCTGGGTGGCCTATCTGGGTCAGACGCCTCTGCTGCCGGTGGCGCTCCAGGGCGCGCTGGTGCTGCTCGTGTTTCTCTGGGCCGCGAACCGCCGCTTTGGACCGGCGATCGCCGCCAAATCTCCCCGCGAAGACAACACCCAAGCCTACATTCAGGCCCTAGCGCAGGTGCTGCACAAGGCTGGCTGTAGCGAGTTTGTGATGAACTTGATTCAGCGGGAGGAGCAGCGGCGGCTCCAGGTGGCGCTGGGCCTGGGCCCTGTCCCCCTCGATCCCCGGACCCTAGAGCAGGCCTGGGTCCAAAAAACAGGGCGATCGGCTCAGGAGCTGCGAGACTTGCTGCCAGGGCGATCGCCCCGACGATTGCGCGAGCAGGACTTGCTAATCTGGTTGGACAAATGGCAGACTCTGCGCCAGACCCTAAAAACCCTGGGCGATCGCTCCCCAGCCCCGCGCTAAGCCGGTGCTGCTGGCCCCGTCGGGCTTCCCGTTGTCCCGCTCACCCTCTCTCCCACATGCTTGTATGACCGAGACGCTCGCGGTTCTGACTCGCCTTGGCCAAACCCTCAACCAGGTGGTGGTAGGTCAACCCACCGTTGTTCAACAGCTGCTGATCGCCCTTTTGGCCGGTGGCCACGTGATTTTAGAAGGGGTCCCTGGTACAGGCAAAACCCTCCTGGTGCGGACCTTGGCCCAGCTGCTGTCTGCGGACTTTCGCCGCATTCAGCTGACTCCTGACGTGCTGCCCTCCGACATTCTGGGCACGAATATCTTTGATCTCAACAGCCGCAGCTTCACTCTCAAGCAAGGCCCGATTTTCACCGAGGTTCTGCTGGCGGACGAAATTAACCGCACTCCGCCCAAGACCCAGTCAGCCCTTCTCGAGGCCATGGAGGAGCAGCAGGTGACCCTAGACGGCAAAAGCCTGCCGCTGCCGGATCTGTTTTGGGTGATCGCCACTCAGAACCCGCTGGAATTCGAGGGAACCTATCCCTTGCCGGAGGCCCAGCTCGATCGATTTCTCTTCAAGCTGGAGGTCGGCTATCCCGATCGGGCAGCCGAGAAGCAAATGCTGCTCAACCGACAGAAGGGATTTTCGGCGCGCCGAGCAGACTTGGCCCGCCTCAAGCCGATCGCCAGCGTCGAGCAGGTCTTGGCGGCCCGCAAAGCCGTGCGAACCATCAAGATCGAAGAGCCCGTGCTGGACTATCTGCTGGCCCTCGTGGAGCGGACCCGTCAGCACACCGACCTCGCCCTGGGGGCGTCGCCGCGCTCTGCTGGAGCCTGGATGCAAACGGCCCAGGCCCAGGCGTGGCTAGAAGGCCGAGACTTTGTGACGCCCGATGACATCAAAGCGGTGGCGCCGCCGCTACTGCGCCACCGGCTGATTTTGACCCCCGAGGCGCAGCTAGACGGCATCAAATCGGACCAGGCGATCGCCACGATTCTGAGTCAGGTGCCTGTGCCCCGCTAGGGCTCACGCATCGGGCGATCGCCCGGGGTTGTTTCAGCAGACTCTTCTTCGGCCAGCGCCAAAGCCCGCGATCGCTGCTGAAACATCACTTCTCCCACCGTCACGTTCACCTGGTTGCCCAGCAGCATGATCAGCGACGTCAGATACAGCCACAGCAGCAGGACAATCACGGCGCCCACCGCTCCATAGGCTTTGTTGTAGTTGCCAAAATGGGAGACGTAGAGCCGAAACAGTCCCGAAATCAAGGCCCAAGACACCGCCGCCATCAGGGCTCCCGGCAAAATCGGCGTGCCGCGCCGCCACCGGCTCGGCCCAAAGCGATAGATAAAGGCCGAAGCCGCCACCACAATGCCCAGCGCAACAGGCCAGCTCAGCAGACGCCACAGACCCAGCACCCCCGACTCCAGCGCGCCGCTCTGGCCCGCCGCAAAGCGCACCAGCCAGTCGCTGATAAACACCAAGAAGGATGCTACAAAAAGTAGTACAATAGTACCTAACGTTAACACAATAGAAATCAGCTTTGCTTTCCAGAAAGGCCGGCGCTTCTCATTGGGAATGCGGCCAATTTCGTCGAGGGCGGTCATGGCTGCGCTGACGGCTCCAGAGGCGGCCCAAATCGCGGCAATGAAGCTCAGGGAAAACAGGCCCTGGTTTCGGCTCAGGCTGATCTCGTCGGCAAAGTTGCGAATCAGAGACAGGGCGTCGGGCGGAGCGACCTCGCTGAGACGGCTGGCTAAGCCCTGGAAGGTCGTCCGCGAGAAATCAAATAATCCAATGGCGGTCAAGACTGCCAAGATGCCGGGAAAAAGCGCCAGCATGGTGTTGTAGGCCATTTCAGCCGCGAGGCCAGGGAGACGCTCCTGATTCATCCGCTCAATGATTTGCTTGAGGGTATTCAGGGTCAGATACCGAAAAAAACGAAAAAAGCGAGCAGAGAACATGGGTGTTTGGGATGACAGGAAGCGGCTGAAGCTGGGGTGGGCTGTGTTGGGTGGATGGGGAAAGCTGCCTATGGGCGATCGCTGGCTTGCTGCGGCTTGCAAACAATGCTAAGCCTAACCCGCTCGGGGTCGCCTCAGGCCGCTCAGTTGATTTCCGGGTCTCTGTCGCTGGTCCAAAGGCGATCGGCTGCCGTGAGGCGGTGGTGCTGCGCTGCTTCAGCCTGTGGACACCCAAGGCTCAAGAAGAAGAGCCAGTACAGCCTGCCTGAGATTCCTGAGCGTCGAAGCTGAGTCCCCAAAGACTTGTAAGATCAAAATCCCGCACGCCTGATATTGTCTCTGGCCTCTGGTTGACTGCCAGAGTAAAGCGAATTCCCATGGCCTATGAACCGCTGCACCACAAATATCGCCCCCAAACCTTTCGGGGTCTGGTGGGGCAGGATGCGATCGCGACGACCTTGGGCAATGCGATTCGCCAGCGGCGGATTGCGCCAGCGTATTTGTTTTCGGGGCCTCGGGGAACGGGCAAGACCTCTAGTGCCCGCATTCTGGCAAAATCTCTGAACTGCATCAAGGGTGATCTGCCGACGGAGGATCCCTGTGGCGTGTGTGAGGTGTGTCGCGCGATCGCCCAGGGCAGCGCCATGGACGTGATCGAAATCGACGCGGCCAGCAATACAGGGGTTGACAATATTCGAGAAATCATTGAGCGGGCCCAGTTTGCGCCGGTCCAGTGCCGCTACAAGGTCTATGTGATCGACGAGTGCCACATGCTCAGCACGGCGGCGTTTAACGCGCTGCTCAAGACTTTGGAGGAGCCGCCAGCTCACGTCGTCTTTGTGCTGGCGACGACCGATCCCCAGCGAGTCCTGCCGACGATTATTTCGCGCTGTCAGCGGTTTGATTTTCGCCGCATTCCGCTGGAGGCCATGGTCGGCCATTTGATGGCGATCGCCGAAAAAGAATCTATAGACGTGACCGAAGAGGCGGTGCGTTTGGTAGCCCAGGTTTCCCAAGGGGGACTGCGGGACGCTGAGAGTCTGCTCGATCAGCTCAGCCTGCTCGATGGGCAGGTCACAGTGGATCGGGTGTGGGATCTGGTGGGGGCGGTGCCCGAGCGGGATTTGCTGGCCCTGGCCGAGGCGATCGCCGCTGATGACGCCACCCGCGTCCTGGATGACGCCCGGCACCTGATGGACCGGGGCCGGGAGCCCCTGATCGTGCTGCAAAACCTAGCCAGCTTCTACCGCGATCTGCTAATTGCCAAGACCGCGCCCGATCGCCCGGATCTGGTGGCTCTGACGCCGCCCACGTGGCAGCGCCTCTGCGCCTTTGTCCAGTCCCTCGACCTCGGCGTGATTTTGCGGGCTCAGCAGCATCTGCGCGCCAGCGAAGGCCAGGTCAAAAATACGACTCAACCCCGCCTGTGGCTAGAAGTCACCCTGCTGGGGCTGCTGCCCTCTGCGCTGAGCGCGGCTCCAGTCCCGGCCACTGGGGCTCCGGGCGCTGCCCAGACTCTGCGCCCGATCGCGGCACCTGCGCCGATTCCAGCTCCTGTGACGGCACCGGTTGGGGCGCCAATTTCTGCCCCCGCCCCGACGACAGATGCGGTTTCGCGCTCGGAACCGGCCCCCACGCCAGCTTCTGCTGCGGCCCCAGCCCCAGAGCCGAGCCCAGAGCCCGCAGTTGCTGCGGCTCCCCGCGATCGCCCCGAAGCAGCTCCGATGTCAGACCCGATCGCCGATCTCGGGGTCGATCTGGGCCAGATCTGGCAGCAAATCATTACAAATCTCCAGCCTCGCGGCACCCAAGAACTGCTGCGCCAGCAGTGCCGCCTGGTCTTTTTCCAAAATGACGAAGCGCGCTTGGGCGTCAGCTCGCAGCCCCTGTTTCGCATGGTGCAGGAGCGCTTGCCCAACGTGGAAGAAGCCTTCTTGCGCGTGTTTGATCGCAAGGTGCGAGTGAGCCTAGAAGTTCGGGTGGCTCAGAAAGCTGGGCCTCCGGCTGCCGCGCCGCCTGGTCAGCGGCGATCGCCCGATCCGGCCCCCGTTGCGGCGCGATCGGCTCCGCCATCGCCGTCAGTCGTCCCTACACCGCCTCCCGAGGAGCGCCCCGCCCCGCCGCCCCTGCCCCCGCGACCGGAGCTGAGCGAAACCCTGGCCCAGGCACCTCCCGAGGCGCGATCGCCTGATCCCGAGCCCGCCCCGGCTGCCGCGCTGCAAAACGGGTGGCAAGAAGAAGACCCTGTGACCCGGGCCGCCAAGAGTTTGGCCCAGTTCTTCAAGGGAGAAGTGGTTTTGGACGACGGGGAAGAGGACTTCTCGCCCAGCGGATTGGCGGCGCAGCCAGCAGAAATCGGGGAGATGGCGACTCTCCCCGAAGAGGACGAAGACGAACTGCCTTTCTAGGCGCTCGAGCTGGCGCGCTAGGAAACGCCCCCAGGCGCATCGGCCCATTCTTCTTGAGCGCCGTAGTGGACTGTTTTGACCCATTTGAGACGCTTGGGCCGGATAGACATGCGCACGGTCGTGCTGCCAATCACCACGAGCCAGTGGAACATGTACACCGTACCGAGCAGCGTCTGTCCAGCGGCCCTGAGGCGCGATCGCCACAGAGGAGAGATCGACGCCTGCTGACGCTGAATTCGCCGCAGGCCTACGTACATGCCCATCAGCGACAGCCCCACGGTCATCCCGGTCAGAGGCGCCAGCACAGGACTGGTGTGGCGGGCGATCGCCAACGTCAAATCCGGCAGCGCCGCCGTTGGCAAGATGTACTGGATCAGCCAGAACATCAGCAAATCCAGCGTTTTGTTAAAGCCCAGTCGGTTCCAGACCAGCGGTCGCCAGTAGTCCAGATAGCGCTGATAGCCGCCCTCTGCCCACCGGTTGCGCTGATGCCAGAGAGCCACGGGACCGGTTACGCCTTCCTCTTCCACCGCTGGATAGCTCAAGGACTCGAGATCCCAGCTCTCCAGGTGCAGTCGCACCGTCAAATCGAGGTCATCTGTGATGGTCTCTTCATTGAAGCCGCCGCAGCTTTGGAGGGCTTGGCGGCGAATAAACTGGCCGTTGCCCCGCAGCTCACCGATGCCGCCCAGGGCAATGCGCTGTTGCTGAAAGAAGGTGTCCAGGGCCATCTCTGCGGCTTGACCCCGCGTCCAAAAATTGGCCGTGGCGTTGGCGATCGCCTTGCGCACTTGCACCGCTCCCACCTTCGGCCGCTCAAACATCGGCAACACCCGGCGCAGCAAATCCTTCGGCACCTGAGCATCCGCGTCAAAGACCGCCACCACGTCGCCCCGCGTCTGGGGCCAGGCCTGATTGAGCGCCCCAGACTTGCCGCCGCTCGCCTCCGCCCCCCGGTGAATCACCTTGAGCTGAGGATGGGACCGAGCAAGCTCGTCTAGCAGCGCACCTGTGCGATCGGCGCTGTTGTCATTGATCACCCAGAGGTCGTAGCGCGATGCCGGATAGTCCAGGCTGCACAAGTGACGGACGAGTCGGGTCACCACGCCTTCCTCGTTCTTGGCCGCCACCAGCAGCGAAACGTAGGGCAAAGACTCGGGTTTGATCTGGGCCGACAGCGGCTCCGGCAAAGCGCCGGGCCGAGCTGCCAGGACCCGCAGCGCGTGGATCCCCGTCACCAGGGTCAGCCCCCACACCACCCAAGATCCCCAAGACAGCCAGTGGAGCGCCACCGTGATGCTCCACACCACCGCCAGGGTCACCGCCGCCTTGCGACGACGCCCTGCGGAGCTGGGGTTGTAGTTTCCCTCAAAGTCTTCGGGAGACCAGTCTGTAAAAAGCGTATTGACCGAATTAAGCTCGCTGGAGGAACCGTTTTCTGGCCAGGAATTCTCCGGCATAGGTTACTTGATTAAGCCACCAATATTTGTCAAATCCTTTGAAGAAGCTGGGAATGAGGTAGCACCAAACGGTACAACCCTCACAGACAGGAAGCGTGCCTTGGGTTTGACGAAATTCTTCCACTTGTTCAGATTGCTTGTACAGCTCATACAGGCGTCCTTCGATGGGGACCGCTTGCTGAGAAAAGTGGTAGCACGGCAGCAGAATCTCGTTGTTAGGCGAGATGGCAATTACCGCGTCAACTGCTTTGCAGCGGGGATTCTTGACGTCGTTACCGCCAGCTTCGATAAAGGCTAATGCAGCCTTATTGTATCCAAGATTGTCGTATTTCTTTGCAGCAGCTTCGATCGCCCGCACCATGTCGGGGGTAGGGTTTTTCTTATTGTTGTAGTTGCTATGGGCTGTGAAGGCAGGGTTGAGCCAGATGCGCGCTCCCAAACGCTGACCGAGTTCTGCGACTTCGCCAATCCGCTCATAGTTTTGGGCGGTGACGGTGTGGTTGAGAACGGGATATTCACCCAGGTGTTTGGCGATGCGGACGGACTCGACTAGGGTGTCAAAGATTTTGACGCCGCGGGACTGATCGTGGGTTTCGGCGTCGCCGCCATCGAGGGAGAAGTTGAGGAAGTCAACGAGGCCCTGAATTTCTTTGGCGCGCTTGGGATAAAGAATGGTGTTGGTGGTCATGCTGGTCACGAAGCCCAGCTTTTTGGCCTCTGTGTAGATCTGAGGCACGTCCTCTCGCAGGAGGGGTTCGCCTCCGGTAAAGTCGATATATTTGACCCCTAGGCGCTTGAGATCGCGCAGGTTTTCTTGGATGTTTTCAAAGGTTGCTTCTTTTCCGGGTTCGATGGACCAGATATCACAGAAGTGACACCGAGCGTTGCAGCGGTAGGTCAGATAGTAGTTCGCAACCAGGGGAGGCATGGTCTTCTCGGATAGGGTCTTCCATTCAGAATAGGGAATTTTGACTCAAAATCAACTGAAGATGTGAGAGCGATCGCTCTTTGGAAGGCTTGCTGGGTGACAATCGAGGGTGGACGAAATTGATCGCTTTTTTTCGGCAGATCTCTCTGTAGTGCTGTTATTGCAGCGGATCTTCGAGGGAATACTACCGCTAGCAGAGTTGTTCTACGGGCTCCCGTGGAGTCTAGGTCAATCCTCAAGGATAGGAACGGCGTATGATTGCAGGGGCAACGCAGCCATCCTGGTGGGATGGCGCTCCTCACCATCCCGTCTTGTCCCATCATCTGCCGATTCTGAGGACTCGTAAGGAAACAGAAGCATGTCTCTTGACCAACTTCAGCCTGCCGAAAGCGGGAAAGTTAACGTTTACATGCCCTACTACAACGGCGCGAAGCGCAACATGCTGCCGTTGGCGATCAGTCTTTATCAGCAGGGCTCTTTGGAAGGGCAGCGCAAGATTGAAGGTGGCAGCAGTATTCCCTTTGTAGCGACGTGGTTTGTGTCGACGCTGCCGGCGGATCTAACGCGGTGTCGTTTGCAGTTCGACGGCAATGTGGAGCTGAGCTACGAGATTATGATGGCGAATTTTGAGTTCATCGACTATCTCATTGATGTTTTGATGAGCTATCGCCGTACTCACAGCGCTGACTTTTCTCAAGGGTTCTATCGTAAGCTGCTGCATCTCGATGAGTAGGGTCGCAGCGGGTTTGTGGGCGCTGAAGTGAGCGGCATTTTGGGGCGATCGCGTTTTTCGAGAACCGAGGTGACACCAGCCTTTGAAGGGCTGGGTGCGCCTTGGGGATGGAGAGGGCGATCGCTTTTGTGTGGGGGCGTGGATGCCTGAGGGGCGATCGCTGCGCTCCCCCTGCTTCGGCGCAATGGTTTGTTGGGCAAAGAGTGTGTCAGTCTATGATAGAAAGCTAAGAAAGCTAAACCAAACGCCAATCAGCGTAAAGTCCAATCGCGTACGAGCAGGAGTAGGGGCGTGCCAGAGTCCAATCAATATTTACTCGTAGGATCGACCGAAGCCTATAGCGGTAAGTCGGCCATGATCCTTGGCATTGCAAACCAGTTGCGGACGTGCGGGTTGGAAATCGCCTACGGCAAGCCGATTGGGACGTGCTTTGCAGAGGCAGCCGATAGCAAGGGCGCGCTCGTGGATGAGGATGTGCTGTTTGTTGCCGAGACGCTGGAGCTGAGCCCCGATCGCCTGCGGCCAACGCTGCTGCCCCTCGATACGGCAGCTCTGGAGCGGCGGATCGGCGGTGAAGATACGACGCTGTATTCTGAAAAGCTGGCGCAGTCGTTCCAGGCTCAGGGTGAGGACTTGGTGCTGCTGGAGGGGCCGGGTACCCTCGATGAAGGCCGCCTTTTTGAGCTGTCGCTGCCCCAGATGGCAGAGACGATGAATGCGCCAGTGCTGCTGGTGGCTCGCTTTATTTTGGCGTCGACGGTGGACACGCTGATGGCGGCGCGGGAGCGTCTGGGCGATCGCCTGCTGGGAGTGCTGCTCAACGATGTGCCCCGCGATCAGCTGGAGTTTGTGCAGTCTTCGGTGTGCCCGTTCCTCGAGGCGCGAGGGATTCCGGTGTTTGGGACGTTCCCCCGCAGTTCGCTGCTGCGCAGCGTGAGCGTGGCGGAGCTGGTGAAGAAGCTGGATGCAGAGGTGCTGTGTCGGGGCGATCGCCTGGACTTGATGGTCGAGAGTCTGACCATCGGGGCGATGAATGTGAATTCGGCGCTGAAATATTTTCGCAAGGGCCGCAATATGGCGGTGGTGACGGGGGGCGATCGCACGGATATTCAGCTGGCTGCCCTGGAGACGTCCACCCAGTGCCTGATCCTGACGGGCCATCTGCCGCCGGTGCCGATGATTTTGAGCCGAGCAGAAGATCTGGAAATTCCGATCTTGTCGGTGGATCTCGATACCCTCACCACGGTAGAAATTATTGACCAGGCGTTTGGTCAGGTGCGCCTCCAGGAGCCAGCCAAGGTCGAGCACGTGTTTCGCATGATGGGCGAGCATCTCGACTGCGATCGCCTGCTGCAAAACCTGGGTCTGCGAACCAAGGTCGCGCTCTAAAATCGCCCAGATTTTGCTCTACATTGCTCAAAAATCTTCTCTCACCCGACCTCGACGGCAATTGCAATCAGGGTCGGGTTTGCTACAATAGCGAGGTTGTTCAGCGCAGTTTCGGCTTTGAGCCAGTCTATCGACATCCCTAAGGTCGACGAGTTTCTTCAGGAGCTAGCAGCGATTCAGCAGTCTGGTTCTAAGCGAATCGCATTGCTGGGTTCTCGTCACGTCCCCATCACCCACCAGCAGCTCATCGAAATGATGAGCTACGCCCTGGTCCTGTCCGGCAACCGCTTGATCACCTCGGGTGCAACGGGCACCAACTCCGCCGCAATTCGGGGGGCCATGCGAGCTGACCCCAACTTGCTGACGGTGATTTTGCCCCAGAGCCTTGCTCGGCAGCCTCGCGAATCTCGTGAGCAGCTAGAGCAGGTTATGCACTTGGTCGAAAACTCCAGCAATGACAATCTGTCTCTGGCCGAGGCGAGCTCTCTGTGCAACCAGGAGATTGTCTCTCGCTGTCAGCAGCTCATCTGCTTTGCTTTCCACGACAGCACGACGCTGCTCCAAACCTGTCGTCTGGCCGAGGATCAGCGCAAGCTAGTGACGCTGTTCTACTTTGACTGATTTGACTAAGGTCTCTTGGGCGATCGCCTTCTTATCTTTTTGGCGTTTATGAGTTTCTCTGAGATCCCCGTTTCGGCGACGCTGCTAATTGCGATCGCCGGAGCTGCTGCGCTCGTCTACTTCCCGTTTTTGGCAGTGGCGGTGGCCCGCGTGACCGTGGGCTACGACATGTCGGCGCCCCGCGCAATGTTTGACAAGCTGCCGCCCTACGCCCAGCGAGCAACCTGGGCCCACCAAAATTCCTTCGAGTCCTTTGCGCTGTTTGCGGCTGCGGCGCTGGTTGCCTACGTGGCCTCTGTGACATCGCCCCTGGCAGCCCAAGCGGCCTTGGCGTATCTGGCGGCGCGCTTTTTCTACTCGGTCTTTTACATCCTGAATATTCCGCTGCTGCGATCGCTGATGTTTGCCGTTGGCTCTGGGGCGATCGTGACGCTGTTTGGCTTGGCCCTAACAACTTCGCTGCCCCACTAGGCCTTGCCCCGCCGCCATTGCGAGGAGACTCGCTTCCTGGGACAATGACTGCGACGGCCCGTCAGCACAGGGTTTCGCTAGACGAGGCCCTCAGTCTGGGTTTGACGTTCGTTTTTGTCTTTAGCTATGGCTTCTACTTATTCCTTTGATATCGTCAGCGATTTTGACCGTCAGGAGCTAGTCAACGCCATTGACCAGACCACGCGAGAAATTGGGACGCGCTACGACCTCAAAGACACCAAAACCACCCTTGAGCTGGGCGAGGACGAAATCACGGTCAACACTGACAGCGAATTCACCCTCACCGCCGTGCATACGATTTTGCAAACCAAGGCGGCCAAACGGAATTTGGCGCTGAAGATCTTTGACTATGGCAAGGTCGAGTCGGCCAGCGGCAACCGAGTGCGCCAAGTGATCAAGCTCCAGCGTGGTATCAGCCAAGAGATCGCCAAAAAAATCTCCAAGCTGATCCGCGACGAATTTAAGAAAATCCAGGCATCGATCCAGGGAGATGCGGTGCGAGTCAGCGCCAAATCCAAAGACGAGCTGCAGCTGGTGATCCAGCGCCTGAAGCAGGAAGACCTGCCTGTGCCGCTACAGTTCACGAACTACCGCTAGCCTTCGTAGTCGCTGTCGATCTCGATATCCAGCGTGTCTTCGTCGATGCGGATGTAGAGGATATTGGGACGACAGCAGATCTGGCAGTCCTCGACGTAGGACTGCTGGTTGCCAGCGCTCAGGTCGATAAACGTGGTGTTGGGTTCACCACAGTAGGCGCAGAAGAATTCTGCTGTGTTCTGCATAGGGATTGGATTTCGGCGAAAAGATTGGCAAAACGAGAAAAATTAGGGAGCGATCAGACGGCGGGCGTCGTTGCTGGGAAACAGGGCGATCGCGCTCTCGAGGTGCTTGCGCAGGGTCGCGACGGGCAGCGGTCCTTGGAGGTGGCTCCAGGGCAAGACCTGGTCAGTGTCCCAGTCCTCGTGAATATAGAAGGCTAGGTCCGGCAGCTGGCCGCGAAGGGTTTTGGCGGCGCGACGGTAGCTGCCCAGTGTATCGCCAAACTCCCGGGTGAGCACCAGTAGTTTTGCGAGGCGGCGATCGCCCCGGGAAATCAGCGCCTGAATCACAGACCAGTTATAGCTTTCGGGCCGAAAGTCGATGCCGTGGGAGCGCAGCTGCTTTTGCAGGAGCTTGAGGCGTTTCTCGGCCTCGGGATTGACGCCAAACCACTGAAAGGGCGTGTGGGCTTTGGGGACAAAGGTGCTGCATCCCAGGGTGAGGCGCAAACCGGGAGCCGCTTTTTTCAGGCTTTTCATCAGGCTGACGGTGTCCTCGATGTCTTCGAGGGTTTCGCCGGGAATGCCGGCCATACCGTAGAGCTTGAGGGCGCTCAGGCCGCCCGCTTTGGCGTTGATGGCCGCTTGGGCGATCGCCTCTTGGTCCAGCTTTTTGTTAATGATCATCCGCAGGCGCTCAGAACCGCTCTCGATGGCGATCGTAATCGAGCGGCTGTCCCGCTTGACGAGGGTTTCGGCGAGTTTCTGGGTGACGGTGTTGGTGCGCACCGAAGCGATGCTGAGGCGAACGTGGTCGTACTCGGGGCGAGCAATAAAGTCCAGCAGCTCCTCAAACTCGGGGTGCTGGGTGACCGAGGCCCCGAGCAGGCCAATGCGATCGGTGACGGTGAGGCCTTGGGCGATCGCCGGTAGGAGCGCGTCTTCTAGGCTGGCGGTCCGGAAGGGCAAAGTGAGGTAGCTCGCCAGACAAAAGCGACACATCTCGGGGCAGCTCCGCACGACCTCGACCATGTAGATGTTTTCCCAGGCCGATTTTTCGGTGACCACCGTGGATGTGGACAGCACGTTACCCCGGTAGGTTTGCTTCTGCACCGTGGCCGGGATCTCGCTGTCGACGGGCGCGATCGCCTGAATCGGGCCATCCGGCGTTTCGTAGGTGACTTCGTACAGAGCTGGCACATAGACCCCGGGCACCTGGGCCAAGCGCCGCAGCTTGGTTGAGCGGTCTGCGTGACGAATGCCTTTGTAAGCCTCGATGAAGTCCCCTAGCAGGGTTTCGCCGTCCCCTAGCAGCACCACATCAAAGAACTCGGCAAAGGGCTCGGGGTTCGCGGTCAGGACGGGACCCCCACCAAAAATCAGGGGATCGCGATCGCTGCGATCTTTGGCCCAGATGGCAATGCCCAGAGACTCCAGCATCGCCAAGATATTCACGTAGTCCAGCTCCCAGGAGACCGAAAAGCCCAGCAGTTCTGGTTCGCTCGGCAGCGCTTCGGCGCGATCGGTAAACAGCCGACGCACGTCTACATCGGCCCGACTGGCCAGGGTCGCCCACACCACCTGATATCCCAAGCTGGTGATCCCCACGGTGTATTCATTGGGAAACGCAAAGATCGTCGGGATCGCATCGGGCTGGGGCTGCGCAGGATCAAACAGCAGCCGTTCGGCGGCAAACACAGAATCTGTCACGGGGTAAAAACCTGAAATGCTCGATTGGGAAACGGTCGTCAGTGAGGCGAGTCCAGCCCAGGCTGTTTGCAGCGTCAGCCCATGGCTGGAAGCTATCTCGCTAGAGGACAGCGCTACTGCTTCAGGCCCGCCTCAGCGGGCTAGAAGAACCATTTTTTACAAAATTTTAACAACCTTCGCTGAACATTGCGGATTTCTTTGGCAGCGCTAGAAGGAAGGGAGAGAAGCTGCCGTTGTTCATTTCGTCTTGTTTTGGTGACACAACGATAAAAACACGGAATTTTTACGCTGCGTGAAATTACGCTAGTTGAAAACACTGATCAAATAACCGATCAATATCAAATTCTGTCCTGGAAACCTGGGACAATACGGAATCTTTCCCGGGATGCAGAGGGATAGGCTGAGGGTAGCAATTCCCTTGACTGTTCGCCGTCAAGCGCGACTTTGCTCCTTGCAGATGCGCCCCCGAGAAGATGGAGTTCTCTTGTCCTTATGACAGGTACACATCATTCCCCGGTTTCAAAGTTGACCTCCAGTCCAAATGACGGATCTGAGAGTTCATTAATCCGGGAAACCTTGACGAGTCCGATGGAGGCTGAGGAAAGTGGACCCCCGGGGTCGGAGGCGATCGTCACGCCAGAGCCTCACCACAGTGAATCGCCGAGTTGCCGCGCCCAGGCCCATCAACTCCTTCGTCAAGCCCTCGATCAAGGGGAATCTCAGTTTGGGGCGGCGCTGCGCTCCTATGAGGAGGCGCTCCGTCTGTTTCGGCTCTTGCAGGACAAGGCTGGCGAAGCGCTGGCGCTCAAGGGCTTGAGTAATCTGCGCTACAACCTAAAGGACTACGGCGCGGTCATCACGCTGGCGGAGCAGTACCGAGATGCCTGTGTTCAGCTGAGCGATCGCCGGGGTGAGGCGCGAGCGCTGAGTTTGCTGGGCAATGCCTATCGCCACCTGAATGATTTCGGCCGGTCTATCCACTGCCAAAAGCAAAGTCTGACGATCGCGAGTCAGGAGGGCGATCGCCGACTGGAAGCGGCGGCGCTGAATAATTTGGGCCTGGTCTACAAGGCGCTGGCTGATTTGGACCAGGCCATTGCCTACCAGCAGCAAAGTTTGGTGCTGGCCCAGGAGCTGGGCGATCGCGAAGTAGAAAGCCAGGTTCTGCGCAACTTGAGTAATGCCTTTCATGCCCTGGGCGACTACGACAAAACCGTTGATTATCAGGAGCAGCGACTGGCGATCGCCCGAGAGATTGGCAACTCCGCCCTGACCCTGCAAATCCTGCGCAATCTCGAAACGGCCTGCTATACCTTGGGCGACTACCCTAAAGCGGTGTTCTACGCCCAGCAGCGGTGCGACATTGCCCACCAGATTCAGGATCTGCGGGCCGAAGAGCAGGCCCTGGGCAGCCTGGGGATTGCCTACGATGCCCAAGAAAACTATGCCAAGGCGGTGGAGTGCTACGAGCGGCGACTGGCGATCGCCCGCCAGCTCAAGGACACCCGCGTCGAGCGCCAGACCCTCAGCAGTCTGCGTATTGCCTGCTTCGCGATCGGCGACTATGCCAAAGCAACGGAGTATGAGCAGCAGCTCTAGAGGACTGATGCTGCGTGACTGGCGCGTCAAAACGGCGATCGCCCCCGGCCAAGGGTGAAACCGCTGAGTCAAAGTACTTAGCGATCGCCCCAAAAATCGCCCCGATCGGGCCTCTAGCCAAAAAATTGATCATTTTTAACAAAGCGCTTGTTTTTGCGGCTCAGGTCTAGCGCGGGTTGGGGATCGCAGACAAAACGCGATCGCTGTGAATCGGCTTAGGTTCAGCGCGATCCCCAGATTTCGTTCTGAAAGCCTCTCTCCGTCAGGCTTTCAGTGCGCGATCGCCTTTTCAGCAAAATTCGTCCTCCGCATTTATGCTCAGGCTCGCTGGCAATGTCCCGGCGAAATTTTGCTTTTTTGTTTTTTGTACTGACTTTTATAAAAAACAAGGCTAAAAACTCAATTAAATTGTTTTTTGAGCTTTCAAAGACTTTGAGCTCTTCAAAAACTGATTGCACTGTTTTTCTAAGCGCTAAAAGTGCTGTTTACTATCCTGTTTCGCTTCCAGCGGCTTTCACTCTGACCCGGAGTTGCACAATAATGACTCTCAACCGCCCCTCGAGGTCGGCCGCAATTGCTCAGTCACCCCCAGCGTCCCCACCCCCTCAAGGGCGATCGCGCGCCGGATTTCACCCTTCACATCAGCAGCAATTGCTCCCCTCGACCCCACCACAGCGACTTCCCATCTCACCCGAATTTGGCAGTCGAGATCGATTTTTAGGAGAGGAAACACGTGAAACTAGCAGTCTACGGAAAAGGCGGAATTGGTAAGTCAACCACCAGCTGCAACATCTCCGTGGCCCTCGCCCGCCGCGGCAAGAAAGTCTTGCAAATTGGCTGCGACCCCAAGCATGACAGCACCTTCACCCTCACGGGCTATCTCATTCCCACCATCATCGACACCCTCCAGTCCAAGGACTACCACTACGAAGACGTGTGGCCCGAGGACGTCATCTACAAAGGCTACGGCGGCGTAGACTGCGTCGAGGCGGGTGGTCCGCCGGCGGGAGCGGGTTGCGGTGGCTACGTCGTCGGCGAGACTGTCAAACTGCTCAAAGAGCTCAACGCCTTTGATGAGTACGACGTCATCCTCTTCGACGTGCTGGGAGACGTGGTCTGTGGCGGCTTCGCGGCGCCCCTCAACTACGCCGACTACTGCGTCATCGTCACCGACAACGGCTTCGATGCCCTCTTTGCCGCCAACCGCATCGCCGCCTCGGTGCGCGAAAAAGCCCGCACCCACCCCCTGCGGCTCGCGGGCCTGATCGGCAACCGCACCGCCAAGCGCGATCTGATCGACAAGTACATCGAAGCAGTGCCCATGCCCGTGATGGAAGTGCTGCCGCTGATCGAGGACATCCGGGTTTCGCGGGTCAAAGGCAAAACGGTTTTCCAGATGGCTGACGAAGATCCGTCCATGACCTACATCTGCGACTACTACCTGAGCATTGCCGACCAGCTCCTTTCTCAGCCGGAAGGCGTCGTGCCCAATGATGCGCCCGATCGCGACCTCTTCAGCTTGCTGTCGGACTTCTACCTCAATCCGCCGACCGCTCCCCAAAGAACAGAAGACGAGTCCCTCGACTTGATGATGGTGTAGCCGCCAAAAACTGTCTTTAGTTCTCAGAAGAAGGGCTTGGCAAAATTGCCAGTTATGATGCAGTACGAGATGGGGCTCTAGGCCTCACAAATGTACTCTTCAGCAATCTTGAAGGAAGTCAAACGCATGGCCTTTTTCGAGACCTTTACCGCGTCGCTCCGCCAAAAATGGTTGGACTATTTCCACGCCAATCAGGCTTGGCTGCGACTGCAAATGGATGGCACCTCGGTCCGGACGCCTGACGGGGGCCGCCGCCCTTCTTCTCTGCTCATTTTGGGCGTTGTCAATGCCCTCGAACCCAAACTCAGCAATCTAATGCTGCCCTTCTACAAGCTCAATTCGGATGAAGATGCCCTAGTTGAGGTCCTGGGCCTGAACTTCGATCCGGATATGGAGCTGGCCAAGGATGTCGGATCTCGGCCCGCTGCGGCAGGCTCGAATCTGGAGTCTTCGCGGCTCCTGCCAGACACCTCGGAGGACCTGTAGCTTTGACGGCGATCGCATGTAATCCTAGCTAGCGTCTGAATCCTTTCAATGGCAGAGGCTGTGCGTGAACATCGAAAAGCTGCGTCAATCGCTGAAGGCCGAATGGCTGGGCTACTACAAACGCAATCGTGAGTGGCTAGCCCGCCTGGGAGTTTGGGTCGATTGCGATGGGCAACGTCGCCCGTCTTCGAGCTTTATCTTGGCAACGCTCTCGATTTTGGAGCCCCGCCTGACCAAGCTGTTGCCGCTGGTGGTGGAACTCAACAACCACCCCGATCGCATCGTGGCAGCGCTGGGTCTCAACTTCAACCCGGAGACAGAGCTGGAAGCCTGGGAGGCAGCCCGCTCTGGGAAAGCCGAAGCGCACAAGATGTTGCCGGGGGGAACGCCGAGGAGTCATTTCTCCGCCAGTGCTCCCCCTCAACAGCTCGCCAAGTTAGCCGATGAGGCTTGTCGAGGCAGTCGAGACGATTGGGAAGCGCCCGTAGCTCCGCCTACCAGCGTTTCTCATGGGTCTCTACGACAGCCCCCGCCCCCCGATCAACCACCGACCGCTGCTCATTGAGAGGAGATCGCTACGATGACCCTTGCCAATCCTCAGCCTCAGGCTCTGAATTTTGACTGTGAAACAGGCAACTACCACACCTTTTGCCCCATTAGCTGTGTGGCTTGGCTGTACCAAAAGATCGAAGACAGCTTTTTTCTGGTGATCGGCACCAAGACCTGTGGCTATTTCTTGCAAAATGCCATGGGCGTGATGATTTTTGCTGAGCCTCGCTATGCCATGGCGGAGCTGGAGGAGGGGGACATCTCGGCCCAGCTCAACGACTATGAAGAACTCAAGCGTCTGTGCGCCCAAATTAAGCGCGATCGCAATCCGTCGGTGATCGTCTGGATCGGCACCTGCACCACCGAGATCATCAAGATGGATCTTGAAGGTCTTGCGCCCAAGCTAGAGGCCGAAATCGGCATTCCCATTGTGGTGGCCCGCGCCAATGGCCTGGACTACGCCTTTACCCAAGGGGAAGACACGGTCTTGGCGGCCATGGCGGCCCGCTGCCCCGACAAGATCACGGCTCCCGAAGAAAAAGAGGAGCGCAACCCGATTTCTCGCTTGCTCAACTTTGGTCGCAAGAAGGAAGAGGCGATCGCCGAAAGTGGCGAAGCCGAATCGGTGGACCACCCGCCCCTGGTCCTGTTTGGCTCACTCCCCGATCCCGTGGTCACCCAGCTCACCCTAGAGCTCAAAAAACAAGGCATTCAAGTCTCCGGCTGGCTGCCCGCCAAGCGCTACACCGAGCTGCCCCTGATCGAGGAAGGCTACTACGCCTGCGGCGTCAATCCCTTCCTTTCCCGGACGGCCACAACCCTGATGCGGCGACGCAAGTGCAAGCTGATCGGCGCACCCTTCCCCATCGGGCCGGACGGAACCCGCGCCTGGATCGAAAAAATCTGCTCTGTGTTTGGCATCGAGCCCCAGGGCCTCGAAGAGCGCGAAGCCAAGATTTGGGAGAGCCTAGAGGACTACCTTCAGCTCCTGCGCGGCAAGTCGGTCTTCTTTATGGGAGACAACTTGCTAGAAGTTTCGCTGGCTCGCTTTTTGATTCGCTGTGGCATGACCTGCCACGAAATTGGCATTCCCTACATGGACAAGCGCTACCAGGGAGCAGAGCTGGCTTTGCTAGAGCAGACCTGCCACCAAATGGGGGTGCCGCTGCCCAGGATCGTCGAAAAGCCGGATAACTACAATCAGCTCCAGCGCATCGCGGAACTGTCGCCGGATCTGGTGATCACGGGAATGGCCCACGCCAATCCGCTGGAGGCGCGCGGAGTTACGACCAAGTGGTCGGTGGAATTTACCTTTGCCCAGATTCACGGCTTCGCGAACGCGCGGGACATCCTGGAGCTGGCGACGCGCCCGCTGCGCCGCAACAACAATCTCAAGGAGCTGGGCTGGGAAAAATTGGTGAAGGACGAAGCCAAGGTCTAGCTTTGCTTGGATGCTCGATACTCAAGGGTTAGGCAGGATTTCTTGCCGCCCTTGAGGCGGAAGTATGTATCTCAGCGAACAGTTTTGCGGGGTCGATTGAAGGCAGGTTGATTGAGGTGGGTCATAGCAGGGTTGTCAAGAAGACCGCTATGATTCAGGAAAGCTTGTTCAGTCGAAATGCCTGGGTTGAGATTATGACATCGTACGCGACTTCTACTGCTAGAGCTGACATGAGCGAACTTCGCCGTCTGCGAGGACTGCTACCCCCAGAGCTGCAAAGTTGGGTCATGGTAGAAGGCGCAACGGCAGTCAACCCGCCGCTGATTACGTCTGAGGAAATCGGCAAGGACGAGGTCGAAATTCAGGTGGATCTGGTGCGCTGGGATCAGCTAGCCCTCGACCAGCGAAACCTGCTGTTTTGGCACGAGGTGGCGCGGATTCAGAATGACACGATTCCGCGAGATGGCTGGGAGATGGCGGCTTTGGCGATCGGCCTTGGCGGGGCGGTCGGCGAGCTCTGGGTCCAGGACGCGCTGCTGCTGCTGCTGGCCCTGGGCCTGTCTGGGGTGGCGGGCTATCGGCTGTACCAAAAGAACAATGGTGAAAAGCGTCTGCGGGAGGCGATCGAAGCTGACGAGAAGGCGATCGCCCTGGCGACCCGCTTTGGCTACACCCTGCCCAACGCCTACAAGAGTCTGGGCAGCGCGCTGAAAACGCTGATCGAGCAGACGCCGAAAAAACGCCAGCGATCGCGCTATGAGTCTCGCTTGCAAGCCCTCAAGCGAAGCGCCTCCAAAGCCAAGGCTCGCGCCAAAGCCTCCAAGGAAGGGCAGTTTGATGCCCAATCAGAGAGTCTCTACAGCTAGCGCGCTGTGGCGCTTTGGCGCCAAACCGGCTAAAGGGCGATCGCCCTTCAGCGCTTAAAATTAGAACCCTAAAGGGGCGAGCCTGACCAATCGGGCTCGCCCCTTTAGAGTGAGCTTTGCTGCCAAGGCAGTGCGCTAAGATAGCACCAGAGGATCAACCCAGGTAAGGGTGCCCCCGTGCTCCTCAGCTCCACGACTCACCCTGCATAGATCTCCTCCCCAAAATTTTGAAGAAACACGCCCATTCCCGCGCAGAAACCCCTGGCACCGGTGCGATCGCGCCTCCTGCCCCTCGTGCAGGCGCCCAGCGGCAAAAGGTTCTCCAGTGGCTGGATGACCACGTCCCTGCGGCCCGCCTAGAGCATATTTTGCGTGTCGAAGAAATGGCGATCGCCCTTGCTCAGCACCACAACCTCGACGCCGAAAAAGCTGGTCAAGCCGGTCTCATGCACGACCTGGCCAAATACTTTAAGCCCCAGCGTCTTCTCGATATGGCCCGCCAAGAGGGGCTGTCCATTGACCCGGTAGATGAAGCCAACCCGCACCTGCTGCATGCCGACGTTGGCGCCATCGTCGCCCGCGATGAGTTTGGGATCGAGGACGAAGACGTCTTGCAGGCGATCCGCAACCACACCTTGGGGTATCCCGGGATGGGAGCCCTGAGCTGCGTCGTCTTTTTGGCGGACAGCCTAGAGCCCGGACGGGGCGATACCCCTGAGCTGCACGCCCTCCGGCAGGCCAGCCGCGACAACCTGCATCAGGCGGTTTGGCAGACCTGCAACTACACCCTGCAATATCTGCTGCACAATCGCCAGTTGATCCATCCGCGGGCCATCACCACGCGCAACTGGTTTTTGCAGCAGGCGCGCCGCCCGCAGCCCGTGCCGCCTGCTTCTCCTGCGCCCTAGCCTGATTTGATAAGTCTGCCCGCCCGTCGAGTCCTTGCCGTCCGACCTTCACGCTACTCATTGGAGCAACATAAAGATTAATGATGAACTTCGACACCTCAGACAACCGTCCTACCACCTCCTTTGAACCCCTTCCGACCGAAGCGCCAGTGCCCTCTTCCGATAGCCAGGAAGCCCATGAGCTGGTGAAGACCATTGTGGAAGCTGCCGAAGACCGCAAGGGGGCTGAGATCACCGTGTTGCGCGTGTCAGAAGTGTCCTACTTGGCGGACTATTTTGTGATTGTGACGGGTTTCTCGACCACCCAGGTCCGAGCGATCGCCCGCTCCATCGAAGCCAAAGTCGAAGAGGCTTGGCAGCGGCAGCCTCGCAAAAACGAGGGCATCAACGAAGGAAAATGGGTCCTCCAGGACTATGGCGACGTGATTGTCCACGTCTTCATGCCCCAAGAGCGGGAGTTCTACAGCCTGGAAGCCTTTTGGGGCCACGCCGATCGCCTCACCCTGCCGAATCTAGAACTGGCTCAAGAAGCCTAGGCGGGCCGCGTCTGTTGCTGGCGCTGACCGCGTCCCAGCGCCTCGGCGATCGCTTTTGGGAATCTCTCCCTTGATCGCCTAGCGCGCGAACGAAGATATATGTCAAATTGAAGGGGACCGCGCTCGTAGTAAGCTAGAGCGCATTCAGCCACCTTTGCTTGTCTCATGTCGGTCATGAAGTCGTCCCCTTCGGTCTGTCCAGTTCCCTTCGAACAACAGCCCATCAACGAATACAACACCTTGAAAGAGTCGTGGTTTTTTCGTTGGGGGACTCTAGCGTCTTGGCGCTATCTGCGAGTCATCGGGATCCTCTGGGCAGTGGGCTGGCTCGTGACAGGACCGATCGCTTCCTATAGCTTTGCGCCAGCCAAGTATCCAATCCAGTTTGGCCTTAGCGCCTCGGCAGGAGCTTTGTTCATGCCAGCCCTGGCCCTAATCCAGCTTTATTTGGGCTGGTGCTACGTGCGCAATCGCCTCCAGGAAACGATCATTCCCTACGAGGAGACCGGCTGGTACGATGGCCAGTCTTGGCAGAAGCCGGCGGAGATGGAAGCGCGCGATCGCCTGATTGTGGCCCACCAAGTTCGCCCCATCCTCAAGCGTCTGGAATGGACGTTTGCCAGCATGGGCCTGACCCTGCTGCTCGGGGCCCTCATCTGGCAGTTTCTCTAGCGCTGCGATCGCGAGCAGCGCTTTTTTGACCTTTCCAACCTTTTTGTTACATCCCCACGGTGTTACAGTCTTGCCTATGAATAGGGGAAAACGGATCCAATCGGCAGAGCTCGAAGTTCGGCTGCTGCGCGAAGGCATTGTTGAATCTCGCCACCACGTTCAAGCGGTGGTGGCCGATAGCCGCGGGCGGGTCTTGTCCGTGGCCGGCGACCCTGAAACCGAAACCTTTATCCGCTCAGCGCTCAAGCCGTTCCAGGCTCTGGCCGTGACTCAGACCGGCACGCTGGAGCGCTTTGAGCTGACAGACAAAGATCTCGCGATCATCTGTAGCTCCCACCGCGGCACCATGGAGCAGGTCCGCCAAGTCTTCAATATTCTCTGGCGCGCCGACGTGGACCCCAGCCAGCTCCAGTGCCCGATTCCGCCGGGCAAGCGCAGTTCCCTCCAGTACAACTGCTCTGGCAAACATGCAGGCATGCTGGCGGCCTGTCAGCAGTGCAACTGGGAAACCGAAACCTACCTGCGCCCCGGACACCCGATTCAGCAGCTGATCCTCGAAAAGGTCGCTGAGCTGCTGCGGATGCCGGGGGCTGAGTTTATCGGGGCGCGAGATGACTGCGGCGCGCCTACCTATGTGATGCAGCTCAGCCAGATTGCGACGCTGTACGCCCTGCTGGCGTCGGGCGAGAGCCTGGGCATGGAGCGCATCATCCGGGCGATGACCCACCACCCGGTGATGGTGGCGGGCGAGGGTGAGTTTGACACAGAGCTGATGCGCCTGACCCAAGGAGAGCTGGTCAGCAAGGCTGGCGCTGAGGGGATTCAGTGCATTGGTCGCGTCGGCGAGGGCCTGGGTCTAGCGATCAAGGTGATGGATGGCTCGAAGCGGGCGAAGTACGCCGTAGCGATCCACCTGCTGCGCCAGATGGGCTGGATCATGCCGTCGGTGGCGGACACCCTGGCCGAGACCTTTATGGATCTGACAAGCTACAAGCGCCTAGAAGTGATGGGCGAGCTGACGATGATCTAGAGGCTTTGCTTCTGAGGTCTGGTGGGCGAAAACTCCCGACCTTGAATACTGGGGGTTGTGTTTTCTAAAGGCTGTTGCTATAGTAGTAAAGCCGGCGCGGGGTAGAGCAGTCTGGTAGCTCGTCGGGCTCATAACCCGAAGGTCAGTGGTTCAAATCCGCTCCCCGCCACCAAGCTAAAAAAGCCTCGTTACCAAAGAGTAGCGGGGCTTTTTTGATGGCCGCAAACTGGCATGAAACTCTGAAGAGTCGAGGCGATCGCCCGGCAAGCTGCTGGGGCGAACCTCCGACGGGGTTTCGCTAAAAATCATTGAAAAAATAAAAGACAGAAGTTCGGGCTAGGCATAGTGGGGGAAAGGCCCCTGGCTGGTCTATGCTGGGACTGACGCGGTGTTTGGGTAGGATGGGATCCGCGTGTAGCGATCGCCAGGTGATTGGTCATGGCAGTAAGTATGAAGCGACCCCTGCTGGTGGGTGGTGTTGGCCTGAGTTTGGGACTGTGGCTCCTCGATAGCCTGAATCACGCTGTCTCGGAGTGGGGAACAGTGGTCCTGCTGGGGGCGATCGCCTTGGGGTCGGGGTGGTTTTGGCTGCGGCGGCAGTCAGGTGCAGATCTAGAACTAGGGCCAGTGTCAGTGACGGTGGATCGCGCCATGGCAGAAGGGGCGATCGCGGAGGCCGAGGCAAAGATTCAGCTTTTGGCGATGGAAACCTCGGACGAGCAGCGCCTAACGGGCCTGAGAGAGCGCCTAGCGGCGATCGCCACCCTCTCCCAGCGAACGACGCTGTCGATTGCTCTGCTCGGCGGCAAAAATGTGGGAAAAACGACCCTTTCCCAGCGCCTACAGGCGGCTTTGCCAGAGGCGACGCTCCGGTGGACTGATACCGCGGCCCTGTTTTCCCAAGGGGGCTCGGAGGGCGATGAAGCGGTTTGGCAGGCGATCGCCGAAGCGGATGTGGCCCTGCTGATCACGGCGGGAGACCTGACGGACATGGAGTTTCAGGCCTTGCAAAGGCTGGCCTCCCTGCGCTACCCGACGATTTTGGTGCTGAACAAGCAGGATCAGTATTTGCCGGGTGAGCAGGCCCTGCTGGAGCAGCGCCTGCGGGAGCGGATGGCTCAGGTCTTTACCGAAGCGCGGGTGGCGGCGATCGCTGCTCAGCCAGCGCCCCTCAAGGTGCGGCAGCACCATGGAGATGGCTCGGTGACGGAGCGCCTCGAGCAGCCCGTCCCGGCGATCGCGCCCTTGGCGGAGCAGCTGCAGCCCTGGCTGGCCCACGATCGGGCGGCCCTGCGCTGGGGGACGACTTGGCGGGCGGCGATCGCCCTGCGCCAGCAGACCCAGACCCACCTCAACGAAGTGCGTCGTGAAAAAGCGCTGCCGCTGCTGGAGCAGTTCCAGTGGATTGCTGCTGGGGCGGCCTTTGCCAACCCTTTGCCGGCGCTCGACTTGCTGTCAACAGCGGCGATCAACGGCCAAATGGTGATGGAGCTCGGCGCGATTTATCAGCAGCGCTTCTCCCTGGAGCAGGCCCAAGCTGTGGCCAAGGAAATGGCGGGCCTGCTGCTCAAGCTGGGGCTGGTCGAGCTGTCGACTCAGGGCGTGACGGCGGCCCTCAAGAGCAACGCGGCGACCTATGTGGCCGGTGGGGTGGTTCAGGGGGCGAGCGCGGCCTACCTCACGCGCCTGGCGGGGCTGAGCCTGCTGGCCTACTTCGAAGAACATGGAGATGGGGCGGTGCCGTCGCGCGATCGCCTCAGCGAGCTGCTTCAGGCAGTCTTTCAGCAAGAACAGCGATCGGCGTTCTTCCAGCGCATTGCCCAGCAGAGCCTCCAGCGCTTGATCCCCGGCGCGACGCCTTCCGCTTCTTCTGTGGTGGCTTCTTTGTAAGCTTTGGCTGTTGTGCGAAACGTTTCTGGTCGACAAGAGCAGCACTGGACCCGCGCCCGCGCGAGTTTGCGGCAGGCGATCGCCCGCTATACCTATCCCAATCGCCAAGATGGCGGCACGCCGCCGCCCCCTGACAGTCGCTGGCAAGCGGCGGTCCAGCCAGAGCTCGATCTGCTGCAAAATTTGCTCACCAAGCTGGAGCAGGGGCTGGTGCGCATTGCCGCTTTTGGGCTGGTGAGCCGGGGTAAGTCGGCTCTCCTGAATGCCCTGATGGGGCAAAAGGTCTTTGAGACGGGGCCGCTCAATGGCGTGACTCAGTGGCCGCGATCGGTGCGCTGGCTGCCCAGCGGCGGCAGCAAAATCCAGGTGGAGCTGATCGACACCCCCGGCCTCGATGAGGTGGCGGGGGAAACGCGAGCCGAGATGGCCCGAGAGATCACGCGGCAGGCAGACCTAATTTTGTTCGTGGTGTCGGGGGACATCACTCGCACAGAGTACCGGGCGCTGTGCGACCTGCGGGCGGCCCAAAAGCCGATTATTTTGGTGTTCAACAAAGTTGATTTGTACCCGGACCAGGATCGGCAAGCCATCGAGGCCCAGCTTCAGCGCCTGAGTACAGAAGCGGCTCAGCGTTTAGATTCGCTGCTGTCAGTCCTAGAAATCGTCCGGGTGTCGGCGGAGCCGCCGCCGCTGCCGGTGCGGGTGGAGTGGCCCGATGGGCGAGTAACCCACGAGTGGGAGGCCCTGCCGCCAGATATTGTCGAGCTGCAGCAGGCGATCTTGCAGCTGCTCAACCGGGAAGGGCGATCGCTGATTGCCCTGAATGCGATGGTGCAGGCCCGGGCCGCGGAGACGGCGATCGCCCAAAAAACCCTGGAGCTGCGATCGCCCGATGCGGAAGCCTTGATTTGGCGCTACGTTCGCTACAAGTCCTTGGCCGTGGCCCTCAATCCCATCGCGCTGCTGGATGTGGTGGGAGGCGCGATCGCAGATTTAGCCTTGATCCGGGCCTTGGCGCGGCTCTACGGATTGCCCATCACCCGCTACGAGGCCAGCAAAATTTGGCGGACCCTCATGCTGAGCTCTGGGGGGCTGCTCCTAGGAGAGTTGGCCAGCAGCGCGCTGTGGGGCCTGGGCAAGAGCGCTGCTGCGGCCACGTCGGTGCTGGAGTCGCCGGGTAACTTGGCGGGCTATACGGGGGCGGCGCTGACCCAAGGGGCGATCGCCGGTTATGGGACCTACGCCATCGGTCGAGCGGCCCAAATGTACCTGGAGCAGGGCTGTAGCTGGGGGCCCCAGGGAGCCAGCACCCTGATTCAGGACATTCTCCAGCAGGTCGAGCCCAACACGATTTTGGCGCGGCTGCGCCAGGAGCTAGAGGCTGAGCTTCAGCCCTCTGAAAACGAAGAGCCAGACTGGATTTAATCTTGGTCTTCTTCGTCGTGGGGGAAGCCAACCTCGTCTTCGGAGCGTCTTAGGAGGCTTTCTTTCACTTGCTCTTTGTGCTGGCGGTGCTCAGCCATGAGCTGCCGAGCGCCTTCTTCAACGGACTGGGCTTGACGTTCTTCTTCGCTCATCACTTCGTGCTCGGCACGGTTGAGCATCGTCTCTTTGACATGTTCGTCGTGGTGCCGCTGCTCGGCCAAGCGCTCGCGGGCTGCTTCTTGCTCATTCATGGTGACTCTGGGGGGCGCATCTTCAAAGGTCTACCTTAACGGTGCCATAGGCCCCTGGCGTCCTTGCGCCCGGCGTGCAAAAGTTCACACGCTCGGGGCGCCCTTGAGGGTGTCGGCTGCGATCGCCGTCAGCTGGGCGATCGCGGCGAGATCAGGGGCTGCTGTAGTTTCGTTCATCGACAGCCACAGCAGAAACTCAATGTTGCCCGCAGGACCCAGCAGAGGCGACCAAGTTAGACCGCTGTAGTGCCAGCCCAGATCCTGAGCGGCAGAGAGAACGCGGGCGATCGCCTCTGCCTGATCGGCTGTGCTGCGGACGACGCCTTTTTTGCCCACCTTTTCTCGCCCCACCTCGAACTGGGGCTTGACCAGCAGCACCACCTCTCGCGGCGATCGCATCAGACGCCACATCGCTGGCAGCACCTTGGTCAAAGAAATAAACGACACGTCCACCACGCCCAAATCTGGCACCGTCGCCCCCTCGCCATACAGCTCCGACGGCTCCAGGTATCGGAGATTGGTGCGCTCCCGCAAGATCACCCGCGAGTCTTGGCGCAGCTTCCAGGCTACCTGCCCGTAGCCCACATCGATGCCGTAGACCTGCACGGCCCCGCTCTGGAGCAGGCAGTCCGTAAAGCCGCCGGTCGAAATGCCGCCATCTAGACAAACTCGCCCTTCGACAGCAATGCCAAAGGCCGCGATCGCCTTCGCCAGCTTTTCGCCGCCCCGAGATACGTAGGGCGAGCGCGCCTTCACCGCGATCCGGTCATCTTCGCTGACCAGCGTTCCCGGCTTGTCAATCTGCTGCTGATTGACCGTCACCTCCCCAGCTCGAATAAGCCGCTGGGCCTGCTGCCGAGACGGGCAAAGATCCAGCTCTACCAACCGATTGTCCAGTCGCTGCTTGGCCAAAAGTCTATCGCTCCCAAGGAATATCGCACCGGGTCCCAAAGCCCCAGGCCGTCTTTTATTGTCCCTGAAGAGCCACCGCTCGGACAAAGGACCGCCGCGATCGCCCCGCCGTCAACCTTTCAAGAAATCCTGCACAATCGCTATATTCCCGATTTCTCGCTTAAAATTCCCGTGGGCTGTGAGGAGTTCATCCTGCAACTTTCCTGTTGTCATCGCTACTTGTCTGTTCCAAACAATTCTGTTGAAATCTTTCGTTTTCAATTTCCTTCATCTGGATGACAACGGGTGAGATGTCCTCAACGGATCATCTCAAGCCCTACAGACTCTGTGGTTAACATCTTTTGTTGAGGAGACAATTCAATGACTGTTAGACGCGGCCATGAGGCAACGCTCGGCTTTCTGCAAGCGTTCAAAGAGTTTGCGCTAAAAGGCAACGTAGTAGATTTGGCGGTTGCCGTCGTTATTGGTGCTGCTTTCGGCAAGATCATTGCGTCTTTGGTCGAAGACATCATCATGCCGTCCGTCGTGAATCCCCTCGTGAATCTCACGACCCAGGGCGGAGACTGGCGGGAGCTCACGGTCGGACCCGGCATCAAAATTGGTAGCTTTTTGGGGACGGTCCTCGACTTTGCGATCGTCGCCTTTGCGCTTTTCGTTGTCGTGACGCTGATCCAGCGCCTCACCCAGCGCAAAAAGGCCGAAGAAGTAGCTGCCGCTCCATCTGAGCGCGAGTGCCCCTACTGCCTCTCGACCATCCCTGCGGCAGCCAGTCGCTGCCCCCACTGCACCTCAGAGGTGACGCCCCAAGGTCCAGCTCTCTAGTAAAATCAGCCCCACGACGCCTAAGCACTGCATCCCAAGCTTGGCAGTGCTTAGGTGTTGATGATTGGCCCAATCCCGTCAATGCTGTTCCCCTCCCAGGAGCGTGTATGCCCCAGCCCCCTCGCCAGCCCTTAACCCCTGCCTCTACCGATCCGCGGCACGGCACGCTGCGCCGCCTGAAGTCCCTGAGCACGCTCCTCGACAATGCGGTGACAATTCCGGGAATTAACTATCGCGTGGGGCTCGATCCGCTGCTGGGGCTGATTCCGGGGGCTGGCGACTTGGCGGGGGTGGTGTTCTCGACCTACATCGTGCTGCAAGCGGCCCGCTGGCGGCTGCCCAAGGAGACCATCGGCCGGATGGTGTTCAATATTCTCTGCGAGGCGTTGGTGGGGACAGTGCCGGTGGTTGGCGACATCTTTGATGTGGCGTGGAAGGCCAATGCCAAGAACGTTGCGCTGCTCGAAGCTCACATTGCCCAGCCCCGGACCAGCCCGCAGAGCGATCGCTGGTTTGTGGCGCTGCTGATCGGTGGCTTCCTGGTGATCATGCTGGCCTTGCTGGCCGTCAGCTTGGTGAGCCTGTACTGGCTGATCCAGTGGCTGGCAGGGGCGATCGCCCCCTAAATGCCCTCGTAAACCTTGCTCAAAACCCCTCTCCCGGCGCGCTAGCCCTCCTTCTCCAGCGAGATGCTGAGAAATGCCCAAGCTTCAGACAATATCGTTGATTCTCCAAAATTAACGATAAAAAAACGCGGTCTAGGCCGCTTGAGAGGCTTGTATGGCAAACAACATTGAATTTCAGCTATTTGCTCCCTACAACCAAGGTGCAGCACTGATTGGCTCGTTCTCCGACTGGGAAGAAATCCCCATGAAAAAAGGAGACGATGGCTACTTTCGAACTCAAGTTGCTCTAGAAGACGGCGAATATCACTACAAATTCCGGGTCCAGTCCCGCAGCTGGTTCCTCGAGCCCGACGCCTGGGTCGACATCGTTGATCCCTACGCCACAGACGTCGACTCCCCCACGCAAAACGGCGTCGTGCGCATCAAAGACGGCCAGATCATCGTGGATACCTACGTCTGGCAAAACGACGACAAGCCCCTGCCCCCGGACCACGAGCTGGTCATCTACGAGATGCACATCAGCGACTTTTCGGGCGGCGAAGACGATCCCCTCGAGCGGGGCAAATTCCGCCACGTGATCGAAAAGCTCGACTACCTGTGCGACCTGGGCGTAAACGCCATCGAAATCATGCCCGTCAAGGAATACCCCGGAGACTACAGCTGGGGCTACAATCCCCGCTACTTCTGCGCTGTGGAGTCCAGCTACGGCGGCTCGGACGGGCTCAAGCGACTGATTGACGAGTGCCACGGGCGGGGCATTCGGGTCATCCTCGACGGCGTCTACAACCACTCCGAAGCCTCCTGCCCCCTCACCCAGATTGACCACGACTACTGGTATCACCACGAGCCCCGCGATCCCGACAACAACTGGGGGCCTGAATTTAACTACGAGCACTACGACGACAACCTAGACACCTACCCGGCCCGCAAATTTATTGGGGATGTGGTGCGCTTCTGGATTGAGGAGTATCACATTGACGGGATTCGCTACGATGCGGCTCGCCAGATGGCCAACTACGACTTTATGCACTGGATCGTGCAGGAAACCAAGCAGGCCGCAGGCTCCAAGCCCTTCTACAACATCGCAGAGCATATCCCGGAGACCACGAGCATCACAGGCCTAGAGGGGCCGATGGATGGCTGCTGGCACGAAAGCTTTTATCACTGCGTGCTGGCCCATATTTGCGGCGATACCTTTGACCTGGAGCCGCTCAAGGACGCCATTGACGGCAAGCGACAGGGCTTTTTGGGCGCGACCAACTTGGTCAACTACCTGACCAATCACGACCATAACCATGTGCTGGCAGAACTGGCCGATCGCGACATCTTTGATGAGGCTGCCTTCAAGCGGGTGAAGCTAGGAGCGGCGCTGCTGATGACGGCGATGGGGGTGCCGCTGATCTGGATGGGCGAAGAGTTTGGCGAGTACAAGTACAAGAGCATCGAGCCGTCGAAGATTGAGTGGCCGCTGCTGGCGAATGATCTCAATCAGGGCCTGCTGAACTATTACAAGGGGCTGCTGCACCTGCGCAAAACGAATCAGGCTCTCTATGGGGAGAATGTGGAGTTTTTCCATGAGAACCCAGAGTCGCGAGTGCTGGCCTACACGCGCTGGAATGATGAGGGCTCGCGGGTGGTGGTGGTGGCGAATTTCTCGGACCAGTTCCTCGCGGGGTATGCAGTGCCGAACTTCCCGGCAGATGGCACCTGGCACGAGTGGACCGGGGACTATGACGTGGAGGTGGGCGATCGCACGCTGATGACAGACTTGCCAGAGTACGAAGCGAAGGTCTTTGTTTGGTAGCGTCCTGGCGGTGGCCCATCGACTGCGGTTCTATGGGACCTTGGGCAGTCGATGGGCTGTGGCCTTAGGCGCCAGCGACCCAGTTCACCAGGGTGCGCACGCCGTAGCCGGTTGCGCCGGCGACGGTGTAGGAGTCTTCTTTGTCGGCCCAGACGGGACCGGCGATGTCCAGGTGAGCCCAGGGGGTGTCCTTCACAAACTGCTTGAGGAACAGGGCTGCGGTGATGGCACCACCGGGGCGGGGGCCGGTGTTTTTCATGTCGGCGATCGGCGACTTGAGGCCATCGAAGTACTTGTCTTCCATGGGCATCGGCCACAGCTTTTCGCCTGCTTGGTCGGCGGCCTGCTTGAGCTGGTCGGCGATCGCGTCACTGGTGCTCCACAAACCGGCGACGTCGTTCCCTAGGGCGATCACGCAGGCGCCGGTCAGGGTGGCCAGGTCCACGATGGCGTCGAGGCCCAGCTTGTCCGCAAAGACTAGCGCATCGGCGAGGGTCAGACGACCTTCGGCGTCGGTATTGTTGACCTCGATGGTCTTGCCGTTGGAGGCGGTGAGGATGTCACCGGGGCGCATGGCGCGACCGCTGATCATGTTCTCGGTCGCCGCCACGATGAAGTGCACTTCTGTGTCGGGCTTGAGCTGGCCGACGGCCTTGGCAGCTCCCAGGGTGGCGGCGGCGCCGCCCATGTCCATTTTCATGGTTTCGATGCCGCTGCCGGGGCCTTTGAGGTTCAGGCCGCCAGAGTCGAAGGTGAGACCTTTGCCGATGATGGCGAGCTTGCGGCGGGGCGTGCCGGCGGGCTTGTAGGTCAGGTGGATGAATTTGGGAGGCAGGTCGGAGGCGCGGGCAACGCCCAAGAAAGCGCCCATGCCCAGTTCTTCGCAGTCTGCCTGTTCGAGAATTTCTAGCTCGAGGCCGTGCTCTTGGGCGATCGCCGTGGCGGTTTCGGCCAGGGTAATGGCGGTGACGGCGTTGGGGGGCGCGGCGACGAGGTGGCGAGCGAGGATCACCCCAGTGCAGACTTGCTGAGCCTTGGCAATGCCCGCGGCGGCGGCTTCGTCACCCAGTCCCAGCAGATCGACCTGAGTCGGATCGGGGTTCTTGTCGTCGGTTTCCGACTTGAAGCGGGTGTCCTTGAAGAGGGCCAGGGTGATGCCTTCCACGATGGCTTGGGCGCTGCTCTCGGGAGAAAAATCGCCCGTTGGTAGGCTCAGACCGACGTGGGCGCACTTTTCCCGCTTCGCCAGTTTGGCGGCGATCGCCCCGGCCCGGCGCAGACCATCGAGCTTCAGGGCCTCTGCTTTGCCCAGGCCCACGATCATCAGCTTGCGAATCGCGCTGCCGCTGCCCACCCGAGTCGCGGCGCTGCTGCCCTCTTTGCCCTTAAACTCTGCCTCGGCAATCAGCTCGGAGAGAATCCCTGAAAGCGCCTCGTCCAGCTTTGCCAGATCGCCGCTGAGCTCGACAGCGTCTTCAAAAAAGCCGATGGCCAGACCATCTCCGGACCATTCCGAATGGGGCGTGTTAATCCCTCGAAAATCCATGCTGTGCTATTCCTAACTCGAAGTACCTGCAACGGTTTGCAGCGCTTCGCACCGAATGGATGGTGACCTTTCCTCGGGGGATGGGGTCTTTCCTTGTCCTTCAATGCCCAAACGCTTGGGGAAAAATGCTCCCCTTTCTTTAGACTATTGTGACGCACTCCCAATGCCCAACCGCTGAGGCGCGGTGGCGTAGGCCGCTGCTTCCTTGTCCGAAATGCTCGTTTGGTGAAGCTTGTGCCAGAAGGAGCAGGGAGACAGCGCAAAAATCCCCCAGACTGACGAGCCGGAACTTCGGGGTGCGGGCGATGCGTCATTCCCTTCGGCAAGTTGGACCGCGAAATATTTCAGAATCTGCTAAAACAGCAACAGGATTTGTCCGCCCCGGGGCCAAGGAGATGGAATGCTAAAACGACGCAGAAACCAAGTGCTGATAGTGGCAGGCTCTGGTCTCTGTGCGCTGCTGTTGGGCGCTGCCCTGCCCATGACCCAAAGCCCCGGATCGCCCCTGCGCTTTGACTGGCTGACTCGCTGGACGGCGATCGCCCCCTGGCAGTCCACCGCCGCTCTCCGGATCCAAGCGGTGCCTACGGGAGCCGTCGCGGCTCTGGTGTCCCAGACCCCCGCTCAGCGGGCCGAGAAGCTGCAAGCCCTCGCCGAAGACCGCAACTCCCCCGATCGCGCCCAGGCCCGCTATCTCCTAGCCAGTGACCTGATCCGCCAGGGTCGCGGTGAGGCCGCCGTTGCTCTCCTGGAAAACCTTGAGCAAGACTACCCGCTGATGGCGCCCTACATTGCCCTTCAGCGGGCGCAGGCCTACAGCTTGGCAGGCGGAAACCCTCAAAAGGCCGAAGCGGCCTGGCAAGCGCTGCTGAAGAAATATCCCCAGGAGCCCGTTGCCGCAGAGGCGCTGTACATCCTGGGCCAAAAAGACCCCAGCTACTGGGACCGCGCGATCGCCGACTTTCCGGCCCATCCCCGCAGCGTCGAAATCGCCCAAACCCGTCTGCGCCAAAAACCCGGTCAGCCGGAGCTCCTGCTGCTGATTACTCGCCACGGGCTCTACCTCAAAAACTATCTCACCTACCTCAACCAGCTTGCTGAGCGGCCCCCCGCCTCCCTCACTCCCGAAGACTGGGAGGCGATCGCCTTTGGCTACTGGGAAAAGCAGGCCTACGGCGAAGCGGGCCGCGCCTACGCCCGAGCCCCCCAAACCCCGCGCAACCTCTATCGGGCCGGTCGAGGCTTGCAGCTGGCTGAGCAAACCGCCGCCGCCCGCCAGGCCTACCAGCGCCTCATTCAGACCTTCCCAGAGGCCGAAGAAACCGCCACCGGCCTGATTCGCCTGGCGGCGGTCTCCGACGCCAAAGCCGCCGTCCCCTATCTTGATCAGGTCCTCGATCGCTTCGCCGATCAGCTCCCCGAGAAGGCCGCCGAAGCCCTCGTCGACAAAGCAGAAATCCTGGACAGTCTCAACAGTCGCACCTCCGCCCAGCAGGCGCGCCAGTCCGTCCTGAGCCAGTACGGCTCCACCGAAGCCGCCGCCGAGATGCGCTGGCAGCAGGCCCAGCGCCTAGCCAAATCCGGCGACCTGCGGAGCGCCTGGCAGTGGGCTCAGCCCATCACCGAACAGAATCCCACCAGCGAGATTGCCCCGCAGGCCGCTTTTTGGGTGGGTAAATGGGCCGAGCGCCTCGGCAACGCCCAAGAAGCCCGCTCTGCCTTCCGGTTCGTCCTCAGCAACTATCCCGAGTCCTACTACGCCTGGCGATCGGCCAATATTTTGGGCCTAGACGTGGGTGGCTTTGACACCGTGCGCAGCCTGACCCCCGAAGTCGTCAAGGCCCCCCAGCGCTTTGATCTGATCGCTGGCTCCGAGGTGCTGCGGGAGCTGCACCGCCTCGGCCAAGATCAAGATGCCTGGACCCGCTGGCAAATGGAATTTAAAAATTTCATGGAGCCCACTGTCGCGGAACAGTTTACCGACGGCATTGTGCGCTTGGGGGTTGGCGACAATCTCGAAGGCCTGTTCATGATTTCCAGCCTGGCCTGGCGCGAAAATCCCGAGGATCAAAAGCAGTACCAGGCCCTGCGCAAGCAGCCCGCCTACTGGCAAGCGCTCTATCCCTTCCCCTTCCGAGAGACGATCGAAAAGCAGGCCCAGGCCAATCAGCTCAATCCGCTGCTCGTAACGGCCCTGATCCGCCAGGAATCTCGCTTTGAGCCGGCCATTGAGTCAGTGGTAGGGGCCACGGGCCTGATGCAGGTGATGCCGGAAACCGCAGACTGGATCGCCAGCCAGACGAAGTGGAAAGGGTACTCTCTGGCCAAGCCTGAAGACAACATCAAGTTTGGGACTTGGTACCTAGATCACACTCACGAAGAATACGGCAACAATTCTCTCTTGGCGGTCGCGAGCTACAATGCAGGGCCCGGTAGCGTTGCGGGATGGCTCAAGGAGTGGGGCGGCCGCGATGTGGATGAGTTCGTAGAGGGAATCCCCTTCCCGGAAACGCGCGGCTACGTGAAGTCTGTCTTCGAGAACTACTGGAACTACGCTCGGATCTATAGCCCTCAGATTGCTGAGCTAGTCGCATCCCAGCGCTAGCAGCAAAGGGCATTGGACCTGTGGAGAGAAATGGGGTGCGGGAGCGGCCCCTTTGAGGCAGTCGGCGTGGGGCGGGCGCGAAACGGGACGATGAGGGGAGTCTAGGACCTCAAGCGTCTACCGAGAGCGAAGGTTCGAGCGATCGGGGTTGGGAGTCTCAAGGCGATCGCCCGTGCCCAAGCTCAGGCCGCCTCTATTTTTGGTGGTCGGCATCCTCAAGCAGACTCATCCCCGACAGTGGCCGGTAGGTGTAGTTGTGGCGAGGAGTTTTCTGAATGTCTTCTTTGATGCCGTCGAGGTCAATGTAGCGATCGGCTACGTTGATCAGACTGTCGCTGGTCATCGATCGCAAGCTGACCACCTCAACTCGCACACCGCGATAGCTCACCGCATCCACCGCATAGGCCAGGTCGCCGTCCCCGCTGACCAGCACCGCTGTGTCGTAGGAGCCCACCAGCGCCATCATATCCACCGCGATTTCAACATCAAGATTGGCTTTTTTGGACCCGTCGGGCAGCTGAACCAAATCCTTGGAAATGACGCGGTAGCCGTTTCGGCGCATCCACAGCAAGAAACCCTGCTGCTTTTCATTGGTGCGATCGACGCCTGTGTAGAAAAACGATCGCAGAAGTCTCGAGCCTGCCGTCAACCGACACAACAACTTGGTGTAGTCAATCTCAATTCCCAGCTGCAGCGCAGCGTAAAAGAGATTGGAGCCATCGATGAAAATGGCAACGCGACCGCGATTCTCCAAAACCTGCTCTGGTGTGAAGACGCAGTCGTTATCTATGTTGTGCAACATGGTTTTTAAGCCTCATTTTTTTATGATTGTTTGTCTGCAATGGATGGTTACTCTCCTCGCACGCCGGTTTGATTCCATCCCCTAATCAGGACCACCCGAAACTTTGGGCTGCTCCAAGCGCTGAAAAACAGGTTGAGGCTCACTCAAAGACTGACTAGCAGGTAGTGTTCCCCAAGTTGCATGGGTCGCAAACGGGAGATCTACATCTATTAAAGAGTCGTTATCAAAGTTTATTGAGAAGCCTAGCTGCTGATAAATTGTCGTGCTCAATTGAGGTGTAATCGGCGACAACAAGTAGGCTGCTAATCTAACAGATTCAAGAACCGCGTACAAAATTTCGGCGACTTTCTCGGTGTCTCCTTCTTTGTAGCGTTTCCAGGGTGCTTGCTCGTCAATAAACTTGTTTCCGAGCTGGGCGAGGGACAAAATCGCTGCGCATCCTTCACTAAAAGCGAGGGAGTCGTAGGCCGCCGCAACGCGATCGCCCAGGGTTTGGCCGACAGATTTTAGGGGATGATCCGCTGGGATAGCCGCTCCGTCAACCCCGGGAACTTGAGGGCCAAAATACTTGTGAACCATACGCGAAGTGCGGTTCAGCAAGTTACCTAAATCGTTGGCCAAGTCGGCATTTAGAGTGTTGATAAAACGGGTTTCGCTGTAGTCTCCGTCACGGCCAAACTCAATTTCTTTGAGGAAGTAATACCGAATTGCATCAGCGCCGTAGGCTTCTACCAGTTCTACTGGATTGACAGTATTGCCAATGCTTTTGCTCATTTTGTGGCCGTCTTTGGTCAAAAAGCCGTGCCCCACAACTTGGGTGGGAAGCGGCAATTCTGCTGACATTAGCATCGCGGGCCAGTACACCGCGTGAAACCGCAGAATGTCTTTACCAATCAGATGAAGGTTGATGGGCCACCATTTGGCGAGGGCGTTGCTGAGGGTGGGCTCGTCTTCGGGTTCGAGGAGCGCAGTCACGTAGCCAAGCAGGGCATCAAACCAGACGTAGAGGGTGTGCTTGGGGTCGGCGGGAACGGGGAAGCCCCACTCGACGTTGACGCGGGAAATGGAGAAGTCTTGGAGGCCCTGGGAGACGAAGTTGAGGACTTCGTTGCGGCGACTGGCGGGCTGAATGAAGTCAGGCTGGTTTTGGTAGAGAGCTTCGAGTTTGTCTTGGTAGGCCGAGAGGCGAAAGAAGTAGTTTTGCTCGTCGCGCCATTCGGCTTCTTTGTTGGGGTGGAGGGCGCAGCGATGGCCTTCTAGGAGGTCGCGCTCTTCTTTGAATTCTTCGCAGGCGACGCAGTACCAGCCTTTTTGGTGACCGAGGTAGATGTCACCTTTGTCCCAGACGCGCTGAAAAAACTCTTGGACGATGGCGGCGTGGCGCGGGTCGGTGGTGCGGATGAAGCGATCGCACCGGATGTTCAGGCGCTGCCACAGGTCGGCGAAGGTGGCGGAGATGGTGTCGCAGTGCTCTTGGGGCGGTCTGCCGAGGGCTTCGGCGGTGCGCTGGATTTTTTGGCCATGCTCGTCGGTGCCGGTCACCATGAGGACGGAGTGGCCCCGCAGTCGATGGTAGCGAGCGACGACGTCGGCGGCGATCGTTGTGTAGGCGCTGCCGATATGGGGTAAATCGTTTACATAATAAAGCGGCGTTGTAAGGGCAAATGTTTTCTTATTTTCTGTAGAGATAGAACTCATAGAGAGGTTAAACAGTATTCCTTAAATTTGACCCTGATTATCATACACGAGATGCTTTGTTACACATATTTTAGGGGTCGTTTGGGACGATTGGTGGGCCGCAAGAAAATAGATAGGTGATTACGTAAGCCTTGTGGAGGGGTGGTTTGCAATTTAAGAGATTCTTCGGATGATGACTGATTTGCTTACTGTCTGGGGACAGATACCAAAGCCTTAAAAAAATTGTTAAAAACAATGAAGTGTCTACGGTCGGCGCTCTAATCGCTTTTGAGATCGCTGTTCTGTTTCTGGCAATAGTTTGACCATGCCATCTGATGATCGCCCTCTACAACTTTCACGGCTGCTTGTGACGGGTTTGGGGACGCGAGTGTTTACTTTCTATGGCGATCGCGTTCCGCTGTCGGGCTCGGTGCTTTTAGTCAGCAATCATCGCAGTTTTATGGATGCGCCGCTGCTGATGGCGGCGACGGGGCGGACGGTGCGCTTTGCGTGCCACCACTATATGGGCCGGGTGCCGGGGCTGCGGGAGGTGGTGGAGGGGCTGGGTTGCTTTCCTCTGGAGGCGCCCCAGGACCGCCATCGAGGATTTTTCCGGACGGCGTCTCGCTTTTTGCGCGCTCAGGAGTGCGTGGGGGTGTTTCCGGAGGGGACGCAGCCGATGGTGTCTGCGACGGATCCGCGATCGCTGTGTGAGTTTCAGCGGGGCTTTGCGCACTTGGCGCTGCGATCGCCGGTGAAGGATTTGGCGGTGCTGCCGGTGGCGATCGCCTCCCAGACCGAGCGCCGCAATACGACGGTGCCGCTGCGAATGCTGAGCTGGATTGATCCGTCGGAGCCACTGTTTGATCAGCCGGGCTGGCATCCGATGGTGGTCTATGAGCGGGTCAATGTGTTGGTGGGGCGGCCCCGCTGGATCACGCCTCAGGAGCGATCGCGCTATCAGAATAAACAGGGGCTGACGACGGTGCAGGAGCTGACGGACTATTGCCAAGGCGAGATTGAGGCGCTGCTGGCTCAGGGCTGTTGCTAGTCGTCTGGGGTGGTCTAAGTCACAATCTAAGGAGGAGCGGCGATCGCCGCCTGAGAGCCCTGCCTGACACTCCCAAGCTTGCCTAGACTGCCCTTCATTTTCTCGACACTATGCGGAGCATTCCGAATCGTCCCTGTTTGCTGACCCCCACGACGCCCAAAGTCGATCGCCCCCTTTTCGTGTTTTTGCCGGGGCTCGACGGGACGGGTCAGCTGCTGCGTCTGCAAACGGAGAGCCTCAGCGGCTACTTTGATGTGCGGTGCTTGGCGCTGCCACCTCAGGCGCTGATGGGCTGGGAAACCCTGGCCGAAGAGGTGACGGAGCTGATCGAGGGCGAGATCCGCCGCAATCCCCACCGGCCGGTTTACCTGTGCGGCGAGTCCTTTGGCGGCTGCTTGGCGATGCAGGTGGCGGTGCGATCGCCCCAGGTTTTTGACCGGCTGATTTTGATCAATCCGGCGTCTTCTTTTCGCAACAGTCTTTGGATTCGCTGGGGAGCGCAGATTACGCCCTGGCTGCCGGAGCCGCTGTATCGAGCCTCGACCCTGGCGCTGCTGCCGTTCCTGTCGGCGCTGGGCCAAATTGAAGCGGGCGATCGCCAGGCCCTGCTAGAGGCGATCCAGTCGGTGCCCCAGCAAACGTCGGTGTGGCGGCTGGCGCTGCTGCGGGACTTTGATCTGGGGGATTTGCAGCTGCGCCGCATTCGGCAGCCGGCTCTGATCTTGGCGAGTGCGGGCGATCGCCTGCTGCCCTCGATCGACGAAGCAAACCGCTTGGTGCACTGCCTGCGGGATGCCCGGATGCACATTTTGCCCAACAGCGGCCATACGTGCCTGCTCGAGGCCAATGTTCGTCTGTTCGATATTCTGGCGGCTTGTGAGTTCTTGGACGCGCCGAAAAGCTCGATGGCGGCCTCTTGTTAGGACTTGGGAAAAACGCAAAGAATCGCGTTCGATCGCTTTCTTCAAAAGGCGCTTTCAACAACAGCGCCACAGGTTTGACACAGCTAGGTCAAAGGGGCCGCCTACAATCGCGATCGCCGAGAAAACAGCCTTTTGCCGTGAAATATCTCAAAAACACGCTTCTAATTGTTCTTTTGCTTTATTCCCTCTATTTGATCAAGTCAGAGCTGGGCATTAATATCTCCCAGCGATATCACGCCTGGGATGTGCTCAAACTGCCCCTCAAGGTGCTGCCGCCCATCTGATGATCGTGCGGCACGTCTAGCTGCGATCGCGCCGCCGAGGCCCTGTGGGCAGGCTTGCTGGGCGGTGTGACCATCCTGTCTGAGCGCCTCTGATATACTCATCAGTGGCAGCCGTTAGTGAAAGTATTTTGCAGTAACTGACGCCCCTTCTGGGGATTTTGTGAGTTGCCGACACCCCTTTCTGCCAGTGTGGCAACTCTGATTCATGGCTCAGTTTGACTCTTGGGCGAAGTGGGAGCTACGGCGACGCGACCTGCTGCGGGCGGGCTGGACTGCTGTGGGTCTGGCGGGCCTGGGAGGCACTTGGCTGCAGTTTCAGCGTCAGCGATCGCTGGCGATCCGGGTTCCCCCGCTGCCCGAGGCGCCAGTTCCCGATCGCCTGGCTAGCCCAATGCGGGTGCTGCGAGACTTCGACTACGGCACTCTCAAACGCGAAAATGGCCGCACTGTGCGGGAGTTTGAGATCGTGGCGGACACCGCGCCACTCCAGCTGACGCCCTCGGTTTCCTTTGTCACCTGGAACTACAACGGCCGCATTCCGGGGCCGACCCTGCGGGCCAAAGCGGGCGATCGCGTGCGAGTGATCTTTCGCAACGAAGGCGGCCATAGCCACAGCATGCACTTTCACGGGGTCCATCCCGCCGAAGCCGACGGCGTCGAGCCGGTGCGCCACGGCGAAACCACCGTCTACGAGTTTGACGCTGAGCCCTTTGGCATTCATCTCTACCACTGCCACATTGCGCCCGTGACGCGCCACATCAGCAAAGGCCTCTATGGCCTGTTCATCATTGATCCGCCCCAGCCCCGGCCGCCAGCGGACGAGATGGTGCTGGTGATGGCGGGCTATGACCTCGATGACGATCAGCGCAATGATCTGTACGCCTTTAACGGGGTGCCGCACTACTACCACCATCACCCGATCGCGGTCTATCAGCACCAGCGAATTCGCCTCTACGTGCTGAATATGATCGAGTTCGATGCGGCGGTGTCCTTTCACCTGCACGCCAATTTTTTCCAGGTTTATCCGACGGGCCGCACCCTTACGCCCAGCCAGGAAACGGATATTTTGACCCTGGGGACGGCGGAGCGCCACATTCTAGAATTTTCGTTTCCCTTTACGGGCAAGTACATGTTTCATCCCCACCAAGACGCGATCGCTGAAGCGGGCTGTATGGGCATGTTTGACGTTCACCCTGCCAAGGCGAAAGTCTAAGCAAGACTGTCACTCAGCACAAAACCGTTTCGCAATTCAATTGACAGTAATTCTCATCTAATCCAAGATTGACAGTTTATGGTCCTGTCTTCGTTCTGTACTGTCTTGAGGAATTTATGGTGAAGCTTCGATTGTTTGCCGTGACGATGGCGATCGCCTGCTCCCTGGGCCTGAGCGCCTGTAGCCCGTCTACCCCTTCGGCGAGCAGCCCCGAAAGCCCCGCGCCCAGCGCGGCGAGCCCAGAGACGCAGCCTGTCGATGGTCTGACCAAGGACATTGACTACCTGACCAAGCTGTCGCTGATGCGCGGTCACATGCTAGTGGCTCAGGAGCTCCTAGAGCTCGAAAAGCCTGCTGAGGCTGAGCCCCACATTGGCCACCCTGTCGAGGAGATCTACGCCGATTTGGAAGACCAGCTGGCGGAACGAGGCGTGGCCCCCTTCAAGGCGACTCTGACAGAGGTGCATGATTTGGTGCAAAACCGGCCTAGCGATCCTCAGATACAGGCCAAGTTTAATGACGCGATCGCGGCGATCGACGGGGCGATCGCGGTCCTCCCCAAGGAGCGAAGCCAGTCCCTCGACGTGGCGCTGCCGGTGATTAACAACCTGCTAGACGTCGCCCAAGCCGAGTACGAAGCCGCCATCAGCAACAACAAAATCTCTGAAGCCATCGAGTACCAAGACTCGCGCGGCTTTGTCCTCTACGCCTACCAGTTTCTCTATCCCAGCGTTCGGGATACCGTTCGGCAATCCAATCCCGAGGCGCAGCGGCAAATTGAGGCGGCCTTCGAGGCCCTGCAAAAAGCCTGGCCCAGTGCTGAGGCTCCAGCAGCTCCAGTGATGACCGCTGAGGAAGTTTCGGCCCAGGTTGCCCAGATTCAGCAAGGGACTCAGAGCTTGCAAGCGGCTCCGGCGGCCCAGCCCTAGACTGCGCAAGGGGCGATCGCGCCCCAAAAAAGCCCAAGCAGCGCCCAAAAAAATGCTTCCGCTGGACTCCAGCGGAAGCAATCTTGGCAGAGAGCAGGCAACTCTAGCGGCACCTTGAACCCTCAAGGCTGGGCCAGCGTTGTCAAAGAGCGCTAGTGAATGACGCGACGCAGCGCTTCGCGCTGGCTCGGCGACAGGGACGCAAAAGCCTCAGAGGCAGACTGCGTCGACGTTTCGAAGGCGTCTAGCAGCTCTAGCAGCTTTTCTTGCAGGGCTTCGCTTTCGGCAGAGATCGGCGGATCAAGGATCTCGTCGGCCTCGGGATGGCGACAAACCCCCGCTGTGCAGTCTAGGCCCAGCTCATGCCAGTAAAGCGTGGGGACGATCCAGCCCCGCTGGCCAAAGTGCTCGTGGTTGAGGATGCCCGACTCCAGAAACACCTTCGGTGAAGCGTAGTAGCGATGTTCCCGAGGATAGGGCACCGTAAAGCAGCCAAATTCCTTGCGGTACTCTTCAGAATCGAGAATTGCAGCGATGCACTTCTCTGCGCCCTTGTGCATCAGGATGTTGCAGTATTCGCGCACCTCGTTTTGGTCCATGGGTGCCCGGCCCAGGAAGTGCTTGAAGCACCACTCGATAAACTTCAGGTTCGAAACGCGATGATAAAAGCTGTTGAGATAAACCTCTGAGCGCGCCAGCTCCATCAAAAATCGACGAACCCCGATTTTATCTTTCAGAAAATCTTGTTCTGCCTTGGCCAAGATGCGGCGCTCGTGGGCGTAGGGCTGGCGCTCTAGGACCTGGGTGTAGATTTGCCGCAGCGCGGCTTGACGCTCTTCGACCGAGGCATGGCGATCGACGACGGAACGCAGCGTACCCATAGAAGATTCCTCCGAAAGAAGCGAACGTGGGGAAGAAAAGCAGGGTGGGGGCTAGAAGGGGCGATCGCTGGGTGCTAAATGATACCCAAAGCGCGATCGCAAAGAACCGTCATCAGGGTCGGGGCCTAGGCGTGGGACTCTAGGGCCAAAATCACCGTATCGAGGTAGGAGCGCACGAGACCACTGTGAGCCGATGTCAGCGACTGATTGACCGCATCCTGGAGATAGCGGTAGGCCATGGCGCACTGCTCGGTCTTCTTGTGGGCCACCAAGATCGTGTCGAGCCACACCAGCATTTGCTCTTTGAAAAACACCTCGTCATCTCGCAGGATTGCCAAGGCAATGTAGCGCAGCACCTCGGTCATGTCGTACTTGCAGCGCTGACCGTGCTTTTGAATCACATCCGGATGGATCTGGGCCAGCTTCCGCAGCGCGGCCAAGACCAGCTTGTCACTGTTGTCTCGCAAAAAGTGATAAGCCTCTACGCGAGCCGCAAAGCTCTGGATATATTGTTCGACAGGATACAGCTCCTGCGGGCTCATGTAGCGCCCATCGGCGTCTAGAAGGCTTTTTTCCAGGGTGTGATTCAAGGTGTGCATATCGAGGCTCCGGATGAGCGTGCTGAAGGATCAATAGGTTAGGGGACAGATAAGAATCTGGACTGATCCCAGAGTTGGTAGAGCGCCGGAATGACTGGAAACCGAAGGTAAGTCACACCAGATTGTTCTCTAATAAACAGACTGCCCGGTTCTGGGGTCAGTGTTGACGATCGGGCTGTAATTCTTAATACAACGCAGGAGTGTTGGTAGTGTTTCGTCAAGCTGTATTTCAGATCGTGAAAAATGCGCGATCGCCCGAGCGAATGGCTGCCTGGGGAGGCGCCCCTTCTACTGATCCATGGTCTTTTTGTTAGATTGCTTCCAGAGAGCACCGCAGCAGACTACCCTGCAACGAGGTTCCTTGGTCATCTAGCTAGCTTTTCGCCTTTCCAAGTACCCTTGCCTGGGCTCCAAAAGAGTTCGAGCGATTCTCCTCTAAATAGCGGTATGGTGCATTTACCGTGGGCGCGATCGCGCCGTCATTGCCGCACTCCCCAGTCTCGTCTCGTGATTTTCCTGACCTTCCGTCAGCCTCGGCTCCCAGGGCTAACATGCAAGCACAAGATCTGCTACACCGATACCAAAAAGGCGAGCGCAACTTTGCCCAAGTTGACCTCACCGGAGCCAATCTCAGCGGCGCAAATCTCCAGGACATTGACCTGAGCGGTGCCGACCTGACGGGGGTCAACCTGAGCTGGGCCTACCTCAACCGCGCGAACCTGACCGAAGCCTCGCTGCACCACGCCAATCTGCGCAACGCGTCCCTCAACAGCGCTTTGCTCGATCGCGCGGTCCTGAGTGGTGCTGATCTGACCAAGGCGGAGCTGTGCCTGGCGCTCCTGCGCGGCGCCGACTGCAACTGGGCGATTTTGCAGGAGGCGGATCTCAGCGGCGCTAATCTCCACGGAGCGCAGCTCGATCAGGTGACGCTGGAGCGGGCCAAGCTCAACAGCACCCTCCTCAATGAAGCCAAGCTCATGGAGGCAAACCTGAAGCGGGCAAGCTTGGTGAATGCGGACTTGGGCGGCGCCAACCTGCGGGAGGTGCACCTGGAGGAAGCGAATCTGCGGGAGGCCAAGCTCGTGGAGGCGAGCCTGATTGAGGCGAATCTCAGCGGCTGCTATCTGCGTCAGGCGAATCTCAGCGGCTCGGACCTGCACCGGGCGATCTTGGCGGGGGCGGATCTCAGTGAGGCGGTGCTCCACGGGGCGGACCTGAGCCGGGCCAATTTGACGGGGGCCTATCTGCTGAAGACGAGCCTGCGGAATGCGCGGCTGCTGCGGGCCGATTTGCAGGATGCGCTGCTGCTGCGGGCGGATTTTAGCGAGGCGAATCTGCGGGGAGCGGATTTGCGGCGGGCGGATCTCAGCGGGGCTTACCTGAGCCATAGCATTTTGTGTGAGGCCGATCTGGGGGAGGCTTATCTTCTCCAGAGCCACTTCATTCGGACCAATTTGGACAATGCGTGTTTGACGGGGTGCTGTATTGATAACTGGCAGCTTGAGGATGTTGATCTGTCGAATGTCCAGTGCCAGTACGTTTATACGCATTTTGACTACACCCACAAGAGTCCGACGGATCGCTACCCGGTGGGGCGAAATCTGGAGCCTGGGGAGCTGGTGCAGTTTTATGAGGTGGATACGGCCAAGATCGAGGTGACGCTGGAGGGAATGCCGCAGTGGGAGGCGATCGCCTTTACGCTGACCCAGGTGAGCCGCGAAAATCCGGACCTAAGCTTGGTCCTACAGTCCCACAAGTTGCTGGATGGACGGGTGATTTTGCAGCTCAAGGCCAACCGGGCGATGAATGGGAATGGCTTGGCCCAGCGCATGTTGCAGCTGTATCCGGAGTTTGTGGAGCGCTTGGCAGCGCAGCGATCGCAGATTGACGCGCTGCTGCGCCTGCCGCCCCCGGTCAATGGCGATCGCCCAGTCGATAGCAGCCTGAAGGGAGCGCTGACTGACGCGCCGACGGAAGAAGACTCTGTCCAAGATGCGGGCGATCGCCGGCGCAAAGTGTACCTAGAAGTCGCCCAGCAAGTGCAGCGCATTCTGCTCGTGCAGTCCCCCGAGCAGTTTGCCGAGAGCGTGCCCCGGCTCCTGCAATTTCTCCACACCCAGGGCATCGCGACCGCCGAGCTCGAGAAAAAAGTGATTTCCCAGGTGATCGCGCGCCGCGCCCAAAAAGACGCCGCCTTCCAAAATCACCTGCTGCGCTGGGAGCGTACTGCCCCAGAGCGCGATCGCCTTTCCACCATTGGTCAAGCGGTGCGCCTCGCCCTGGCTTTCCTGGAGCCTTCTTAGATCTCTCCCCGGCTGGCCTGAGGACACTGAGTATTGTCCCCAACCGAGAAACCCTTCGCACCTGTGCTAAGACAACTCCTAGCAGATCGCTCAGAAAAGCTGGGAGAACACTCGGGGAAAGCTTAGGCAAAAGTTCGCCAGTATTTTCGTCACAGAAGGTTTCAAAAGCGCTCAAAAAGGTTAAAGATTTAACAGATGTGGGAACTTTAATTCGTAGATTTTGGTCTCCAACTTCTATTCTACTGATGAAGTATAAACCTTCCTCAGTACTTCTGTCCCTAAACACTGACAACTTTCTGCGCACCGGGCCGCCGTTGCCTACTAGGGGGTTGTGACCTGCCGGTAAGGCCTCCCATCACGCCTCGTGTGCAGAGCTAAGGGTGCCCATTAAGTTTCCTGAGCGTCATCTACCTGCCCCTGACTGGCCTGTACCGTCCACGACTGTTTACGCCTAAATAAAGTTCGTGCTTTTCAAGAGTGTTAGGGAATTCGCTGCTACAGTCAGGGCATTTGATCAATTGCAGCCCGAGGAGTGTCTGTGCTACTAGAGATTGCCAGCTTCTCGCTCGGGTCGTTCGTGGTGTTGTAAGGAGTCGAAAAAAGATATGAGGTTTTCTCTGATTAGCCCGGAGAATCGCAAGCGGATGTCTCCTGCCCTGCTGCTCTTGGCCCTAGGCTTCTGGGGTGCAAGCTTGGCGCCAGCGCAAGCAGCCGATGACTTTTTGAAAGAAGATGCAGCTAGCATCGAGCAACCTTCTGAGGAGACGGGGGCGATCGCCGTTTCGGAACTGTCCGACGCCTCATCCCTCACAATGGCTGAGCCTGAGGCGATCGCCTCGGGCGACCTCAGCCCCCTCTCCGACCTGGATGCCGCCTCAACCGGCATGACCAACGTGAGCGACCTAGCAGCGGTCGACGAAGCCGCTCCTAGCGCCGGTATGTCCCAGGTCACCTCCGTCTCCCAGCTCTCCGACGTCCAGCCCACCGACTGGGCCTTCCAGGCTCTCCAGTCCTTGGTGGAGCGCTACGGCTGCATCGCTGGCTATCCCGACAGCACCTACCGCGGTAACCGGGCCATCACCCGCTACGAGTTCGCTGCTGGCCTCAACGCCTGCCTCGATCGCGTCAACGAGCTGATTGCTGCTGGCACCGCCGACCTGGCAACCCAAGAAGATCTCGCCACCCTACAGCGTCTTCAAGAAGAATTCGCCGCAGAGCTGGCCACCCTGCGGGGCCGCGTCGACTCCCTGGAGGCTCGCACCGCTGAGCTAGAGGCGAACCAGTTCTCCACCACTACCAAGCTTTACGGTCAGGCGATCTTCGGTCTCCAGGGCCGCTCCGAAAACACCTCTACCTTCACCCCCGCCGGCATCGAAGCCTTCCGCTTCCGTCAAGATGACCCCGGCACCGAGGTCAACTTCCTCAACAACGCCCAGCTCAGCCTCTATACCCAGTTCTCCAACCGGAGCATCTTGCTGACCGGCTTGCAGGCCGGCAACGGCGGCAGTGCTCCCCGTCTGACCAACGACGTCATCCTGGGCTACGAAGGCGACACCGATAATCAGTTCCAGCTCAGCGACCTCAACTACCGTCAGCTGTTTGGCAACCGCTTTGCCCTGATCGTAGGACCGGAAGGCGTCAACTCCGTCAACGTTTTCCGGGGCGCCAACCGGGTTGAAAGCGCTGGCCAAGGCCCGCTGTCTCTCTTTGCTCAGCGCAACCCCGTTCAAAATATCGGCGGTGGCCGAGGCGGTATCGGCTTTGACTGGCAGATCACGCCGCGCATCAGCTTCCAGGGGGTTTACTCCGCGAGCCGCCCTGCTGATAACGATGACGGCGGCGGTATCTTCGGGGGAGACAACAGCGCCAATACCTTTGGTACGCAGCTGACCTTGGCACCGACCGATACGATTGACGTTGCCCTCAACTACATCAACTCCTACTCTCCGACGGGCCAGATGGGCAGCAACGTCGGCGATGACCAGATCGTTGCAGTGGATGCAGAGGGTCGCGCTCCCATCAAGACTCACGCCTACGGCGCGACGGTGTCCTGGCGAGTGTCGCCGAAGTTCACCATTGGTGGCTGGGGCGGCTACACCCACACCTCCCTGCTGGGCCGGACGGGGGATGCTGAAACCGTCAACTGGATGGCCTTCCTAAACTTCCCCGATCTGCTCGGTGAAGGAAACCTGGCCGGCCTGTACGTGGGCCAGCCTCCCAAGATCCTGAACAGCAGTTTTGGTAACCCTCTCCAAAACATTCCGTTCCTGGAAAGCGGCGATATCGAAGATCGCCCAGGCAGCACCACGCACCTTGAGGCCTTCTACCGCGTACGAGTTTCTGACAATATCTCGATTACGCCGGGCCTAATCGTTGTCTTCAATCCCCGCAACAACCCTGACAACGACACGATTACCATTGGAGCACTGAGAACGACGTTCAGCTTCTAATGGCTTAGTCGGCAAGAAACCTACTGGAAAACCACGGAATCTTCCTTCGCAAGAGAGAGAATTTCTGCCAGTAGGTTTCTTGCTTTCTCCGGTGAAATACGGAAAATTGGGTGTTTCACAAAGCTTTTGTATGAATTGCGTAAAGCTTTTGTAAAGTACCTGAATCAGGGCATGCAGCGATCGCTCTTCAATAGCCCAGAAGCCTCTTAAAATAAAGACTTCTGGCGTCTTGAAACTAATCTCAATTGCGCAAATCTCGTCTGAGAAATTCTTTCGTTTGCCGGGAACTTTTGGATACAGAGAAACGTTCTATACCAAACGAGGGCAATCGGGTCGCTCGAAATTCATCCCAGCAGAAAGACGCCCCGGCTCCAACTCAGACGCCAGAGACCCCATTGTTCTCAACTCGGGTGCTACGACCTTGTACTCACACCATTCGAGCGGGTCATGACTCGCTCAGGATGAAACCTTTCTAGTTCCTGTTGATGTTGGCTCGGCTGTGTTCACCGTTCGTGTAATGAGGATTCCAAGTATGACTCGGTCAACTCGATTTGCTGTCTGTCTCGGTCTACTAGCTGGTAGCCTGGCGATCGCTAGCCACACCCAACCCGCCTCCGCCGAGATTCCTGTCTCCGGTGGTCAAGCCCGAGGAGAAGCGGCTTTCTTCATCCCCGGTACCAACGCTTCGCTAGACAACACGGTTCTCTTCGATGCCACCGTGCGTCAGCTGCGAATCGAAACCCCCGAAAACGGAACGACCACGAACTCCATCTTTATCCCGACTGCGGGCCGTCTTGACCCCATCGGCAAGCGTGCTCCCAAAGCCGGTGACACTGGCACCCTCCGAGGCAACCTCTCCGGTATCGCTTTTACCCGCACGGGTTCTCCTGTCTTCTTCCAAAGCGTCCCGACTCAGGTTGACTTCACCCTGGATTCGTTCGATGCCTTCCTCGATGACATCGACGGCACCCTGATCACCGCTAAGGATCCCAACAGCACCGCTCCCCTCCTCTTCTTGCCAGTGCGCGCTCAGCTCGACTCTGAGTCTCGCCAGAGCTTTGAAGCCAACCTGGGTGAGCTGACCATCGGTTCCTACGAAGCCACTCTGGACGACGGCTCGATCGCGCTGCCGAGCACCCTGAAGTTCCAAACTGACGGCAGCCTCCCCGAGCAGCCCATCTTCATCGGCAGCCGCACCAAGTTTGAGCTGCGTGGTGAAGGCAGACTGATCTCCCAAAGCGGTGGCGCAACGGGCGGCACGAGTACTTCTGAGACCAGCAGCACGACAGAGGCAGACGGTTCGACCACGACGGCTGCGGGCGGCGACACCACGACGACCAGCACCGACACGACCACCACGTCTACGACTGGTACTGACACCACGACCGGCACCGACACGACGGCGACTGGCACCGACACGACCACCACGTCTACCGGTACGGACACCACAGCGACGGGTACGGATGCTACGACGACCAGCACCGACACCACGACCACAGCGACGGGTACGGATAGCACGACCACCACGAGCACTGGTTCAGAGGGCTCTGACACCACGACCACTGCTGAGCGTAAGGTCGACTTCAATCCCTTAGATGGCGATATTGCCTACGCCAGTGACGATGCCAATGTCACCAAGTTCAAGATTCAGAGCATTGGCAGCCGTGGCTCTCGCGAGTTCTCGATCAAGGGCGAAGTAGAAGAAGCCAGCGTTGATATCTACCTCGACGGCATTGAGAAAGCAACCCTTCGGACTGAAGGTGCGCTGACGGATGATGCGGTAGAGTTCGACGTCAAAGGTCAAGGTATCGGTGTAACCTCCTTTGTGCGGACCTCTGACTCTGATCCTTCCATCTCCTACGTCAGCAACGATAGCCGCACCAACTTCAAGTTCGCTCAGCGCGAAAGCGGCTTCAAGCTCGAGGGTAAGAGCCGGGGTGAAACCCGCTTCAACATTGGCTTGGTAGAGAGCAGCTTTGGTTCTTACACCCCTAGCAGCTCCTCGAGCAATAGCCAGTTTGATAGCTCTACCTACGTCTCAAACCAAAACTTTGATGACGACAGCTCCTTTGACAGCGAGTTCAACGCTGGCTCTAGTGGCTCTACCAACAACGCTATCAACGTTGTTGTGCGCGGTGGCTCCTCTACTACGACCTCGGTCACCAATGGCACGATCATTGCGGTGAACTCTGCTGAGATCGTGCGCAACAACGTGACCTTCGTCTCTGGTTCTCGGACGGTTTACATCAATGCCTTCACCCTAGAGTCTCTCTCTAGCCAAGGTATGGTGTACACCTTCCAGTCGAGCAGTGGCTCAACTCGCCTGTACCGCGCAAGCTCTGGTCGCGGCCGCGGTCTGGCTCTAGGTCGCCGCTCCCGGGGGCAGATTGTTGCCTATAAGGTTGTGGGTGCTAGCAGCCGCCTCTTCCCGGGTCTGGTTGGTTTGCAACAGCTGAGCGATTCTGAAATCGAAGAGCTGAACATCGAAGAGATCACCGGTTTCACCGGCCTGCAGCAACTGCCTGCTGAAGATGAGGCTGATGATATGGATGATTCTGACGACGCTGCTGATGATGCGAGCGAAGTCGAGTCTGATGATATGGATGATTCTGACGACGCTGCTGATGATGCGAGCGAAGTCGAGTCTGATGATATGGATGATTCTGACGACGCTGCTGATGATGCGAGCGAAGTCGAGTCTGATGACTCCGATGATTCCGATGACGCTGCTGATGATGCGAGCGAAGTTGAGTCTGATGATTCCGATGACGCCGCTGCTGATGATGCGAGCGAAGTCGAGTCTGATGATTCCGATGACGCTGCTGATGCTGAAGGTGGCGTTGAAGGTCTCGATGATATCGGTGATGATTCCGCCGCCGACATCGATGGCTAATTGATGCTTTCGCTAAGCGACTGAGGCACTTGCGGAGGAGTATTTCCTCCGCAAGCTGACCCAAAATCTTGATTTGAGTGCGATCGCCCTTCTTAACTTGGAGGGCGATTTTTGTTTATGCGTTGGGGAGGGCGGTGCTGCTGGCCCAGGAAATGGGCGGACAGATGGGGGATGGCTGTGGCGGATCGATCGCCTGCTCGGTTTCTTGATCGAGGACCTGAACCACGCGATCGTAGATTTCTTGGGCTTGCTCGAGGGAGTCGCCAATGCTCGTGACGCCAAGTTTGCCAAATTCGGAGAGGCAGCCCATGAGGTGGAATACAGTGCCGGTGCGCGTGCTGCTGTCAAAGTGCAGCCGATGCTCGGCGATGATGTCCATGAGGTCGGTGGGCAAAAGACCACAGTACTGGGGTTTCTGGAGGTTGTCGGTGGCGACGTAGTACTTGGGGTGTCCTTCCTGGCTGTGAAAGAGCCCTGTCGCCATGTCGTACTCGCCGCTGGTCAAAAACTTGAGGGTCATGAAGGGGTGAGTGGTGCCCCCTTTGCGCAGATTGATTTCGATGGCTTGGGCGTCCCACGAGCCGTCGGGCTGTCGCACGGTGACAAAGTCGACGCCGTAGCGCTCTAGGGCTCCTTTTTTCACGAGGATTTGGCCCACGCGATCGCCTAGGTTTTGCAGCATTAGCCGGTAGGCCTCGTCGGCGGGAAAGCGGCAGCCCAGATAGATTTGGCCGTCGGGACCGCCCAGAATCTGGTCGTGGGTAGAGAGGATCTGAACTTCGCCGCTGGGGCTGAGGTAGCCCTGGACGCTGGGCGATCGCTTTTCGCTACCCTCGATGAAGGCTTCGGCGATCGCCCCTAGCTCTTTAATGCGCTGACCAAAGTTTTCCCAAGTTTCTCCAGCTCCTTGAAAGCGCAGGTTTGGCCAGTGATGCTTCAGGGTTTTGGCGCGATCGCGGTGAGAAGCGTTGCCGGGGCGCACGGCCTCCAGCGATCGCAGGTCGAGCAGCGCGTTGCCTTCCCCCGAAAAGCCTTCGTTGAGCTTGATCACGAGCCGCTGTAGGTCAGGGTTGCGCTCCCAGACCTCGGCGGCGGCGATCGCCAAATCCTCGGCATTCTGGGTCAGCTCACTGCCGTCTGGATGGGGAATCCCTGCCTCGGCAAAAATTTCGCGACTGCCTGCCTTGGTGCCCCAGTAAAGCAAATCAGGGTCTAGGGCTAACAATGGCACCCCCAGCTGCACCGATAGCTGGCGCTCGAGGGCGGTTGAGTTGTAGCAGATCATGTAGGACTGATTTGGGCGCAGAGACTGGCGAATGCGCTCTAGCAGTCGGGGTCGGTCGAGGATTTTTTGGGTCAGAATTTGGGGCGAAGAGTCGTAGGTCGAAAACAGCAGCAGGCGATCGCGGGCGTGGGAAAACGGAATCCCCGGCAAAAGCTGCAAATAGTAGTCGATCACGATGGGAGGCAGCGGCTGAGACGTGACATACACCAGCCGCGTCCTGGGATTGCGCAGCCGAATCAGCGAGAACAGCAGCCGCTCTTCGTAGTGACGGTAGCCCTCGATTTTTTGGAGCTCCCTGGGATCGAGGCTCAAAGACGGGACGACCAAAATGTCACAGTCGCTGCGATCGAAGAGGTCTAGGCTGTGCCAGCGATCGCGGAGCTGGGATTGCAGCTTCTGAAATGCTCGCGCCTCATCCGCCGCCCAAGGCTGCTGCGCCATAACCGTGGCCTCTCTTTGCCGAACCCAGATATCCGCCATCTTAGCCAGGGCTGCTGGATTGTGCGGTGTTTTGCTCGGTTGCCGTGATATTTTGCAATGCCTCGGGGCCGAATCTGGCGGAGATTCCTGACCCGTGGCTCAGCGGGTGGGGGCTGAGGGCTGCTGGCGTGATTGGCGATAGCGCATCTCTAAGCCCAGGGCGATCGCCAGCATCAGCGGTGTTAGCCAATTGCCCAGGCGGACGTAGAGGGTCTGGGTGGAGCGGCGATCGATGGTAGCGCTGTGGGTCGCAAAGGTGTCGAGCTCCGAGATCCACTGAGTGCGGCCGTGGGGATCGACGATGGCAGAATAGCCGGTATTCACGGCCCGGACGGCCCAGCGATCGGTTTCGATGGCCCGCATGATGTCCTGGGCGTGGTGCTGCGCGGGCATGACGGCGCTGTAGTGGGCGTCGTTGGAGGCGCTCAGGATAAAGGCGCCCCCCGCTAGAGCCTGTCTGCGAAAGTGCTCTGGAAAGGCGGACTCGTAGCAAATGCCAACGATCGCCCGACCCAGCGGCGTGTCCACTTGCTGATAGGGGAGGCCATGCTTGAGGGTCGCGTCGAGGGGCGAGAGGCGATCGATCCAGCGGCCCAGGATGGATTCGAAGGGAATGTATTCGCCCAGCGGGACCAGTTTCACTTTGTCGTAGCGATCGAGAATGCCGTCGTCTGTGACGGTAAACAGACTATTGGTGAAGCGATTGTCCTCGCGCCCGAAGGCCCCGACCCAGGCCAGGACGCCCGATTCCTGGATGGCCTGGTAGAGTGAGCTTTGGGGCGCAGTGGCCTCTGTCCACAAAAACGGCAGCGCCGTTTCCGGCGTCAGGACGGCGTCTACGCCTTGCTGGGCCAAGGTGCGGTAGCCGGTGGTGTAGCCCTCGATGGCCCGGCGAAATCCCTCGGGATAAAGCTTGATGGTGTTGGGGACATTGCCCTGCACGATGCCTACGCGCAGGCTGTCAGAGTCAGCGGCGAGAAGGGGCTGCTGATAGAGAGCCCAGCCGACGCCGTGGAGCGCTATTCCTAGAGCGATCGCCCCGGCAGCTAGCGATCGCCCGAGCACGTGACGCGATCGCCGATGCAGCCACGCCTCCGCCAGCAGGCCATTGACCCCCAGGAGGGCCGCGCTCACTGCAAACGGCCCGGCAAGCTGTCCTAAATGCAAAATGGCTAAGTTGTGGGGGCTTTGGGTGTAGGCGATCAGGCTCCAGTTGAGCGGCATCTGCAAGCACAGGGTCTCAAGGAGTAGCCACAGCGCCACACCGCTCCCCAGCCGCGCCGCGATCGCCCCAGCGCTAGAGAAACGGGCGCGCGAGCGGCCCTCTAGCCAGGCCATCAGCCCAGCCCAGGCCACCACCAGCGCCGCCCCCCACAACGTGATAAAAATCCAGCAAAAAAGGGCGATCGCCAACGAAGCGAGCCAGGGCACCCCCATCCAGGTCATGGGGTGCACCCCCGTGATCCACGACAGCGCTATCCCGTGAAAGCCGACGCCCCAGGCCAGCCCTAGCTGCCAGGCCGACGGTCCTAGATCCCCCTCAGCGTCTGCCGAGCTGCGGGCCCCTGCTCGAACGACTAAAACCCACAAAGGCGCGATCGCTCCCCAGGCCAGAGGCCAAGCCTCTAGGGGAGCGACTGTGCAGCCCATGAGCAGACCACTGCCCAAGGCAATGGCGAGGGGCGATCGCCCCTCGCCCCACCGCAGCAGCGATTTCCAAAAATGCGGCATGACCTAGAAGACTATTCCTCGTCGTCCTCTTCGCCGTCTTCTGCCGCTGGCGGCACCAGCGCCACCGCTGCGATCGCATCTTCCTCGTCCAGGCGCTGGACCCGCACCCCCGTCGCCATCCGCGACTGGCAGGAAATCGCGTCCGTGACCTGACGAATGATAATGCCGCGGCTGGTGATCATCATCAGTTCGGCTCCCTCGCCGACCACCCGCAGATCCGCCAGCTGGTCATCCGCCTTGCGGAACTTGCTGGCGACCAGGCCCATGCCCGCCCGATTTTGCAGTCGGAACTGCCCCACCGGCACGCGCTTTCCGTAGCCGCCCGTCGTGATCACCAGCACCCACGGACCCTGAATTTGGGTCGGTTCTGCCAGTTCGGACTCGTCCTCAAGGTCGCTGTTGGCCTCCATGGCATTCACCACCTGGGCTGGCAAAATGTCCATACTGATCAGCTCATCGCCCGATCGCAGAGACATCGCCTTCACGCCGCGGGTCGGTCGGCCCAGGGGCCGCAGCTGCTCGTGATCCGTCTTGAAGTGAATCACCATCCCCTTGCGAGAGCCGATCATCACGCTGTCCTCAGCGCGAGCGCGCCGCACCCAGCGCAGCTGGTCCCCGTCCTCTAGGGAAATCGCGATCAAGCCATTGGCGCGAATGTTGCTAAAGGCCGCGAGCGCTGTCTTCTTGATGTAGCCGCCCTTGGTCAGCATCACCAGATACTCGTCCGCGCTGAACTCGCTCACCGGGACTACAGAGGTGATCTTCTCATCGTGGGGAATGGGCAGCATCTGAACGATCGGCACCCCCCGCGCGTTGCGAGAGCCCGTGGGAATTTGGTAGCTCCTGAGGCAGTAGGCCACGCCGCGATCGCTAAAAAACAGCAAGCTGTCGTGGTCGCAGCAGGTGAGGAAGTGCGCAATCACATCATCCTCTTTCATCCGCGCCCCGGCTTTGCCGCGAGTTGCCCGGCTCTGAGCCTCAAAGGTGTTGATGGGCATCCGCTTGATATAGCCCTGCTCCGTTACCAAAATGAGCACCTGCTCGTTGGCAATCAGGTCAATGTCGCCCAGATCGCCCTCGATGGTCTCGATGGTGGTGCGGCGCGGGGTGGCAAACTTGTCCCGGATTGCCTTTAGCTCGATCTCGATGATTTCGAGAATGCGCTCCCGGCGCGCCAAGATATCCTGCAAATCCAGGATTTGCGCCTCTAGGTCTTCGTGCTCCCGCTGGATTTTTTCCGCTTCTAGGGCAGTCAGGCGACGCAGCTGCATCTGCAAAATCGCGTCGGACTGGGACTCGGACAGACCGTAGGAGTCCATCAAATCCTGGCGAGCAGAAGGCGTATCGGCGGCGTGGCGAATCAGATGAATGATTGCATCCAGGTTGCCCAGGGCAATCAACAAGCCCTGGAGCAAGTGGTCGCGCTCTTGGGCCTTGCGCAGCTCGTACTGGGTCCGCCGGGTGATCGTCTCGATGCGAAACTCCAGGAACACCTCGAGCGATCGCTTGAGGGTGAGCAGCTGGGGTTCGCCGTTGACCAGGGCCAGGGTGTTGACGCCAAAGTTGTTCTGGATCGGCGTTTGCTTGTAGAGGTTGTTGAGCACCACCCGGGGATAGGCGTCCCGCTTGAGCTCGATCACGATGCGCATTCCGTCGCGATCGCTCTCATCTCGGATATCCGCGATCCCTTCCAGGCGCTTTTCGTTCACCAGCTCCGCGATCTTTTCGATCAGGGCTGCCTTGTTGGTCTGGTAGGGAAGCTCCGTAATGATGATGGCGTCGCGATCGGGCCGGCCGCGCTGCTCCACCGTTTCGATGGCGGCCACGCCCCGCATGGTGATTGACCCGCGCCCCGACGTATAGGCGTCCCGAATCCCCGACGCACCCAGAATTTGGCCCCCCGTGGGAAAGTCAGGCCCGGGAATGTAGCGCATCAATCCCGTATCGGTCAGCTCAGGATTGTGAATCAGGGCGATCGTGCCGTCGATCAGCTCACCGAGGTTGTGGGGCGGGATATTCGTCGCCATGCCCACGGCGATGCCCGAGGAGCCGTTTAGCAGCAGCTGGGGAATTCGCGACGGCAGCACCAGCGGCTCTTGCTGAGAGCCATCGAAGTTATCGCCAAAATCGACTGTCTCAGACTCGATGTCTCGCAGCAGCGATTCGGTGGTCAGGGCATGCAGGCGACACTCGGTGTATCGCATGGCCGCGGGCGGATCGTTGTCCACAGAGCCGAAGTTGCCGTGGCCGTTGATCAGCGGGGCGCGCATCGAGAAGTCCTGGGCCATGCGCACCAAGGCGTCATACACGGCGGTGTCGCCGTGGGGGTGGTATTTACCCAGCACTTCCCCGACGACACGGGCGCACTTCCGGAAGGGGCGATCGGCGGTTAAGCCCAGTTCGTGCATCGCGTACAAAATGCGCCGGTGCACAGGCTTGAGGCCATCCCGTGCGTCTGGGAGCGCCCGACCGACGATGACGCTCATGGCGTACTCTAGGTAGGACCGAGACATCTCGTTACGCAGATCTGTCGGGACAATTCGCTCCTGGGAGGTGCTCATACTGTCCAAAAAACTCCAAAAACAAGCGATTTCGGCAATAAAGAGCCAAAAGGCCGCAAAGAAACCCCTTGACTTCTCAATAATTGCTGATTATTGTTAAAATTTTATCACAAATCGCGCTTTCTCGGCGATTTCCTAATGCCCTGAAACCGATATTTTTCAAGGGTTCTGGGGCGAAAGCTTGAGAGCGCCCTGGGCAATGCAGGGGCTCTAATTCTACAGGCGCGAAGACGGCGCCGAAGCGCTCCGCCGAGCACTGGTCCGCTGGGCAAGGCGTCGCTGCCGCACGAAGGCCAGCCCTGTGCCTACGATTGACAAGATTTGGTTCACTTGCTGAATCTGGGGCTGAAGGCTCTGGATCTGCTGACGAAGCTGGTGGGTGCCCTGCTGGCCTGCCCGGATCGCCTCGGGAGCGCCTTTGAGGGTTTCGTGGGTGCTGATCTCGCAGTTCACCAAGACGTCGGCGGCCTGGGCGAGGGCGCGGCGCCACTGCCAGACCTGCCAGGTGAAGTAGAGGCACAGCAGGGCGATCGCAAGATTAAAAATGCAGACGACAAGAACCATTGAGATCTTGAACTGAGATCTTGATAAAGATTTTGAGGGGCGATCGCGCGCTGGGCGAGAAGCGCCGGACCAAAGCGTTGGTCAACCAACCTCCCCCATCCTAGCGCAGCGGCCTAGGCCATCGCTGGGCGGCTGGCCCCCGGCTTGCGGGGATTTCTCGGGTTCTCGCGGTTCCTCTGGGGAACTGCGGTATGCTACTAATCCACGAACAGTCATCCGTTGCGATCGCCTTCAGAGAAGCCCGCTGGTGAGGGGTCAGCGCGAGCCCCCAAGCCGCGATCGCTGCGACCCAAAGAATCCTGTTTTTGCATCCTCCCTCGCTGAAGTCAGGTGTGAGTTGAAACCGACCCCGCATAGAATGGACATGTTTGGGGCTGCGATCGCCCTTCGCTACCACAGCTCAGGTGCGACCATGCATCCACCTTCTCCTCGGGACGGAGAAGCCCACTCGTTGTACGGCCTTTCCCATTCCCCTTCGCCATCGATGTCTATGTCTCAGTCGTCTCCCCATCTCCAGAGCGACTGGTATGCCGTTTTGCTCCAGCAGTTTCGCAGCCGCTACCCGACCGGCAGCCTGGTCTCTGAGCTGATGAGCGTGCAGGCTGAAACCTATATTGTGCGCGTGTCGGCCCAGGTCAGCGGCGTGACCCTAGCGACGGGGCTAGCCGGTGCCCAGAGCATCGAACAAGCAGAAGATCGCGCCCGCCTGCGGGCTCTCGAAGTCTTGGGCATCTATCCGCAGCCTGTCGCGCAGCCTCAGCCCCCCGCAGAAGCGGCTATGCCATCTTCGGCCTACGAGCTACAGGTGCGCCTGATGGCCAACCACGGCGGCCAGACCACAGACTTTTCGTCGTCGCTGCCGCCCCGCACCGTCAACGGCCATAGCCACACTCTAAACGGCGAAGATCTGGGCATGCGATCGCTGCCCGAACCCACCACCATGGACATGGCGGCCTATGCCCCAGAGGCTGCTCAGGACGTCACGTTTTATGCGGATCTCGAGGATGAGGAGCCTGAAATCCCCCAGGAGATCAGTCGGCCCGCCCCCGCATCCAAGAAAGCTGCGAGCAAGACCCCTTCCAGCAGAGCGTCCTCGAGCAAGCGCAGCACCGCAAAAGCGGCTGCTGCCCCAGAGCAGCCCATTGACTTGTCGGATGCGATCGCCCAGACCAGCGTCGAGCTCAAGCGCCTCGGCTGGACGGATGCCCAGGGCCGGACCTATCTCCAGCGCACCTACGGCAAGCGATCGCGCCAGCAGCTCACCGACGAAGAACTGCTCGCCTTTCTTCGGCACCTCGAAAGCCTTCCCTCCTCGGAAGAATCTCCGTTTTAAAGACTGCCCGACGGGGCTCGAATCATGAATGTTGCAGATCTGATCACCTGGTTTGAAGCTTGGGCCAACCCTGCGTGGCAGGAGAAATGGGACAACAGCGGCTGGCAAATTGAGCCTGGCATTTTGGATCAGCCGGCCCGGGTGCTGGTGTGCCTGACGCCGACGCTGGCGGTGATGGAAGAGGCCCTGTTCCTCAAGCGGGCTGGGTTTGGGGTGAACTTGATTTTTGCCCATCACCCGATGTTTTTTAGCCCCCTCAAGTCCTTGCAGCGCGGCACGGCGATCGCCGACATGGCCCGCTTGGCGTTCACCGAAAACATCGGCATCTACAGCGCCCACACCAACTTTGACCAGGTGAATCACGGTACGGCGGACGTCTTGGCCCAGCTCCTGGAGCTCAAGCAAGTCACCCCCGTTTCACCCACCCTAGAGGGCCGCGGCTATGGCCGCGTGGGTCGCCTGGATCCGGTGTTGTCGCTGCGATCGCTCCTGGATCTGATCCAGACCCGCCTGTCGCCCCCGTCTTTGATCTTTTCGCCGACGGTGGACCTGGAGCAGTCGATCCAGCGGGTGGCGGTGCTGGGCGGCTCAGGAGCCAGCTACATCGATGAGGTGGTGAAGACCGGTGCCCAGGTGTACCTGACCTCGGACTGCAAGTTCCATCAGTTTCAAGAAAGCCGCGATCGCGGTCTGATTCTGGTTGATGCGGGGCACTATGCCACCGAGCGTCCAGCCTGCGATCGCCTGGTGGACAAACTCCGCTCATTGGGCCTCGACTGGGTGCAGCTGAGCGAAAAAGACGAGGATTTTCGCCAGTTTCACGGCCTTTAGATCCAGATCCAGCCAGCGCCAGCCTCCCAGGGCGATCGCCCAGCCCTCAGGGGAAACTTGTTAACCTGATAGCGAGGGGATGGCAGAATGTTGGGGAAGATTAATCAAGATTCACCGCCCGATCACTTAACACAAGCGAACGCTATGACACAGGGAAAAGGTTTTGGCTTTGGCCTCGGCAAAATGAAGGAACTGACTGAAGCCTTCAAAAAAGCCCAGCAAGTCCAGGAAGGGGCCAAGCGTCTCCAGGAAGAACTGGAGCAGATGGAAATTGAAGGAGAAGCGGGTGGCGGCCTCGTGAAGGTGGTGCTCAGCGGTAACCAGGAGCCCCGCAGCGTCACCATTTCGCCCGATGCCCTCGGCGAGGGTGCAGAAGTGCTGTCGGATCTGGTGTCTGCGGCGATGAAGGATGCCTACGTGAAGTCCACCAACACCATGCGCCAGCGGATGGAAGAGCTGACGGCGGGCCTGAATATCCCCGGCATGTAAGAGCTGGCTGATTGCTCAGCTTTTGGAAACCGACGAGCGAATTTCCGCCGTCGGTTTTTGCGTATTGGTGGAACCGACGGTGGCCGAGGGCTGAGAGGCCTGGGCCAGCAGACCGAAGGGCCGCACCCAGCCCCTAGCCAGACCCGCGTCGAGGAGTGCGCGGGCGATCGCAAAGATCAGCACGCTTTCCAACAGCGGCAGGATGGCGCTCCACTGGGGCTGTAGCGTGGGCCAAATCTGGTCAATCTCGGCGAGGCCCCGCACCAGCCCAAAGGCCATGACGGCGCCAGACTTGAGGTGGGGATTGGCGTCTTGGCGCACCACGTAGCGGTAGGTGACGCCAAACAAAAAGCCCGACAGCAACGCGATCGCCCCGTGAGCAAGACCTGGCAGCGTCCATCCGACAGCGGCGATCGCCCCTAGTCCGGCCCGCAGCCCCTCAGCTGGCGCGGCCTGCACCGTTTGCAGCCCCTGGACTCCCACGGCCCAGGCTAGGGCCGCGCTGGTGCTGCCCGCTGCGCCGATCAACCCCGCCTTGAGCGACTCAACCCGCTCTGCCAAGCTCACTTCGCTCATTTTTTCGCAGAGGGAGCGTCAGGAGAGGCGAGGGCCGCATCGATGACCGCCCGGGCGCTTTCGGCCTGGGAGCGGGCCTCGCGATAGCGCAAGTTGGTCTGCGCAAAAGACTTCAGCACCTTGAAGCCTTCCTTGAGCTCGTTGATCTCTGCCTCTTGAATATCGGCGTCGCTAAAGAGCAGATCAATCTGCTGGCGAACCTTGAGCGCGTCCCCCCGCAGGCCCTGGGCTTTGAGCTTGAGGGTGGCCAAGTTGCTCAAGACCTGGACGGCCTGGGTGACCGCGTCTTCTTCGGGGGAGGGGGCGGCGGGCGTGTCTTTCACTTCGATAAACTGTTGGGGACTAAAACCGTCAGGCAGATCCGTTGGTAGCTGCCCGGAATCCATCAGATCCACGAGCTGATCCATGGCTTTTTCGCGGGCTTTTGCAGAATCTTTTCCGGGCACAGTCAGCACTATCTCGGGACTTTGAAGCAGTGTATATTGAACCATTGAACTTTCAAAAGTACATGTGAACTAATTTTAGTCTAGGCGATCGCCCAGAGCCTCGGGGAGACTGGCCCCGGCCCCTCCCGGGCAGCCTGCTGAGTTGGGATCCAAAAAGTTCGGTATGATGAAACGGGAGTGGCCGCGTCAGCAATGCTTCTCAGCTTACCCTGAGAGTCCTCAGCGACTGAAAGTGACGGCGCTCCAAAGCATTCACTAGAACCCGCAAGCGGCGGGTTTTGCTGTTTCTGGCGATCGCTTCCTGCGCTTTGCAGGCTCAGATTGAGCGTCCGGCTCCCCCAAACGTGTTTCACTGCATCAGTTTCGAAGAAGGATTTTGCATCAATGGCACGCCTAGCACTGCTGAGCACCTCAGACAAAACCGGGCTGGTAGAGTTTGCCCGTCAACTGGTCGAAGAGTTTGAATTTGACATCATCAGCAGTGGCGGCACCGCAACAGCATTGAAAGATGCCGGTATCCCCGTCACCAAGGTGTCTGACTACACCGGTTTCCCCGAAATTCTGGGAGGTCGTGTAAAGACCCTCCACCCGCGCATTCATGGCGGGATCCTCGCGCGGCGCGATCTGCCCGAGGACCAGGCCAACCTGCGGGACAACAACATTCGCCCCATCGATCTGGTGGTGGTGAACCTGTATCCCTTTGAGAAAACCATTGCTCAGCCGAACGTGACCCTGTCTGAGGCGATCGAGCAAATTGACATTGGGGGTCCGACTCTCTTGCGCGCCGCCGCTAAGAACTTTGCTCATCTGACGGTGCTGTGTCAGGCGTCTCAGTACGAAGGCTACATCCGGGAGATGCGCAACTCCAAGGGCCAAGTGTCTCTAACCTTCCGCCAGACGGCTTCGCGCCAAGCATTCCACCACACGGCGACCTATGACCAGGCGATCGCCGCCTATCTGGATCGCCAGGCAGACCTGACCAGCGCCGAAACCCTGCCGGAGCAGTACCACCTCAGCGCCACTCGCCTGCAAACCCTGCGCTACGGCGAAAACCCTCACCAGAACGCCGCTTGGTACCAGGTGGGCAACACGCCCACGGGCTGGGCCGCCGCTACCAAACTCCAGGGCAAGGAGCTGAGCTACAACAACTTGGTTGATCTTGAGGCCGCTCGCCAAATCATCGCTGAGTTTGTCAGCCCCGGCGATCGCCCCGCCGCCGCCATCTTGAAGCACAACAATCCCTGCGGTGTGGCCCAAGGCGCTAGCCTGCTGGATGCCTACCAAAAGGCTTTTGACGCCGATTCTGTCTCGGCCTTTGGCGGCATTGTGGCTCTCAACCGTCCCATTGATGGGCCCACGGCGGAGGCGATGACCAAAACTTTCCTAGAGTGTGTTGTGGCGCCGGGCTGCGATCCGGAGGCCCAAGAAATCCTGGCCAACAAAGGCAAGGTGCGGGTGCTGGTGCTGCCGGACTTGGTGTCGGGACCGGCCCAGGCAGTGAAGGCGATCGCGGGCGGTCTGCTGTTGCAGGACGCCGACGATCATCCCGTCGATCCCACCCAGTGGAAGGCCGTGACCGATCGCCAGCCCACGGAGGCCGAGCTCGAAGAAATGATCTTCGCCTGGAAGGTCTCGCGCCACGTGAAGTCCAACGCCATCGTGGTCACCCGAGACGGCGTCACCCTGGGCGTCGGTGCGGGCCAAATGAACCGCGTCGGATCGGCCAAGATCGCCCTGGAGCAAGCGGGCGATCGCGCTCAAGGGGCGACCCTGGCCAGCGACGGCTTCTTCCCCTTTGATGACTCGGTGCGCACCGCCGCCGCTGCTGGCATCACCGCGATCGTCCAGCCCGGTGGCAGCCTGCGCGACCAAGACTCCATCAGCGCGGCCAATGAACTGGGCCTCGTCATGATGTTTACCGGCGTGCGTCACTTCTTCCACTAAAGTCCCTGGGGACCGAGACGCAGCGCGGGTGATGACCAGCGGCGATTCGGTGCTAGAATGATTGGCCGATGGCGCTACAGCGGTTGTCAAACTTAGCTGTAGCGCTGAGGAGAGGTGGCAGAGTGGTCGAATGCGCTCGACTTGAAATCGAGTGTGCCGAAAAGCACCGTGGGTTCGAATCCCACCCTCTCCGTTCCAAATAACAGGGTGCCTGGGGTTGCTCAATTGCTGCGATCGCCCGAGAGATTCAGCTCGCTGAGCTGGTGTCTCGATGGCGTGGAAAGCGTTTGTGGCTCTGCCGTCTGTCCCTTACTAGACCCTAAACTAGGGTCCAAGTTGACCGATGGCTAGGGATCGCAATTGAGGTCATAACCCCCTAAGATAAGATCCGGCAGTTTCGTGTTATTAGGTGCAGTCCGGTCGTGAAGGTCTTTGTTTACCACACTCCAGAACTCGTTCCCGCTGACCAGACGCCCGATTGCGCGATCGCGGTTGATGTACTGCGGGCAACCACTACTATTGCCACTGCGATCGCCTCTGGCGCAGAAGCCGTTCAGGCCTTCCGTGACCTCGATGAACTCATGCGCGTCAGTGAGTCCTGGCCCCTCGAAAAGCGTTTGCGGGCCGGCGAGCGTGGCGGCTCTAAGGTGACTGGGTGCGATCTGGGCAACTCCCCCCTCGACTGCACGCCGCAAATTGTTGAAGGCTGTCGCCTGTTTATCAGTACGACCAACGGCACCCGCGCCCTCCAGTGCATTCAAAACGCGCCCATCGTGCTGACGGCCGCCATGGTCAATCGCCGATCGGTGGTCGACTACCTCATCCGTACCCAGCCCGAAACCGTCTGGATTGTCGGCTCAGGATGGGAAGGAAGCTTTTCCCTCGAAGATACGGCCTGTGCCGGCGCGATCGCCCACAGCCTCCTCACCGAAACCGGCGAAAAGCCAACTGACCTGATCGGCAACGACGAAGCCGTCGGCGCGATCGCCCTCTTTCAGCAGTGGGAAAGAGACCTGCTGGGCCTCTTTCACCTTGCCAGCCACGGCCAGCGTCTCCTGCGCCTCGGCTGCTACGAAGACCTCAGCTACTGTGCCCGCCTCGACACCCTCGATGTCCTGCCTTTCCAAAAAGAACCCGGCGTTTTAGTCAAATTCTAGGCCTCCAGCACGAAATAGCTCTGAAAAACGATCCGCTGTATGGCGGATCGTTTTTCTATGAGACTACGGATGTAAATTGGGCACCCTAAAAGAGAAGCTTCTCTGTGAAAGTGTTGACGCGCTACGGGCGGCAGCATCGCTCCTTTGTCGCCCCCAAAGCGCGATCGCCCGGACAGCTATCCAGTCTTCAGGCGGCCCATCCAACGCCCGAGATCCGGTAGCCCAAACTTCCGTAGACTGCTTCACACCACCTTTGCCCCCTAGAGCAACTTTGTAGGCCCTGCGCTAGATCCCACGGACAACCCGTCGCCTCTAGACCAGCGCTTCGGGAGACCTGGTTCAGCAGCCGATCTCCTATCACATCAGGGTTGATAAGCAAGCCAGCTTATCGCGTCTCCAAAGACAGTCTTAAACGCGGGAATGAGGGAGCAAATGGACGCAATTAACATCCTGAATGTTCAAGTGGATAACGTCTCTTTGAACGAATTGCTTGAACACCTCGACCAGGGAGTTGTCTACACACCCAACGTCGATCATCTAATCAAGCTGCAAAGCGATCGCGAGTTCCAGGAAGCCTATCAAGCAGCGCACTTTCGCGTCTGTGATAGCAAAGTCCTCTATTACGTCTCCCGATTCCTCGGAGCGCCCCTGCGCGAAAAGATCTCCGGCTCTGATCTGTTTCCCGCCTTCTACGAATACCATCGCCACAACCCCGACATTCGGATCTTCTTGCTGGGGGCTCGCGAAGGCGTCGCCCGCACCGCCCAGCAACGGATCAACGCCAAAATAGGCCGCGACATCATTGTGGACGCCCATTCGCCGTCCTTTGGCTTCGAGAAAAATGAAGCCGAATGTGACGCCATTGTTGACTTGATTAACGAGTCGGGGGCAACGGTCTTGGCGGTTGGTGTGGGTGCGCCGAAGCAAGAAAAATGGATCCACAAGTACAAAGATCGCTTGCCCAACGTGCGGATTTTCCTAGCCATTGGAGCAACCATCGACTTTGAGGCCGGTAGCCTGTCGCGCGCGCCGCAGTGGATGAGCGCTGCTGGCTTAGAGTGGCTGTATCGCCTGGCCATGGAGCCCCATCGCCTGTGGCGGCGCTACCTGCTCGAAGATCCGCTGTTTTTTTGGCTGGTGCTCAAGCAAAAGCTCAACCTTTATATCGCTCCTAATCGCTAAGAACTTTCCCCTTTTGGCTGCGCTACTCCTTCTAGAGGAATCTGGAGAAGTCAACGGCTGCGCGAATCCTGCGATCGCCAGATTTCTCCAGATTTCTGTAGTTCATCTAAAGTTAGGTGCTGCTTTCAAAATGCCTCCCTAATATAGGAAGTGAGGCTGGTTATGCCTGAAATTGCCCGCGTAGCCAGACTTCAGGATTCACAGTGAGGCGGGCTGCTTGGGTTGGAATGTCACGGCCTTTCCTCCACATCCCCCCAAGAGTCTCCGGCTTGCAGACACCTGCGAAATGCACAGTACGGGAGGATGGTAGTGGCTGATAACCCACCAGTGGTTCAAGAGCTTGCTTTAGATCGAGATTGCACCACGCTTTCGCGCCACGTGCTGCAGCAGCTCCAAAGCTTTTCGGGGGATGCCCAAGAGCTCAGCGCCCTGATGAACCGAATTGGCCTAGCTGCCAAGCTGATTTCCCGTCGCCTGACCCGTGCAGGCCTCCTAGAAGGGGCTTTGGGAGTGACAGGGGAGGTCAATGTCCAGGGCGAGTCCGTCAAGAAGATGGACGTCTACGCCAATGACGTGTTCATTGCGGTGTTCAAGCAGAGTGGGCTTGTGTGCCGCCTTGCTTCGGAGGAGATGGAGGAGCCCTATTACATTCCTGAGAATTGCCCCATTGGTCGCCATACGCTTCTCTATGACCCCATTGATGGCTCATCGAATGTCGATATCAACCTAAATGTGGGATCGATTTTTTCGATTCGTAAGCAAGAGGGCAATGACGAGGACGGCTCGGCCCGAGACCTGCTCCAGGCGGGCCACAAGCAGATCGGCGCGGGCTACATTCTCTATGGTCCCAGTACGGTGCTGGTGTATTCCATGGGCCATGGGGTGCATGCGTTCACGCTGGACCCGAGCTTGGGCGAATTTATTCTGTCCCAGGAAAATGTGCAGGTGCCGACCCACGGCCCCATTTACAGCGTGAATGAGGGGAATTTTTGGCAGTGGGAGGAGCCGATTCGGGAATACATTCGCTATGTCCACCGCCACGAGGGCTATACGGGCCGCTACAGCGGGGCGCTGGTGGGGGATATTCACCGGATTTTGTTCCAGGGCGGGGTGTTTTTGTATCCCGGTACGGTGAAGAAGCCGGAGGGCAAGCTGCGGCTGCTCTATGAGTCGGCGCCTCTGGCGTTTTTGATGGAGCAGGCGGGCGGCCGTGCCAGCACGGGGACGCAAGATATTTTGGATGTGATTCCGGAGCGGCTCCATGCGCGATCGCCGCTAGTGATTGGTAGCAAAGAGGACGTGGCGCTGGTGGAGTCCTTTATTCAGGACTGGAAGCGCCGTCAGGAAGAGGAAGCAGCGATCGCAGCCCGCTCGTAAACCCTTCGTCTAGACGGGGCCCCCTCCGTTGTAGATGGAAGTTCGTGACAAGGAGCGATTTCATGACTCTCAGCAATCATCTGCTGGAAATCAACGCCCATGGCCAAAGTATCTGGATGGATAATTTGGCTCGGGATCTGATCGAATCTGGGGCGCTAAAGCGCCTCGTGGAGGAGCAAGGGATCTCGGGGATCACGTCAAATCCGGCGATTTTTGAGAAGGCGATCAAAGGCAACGCAATCTACGATGCGGATATCGAGGCGGGTCTAAAGGCGGGCCACTCGGTGCCGGAAATCTATGAGGCGCTGGTGTTTGCGGATATTCAGCGGGCCTGTGACGTGCTGCGCCCGGTGTACGATCGCACGGACGGCCTGGATGGCTATGTCAGTATCGAGGTGCCGCCGACGATCGCCCGCGATACGGCGCAGACGGTGCAGGAAGCCCGCCGCTACTTTGAGGCGATCGCTCGGCCCAACGTGATGATCAAGATCCCCGGCACGCCGGAGGGCTTGCTGGCCGTGGAGCAGTCGATCCGAGCGGGCCTGAATGTCAACGTGACCCTGCTGTTTGCGATCGACAGCTACGTGGAGACGTTCTGGGCCTACATCCGGGGCCTAGAGGGGCGAGTGGCGGACGGACAGCCCATCGATCACATTGCTTCGGTGGCGAGCTTTTTCCTGAGCCGGATCGACACCAAGGTAGACCAGCAAATTGCCGAGCGCCTGGTGGGGATCGATGATCTGAGCCGCAAGGCGCAGCTGGAGTCGGTGCTGGGCAAAGTGGCGATCGCCAACGCCAAAGTCGCCTACCAGAAATACAAAGAGATTTTGGCGAGCGATCGCTGGCAGGCCCTGGCAGCCCGGGGCGCCAAGGTGCAGCGACTCCTGTGGGCCAGCACCAGCACCAAAAATCCCCAGTACAGCGACGTGATGTACGTGGACTCCCTGGTAGGCCCCGACACCGTCAACACCCTGCCCCCCGAGACCATCGAGGCCTGCGTCGATCACTGCGACGTCGGCGATCGCCTAGAGCAGGATGTGGCCCAGGCCCAGACCCTGATCGCCACCCTGCCCGAGCTGGGCATCGATCTCGACCAGGTCATGGCTGAGCTACTCGAAGAAGGCATCGACAAGTTTGTCCAGCCCTTCAATACCCTGATGCAGTCCCTGGAGGAAAAAGTGCATCACCTGTCGCCGGTGTAGGCCCCTAGTGCCCCAAGGGCGATCGCTCCCTGTCAACTCTGCGCCACAAGCTACGCCCCTGGGACGGGCGCGAGTGAGTGAAGAGGCGACCCAAAGGGCGATCGCCCGATACAGCCATTTCCGCTCACCTGTACTAGACTGCAAGGCAAGAAGAAGAAGACCTGGCCCTTGCCTGCTCCGCCCCTTTGCGCCTTCCATCCTTCGTCCTATTCACTACTTTCTATGGTCACCCTGCTCGAGAATCCCCTGCGCGTTGGACTCCAAAAAGACCGAATTCCAGAACCCCAAATCCTCATCATTTTTGGTGCTTCCGGTGACCTGACCCAGCGCAAGCTCGTGCCCTCCATCTATCAAATGAAGCGAGAGCGCAAACTCCCTGCCGAACTCACCATCGTTGGCGTGGCTCGGCGCGACTGGAGCCACGACTTCTTTCGGGAGCATCTGCGCGAAGGCGTCGAAGAATTTGGTGGTGGCATCGGCACCGAGGCCCAGTGGGAAGACTTCGCCAAAGGCCTCTACTACTGCGCTGGTAACATGGACCAGTCCGAAAGCTATCAAAAGCTCAAAGCCTTCCTGAGCGAACTCGATGAACAGCGCGGCACCCTCGGGAACCGCGTTTTCTATCTCTCTGTAGCGCCCCGCTTCTTCGCCGAAGCGACCCAGCAGCTGGGGGCTGCCGGCATGCTGACCGATCCCGCCAAGCAGCGCCTCGTGATCGAAAAGCCCTTCGGCCATGACCTCTCCTCGGCCAAAACCCTCAACCGGATCGTGCAGCAGGTGTGCGCCGAGGAGCAGATCTATCGCATCGATCACTACCTTGGCAAAGAAACGGTCCAGAACCTCTTGGTGTTCCGGTTTGCCAACGCCATCTTTGAGCCCCTGTGGAACCGGCAGTTTGTCGATCACGTGCAGATCACCGTGGCAGAGACCGTCGGCCTCGAAGGGCGAGCAGGCTACTACGAAACCTCTGGCGCGCTGCGGGACATGGTGCAAAACCACCTAATGCAGCTGTTTTGCCTAACGGCCATGGAGCCCCCTAACTCCCTCGATGCCGACAGCGTCCGCACCGAAAAGGTCAAAGTGATTCAGGCGGCGCGCTTAGCGGACATCAACGACATCGATGCGTCGGCGGTGCGCGGCCAGTACACCACCGGCTGGATGGGCGGCAAGCAGGTGCCCGCCTACCGCGAAGAGGAAGGAGCGCTGCCTCAGTCGACAACGCCCACCTACGCGGCCCTCAAGCTTTTTGTCGATAACTGGCGCTGGCAGGGGGTCCCCTTCTACCTGCGGACGGGCAAACGCATGCCCAAGAAGGTAACCGAGATTTCGATTCATTTTCGGGAAGTGCCGTTTTTGATGTTTCAGTCGGCGGCCAGGCAGATGAATCGCAATGTCTTGGCTCTGCGAATTCAGCCCGATGAAGGGATTTCCATGCGCTTTGAGGTGAAGACGCCGGGAACGTCGCTGCGAACGCGCTCTGTGGACATGGACTTTCGCTATGACACGGCCTTTGGGCAGGCCAATGCCGATGCCTATGGGCGTTTGCTGATCGACTGCATGCTGGGTGACCAAACGCTGTTTACGCGGGGCGATGAAGTGGAAGCGTCGTGGCGGGTGCTGACGCCGCTGCTGTCGGTGTGGGATGCGCCTGCTAGCCCTGATGCGGTGTCGCTGTACGAAGCAGGAACGTGGGGACCGGTGGAGGCGGAGATGCTGCTCAACCAAGATGGTCGTCGCTGGCGGCGTTTATAGCGATCGCTCCTAAAGTCCTCCAATAACTCAATTAATTATCTAATGAAGGAAAATCCCTATGACTACAACTCCAATTTTTGCTCTGCAAAAGCCCAAAGGCATTTCCCTGGATGAAATTGAGGCTGAGCTGAGCCAGATTTGGCGGAGCCAAAGTGGAGAAAAGGGGAACCACTCAGCAACCCGCGCTACCACGTTCACGATGGTGGTATATGAGCCGGAGGAGTTTCAGCAGACCCTGGGAGCTTTGGGGTTCTACGATGGCCCCATCGATGGGCTCTATGGCCCCAAAACCAAAGAGGCGGTCCGTCAGGCCCAGATTACCTATGGTCTGCGGGTGACGGGACGCATTGACTCAGAGACCCTGGAGCGCCTACGGGCGGAGATGGGCCAGCGGGGACCGACGCCGGTGACGAACGTGGATCAGCGCGGCTTCAACTTCAGCAGCGCGATCGCCGCCCAAAACCCCTGCCGCGTGATTACTCTGTGTCCTCAAATTGGGGTGGAAGAGGGCATCAGCGTCCAGGTCTCAGCCTACTGCCCGGTGCAAAAGCAAAGCGGCAGCCGGTTGATTTGCTGTGAATATATTTCTCTCCGGGGTGACAAACAGTCGCTGGCCCAAACGGGGGATCTGATTGAGTCCTTGATGATCTCGGATTTGCCGAAGTTTGTTTGGTGGAAGGCCACTCCCAATCCTGAGCAGCCGCTCTTTAAGCTTTTGGCCGAAGTCTGTAATTGTCTGATTTTAGATTCGAGTTATTTCAGCGATCCTGAGTCAGAATTTCTCAAAATGCAGGAGCTGCTTGAATCTGAAACCTACGTGGCGGATTTAAATTGGCACCGCCTTTCGCCCTGGCAAGAGCTGGCGGCAGCGGCTTTTGATCCGCCAGAGCGTCGTCAGGCCCTGGTCGAGATCGATCGGGTGACTATTGACTACGAAAAAGGCAATGCGGCTCAAGCCCTGATGTATTTGGGCTGGCTGGCGAGTCGACTGGGCTGGAAGCCCCTGCGCTACACCGAGTCGCTGGAGAATGACTATGAGCTGAGCCATATTTGGTTTCAGGGACCGGGCGATCGCCCCATTGAGGCGGAGCTGGCAGCGGTGCCGACGGCAGACTGGGGGGAGGTGTCTGGAGACTTGATCGGTCTGCGCCTCTCGTCTACCAATCCGCATGCGGACTGCAATACGATTTTGTGCTCGGAAACCACGGGCTGTATGCGCATGGAGGCGGGTGGCAGCGCCCAGTCTTCGCGGACGGAGCAGGTAACGGCTCTCAGCGACCAAAAAGCGGAGTTCTTGCTGGGGCAGCAGCTTCAGCGGTGGGGCCGGGATTTCCTGTATGAGGAGAGTCTGGCAGTAACGGCGCAAATGCTGCGCCTGCGCAATCAGGCATAACCTCAGGACTTCTCAAAAAAGCAGCGGGCGGGGCAGGGTCTCCGCCCATTTTGGCGGGGCTCGGCCCCGCCAAAATGGTGATAAGTTGGGGAGCGGTTGCGCGATCGCCCAGATCCGAGGAAAAGCATGGCGTTGGTAGTGGCAGGGGAGCGGAGCGGAGTCGGCAAAACAACGGTGACGTTGGCGCTGTTGGCGGCGCTGCGGCAGCGAGGAGCGTCGGTCCAGTCTTTCAAAGTCGGTCCCGACTACATCGATCCGATGTTTCATCGGTATCTGACGGGGCGACCCTGCCGAAATTTAGACCCGGTTTTGACCAGTGAACCCTATGTCCAGCGATGCTTCGCGGCCCATGGCGGGGCAGAGTATGGGGTGATCGAAGGGGTGATGGGGCTGTTTGATGGAGCTGCGATCGCTTCTGATGAGGGCAGTACGGCCCACGTGGCGCGGCTGCTGGACTTGCCGGTGCTGCTGGTGCTCGATGCGGGGCGGCTGTCGCGATCGGTGGCGGCGATCGCCTACGGCTACCAGAGCCTCGATCCGCGCGTCAAGCTGGCCGGCGTGGTGCTCAATCGGGTGGGGAGCGATCGCCATTTGGCCTTCCTCAAGAGTGCGCTGGAGCCCTTGGGACTGCCGGTGCTGGGGGTGCTGCATCGCCACGACGCGATCCGGCTGCCCGATCGCCATCTGGGCTTGGTGCCCACCGATGAGCTGCCCGCCTTGGATGAGGTGGTCAATCGCCTGGCCCACTTGGGAGAGACCTGCTTTGACTGGTCGCGCTTGTTGCCCCTACTGGCGCTGAAGTCCCAATCAGCCAACCTGTTTGAAGATCTTGAACCCCGACCACAACCGGTGCGGCTGGCGATCGCCCGCGATCGCGCTTTTAGCTTCTACTACGCCGATAACCTGGACCTGCTGACCCATCTGGGGGCCGAACTGCTGCCTTGGAGTCCGCTGGCGGATCGGGCGCTGCCGCCGGGGGCTCAGGGGCTTTATCTGGGGGGAGGCTTTCCAGAAATGTTTGCCGCCGAGCTCCAGGACAACAGGGCCGCGCGGCAGGCGGTGGCTCAGGCGATCCAGGCAGGAATGCCGGTCTATGCCGAGTGCGGCGGCCTGATGTACCTGTGCCAAAGCGTGGTGGACTTTGAGGGGCGCGCCTGGGAGATGGTGGGGGCGCTGCCGAGCCACGCCCGCATGGGCGATCGCCTGACTCTGGGCTACCGGCGAGGGACGGCCCAGCACGCGAGCCCCCTGGTGACACCGGGCGAAACCGTGGTGGGTCACGAGTTTCACCGCTCGAGCCTGAGCCAGATCCCTGCTGAGCCCCTCTACGCCCTGACGCGCTACGACGACCCTGCGCCCCTGCCCCCCGAGGGCTGGCGATCGCCCACCCTTCACGCCTCCTATACCCACCTCCACTGGGGCGCGACGCCCCATTTGGCGGCTCGATTTTTGGCCCAGTGCGCCCGATACTGTCCCTAGGGGGCTCTGTGGGGCCGCCCGCTTGATGTCCTGGATTTCTTGATGCCTGAGTCTATGAATCTTCCCGCCGCTAGCCGATTTCAGTTCACCCCTGACCTGTCGATTTGCCGCCTGCTGAATGGCCTGTGGCAGGTGTCCGGGGGCCACGGCCGCATCCAGCCCCAGCAGGCGATCGCCGCTATGCAGGACTACCACCAGGCGGGCTTTACCACCTGGGATTTGGCAGATCACTACGGTCCGGCCGAGGACTTCATCGGCGAGTTTCGGCGTCAAATGCTGGCGCTCCACGGCCCCGAGAGCCTCAAAGACATTCAGGCCTTTACCAAATGGGTGCCCCGGCCTGCGCCGATGACGCGCCAAGTCGTGACCGAAAATATTCAGATTTCCCTCGATCGCATGGGCGTGGACTGCCTCGACCTGCTGCAATTTCACTGGTGGGACTATCGCGATCGCGCCTATCTCGACGCCCTCGGGCACCTCGCCGACCTCCAGCAAGCTGGCAAAATCAAGCACCTTGCCCTCACCAACTTCGACACCGAGCGCCTGCAACTCATCCTGGACCAGGGCATTCCCATCGTGTCCAATCAGGTGCAGTTTTCCCTGGTCGATCGCCGTCCGCTGGTGAAAATGGCTCAGTTTTGCCAAGAGCGGGGCATTCATTTGCTGGCCTACGGCACCTTGGCCGGTGGGCTGCTCTCGGAGGCCTACCTGGGGCAGCGGGAACCCTCGCGCTGGGGTCTGGAAACCGCGTCTTTGCGCAAGTACAAGCAAATGGTCGATGCCTGGGGCGGCTGGGCGCAGCTCCAAACCCTGCTGCAAACGCTGCAGGCGATCGCCCAAAAGCACCGCGTCAGCCTCGCCAATGTGGCCGTCCGCTACGTCCTCGACCAGCCCGCCGTGGCGGGGGTCATCGTGGGGGCGCGCCTGGGGATCGCGGAGCACCGCCAGGACAATGCCGCCGTCTTTGGCTTCAGCCTAGATGCGGAAGACCACGCAAAAATCGAGGACGCGCTGACCGGGGCCCGCGACCTCTACGCTCTGATTGGTGACTGTGGTGACGAATATCGCCGCTAAGGCCTAAAACAGGAAGCGCAGCAGCAATCCGCTCACCGAACCAATGAAATCCAGGAAATTTGGCTTGCCTTTGCCGCCTTTGGGCGCATTTTCGATCATTTCGATCCCGGCGATGAACTCCTTGGAGGCTTGGTAGCCCTGGGCATCGCCGTTGCGCTCAAACAGGTAGGCGGCGTAGTTGGTGTCCAGCATGGCGCCGTCGCGATCGCCGATTTTGTAGCGCGCCACTCCCCGCCCCAGATACGCCTTGGCGTAGTTGGGGTTGATGCGCACGGTCTGGTTAAAGTTTTCGATCGCCTCGCTGTAGTTGCCGATGCGGGCCGAGTCCAGGGCCCACCGATAAAAAGCGTCCGCGTCGCCAATGTTGCCCGTCAGGCCAATGGCCCCCTCCAAGAAGGCGCTGGAGAGGTTGGCATCGGTGAAGACGGCTTCCATCAGGTAGGCCTGCCGGAGATCGGCCCCCGTCAGGTTGGCGCCGGTGAGGTTGGCGCCGGTGAGGTTGGCGCCGTGGAGCGAGGCCCCGGCCAGGTTGGCCCCGCTGAGGTCCGCCCCCGTCAAATCCGTTTGGCTCAGGTTGGCGCGCCGCAGGTCGGCGCCCTTGAGGTTGGCCCCGCTCAGGTCGGTGAAAACCAGACCGGCATTCATCAGGTCGCACCCTTCGCAGCTCTTGCTTGAGAGCAGTTGCTGGACATGGGCGAGTTTTTCGGCGCGGGCCGGGGCTGCCCAGCAGCACAGGGCCACCAGTGCAGCAGCAGACAGACTTCTAGATCGAGAATTCATAGATGAGCGAACTCGCAATGCTGCCTATCCATATAACACGCCGCTTCCTGCCTGCGTCCACATCTTTGCAGGCGGCTTCACAGAGGCTGCGATCGCCGATCGCCAGAATGCGCGCTCTTTCGCCCGAAAGCTTGATTTTTTAGAAAAAATGCTGGTCAAAGGGCGATCGCCCAGTTGCCACCTCAGCCCTGCGGGGTGTCGCGCCTCCCTTTCCGGCGGGATTCTTTAGCACTCGACAGCCCTGAGTGCTAAATTTTAGGGGAGATAGAGTGCAAAGAGCAAATATGGTCAAACTAATTGTGTTTGATGAGGAGTCGCGTCAAGCGCTAGAGCGCGGCGTGAACGCCTTGGCCGATGCCGTCCGCATTACCCTCGGGCCGCGGGGACGCAACGTCGTCCTAGAGAAGAAATTTGGGACGCCCGAAATCGTCAACGACGGTATTTCGATCGCCAAGGAAATCGAGCTCGAAGACCCCTTTGAGAACACCGGGGCTCGCCTGATTCGGGAAGTGGCCTCCAAGACCAAAGATTTGGCCGGTGACGGGACCACCACCGCAACGGTGCTGGCCCAGGCTCTGATTCGCGAAGGTCTAAAGAACGTCGCAGCGGGCAGCAACCCGGTGAACCTGCGTCGTGGTATCGACAAGACGGTCGCCCGTCTCCTCGACGAAATCAAATCCATCGCCAAGCCGGTAGAAGGCGACGCGATTTCCCAAGTGGCAGCAGTGTCGGCAGGCAGCGATGAAGCGGTCGGCGCGATGATCGCAGACGCCATGGCCAAGGTGACCCGCGACGGCGTCATCACGGTCGAGGAATCCAAATCCCTCACCACCGAGCTGGAAGTGGTCGAAGGGATGCAGTTCGATCGCGGCTACATGTCGCCCTACTTCGTGACCGACACCGAGCGGATGATCACGGAGTTCGAGAACCCCCGCATTCTGATCACCAGCCAAAAGATCAGCTCTGTGCAGGATCTGGTGCCGGTGCTCGAGAAAATTGCCCGCACCGGTCAGCCCCTGCTGATCATCGCTGAAGACATCGAAGGGGAAGCCCTGGCGACCCTGGTGGTCAACCGTCTGCGGGGCGTGCTGACCGTGGCTGCGGTCAAGGCTCCTAGCTTTGGCGATCGCCGCAAAGCCATTCTGCAAGACATCGCCATCGTCACCGAAGGCCAGATGATCGCTGAAGAAGTGGGCCTGAGCCTCGAAGATGTGGATCTGGACATGCTGGGCAGCGCCCGCAAGATCACCATCACCAAGGACAACACCACCATCGTCGCCGAGCCGAGCGATCGCGGTCGTGGCGAAATCCAGACCCGCATCGGCCAACTGCGCCGAGAGCTGGCTGAAACCGAGTCGGACTACGACGCCGAAAAGATCCAGGAGCGGATTGCCAAGCTCGTGGGCGGCGTAGCCGTGATCAAAGTGGGTGCTGCCACCGAAACCGAGCTCAAAGACCGGAAGCTGCGCATCGAGGACGCCCTCAACGCGACCCGCGCCGCCGTCGAAGAAGGCATTATCCCCGGCGGTGGTACGACCCTCCTCCACCTCACCAAGCTGGTCGACGAAGTCAAGCAAGGCCTCAACGCTGAAGAGCGCATCGGTGCTGACATCGTCGCCAAAGCTCTCGAAGCGCCCCTGCGCCAGATCGCAGACAACGCCGGCGCCGAAGGCGCAGTCGTCGTCGAAAAGGTGCGCAACCTGGATCTGAACATGGGCTACAACGCCGTCACCGGCCAGTTTGAGGACATGATCGCCTCCGGCATCATCGACCCTGCCAAGGTGACCCGCTCTGCGCTCCAAGACGCTGCTTCCATCGCAGGCTTGGTCCTCACGACCGAAGCCCTCGTGGTCGAGAAGCCCGTCAAGGAATCCCCCGCGCCTGACATGGGCGGCATGGGTGGCATGGGCGGCATGGGCGGTATGGGTGGCATGGGCGGCATGGGCATGATGTAGGCCTAGGCCGAGTTTGCCGCAGCTCCATAAATGAACGCTGACGCTCCGCGTCGCGTCTTGGGTAGCCCAGTTCAACGGGCTACCTTTTTTTGTGCCGCTTGCTGGGGGCGATCGCCCCTCGGCAATCCTGCTACAGTCAGCTCAGCGATTGGCTCGTCTGAGGGGCCAGTCAGCGCCTCACGCGTCCCCCCACAAAAAAACTGCCATGGTGAGAGTCAGGCTCGGCAAAGGTATATCGCAACTGCTCAACAATCACAATGACGATGATGAGTCCTATGTGGACTACCACTACGACGAACCGGGCATGTCGCCGGGCACCCTCGTCATCGAAGAAGACGCCCCACCTCCGACTCTGGTCCTGATCGACTACAGCCAAGCCGCCGCAACCCGAGTCGTCCTGCGAACCCCCGAAGAGTGTGCCGTCTACCTCGATAGCCAGTCGGTGTCGTGGGTCGACGTCCAGGGCCTCGGCAGCGAAGACATTCTCAAGCGCCTGGGCAGCGTCTTCAGCCTGCACCCCCTTGTTCTCGAAGACATTGTCAACGTCCCCCAGCGCCCTAAGGTCGAGGACTACACCGATCAGCTGCTGATCATTGCCTGGATGGTCATGCCCGACCCCAAGGGAGAGAGCTTTGTGCGGGAGCAGGTCAGCTTCATCCTCGGGCCGCACTACCTGCTGACAGTCCAGGAGGAGCCTGATCTCGATACCTTTCATCCGGTGCGAGAGCGCATTCGGGGCAGCAAGGGCAACATTCGCCGCCTCGGGCCGGACTACCTGACCTACGCCTTGCTAGACGCCATCATTGACGGCTTCTTCCCGATCCTCGAGGCCTATGGCGAGCGCATCGAAGATCTCGAAGACGAAGTGGTGCGCCATCCCACTCGCCAAACCCTCACAGCGATTCATACCCTCAAGCGCGAGCTGCTTACCCTGCGCCGCTCCATTTGGCCGCAGCGGGAAATGCTCAATAGTTTGATTCGCGATCACAGCGCGCTGATTAGCCCTGAGGTGCAGATCTACCTGCGGGACTGCTACGACCACACGGTCCAGATCCTGGACATGGTCGAGACCTATCGCGAACTGGCGTCCAGCCTGATGGACGTTTATCTCTCCTCTGTTAGCAACCGCATGAATGAGATCATGAAAGTCCTCACGGTCATCTCGACAATCTTCATTCCGCTGACGTTCATTGCGGGTATCTATGGCATGAACTTTGACCCCAGCGTGTCGCCCTGGAATATGCCTGAGCTGCGCTGGTACTGGGGATATCCGGCTTGTCTGGTGGCGATGGGCGCGATCGCCATGGCGCTGGTGATGTTTTTCTGGCAGCGGGGCTGGTTCAAGGATCTCTCGGCGATCGAGGATGATGGTCACCAGCGTCACCGATAGCTTTCTCTGCGGGGCCTTTGCGTCGCAGGAGCGTCCTCTCCTGCGGGCGATCGCCCAGGGCAGCCTTTCCTATGCGCGATCTTGACCTTCTGCTGATCACGGTTTACTTCATCATCGTGGTCTATGTTCTGTACCAGGCCTTTCGATCTCTCGAAAACACCCTCGAAAATCAGTTTGATATTCAAACCAATCCTGAAGCACTCAAGCAGCAAATCCTCGATCAAAAGCTGCAAGAGTTGATCAACCTCAAGGTCGATATCAAGAAGCGCTACGAGTTCAACAAGTTCACCACGCTGCCGATCGTGGTGGAAAACAAGACCAAGACCACCACGGTTTTGATCAACTGGGACTATAGTTCCATGACGGATTTTGACGGCAATTCTCGCCGGATTTTGCATTTGATTCCGGGGGTGTATCCCGAGCCTCGACAGCAGCAGTTTCCCAGCGTGGCGCCGCCGGGGGTGACGCTGAAGGAAGTGATCGCGGTGGCGGACTCCCTGGAAACCACACCAGAGGGCAAGCTGATCCAAAAGCCCCTCATCAACGTGGGCAAGTTCAAAGATCTCCAGGAAAAGCGCAAGCCCTGCCAGTTTTCGCTGCGCATCATCGTGCAGCTGACAGACCCCCTGACGGGGGGCGGGATGCGGACCCACGCACTGACGTGTCAGTTCACGCTGGCGTCGCTCCACTGGACGGAGGCCCTGCCCTGGAACCAAAAGCCAGCTTTCCCGCGCAAAAAGTGAGGCTGGGCAAAAAGTGAGGGCGGGCGATCGCGCTGGGGAGGTGAGATCGGTACACTGGAGGGAAGCAGAGTTGGCGAAGGCGGTTGCGGGTCAGTGGCGATCGCCACTGGCCTGAGGAAAGTCCGGGCTCCCGAAAGACCAAACTTGCTGGGTAACGCCCAGTGCGGGTGACCGTGAGGAGAGTGCCACAGAAACATACCGCCGATGGAGGGTTTGGGGGCGATCGCCCCTGAGCCAGATCTCACAGGTAAGGGTGCAAGGGTGCGGTAAGAGCGCACCAGCAGCGTCGAGAGGCGCTGGCTCGGTAAACCCCGGTTGGGAGCAAGGTAGAGGAGCGACGGTTGGTCTTTTACCGGTTCCGCTTAGACACCGCTAGAGGCGTCTGGTAACAGGCGTCCCAGATAGATAACTGCCTTCTGGGCTGTGCTTGCAGCCTGGAAAACAGAACCCGGCTTATGCCCAACTCTGCTTTTACCGATCGCTGGGCGATCGCCCTCTCTGGCGAAAAACTCTCTGCAACGCCAAGCCTGTCTCACATTTTGTAGATTTGCCCCTAAAAATTAAGATTTTCGGGCTCTAGGGCTCGAAAACGCTCGATGAAGCTTTCGGGCGATCGCGGCGGTTGACGATTTGCCAAGGGGGGCGAGTCCCCGGTTCATCAAGTTTTTGCCATTGTTCAACCAATTATTTAGATTCGACAAAGTACTGTAGGCCTCGCTACCTTTGCTTCGCCGACCGTTCTAGGATCGAGGGCAAAATCCCTGGGCTGGCTTAGGCAGACTTTGGCGAATCGCGACACTTGATTTCTATCGGAAAGGGGCGATCGCCGAACTCTGCTGTCGGTTAGATGATGTTTAACGGCGGAGTGATCGACCAACGTGCTGCACGATTATCCCCTTCTGGCGATTAGTGAAAGTAAACGCAGTGGCTTGATTTTGTTCAAGGGGTTCCACGCGGAGTTTGCGGGGCCAGGCGCTGCGGTGGGTAGCGGGATCGAGGCAGGAACGACGCGGGTGATCGCGATTGGACGATTGGAGCTGTGTCCCGTAACGACCGTTGCCGAGCGCCAAGAAGCCTACAGCAAGCGAATTCAGTGGATGCGCTGGCTGCGCAAGATTTCGGACCATGCAGATCCCGTGCAGCGCTCAGAAAAGCTGCTGGTGTGTCTGGAGGCGTTTTTTGGGGCGCGGACGGTGGCGAGCCTGCCGACGGATGCCCTGGCGGCGCTGGTGGGGGTTTTCCCCGAGACGATGCAGCGGGCGCGCCAGCGCTATCCGGGCTGGCTCCAGCCCGAGGGGGTCAAAATCGGGGAAGAAAATTTGTCGATTCGCTGGCTCCAGGACAGCGCGATCGCCGTGGCCAATCGCCCACCCGGTAAGCTGGTGGAGGAGTATAGCGTGGGGCAGCTGGGCGATTTTTTTCGCCCGCCGGTCGCGCTGACGTGCGCTCAGCCGTTTGCGCTGCCCCAGTCCGCCTAGACGCCGCCCATCCAGAAGGCTGAGGCCCAAAATTGATGCTGGTTTCGAGGGGACGCCTCACGGCTATGAGCTTTGTGGGGCTTTTTTTGCACGGTTTGGTGGTGGCGATGCCGGGGGCGTTTTTGCTCCAGTGGCAAGCGGCTTTTGGCACAGCGGTGAATTTGGGAGCCTATTACGCGCTGTTTGTGATCAGCAGCGTGGCGGGGCTGTACTGGAACGCCCAGCGCGATCGCCGTCATCCGTGGCTGTCGATGGCCTTTGGGCTGATCGGGGTGGCGCTGCTGGGGGCGGCGCTGGTGCCGGGGTTTTGGGGAATTGCGATCGCGGCCTTGCCCATTGGCTTTGCCGACAGCGTGGTCAATCTCCAAAGCAACAGCCTGGTGGGCGAACTCCACCCCAAGCGCCGGGTCGTGCTGCTGAACTGGGCCAATGCCACTTTTGGGGTGGGGGCGCTGACGGCGCCGCTGCTGGGGGCGCTGCTGCCGTGGCGGGTGGCCTTGGGGGCGATCGCCCTGGTAGCCCTAGGGTGCGGGGCGCTGGCGTGGCAGGCTCCGCCGGTCGAGAACTTCGTGCCCGCGCGCGATCGCATGCCGTGGCGCCGCGCGGCGCCGATTTTGGGAGTGGTGGGCCTGTATGTCGGCCTAGAGGGGGTGATTGGCACCTGGAGCGGCACCTATCTAAAGTTTTTGGGCTGGAGCGATGCCTGGAGCAGCGGCCTGCTGTCGCTGTACTGGGGCGGCCTGACCCTGGGGCGGGTGTTTCTGAGTCCGTGGATCAGCCGTCAGCCCATGGCGCGCCTGCCCTGGCTGCTGCTGGCGGGGGCGATCGCCCTGGGACTGACCCTGGTCCCTAGTCTGGCCCCGCTGATGGCGATCGCCGCTATTTTCTACGGCCCCACCTTCGCGACCCTCTTTGCCAAGCTGCAAGAAGATTGCGGTCACGTGGCGCTCAGCTATCTGTTTTACGTCGCTTACATCAGCCAGATGGGGCTCTCGGGCCTCTTTAGCTGGGTTCCCCATCCCAGCTGGCTGCCGCTGCTGTTTACGGGATTTGCGGTGCTGCTGTGGTGGTCGAGCGGTCGCCTCGCCCTGGGGCCTGACCCCTGCCCAGACAGCCTGCCCTAACCGCGCGCGATCGCCCTCTGGCCAGATGCGCGATGCCTCGCAGTCCACCAATCCCGCAAAGGGCTGTAATACAATCGCCTCACTGCCCTTGTCCTTAACCACCATGAAATATCTCACGCCCGAGCTAGACCGCGCGATTCGCCAAGTGCTGCGCGACTGCGGCCAGCAGGCGAAATATTTAGCTGCTCAGCCCTTCACCGTTGACCAAAAGGGGCCTGAGGACTACGTGACCGATGTCGATCGCGCCCTCGATCGGCAGCTGGCCGCTGCCTTTGCGACCCTGTGCCCCACCGACGGCGTCGTGACCGAGGAGAGCGCCCAGTCTCGCCAAGCCTTTCAGGCGGGGCACGCTCGGCTGTGGTTTATCGATCCGGTGGACGGGACCGAAGACTTTATCCACGGGCGGCCCCACTACTCCGTGATGGCGGGCCTGCTCCAGGGACACCAGCCCAAGGCGGGCTGGGTCTATGCGCCCATGCAGGACCAGATGTACTACGGTGGGCCGGAGTGGGGGCTGTTTCAGGCCAAGGGGCAGGAGGGGGCCGATCTGCTGGTGCCGGTGGAGCCGGAGCCGCCCTCGGAGACGTTTTGTCCGCTGCTGGTGGGCGATCGCGATCAGGCCAACTTTGGCGAAGCCCTGCGGGCCGAAATTCCGGCGGCCCAGTTCGCCTCCCTCGGCAGCTTTGGCCTCAAGGTGCTCGAAGTCATCCAGGGCCGCGCAGGCCTGTATCTCTACCTCAACGGGCGCGTCAAGCTGTGGGACACCACCGGCCCAGTGGCCCTAGCCCTGGCGGCGGGCCTGGTGTGCTGCGACCTGGACGGCCAGCCCCTGCAATTTACCCCGGAGGCCATTGACAGCGAGACGCTGATCCACCACCAGCCCATCTTGATCGGCTGGCCCAGCTATGTCACAGCCCTGCGGCCTTCCATTCAGGCAGCGGCTGCCCGCGTCCTGGCTCGATAAACTTGAAGGGCCGACAGGAGAGCGGTGGCGATTACGCTCCGCAATTGTGTTGTAATGGAAGCGAGGGAATCCCTGCGATCGCCCGAATCTCCTGGGTCTTGCAGCTTTTCCCCCGAAAGTCGCGCCAAGCAACCTGGATGAGTGTCTTCTCCAGGTCCAAACCACCCAATCGCGATCGCTCAACGGTTCTTGCCTCGGTTCGGCAGCTCGCGCGACCCATCGCTCAATCTCAATCGCCTACCTTGAAGATTCTTCATGCAGACCGAAGCCTTTAGTGAGCTTTTCCCGCTCTTCAACGCTGCGAATCCTGAAACAGTAGAGTGGCTGCTGTCCGTTGCGGTTGAGCACGAGTACCCCACCGGCCGCGCTGTGCTCATGGAAGACGCTTGGGGCAACGCCGTCTACTTCATCGTGTCGGGCTGGGTAAAAGTTCGTCGTCTCTCCGGGGATGATGTGGCAACCCTAGCGATTTTGGGCCGGGGAGATTTCTTTGGCGAGATGGCCATTCTCGATGAGTCCCCCCGCTCGACGGATGTGATCGCCCTTTCGCCAGTACAGCTTTTGAGCATCTCGGCTCAGCGCTTCATTCAGACCCTGTTCAAAGATCCCCAGCTCCATCACCGGATGCTGCAGCTGATGGTGCAGCGCCTGCGCCAAACTAATTTGCGGTTTCAGCGCCGTCATCAGCCGCCCGCGGTCAAGCTGGCCAATACCCTGGTGGGCCTCAGCGAAAACTACGGCCAGGCCTCCGAAAACGGCGTCGACATTTACAAAATCCCCTTCAAAGATCTGGCGGATGTGACCGATATCGGGGTGGAAGAAGCCACCAAAATCATGGAAAAGCTGGATGACAAGGGCTGGCTCAAGATTGACCCCGATGAGCCGGTGATTCGCCTGATCAACCTCAAGCAGCTCACGCACTTGGCAGGACACGCCTAATCGCTATGACCAAAGCAGCCTCGACTCGGCCTGATGTTTCGCGCTCTGTGATGCCCGCGATCGCCTACCGGGTCGCGATGCCCCATCCCGAGACTCACCTGTTCGAGGTGACGGTGCGGGTGCAGCGCTGGTCCCAGGCGGTGCTGGACCTCAAGATGCCGGTGTGGACGCCGGGGTCTTACCTGGTGCGCGAGTACTCCCGCCATGTCCAAAACTTCGAGGCGCGCGGGGCTGACGGCCAAAAGCTAGCTTGGCAAAAGCGCAGCAAAAATCACTGGCAGATTGAAACCCCAGGGGCCTCGGAGATCGTCGTCACCTATCAGGTGTTTGCCAATGAGCTGACGGTCCGCACCAATCACTTGGACCTCACCCACGGCTACTTCAATGGGGCCGCGCTGTTTTTTTGGGTGGTGGGGTGCGATCGCCAGCCGCTGCAGGTCGAGATCGTGCCGCCCACGGGCTGGCAGGTGGCGACGCCGCTGCCGGAGGTGGCTGGCCAGCCCGACACCTACGAGGCGGCGGACTTTGACACCCTGGTAGACAGCCCCTTCGAGATTGGCCAGCAGACGCGCTATCGCTTTGAGGTGCGCGAAACGCCCCACGAGCTGGTGGTGTGGGGGACGGGCAACCTGGACGCGATGCGCCTGATTCCGGATATCCAGAAAATCATTGAGACCGAGGCCCAGCTCTTTGGCGGGCTGCCCTACGATCGCTATGTGTTCTTGCTCCACCTGTCGGCCCAGGGCTACGGCGGCCTCGAGCACAAAAATGCCTGCACGCTGAATTTTCCCCGGCTCGGGTTTCGGGCAGAAGAGTCCTACCAGCGCTTTTTGCAGCTGGTGGCCCACGAGTTTTTTCACCTGTGGAACGTGAAGCGCCTGCGGCCCAAGGCCTTAGAGCGCTTTGACTATGAGCAGGAAAACTACACGCCGTCTCTGTGGTTTAGCGAGGGGACGACGAGCTACTATGACCTGCTGCTGCCGCTGCGGGCAGGCATCTATGATGCCAAAGTCTTTCTCAAGGCCCTGAGCAAGGAGCTGACGCGGTTCTTGATGACGCCGGGGCGCTTGGTCCAGCCCCTGAGCGAATCGAGCTTTGACGCCTGGATCAAGCTCTATCGCCAGGACGCCAGCAGCAATAATTCTCAGATTTCCTATTACCTCAAGGGCGAGCTGGTGTCGCTGCTGCTGGATCTGCTGATTCGCGATCGCCACCAAAATCGCCGCTCCCTCGATGACGTGATGCGGCAGCTCTGGGAGGAGTTTGGGACGGTTGAGGTGGGCTTTATGCCGGAGCAGCTAGAGGGGGCGATCGCCGCTGTGGCTGACGCAGACCTGAGGGACTTTTTCCAGCGCTTTTTGCACACCACGGAGGAGCTGCCGCTCAATGACTACCTAGCGCCCTTTGGCCTGCGCGTGGTGCCCGAGACCGACGGCGAGCCGGTGCCCTACCTGGGCATGACGGTGAAGACGGAGGCGGGCCGCGAGGTGGTCAAATCCGTGGAGGCGGGGTCGCCCGCTCAGCAGGCGGGCTTCGATCCGGGGGATGAGCTGCTGGCCATCGACGGGCTGCGGGTGACGGCGGAGCAGCTGGGCGATCGCCTCAAGGACTACCGAGCGGGCTCTACGATCCAAGTCACGAGCTTCCGCCAAGATCAGCTCCGAGAATGCGCCCTCACCCTGGCCGCGCCGCGCCCTGGCCGCTACCAGATCGTGCCGGTCGAGAACCCGACGCCCGCTCAGGAAGCGAACTTCACGGGCTGGCTTGGAACGTCGCTCAGCAGCATTCTGTAGTTTTGATTAGGCTTTCGGAGCAGGCTGAAAGGGCGTGATAGCCTAAACGAAAGTTGTTCGTTTTGCAGTCAAGGTTCCGATCCCTTCGCGCCTCACTGAGATCTGGGTTTGTGGATGCCTTAGCTGCCAAGAGGTGGATAAGGCGACGCGCCGCGATCGCTGGTTTTGAACCTATCTTCGGGCAAGTAGCCTCGCTGCTGACCGGTGCTTGCCGCGATATTGACTCCCTGGCGGTGTTCCAGGGGTGGCTTCGCAGTGAAATGGAGTGGGCGATCGCCCAGAAATCGCTTGAGCTGGTGACATCGAGGGGTCAGTTTCGGAGCCGTGCACCTCACCGAGAGAGTCTTATGAACGAATGTGTGGTTGTCATTGACGGGATTCGCGCTCGCTTTTTTACGCTGCATGAGGCGGAGTTCCCTGAGTATGAGTCAGGCCCCAATCTGGTCGAGCACGACGACCTTGTCAACAATGAGCAAAGCGCCAGCGATCGCGAGCTGTGGGCCAACACCTCCACCGGACGCAACCGAGGAGGCTCAGGGGGGCGATCGCACCAGTACGACGATCATCGTGAAAGCCATCGCGAAGAATTTAGTCGCCGCTTCGCCCAGATGGTCGCTGCCGAGGCGGCCCGCCTCGCCACCACCCACGCTTCGCCCCAGGTGATCTTGGTCGCTGAATCCCAAATGGTGGGAACGACCCGAGACGCTGTCAGCACCTCCCTGCCCAATCACTGTGCGGTCCAGGTTCTCACCAAGGATCTCAGTAAATTTCGCCCCCTCGAACTCCACGAATACCTCGCCACCGAAGGCCTGCTGCCGGAGCGCCGCAAGCCCAAGGCCAGCCCCTAGGGCCGCTTCCGAGCCTGATTGATCGTTTCTATGGAGACAGGATTATGCCCCTTCAGCCCCCGCCCCCACCGTCCATCTCGCCGCGCCAAATGAACCTGTTGCGCATCGTGGCCTCCATGGCGTGGTGCGACGGCCATCTGGCCACCGAAGAAATGGACGTAATGCTCGATCGCTTCAGTCACCTGTTTGGGGAAAATGCGGCGCAGCAGCAAAAACTGCGCCAAGAGCTCCAGGACTACCTGGTGCAAAACATTCCCCTAGAAGAACTGGTGCCCAAGCTGACCGGCACTGAGGAGCGAGAACTGGTCTTGCGGCTGGGCTATGAAGTGATCCAGTCCAGCTCGCGATCGCCCGATGAGCCCCGCATCAACGTCGAAGAGGCCAAAGCCTACCAAGATCTGGTGGGATTTCTCCAGCTGCCGCCGGAGACGGTGGCCCGCATCGAAGGGGAAGTGGCTGCCGAGCCCGTCTCGGACGAGAGCCTGCTAGATACCCTCACCCGCCAAGTGGGTGAATTCATGCAGGGGTAGCGTTCATTTTAGAGGGCGATCGCCCTTTGCTCCCGCCGAGATTTCTCGGCGGGAGCTTTGGTTTGTGGGTGAGCCACCAACTCCTAGGCGCTCATCTCCAGCATTCGCTGAATCGGCTTGAGTGCCGCCACGCGCGTTTCCTCGGCCATGGTGATTTCGGGGTTCTGGTTCTTCATGGCCAGATACAGCTTCTCCAGGGTATTTAGGCGCATGTGGGGGCACTCGTTGCAGGCGCAGCTTCCCATGGGCGGTGCCGGAATGAACTGCTTGTCCGGCGCGTCTTTTTGCATTTGGTGCAGGATGCCGGGCTCCGTCGCCACGATGAAAGCCCGCGCCTCGCTGCGCTGGGCGTACTTCAGCAGCGCGGTGGTCGAGCCGATGTAGCGGGCGTGGCGCAGCAGGCTCGGCTCACACTCGGGGTGGGCGATTACCTCGGCCTCGGGATGCTCCATCTGGAGCTGCACGATCTTCTTTTCAGAAAAGTTCTCGTGGACCATGCAGCTGCCCTGCCACAGCAGCAGGTCGCGGCCCGTTTCGGCCATGACGTAGCGGCCCAGGTTTTGGTCTGGGGCGAAGATGATCGGCTGATCTGCGGGGATCTGCTGCACGATGGAGACGGCGTTGGAGCTGGTGCAGATGATGTCGCTCATGGCCTTGATCTCGGCGGTGCAGTTGATGTAGGACACCACCAGGTGATCGGGATGGGCGGCCTTGAAGGCGGCAAACTCTGCGGGCGGGCAGCTGTCGGCGAGGGAGCAGCCCGCGTCGAGGTCCGGTAGCAAAACCTTTTTGGTTGGATTGAGGATTTTGGCGGTCTCGGCCATGAAGTGGACGCCCGCAAACACGATCACGTCGGCGTCGGTTTGGGCGGCTTGGCGAGAGAGGCCGAGGGAGTCGCCGATATAGTCGGCGATGTCCTGGATGTCGGGATCTTGGTAATAGTGGGCCAAGATCACGGCATTGAGGTCTTTTTTAAGGTCGTTGATGGCGGCAAACAGGTCGGTCGGCAGGGCGGGAACAGACGGCGATGAAATGGTGGTAAACACAGTGGCGAGTCGCTCTGAAGGACGGGACGGTTTGTAAAGAAGTGTGAAGCGCTTTCTTCGGTAATCGCAATTATAGTTGTTTTCACCAAAAACAACTAGGTTGGGCCAGGGGATTTCGAAGACGTGACTTGAGGCTCTCCTGCAAGGGGCCGCAACTGGTCTAGAGTGAGAAGGGAGCAGCGAGACAGCGGTTATGACTCAAGAGGGAAAACAGCGTTCGATCACGATTGCCGTTATCGGAGATGTCCACGAGCTGTGGGAGTCGGGGGACGGGGAGGCTCTCCAAAATCTGGGGGTCGATCTGGCTCTGTTTGTGGGAGATTTTGGCAATGAGGCGGTGGAGGTCGTGCGGGCGATCGCCAAGGTGCCGGTCCCGAAAGCGGTGATTTTGGGCAACCACGACGCCTGGTACAGCGCCACCGAGTGGGGCCTCAAGCGCTGTCCCTACGATCGCCTCCAAGAGGACTGGGTCGAAGATCAGCTGCAGCTGCTCGGCGAAACCCACGTGGGCTACGGCAAGCTGGACTTTCCGGGGCTGAGTCTGTCGGTGGTGGGAAGCCGACCGTTTAGCTGGGGCGGCTCGACCTGGCGCAATGGGGAGTTCTACACCGAGCGCTACAGCGTAGAAAATTTTGAGCAGTCGACGAGCCGCATTGTCGATGCAGTGAAGGAGGCGGCCTGGGAAACGGTGCTGATGATCGGGCACTGCGGCCCGACGGGTCTGGGCGATCGCCCAGAAGACCCCTGCGGCAAGGATTGGCAGCCCATCGGCGGCGACTATGGCGATCCGGACTTTGCGGCGGCGATCGCCCAGGCCAAGCGTCTGGGCAAGCAGGTGTCTCTGGTGGCCTTTGGGCACATGCACCACTCGCTGCGCCACACCAAAACCCAGCACCGGCGATCGCTCCACATCGACGCCGACAACACGATCTATCTGAATGCGGCCTGTGTCCCCCGCATCACCAAAACAGACGCGGGCCACTTGCACAATTTCTCGCTGGTTACCCTGCGCGCGGGCACGGTGGAGCGGGTCTCGCGGGCCTGGGTGACGCCCCAAGGGGCGATCGCAGCGGAAACCATTCTGTTTGAGCGGGCAACCTCGATCGCTCAGGGTGCCTGAAACGCTCAAACTCTCCCAAACTCTTGAGCATCGAACAGGGACGCGAGAAGCTGGAATGATCAAAAACTGCGCGCTAAGATGAATCTATCTAGAGTCGGGGATCAACAAAAAGCCACTTTGTAACGGCTTGAAATAGACTTGCGATCGCCTCAAACGCAAGTTGCTGGTCTCTGACTCTTCGCCAAAATCATGACTCATTAACTGCCAAAATATCTACGCGATCGCGTCCGCAGGAGGTTCAGCTCATGGGGATCAAACGTCAGATCGAAATCACGCCGCTGCACTGCATTCACCCCGGCAAAGGTCTCGAAATCTGTCCGCTGGACCAAGCCGCCACGGCCACCCACACCAACGCTGAGCAGCCTACTTGGGGTCACGAAACCACCCTGGTGACCCTAGCACCGGGCACGATCGAGGATTTGTTTGTGCATCACTTCCAGACCGATCAGCTCCTAGTGGTCCAGGGCTGCGCCGTGCTCATCGTGCTGCAAAACCGCCAGTACCGCTACATCCCCATGCGCGGCGATCGCCTCGAAGTTGTCAAAATCCCGCCCGGCGTGCCCCACGGCGCTGTCAACCTCAGCGATCGCCCCTGCCTCGCCATCAACTCCCTGATCCGCCACGGCCCGCCCCACGATCGCGACTATCGTCCCGTTCCCAAACCCTTTCCCTACGATTTGGCTGTCGTGCGATCGCTCCTAGACGAGACTTAGGGCGATCGCCTCAGACCAAAATTTTGTTCAAAGCCGTGTGAGCTAACGTCTGTGCCCTGTTGGGAGGCCCTGGTGCCTCCCTTTTTTGGTGTTTAAGGGCGATCGCCCCGCATTTTCAGCCAAAATAATCGCTTCCCTCTCGAAAAATACAGAATTCCGTCGCTAGGAGGTTGGACGGCTCTCTGCTCCTTCCCTACACTGCACCTTGTCCGGTAACGGTTCATAGACGGCCAAGCTGCGGGATGCGTCGCGACGGTTGATCAATGCCTCTGCGGTTCCCCTGTAGCCTCCTTTTGTAGGCAAGCAAAATTGTATGGAGCCCATTTCAGAAACGCTTCGAGAACCCGTTGTTACCTTTGCGCTGCTGCTGGCAGTAATCCTGATTGTTCCGCCGGTGTTTGAGCGACTGCGCTTGCCGGGTCTTGTTGGATTGCTGGCCGCAGGGGTTCTCCTAGGTGGCAGCGGCTTAAATGTCTTAAATGTCGACTCCGACACCATGAAACTGCTGTCGGAAATCGGCAAAATCTACCTGATGTTCGTGGCAGGTCTTGAAATTGACCTGGCTCAGTTTCGCCAAACGCGAAATCGCTCTCTGGGCTTTGGCTTTGCCACCTTTGCGATCCCGCTGATCGGCGGGACTGCCCTGGGCCGACTGTTTGGCTTTGATTGGAACGCTTCGATTTTGATTGGATCTCTGCTGGCCTCCCATACGCTGCTGGCCTATCCCATCGTGCGGCGACTGGGGGTAGTGCGAGACGAGGCTGTCACAGTGACCATTGGGGCCACCATCTTTACGGATGTGGGGGCGCTGCTGGTGCTGGCGATCTGTGTGGGCGTCAGCCAGGGAGACTTCTCGACTGCCAAGCTCGTCACCCTGCTCGGCGGCTTGGCACTTTATGCCGTGGCGGTGCTTTTTGGGCTGGACTGGCTGGGTAAGGACTTTTTTCGCCGGACTCGAGACGACCAGGGCAACCAGTTTTTGTTTGTGCTGCTGGCGGTGTTTGTCACGTCTGTGGGGGCGCAGCTGATCGGGGTCGAGAAAATCATCGGCGCGTTTTTGGCGGGTCTGGCGGTCAATGACGTGGTCGGCGATGGCCCGGTCAAGGAAAAAGTGGAGTTTGTCGGCAGCGTCCTGTTTATTCCCATCTTTTTTGTGGATATGGGGCTGCTGCTGGATGTGCAGGCGTTTCAGGACATCTTGGGGTCTGTGGGGTTGCCGGCGGCTATCGTGGGGATGCTGCTGCTGACCAAGTTTCTGGCGGCGTGGGTGGCTAAGCTGCTGTACCGCTACAGCTGGACCCAGACGGTGACGATGTGGTCGCTGTCGGTTCCTCAGGTGGCGGCGACCCTGGCGGCGGCGCTGGTGGGCTACCAAGCGGAGATTCTCAGCAAGGATGTCTTCAATAGCGTGATTTTGCTGATGCTGGTGACGGCGGTGGGAGGACCGCTGATCACGGCGCGGGCGGCGGCGAAGCTGGCCCAGGATGTGACGACGCTGGAGGTTGAGGAGCCGGAGGAACCGATGGTGGCTGGCGGGGCGATCGCGTCTCCCAAGGACTTCAAGGTGGTGGTGCCGGTCTACAACCCCGAGACGGAGCGCTACTTGATCGAGCTGGGGGCGCTGCTGGCTCGCCACGAAAAGGGAAAAATCATTCCGCTGGCGATCGCCCGGGCCCAGGCCCATATGGACTCGCCCCAGCTCAGCCGCGCTCTCCAGCGGGGAGAGCAGCTCCTGGAGCAGGCGGTCTTGGTGACCCAGGAGCAGGGCGTGGATGTCATGCCCCAAATGCGCATTGCCTACGATGTGGCCCAAGGCATTAGTCATCTGAGCCGCGAGGTAGACGCCAGCTTGGTGATCCTCGGTCTGAGCCGAGAAGTGGGTTTTCGGGCGCGCCTGTTTGGCAACATCGCCGACAGCGTTCTGTGGTCATCCCACTGCATGGTGGTGGTGGCTCGGCTGCTCAACTCGCCCCTGAAGTTCCAGCGCATCCTGGTGCCGGTGGAAAACTTCACGCCGTCGGCGATCCGCACGGTGCGCTTTGCCCAGATCCTGGCGGAGGCCAATGACGCAGAGGTGACGCTGCTCCACGTATGCTCGCCCCGGATGACCGAAGCCCGACAGGCCTGGTTTCGCAGCCAGATGATGATTTTGGCGGAGCGTCTTCGCCTGCCGCCTGACAAGACGACGGTGCAGCTTGTGCGCGAAGACAATATCGTGACGGCGATCGCGCGGGCTTCTCAGGATCATGAGCTGGTGGTGCTGCGATCGCTGCGGCGACGAGGGGGCGCCGATGGTCTGGCCGTCAGCGAGGTGACAACGCCGCTGCTACAGCGATTGTCTTGCTCGGTTGTTCTCCTCGGAGAATCCCAAACCTTGCCCAGCCCTCTGACTTGGTAGAGACTGGCGCTCTCGCAAATCAACTAATAGCAAGCTGATATTTCAAATCCCTCGCTGAAAAAAGTGAGGGATTTTTGTTTTTGGTTTGCGGCCCTTGATTTTCGATCGTCAAAACCAACGAAAACCGAGCAATCTTTGCGTCAGATCGAAGAGCGATCGCCCAGAGGGTCAATTGCTAAAGCTAGCTTGCCAATCAGCGAACCCAGAGCGATTTTTGAGCAGAAATCATCAGCTTTCTTCATCAGTTCTATCAAGTTGCCTAAAGTTCTGGGCCACTGGAACCCTTGATTTTGCTAGATCATGCGCTTTTTGCATGGACGCTATCCTAAAAAAACATCAGCAGCAATATTTTGTAACTGCATATACGAATTGAAGGGGTTGCTCCCCGTAACTTGTCTGTTAGTGATTCTTTGAAACTTGCTGCCTCACCACTCACAAACTTTGGTTGGGCTAGACATCATCCCAGTCAACGGGACGGTATTAATCATGCTTGAACGTTGACTGGCCTCCCTTGCTTAAGGGCAAAGAATTCTAGGCCTTTTGCTGCGATCGCCCTTATAAACCTTTGGATTTCTGTTATGAAATCTGGAAATTTATAGACTCGGTTGCAGTGTATACAGGCATCTTCTAGGGCAGCCTTTAGACTCCGAAATTAAGCGGTCACCCTCAACCCCAAAGATGAGCGCGATCGCCCTTTCAAGCCTCTGGCGATCGCCTGCATTGCCGTAAACAGCGAGGACACAACGTTATGACCGGCACCGCCACCCCTCCCGCCAGCGCAAACAAATTTGAAAAATTTAAAGCCGAAAAAGACGGCCTTGCAGTCAAGACCGAACTAGAGCATTTCGCCCAAATCGGCTGGGAGGCGATGGATGAAACCGATCGAGATCATCGTCTCAAGTGGCTGGGCGTCTTTTTCCGCCCCGTTACCCCGGGCAAATTTATGCTGCGTCTGCGGATGCCCAGCGGCATCCTGACCAGTGGCCAAATGCGGGTTCTCGCCGAAATCGTGCAGCGCTATGGCGATGACGGCAGCGCTGATATCACAACGCGCCAAAACTTGCAGCTGCGCGGCATTCGCCTCGAGGACATCCCGGACATCTTCCGGCGCATCGAAGGGGCGGGCCTCACCTCCGTCCAGTCCGGCATGGACAACGTGCGCAACATCACCGCCTCGCCGGTCGCTGGCATCGACGCCGATGAACTGATCGACACGCGGGGCCTGGTGCGCAAAGTCCAGGACATGATCACCAACAACGGCGATGGCAACCCGTCCTTTAGCAATCTGCCGCGCAAGTTCAACATTGCGATCGCTGGCTGCCGCGACAACTCCGTCCACGCCGAAATCAACGACATCGCCTTTGTCCCGGCCTACCGAGACGGCGTCCTCGGCTTCAACGTCTTGGTCGGCGGCTTTTTCTCCGCCAAGCGCTGCGCCGCCGCCATCCCGCTCAACGCCTGGGTCCACCCGCGAGACGTGGTGACCCTGTGCGAAGCCATCCTCGTGGTGTATCGCGATCGCGGTCTGCGGGCCAACCGCCAAAAAGCCCGCCTGATGTGGCTGATCGACGAGTGGGGCCTCGACGCTTTCCGGGCCGCCGTCGAGCAGCAGCTCGGCCACGCCCTCGCCCCCGCCGCCCCCAAGGACGAGATTCTCTGGGAAAAGCGCGATCACGTCGGCATCCACGCCCAAAAGCAGCCCGGCCTCAACTACGTGGGTCTGCTGATTCCCATCGGCCGCCTCTACGCCCAGGACATGTTTGACCTGGCCCGCCTCGCCGAAGTGTACGGCAGCGGCGAGCTGCGCCTCACCGTTGAGCAAAACGTCATCCTGCCCAACGTGCCCGATTCGCGCCTTGAGCCCCTGCTCAAAGAGCCCCTGCTCGAGCGCTTTTCCCCCGATCCGGATCCCCTGACCCGCGCCCTGGTGTCCTGCACCGGCAGCCAGTTCTGCAACTTCGCCCTTATCGAGACCAAAAATCGGGCCTTGTCCCTGGTCAAAGAGCTGGAAGCCGAGCTGCAGATTCCCCGCCCCGTGCGGATTCACTGGACCGGCTGCCCCAACTCCTGCGGTCAGCCCCAGGTAGCGGATATCGGCCTGATGGGCACCAAAGCCCGCAAAGACGGCCGCATGGTTGAGGCGGTGGACATCTATATGGGCGGCAAAGTTGGCAAAGAGGCAGAGTTGGGAACCTGCGTGATGAAAGGTGTTCCCTGCGAAGACCTCAAAGCGGTGCTGCGTGATGTCTTGGTTGAAAAGTTTCAGGCCCGCGTCAAGACCTCAGCGATCGCAGTTTAAGTCTTGGGGAAGCGCCAGTAGTGGCATTCACTTCCCCTTGGATCGACCCTCCCAATGGACTGCCCAAGACGGCCCATCTAGGCAGTCCCGAGGGGGGCAATATTCGGCCTGCCTTCTGGGCACAAACGCTCTCACTCTCTCGCTGGTACTGTTCGCTTTTTCTTCACCACCCTCATATACCCTTCAGTTAGGCAGAAAGCATGACGAAGTTCTCTCGGCGGCAGTTTTTGGCAACAGCGGGTGCAAGTACCGCGTTTACGCTTTTTCTCCACGGTTGTGCCTCTAGCTCCTCAAATTCTGGGAATGCGCCGACGCCCGCGGCAGCATCCAGCACCAACAATGCCGTGAATGTGAGCGCTGCCGACGCTCCTGAGGTGACCACGGCCAAGCTGGGCTTCATTGCTCTGACCGACGCCGCGCCCCTGATCATCGCCAAAGAAAAGGGCTTGTTCGAAAAGTACGGCATGACTGACGTCAGCGTCGAGAAGCAGGCCTCCTGGGGAACCACCCGCGACAACCTAGAGCTTGGTTCCGGGGGCGGCGGCATCGACGGAGCACACATTCTGACGCCCATGCCTTACCTGATGGCCCTCGGGACCGTCACCAAGCAGCCAGTGCCGATGTATATCCTGGCGCGGCTGAATGTGAATGGCCAGGGCATCATGCTCTCCAATACCTACAAGGACCTGAATATCGGGGCCGACACCAAAGCGCTCAAGGGTGCCTTTGCCAAGGAGAAGTCGTCGGGCCGCGATCTGAAGATGGCCATGACCTTCCCCGGTGGCACCCACGACCTGTGGATTCGCTACTGGATGGCAGCAGGCGGCATCAACCCAGACCAGGACGTCTCGACCATTGTGGTGCCGCCCCCGCAGATGGTGGCCAACATTAAGGTCAGCAACATGGAAGGGTTCTGCGTGGGCGAGCCTTGGCCGCTGCAAACCGTCAACCAGCAGATTGGCTATATGGCGGTCACGACGGGCGAGATCTGGAAGGATCACCCGGAAAAAGCCTTTGCGATGCGCGCGGAGTGGGTGGACAAGCACCCCAAAGCGGCGATGGCGCTGCTGAAGGCGGTTCTAGAAGCTCAGCAGTGGTGCGATCGCGCCGAGAACAAGCAAGAAATGTGCGAAATCCTGGCCAAGCGGGAATGGTTCAAGGTGCCTGTCACCGACATCATCGATCGCTCGACCGGCAAGTATGACTACGGCACGGGCCGGGTCGAAGACTACAGCAACTCCTTGGTGATGAAGTACTGGCGCGACAATGCTTCCTTCCCCTACAAGAGCCATGACCTGTGGTTCTTGACGGAGGACATCCGCTGGGGCTACCTGCCCGCCGACACCGACACCCGCAAGATCGTCGACCAGGTGAACCGCGAAGATCTCTGGCGCGAGGCGGCTAAGGCGATCGGGGTGGCGGAGGCTGAGATTCCGACGACCTCTTCGAGAGGGGTTGAGACCTTCTTTGACGGGGTGAAGTTTGACCCCGAGAACCCCGAGGCCTACCTCAACGGCTTGGCCATCAAAAAGGTTTAGGGCCGATGATTGCCCCCGGCGATCGCCCAAGCGCATTCACGGTGCGACGGCGGGGGCTTTTCTCTTCCCCCAGCTTGATCAAATTGACCCCATCGGTCCCGTTAGCGTTTGATCCCACTGCCCGCTGCATTCCCCAGTGACCCCTTAGGAGAAAGAGCAATCATGGCCGTCAACCTCGAGGCTCGTAAGCCTGCACCCCTACTGCCGCCCGCCGTTCGCAAGTTTCTCAAGCAGAACTCCCAGCGCGTATTTCCGCCGATCATTGCGATCGCCCTTTTTCTGTTCATTTGGCAAATCCTGTGCAGCGGCCCCCAGTCCAACCTGCCCAGCCCCACCCAGACCCTCAGCGAAACCTGGGAACTGATTATTGATCCCTTCTTTGACAATGGCGGCACCGACAAAGGCCTGTTCTGGCAGATCTTCGCCAGCTTACAGCGGGTGGCCATCGGCTTTTCTCTGTCCGCGATCGTGGGCATCGGTCTGGGTATCTTGATCGGGACCAACCGCTTCATGTATAACGCCCTGGACCCGCTGTTCCAGGTGCTGCGGACGGTGCCGCCCCTGGCCTGGCTGCCCATTTCCCTGGCTGCTTTCCGCGACAGCAACCCCTCCGCCATCTTCGTCATCTTCATCACGGCGATCTGGCCCATCATCATCAACACCACGGTGGGCGTTCAGCAAATCCCCCAGGACTATCGCAACGTGGCCCGGGTGCTCCAGCTGTCCCGCATTGAGTACTTTTTCAACATCCTGTTTCCCTCGACCGTTCCCTACATCTTTACCGGCCTCAAGATTGGCGTCGGCCTGTCCTGGCTGGCGATCGTGGCGGCGGAGATGCTGGTGGGCGGTGTAGGCATCGGCTTCTTTATCTGGGACGCCTGGAACAGCTCGCGCCTGAGCGAAATCATCCTGGCCCTGATTTATGTTGGCGTCGTGGGACTGCTGCTCGATCGGCTGGTAAGCTTCATTGCCAGCCTGGTGGTCCCCGAAGGCCAGCGCTAATCCCTCGGTTGCTTGTTGCTCTGCTCTGAGTCCCCATTGAGAAGTGCCATGGCTTTTGTTGAAATCGACCACGTTGGCAAGATATTTGCCCTCCCAAACGGCGCTAGCTACATTGCTCTCAAAAATATTGAGCTAAAGATTCGCCAGGGTGAGTTTGTTTCGCTGATCGGCCACTCGGGCTGTGGCAAGTCGACCTTGCTGAATATGGTGGCGGGTCTCGATCGCCCCACCGAGGGCGGCGTGATCTTGGAAGGGCGCGAGATTCGGCGGCCCGGCCCCGAGCGGATGGTGGTGTTCCAAAACTATTCGCTGCTGCCCTGGCTGACGGTGCGCCAAAACATCGCCCTGGCGGTGAACTCGACCCTCAAGCACCTGCCCAAGGGGGAGCGCCGGGGCATCGTCGAACAGCACATCGACCTGGTGCATCTGCGGGCGGCGGCGGACAAGCGCCCCCACGAGCTGTCGGGCGGCATGAAGCAGCGGGTGGCGATCGCCCGGGCCCTGGCCATCCGGCCCAAGGTGCTGCTGCTCGATGAGCCCTTTGGGGCCCTCGATGCCCTGACCCGCGGCAACCTCCAAGAGCAGCTAATGCAGATCTGCCAGGAGAGCAAGGTGACCTGCATCATGGTGACCCACGATGTGGATGAGGCCCTGCTGCTGTCGGATCGGGTGGTGATGCTGACCAATGGCCCCGAGGCCCACATCGGCCAGATTCTGGAGGTGGAGCTGCCCCGGCCCCGTCATCGTCTGGAGGTGATGAACCACCCCAGCTACTACGGTCTGCGCAACGAGATTGTCTACTTCCTTAACCAGCAGAAGCGGGCCAAGCGGCGGCCGGTGCCCCAGCGCGGCGCGATCGCCCGCAATGGCCTGGAGAAGGTGAACCTGGATCTGGGCTTTTTGCCGCTGACGGACTGCGCGCCCCTGGTGGTCGCCAAGGAAAAGGGCTTTTTCCGCAAGCACGGCCTGGAAGAAGTGACCCTCAGCCGCGAGCCGAGCTGGCGGGCGATCGCGGAAGGAGTGGCGACGGGGCGACTGGACGCGGCCATGATGGCGGCGGGCATGCCCCTGGCCATGACCCTGGGCCTGGAGGGCAAAATGCCCCTGCCCATGGTGATTGCGCTGGTGCTCAGCCGCAACGGCAACGCGATCACCCTCGATCGTCGCTTCCAGGAGCAAGGCGTGCAGACCCTGGCCGATTTCAAGGCGGCGATCGCCGCTGAGCCTGACCAGCGCCACATCCTGGGCATGGTCCACGGTGCCTCCATGCACAACCTGCTGCTGCGCTACTGGCTGGCTGCGGGCGGCATCGATCCCGATCGCGACCTCGATCTGCAAGTCGTGTCGCCGACCCAAATGGTGTCCAGCCTCAAGGCCGGGACCATTGACGGATTCTGTGCGGGCGAGCCCTGGAACTCCCGCGCGGTGCAAGAAGAGCTGGGCTATGTGATCGCTACGGACCTCGACATCTGGGCCGGTCACCCCGAGAAAGTCCTCGGCGTCCAGGAATCCTGGGCTCAGCGCTATCCCCAGACCCACCTGGCCCTGGTCAAGGCGCTGCTGGAGGCCTGCGAATACTGCGACGACCTCCGCCACCGCGAAGAAATCGTCCAGATCTTGGCTCAGCCCCAGTACATCGGCAGCCAGGTCAACTTCCTGCGCCCCGGCTTCATCGATCCCTATCCCACCCGACTGGGCTCCCAAGGGCGATCGCTGCCCCGCTTCAACCAGTTCCATGTGGACCAGACCAACTGCCCTGGCCGAGCAGAGGGGCTGTGGATTCTGACGCAGCTAGCCCGCTGGGGCGTCACCCCCTTCCCCAAAAACTGGGTGGAGATCCTCGAGCGGGTGCGCCGAGTGGACCTGTTTGGCGAAGCGGCTCGCCAGCTGGGCTGGCCTGACATGGAGCCCGATCGCAAGCCCTTTGCCCTCTTTGACGGAGTGGTGTTTGACCCCGATGACCCTCTGGGCTACCTCGATCGCCTGGCCATCAAGGGGGAGGTGCGGGTGGAGGAAATCATCCTCGATGCGCCTGTCCCGTCCAAAGCTGCTTAGTGATTTATTCCCCCACCTCCTCCCATGCAGACCCTCAAAAATGCTCACTCTGATGCTCAGTCCCACCGCTCTCAGGAGCCTTACCTGACGATCGAGAACGTCTCGAAGTCCTTCCCAACGCCGAAGGGGCCTTATACCGTCCTTGATGGCGTGAACCTGACCCTCCAGGAAGGAGAGTTTGTTTGCTTCATCGGCCACTCGGGGTGCGGCAAGTCGACGCTGCTGAACATGGTGTCGGGCTTTTTGCGGCCCACGACGGGTGAGGTTCGTCTCAACGGCAAGCGCATCACCAAGCCAGGTCCAGACCGCATGGTGGTGTTCCAAAACTACGCGCTGCTGCCCTGGAAGACGGCCTACGAGAACGTCTACCTGGCAGTGAATGCGGCCTATCCCCAAAAGAACAAGTCAGAGAAAGTGGCGATCGCCCGTCACCACCTAGACTTGGTGGGCCTCTCCGAGGCGGCGCACAAGCGCCCCCACCAGCTGTCCGGCGGCATGAAGCAGCGGGTGGCGATCGCCCGGGCGCTGTCGATCCGGCCCGAGGTGCTGGTCCTGGATGAGCCCTTCGGAGCCCTCGACGCCATCACCAAAGAAGAGCTCCAAGAAGAGCTGCTCAAGATTTGGCAAGACCACCGGGCGACGGTGCTGATGATCACCCACGACATCGACGAGGCGCTCTTCCTGGCCGATCGCCTGGTGATGATGACCAACGGCCCGTCGGCCACCATCGGCGAAATCTTGGACATTCCCTTTGCCCGGCCGCGCGATCGCGCCCAGCTGATCGAGGACCCGCAGTACTACGAGCTGCGCAACTACGCCCTTGATTTCCTCTATCGCCGTTTTGCCCATGAGGAGGACTAGCACCTGACCCAAGCCCCGATGGCCTGAGCCATCGCCCCGCGCCAACGCTGTTGTTATTCGAGCGAATCCCATGCTTTCAGAATTGTGGTCACTCCAGGGACGCTATCGCATCCTGCACATGACCTGGTTTGCCTTCTTCCTGTCCTTTGTGGTGTGGTTCAACCTCGCCCCCCTGGCGACGACGCTCAAGGCTGACTTGGGCTTGACCACATCCCAAATTCGGACGCTGGCAATCTGCAACGTGGCCCTGACGGTGCCAGCTCGGATCATCATTGGCATGCTGCTGGACAAGTACGGGCCTCGGGTGACCTACTCGCTGCTGCTGATGTTTGCGGCGATTCCCTGTACGCTGTTTGCCCTCGCTCAGGATTTCAACACGTTGGTGATTAGCCGGCTGCTCCTCAGCATCGTGGGCGCGGGCTTTGTGATCGGCATTCGCATGGTGGCGGAGTGGTTTCCGCCCAAGGAAATCGGCCTAGCTGAAGGGATCTATGGCGGCTGGGGCAACTTCGGTTCGGCGGCGGCGGCCTTTACGCTGCCGTCGGTGGCCCTGGGCCTGTCCTTCTTGGCGGGCGGCCAAGCGAACTGGCGGCTGGCGATCGCCCTGACGGGGATTGCGGCGGCGGTGTACGGCGTCATCTACTTCTTTGGGGTCCAAGATACCCCACCCGGCAAGGTGTATCAGCGGCCCGCTCGCCACGGTGGCATCGAAGTCACCTCCCGCCGCGACTTCTGGTTCATGCTGGTGATGAATGTGCCTCTGGTGGGCGTGCTGGCGCTGCTGGCCTGGCGGCTGACCCAGGAGGGCGTCCTCGACACCACCGGCCTCGTCGTTACGTGGGTGGCCCTGGCCGGACTCTATGGCTTTCAGGCCTCCAAAGCTTGGTATGTGAATCAGGACCTGATGCAGGGCCGCAAGCGCTACGAGGCAGGCGATCGCTATCAGTTCAACCAGGTGGCCATTCTAGAGCTGACCTACTTTGTGAACTTTGGCTCGGAGCTGGCGGTGGTGTCCATGCTGCCAGCGTTCTTTGAGCAGACCTTTGGCCTGAACCCCAGCCAGGCGGGCATGATTGCCGCCAGCTATGCTTTCATGAACCTGATGTCCCGACCTGGGGGCGGCCTGATTTCCGATCGCCTGGGCAGCCGCAAGTGGACCATGGCGGTGCTGACGGCGGGCATGGGCCTGGGCTATCTAATGATGGGCAGCGTGACGGGGGGCTGGTGGCTACCGCTGGCGATCCTGCTGACCATGGCGTGCTCCTTCTTTGTCCAGGCCGGTGAGGGCTCGACCTTTGCCATCGTGCCGCTGATCAAGCGGCGGGTGACGGGGCAAATCGCGGGCAACGTGGGAGCCTACGGCAACGTGGGAGCGGTGTGCTACCTGACCCTGTTTAGCCTGCTGCCCGAGGGGGCGATCGCCAACCGGATCTTCTTCCAGACCTTGGGTTTGGCGGCGCTGGTGGTGGCCTTCCTGTGCTGGTTCTTCCTCAAGGAGCCCAAGGGTTCCTTCTCGGCCCACCACGAAGGGGAAGAGCTGGAGCCTACCGTGACGGAGCCCCGACTGGTCCTGCGGGACGATCGCAACTAACCCCCAAATTTCGGCTTCCCAGCCCCCTTTGCCCCAGCTTCTTTCCTTTTTGCGGCGATCGCCATGAACAATCCTTCTACCCCCGATGGATGGCTTCTGTGCCACTACATCAACACCAGCCCCCAAATTCAGCGCGTCCAGATCGCGAATTTCCCCGGCCAATCCTTCGAGCGGCTGCTGTTTCCCATGGAGCGACTGCTGTTTGACGCTCCCGCCGAGGCTGAGCTAGAAATTCAGCCCCAGCAGCGAAATCCTACGGAAGTTATCCGAATTCCCTGCGGCCAGCTGGCCCAAACTGCCTTGATTTCCGGATAGGAATCACTCTGGTCCTCACGTAAAATCAAGCCCCTATCCCGTTTTCTGCTCTTGAGTCTTTTGGGGAGCCACCATGACTGAACCCACCAAAACCCTGTGTCCTTACTGCGGCGTGGGTTGTGGCCTAGAGGTGCTACCGCCTGCCCAGCCCGGAAAGCCAACCAACCGCGACAAATACGGCAACCCGATTTGGCAGGTGCGGGGCGATCGCGCCCATCCCTCCAGTCAAGGCATGGTGTGTGTCAAAGGAGCCACGATCGCCGAGGCCATCGACAAAGACCGTCTGCGCCATCCGCTGATCCGCGACTCCCTCAACGACTCCTTTCGCCAAGCCACCTGGGAAGAAGCCCTCGATCGCATCACCCGCGAGATCCAGGCCACCCTGGCCACCCACGGGCCAGACGGCATCTGCATGTACGGTTCGGGCCAGTTCCAGACCGAGGACTACTATATCGCCCAAAAGCTGCTCAAGGGCTGTCTGGGCACCAACAACTTCGACGCCAACTCGCGCCTGTGCATGTCCTCGGCGGTCGCAGGCTACATCCAGAGTTTCGGGTCCGACGGCCCGCCCTGCTGCTACGACGACCTCGAGCAGACTGACTGCGCCTTCTTGATCGGCACCAATGCGGCGGAGTGCCACCCGATCGCCTTCAACCGCCTGCGCAAGTACCACAAGCGCAACCGCCACGTGAAGATGATCGTGGTTGATCCCCGGCGCACCGCCACGGCCGAGGCAGCGGATCTGCACCTGCCCATTCGTCCGGGTACCGACATCGACTTGCTGAATGGAATTGCCCACCTGCTGATGCAGTGGGGATGCCTGGACTTGACGTTCCTGGATGAATGCACCACCGGATTTCCGGCCTATGCGGCGATCCTCGCCGACTATCCGCCGGAGGTGGTCGCCGAGCGCTGCGGCATCGCAGCCGAGGCGGTGGAGCTGGCAGCGCGCTACTGGGCCGACTCCAAGCGGGTGCTGTCTCTGTGGTCCATGGGAGTGAATCAGTCCTCCGAGGGGACCGCGAAGGTGCGAACGCTGATCAACCTGCACCTGATGACGGCCCAAATTGGGCGGCCGGGGGCGGGGCCTTTTTCCTTGACCGGGCAGCCCAACGCCATGGGCGGGCGCGAGGCCGGAGGCCTCTCTCACCTGCTGCCGGGCTACCGCCTGGTCAAAAATCTCCAGCACCGCTCTGAGCTAGAAGTCCAGTGGAACCTAGCGCCGGGCAGCATTTCGCCGGAGCCGGGCCGCACGGTGTGGGAAATGATCGAAGGGCTGGAACGCTCCGAGGTGGGCGTTTTTTGGGTGGCGGCGACCAATCCGGTGGTGAGCCTGCCGGACCTAGAGCGGGTGAAGGCGGCAATGCTGCGATCGCCCTTTACCGTCTATCAAGACGCCTACTATCCCACCGAGACGGCGGCCTACGCCCACGTGGTGCTGCCAGCGGCTCAGTGGGGCGAAAAAACCGGCACCATGACCAACTCCGAGCGCTATGTAACCCTGTGTCCGGCCTTCCGCGATCCGGTGGGTTCAGCACGGCCTGACTGGGAAATCTTCGCGGAGGTGGGCCGGCGGCTGGGCTATGGGACTCACTTCGACTTTGCGGATTCGGCGGCGGTGCACCGCGAGTTTGTGCAGCTAACCCGCGATCGCGTCTGCGACATGACGGCCATCAGCTACGAGCGGCTGCGGACCGAGGGGCCGCTGCGGTGGCCCTGCTCGGAGATCACCGGCGGAGTCTCGGTGCCTCGCCTGTACACCCAGCTGCGCTTTCCCACGCCGGACGGCCGCGCTCGCTTTGCTGCCTACCACTCGCGCGGCCTCGCCGAGCCCCCTGACCCTGCCTATCCCTGGGTGCTCACCACGGGCCGTCTGTACGGCCACTGGCACACTATGACCCGCACAGGCCGCATCGAAAAGACGCGTCAGATGCATCCCCAGCCCTTTATTGAGATTCATCCTCGCGACGCTGCGCAGCTCGGCATCCAAGAAGAATCCTGGGTTGAGGTGCGATCGCGCCGGGGCAAGGGACGCTTTCCCGCCAAGATCACGACGGCGATCGCCCCGGGGACTGTCTTCGTGCCCATGCACTGGGGCTCTCTGTGGGCCGACGACGCCGAGGCCAACGCCCTCATGCATCCCGAGGCCTGCCCAGACTCCAAGCAGCCCGAGCTCAAGGCCTGCGCCGTGCAGCTAGCGCCCTGGACCCCGGAAGAGAGCAGTCTAGATTCAATGGCGTCTATCAGTAGTCCTCTATCTATGTCAACTACCTATTAGGGGATTCATAGATTTGGATCTTGCTCATTTGACCTCTGTGCTCCAAAGTGTTGATGGATTGCGTTCACCCTAGCCTCACTTTGGACCATGCTGTGGCTCAGACGACTTAAAAATCGCCTCTCTCGAACTGGATCGGATGAAAACTTTCTCAAGCTCATCGAGCTGACCGAAAGCGTCGTTTCGAAAGTCCTCTCGCTGCTGATGATCGTCGTCATCTTTGTGGCGCTGATCGATCTGGCTTGGTTTTTGCTGCTAGAGCTGTTTTCGTCTCCCTACGGCTTTTTCAACCGCACGCTGATCGAAGTGTTTGGGCTCTTTTTGAGCGTGCTGATTGCCCTAGAAATTTTGGAAAATATTACGGCTTATCTGCGCAAGCACGTGGTTCAGGTAGAGTTGGTCATCGTCACTTCCCTGACGGCAGTAGCGCGGAAAATTATCATTCTCGATCTGGAAAAGGTGTCTGGCATTGACATTGTTGGCTTGGCGGCCGCGATTTTGGCCCTGTCCCTGAGCTACTGGATCGTTCGCCATACCTCTCCCTCCTCGCACTAGCGAGCCCTGCACGAAGGCTAGAAACTATGACTGATTTTTTTGAGTTTGAGGCAGATTTTGTAGAGTCCCTGCGCTGCATTCCGATGCAGGTGCGCTACAAACTAGACACCTGCGGGATCAAACTCAAGCTCGATCACTGGCTTGCCTTTAGCCAAATGGAGCGGCAGGCGATCGTCGCTCAGCCCTGCACAACGCCGACCCAGATCCAGGAGTGCCACACGCTCATTCAAGACCTGGTGCAGCAATACACGGGCGCTCCGGCCTCAGAGCTGCCGATAGAGCCAGAACCAGCATGGCTTCAGGGGGTAGAGGTGCCGGAGGCGCTGCTGACCAAGGCCCAAGCGGTGGGAGTGGCGATCGCCCCGCAGCAGTGGGCGGGCCTGACGCCGCTCCAGCGCTTTGCCTTGCTCAAGCTCAGCCGTCCCAGCCACGAAAGCCGCAACTTTTTGCCAGCGCTGCGCGAGTTTCACCTCGCCTGATCGAGCGAGGCCCCTGGTTTTGTTCACCCTTGTTATTTGCGGGTTCTGAATGCTGACCTCTTTTGAACAGGCGCAGCTGGCTGCGCAGCGGCAAGACTGGGCGCTGGTGTACCAGTGCCTGTGCCAGATGCAGATAGCGCTGGACGCGGAAGCGGGCGATCGCCCGCTGGCGGCGGACCTTTTGGAGCTTGTGGCGGAGGCGCTGCTCAAGGTGCTGAGGCTGGGGGACTTCCAGCAGCGCTGGGAGATTGCGAAGCTGTTTTCCCAGATTGCGGCGGCCCCCCTCTCTGAGGACCAGCGATCGCGGCTCGTGATGCCCTGGGTAGCGGCCCTCCAGACCGACGGCGACGACGAAGAGCTGTGCTGGTTTGTGGCGCGCCTCTTGGGGGAAGTGGCCCATCCGGCGGCCGTGGACGCCCTGGCGGAGCTGTTGCAGCAGACCGAAGATGACGACGTGCGCAGCGCGGCGGCGGCTTCCCTGGCCAGCCTGGGTCCCCTCAGCACCTTGGCCCTCACGGAGCTGCTGGCGGAGCCGGAAACTCGCCTAGTGGCGGTCCAGACCCTGGCCCACGTCCGCAGCGCTGCCGTTGTTGAGCCCTTGCTGAGCGTTCTCGATGATCCGGACCCTGCGGTGCGATCGGCGGCCCTCGAAGCCCTCAGCAGCGTCCATGAGCCCCGGGTCTCGGCAGCCTTGGTGCGCGCCCTGAGCGATCCGGCCTCCGCCGTCCGCAAAGAAGCCGTGATCGGGCTGGGGCTGCGGGCCGATCAGGCGATCGCCCTGGACTTGGTGCCCCTGCTGAGCCCCCTGCTGCGCGATCTCAACGGGGCTGTGGCTGAGCAAGTGGCGATCGCCCTGGGACGCATCGGCACCCCGGCGGCCGTCCTGGCCCTGTCTGTGCAGTTTCAGCCCCTCACGCCGATCTCCCAGCAAATCGCTTTGGTGCGCGCCCTCGGCTGGATGAAGGTCCCAGAGGCTCTGGCAGCCCTAGAAAGCATTTTGGAGACGGCCCCAGCGCCGGTCCTGCTGGAGGCGATCGCCGCTCTGGGGCGGACCCAGGAGCCTCGCTGGCGGCCCAAGGTGGCTCAGCGGCTCCAGTCGCTGCTGTCCCAGCCTGGGGTCCAGGCCTCTGCGGCTGCCAAGCAGGCGATCGCCCTGGCCCTGGGGCAGCTCGGCGATCGCGCCGCTCTAGGGGGCCTGACGGGCCTCCTGGCCGACGAGGACGCTGGCGTCCGTCTCCACGCGATCGCGGCCCTCAAGGCCCTCGATCGCACCGCTGCCCAGCAGCACCTGCGGACCCTCGCCCAGGACCCCCAGACTCCCGCTCCCCTGCGCCAAGGTATCACCCAGGCGCTTCAGGAATGGGAGTTGGGGCAGGGCTGAGCTGCCTAGGTGCCCGGGAAGCGATCGATTTGAGCGTAGCCGCTAAACAGCAGATTTTTGCCCTCAGTCTCCAGGCGATTGAGCCGCAGCGTCACGCCGTCTAGGTCAAAGCGCTCGAGGTCGACCATGTCGTTGAGCACCTCCGCAAAGGCCCGAGAGAGCGTCTCCGACTCGCTGCGTACCGCCTCGGGGACTGGCTCCGGGCGAAACTGCGCTTCCTGGAAGAGAATGCGGCGCCGCCGCTCAATAGCGAGTCGCGCCGTCAGGCTCACCGGAATCGAGTCGCGTCCCGGAATCTGGGTGTCTGCAAAGAGCGTCACGCGGTTGTCAGGCAGCAGCTCGATCTGAACATTGGTAAAGGAAACTGCCTGGCCGCCCGTGAGGGACTCCAGCGCCGGGATTTGGACCTCCTGGATGCGCTTGCGCACCAGCTCTGCCCGGAAAGACTGATTGATATCGGCCTCGGTCAGGGTCACTTGGGCCACCGCCTGGGTGGGCTGCTTGAGGCGCATCTGGCCCCCGAGCGCCGCCCCGATATCGATAGCCACCGCATCGGTTTCAAATGTCAACTCAGCGGTTCGGAACTCGCGCCGAATCACGAGCCCCTTGCCATTCATTTTGAAGCTGTCAATGCTGCCCTGGAGCAGCTTGCTTGAGGGATAACAGCGGACTTCCACATCAACCGATTCGCTGCTTGTGAACAGGTGGCGAATCGATTGGCTGGCGACGGCATTGAGCATGCGTTCGCCAAAATCTGTGCCCGAAGGACTCGTTAAGCCAGTTAAGCCACCAAACATGCAGTTATTGGTCTCTAGGCGTTCTACCCTGTTTGTAACAAAATATGAAGAACTCGGCAATTCAACCAGGGGACGAAGCCCATCAGAACCCCTGATGAATGCCATCAGACCTGCGATGGTTGGGACGCCACAAATCCCCTAATAGACAGGTGTTTGGCCCTCTGGTGCCGCCTTTAGGAAGAAATTGTGGGAAAATTTAGCCTATCAAAACTCAGGAATCGCGGTGGCTCTGAACTCAAACTGGAGCTGGAAGTCTGCGAAACAGGGTGTATTGGGTGAGCTGAGGGCAAAGCGGCCGAAATTTCTAAAAAATTCTCGCTATCGGAAACCTGGGCGCGCTTGGTGAAGCATTCTAACGAATGATGATGCTAAAAGGGCTGGGATCATGGAATTTGAGACTGAGCTGCAGCAGTCTTGCTACCAAAAAATTCTGCCTTGGATGCAGGAGCTGTTTGGCGAAAAGCTGATTCGCTACCCGGAGGAACCGCTGTTTGCGGTGAATTTTGGGTCGGCAGTGGCCTACACCGAGGTGATTCCCTGGGATACCGACGAGGCGATCGTGATTACGCGCGCCTACGTGGTCACAGATGTGGAGCTGACGACGGAGCTGCTCTACTATCTGCTGCGCGAAAATGACAGCCTTTATTTTGGCCGCTTTGCCATCGACGACGATGGCGACGTGGTGTTTGAGCACAGCATCATGGGTTCAACCTGCGATCGCGAGGAGCTGCGGACCTCGGTAATGGCGATCGCCAAGTTTGCCGATGACTACGACGACGAAATTGTGGCGCGCTGGGGCGGCCAGCGGGCGGCGGACCGGCTGCTGAGTCGGGCGCTGATGAGCTAGCTGGCGGGCGGCTCGAGAACGCGGGGCCGCGGGACAGCGGTGAGCCGGACAGGATGGGGACTCAGGTGCGGAGTCCGCTGGATTTTCTTGAGGGTGTCGAGGGCGCGCCGGTGGTTTTCCCAGTCGCTGCGCTCGGCAAAGAGACGGGCGGCGGTGGTGAGGTCGAAGACGGCCCGCTGGAGGTCGCCCAGCTGCTGGCGCAGCAGCCCCCGACAAAAGTGGGCGAGGGCGTGGCGCGGGTTGAGCTGGAGGGCGTGGGTGTAGTCGGCGATCGCCTCCGAAAACTGGCCGAGCTTGCCGCGGGCGAGCCCCCGATGGAAGTAGAGGGAGGCGCGCTGGGGCTGATGCTGGCGGGCGGCGGTGTAGTCGGCGATCGCCTGGGTCCAGTTTTCTAGCTTGGCGTAGCTGAGGCCCCGGCGCAGATAGGCTTCGGCGTTGTGGGGCTCCAGGTGCAGGGCGCTGCTAAAGTCCGCGATGGCGTTGGCAAATTCGCCCTGCTCGGCGTGCAGGATGCCCCGGTTTTGGTAGAGCATGGCCTGGTCGTTGCGCAGGGTCAGGGCGGTCCGGAAGTCATCGAGGGCTCCCAGGCGATCGCCCAGGGCGTGGCGGGCCACGCCGCGATTGTTGTAGATCAAGCCGGTGCGCGCCCCTTGCTTGATGGCCTCTGTGTAGGCCTCGATCGCGCCCATCCAGTCGCCGAGGTCTTGGCGGGCGATGCCTCGGCGCAGAGCGCTCTCCCAGGCGTTGGCGGCGGGCGGCTCAAAGCGCTCTAGCAGCTCCTGGACGGCGGCGGGCTGGAAGGTGCGGCGGCTGGGGGCGTCGCTGGACTTGGGCGCGGGGGAGGGCGGCTGCTCGAGAATGGCAAAGCGGCGATCGCCCACCAAAAACGCCGTGGTTGTTTCGAGGTGCTGATAGCGAATCTGGCTGGGGTAGTGCTGCCGCAGCAGGGTCAGCTGCTGCAAGAGGGCCTCATCGCTGGGAATGCCTGAACCCGCTTCTGGGGCGATCGCTCGCGGGGTGTAGGCGTCTCTCTGGGCGCTGCTGGCGCCCCAGCCGATATCCAACGAGCCACCGCCGTCGAGAAACAGCGCCAGCTTGCGCAGCATCTCCCCCGTCAGCGGGCTGGCTTCCAGGCTGGGCCACCCCAGGGCCAGGTGGCTGTGGGTCTGCTCCAGGGCCAGCTCCAGGGCCGTCAAGCTCTCGACTGTGGCCGGAAACTCTTCGTCGGGCGGCACCGCAGGCTGCACGGTCTGGACCAGGGCGATCGCCGCTTGGGAAATCTGGGTGTCCAGCGCCTGCTGGGTGGCCTCAATGCCGCTCTGGACGCGGCCCAAAACCGCCTGAATGTGGGCCTGAAATGCTTGCCAATCGGCGGTGCTGGGGGTCTCCGCTTGCCACTGGTGCTGCTGATCTTCCAGGGTCTGTAGGTGCTGCCGGAGCTGCTGGAGGTCTTGGCGCCAGGTCTGGGTGTGGGCCCCCACCACGGCTTCGATGGTGGGCCGAAAGTCCTCAGGCAGGGGATGGGTTAGATCTTGGAATGCGGCCTTCAGGCTAGAAATTTGGGCGTCTAAATGGCTAAAACTTGTTTCTATGGCTTCGAGCTGCTCAAGACGCGGACGATCGCCCATTTGCTGTTCTAGATCGCTCGTTTGCGCTTGCAGAGCGACCACTTGGGCCTGACAAAGGGCGATCGCCTCCCGCATCGGCACGGTGCCGCGATCCAGCAGCTCGATCTGCTCTCGGAGCTTCTCCACCTGGCCCACCAGCCCGTCAAATTCGGGCCGAGCCACCAGGGTCGTCACCACCTTCATTACGGACTCCATATCCTGGCGCAGAGCGCTGGCGTCGAAGGGCGGCGGCAAATTGTTGATCCGGCGATTGAGCCGGTCGATCTGCTCCTGGAGGGGCCGAATGTTTTGGCGCGCCTCCTTGGCCAGCATTTCCAGACCCAGGCGCAACTGGCCGCTCTCGCCGCCCAGCTCGGCGATCGCCCGCTCCAGCGCCTCCACCTTCGAAGACTTGGGCAGTCCGGCGATCAGGGCCGCGAGCTGATTTTGGGACTCCTGCAAAGTGCCCTGCTGCTCTTGCACCTTGCCCACCTGCTGGCGCACCGGCTCCAGAGTCCGCTGTTCAAACTGGTTGAGATAGGCCGCCAGATCGCCGTGCAGCGCGTCAATGGCGTCATGCTGCTCATCGAGGGTCTGGATCACCACCTCTTGCAAGCTGTTGAGGTCATCCGGCGTCGGCAGCGACAGCACCCGCTGGTTGAGGGTGTTGAGCGCCTCGGTGAAATAGCGACTCGACTGGTTGACCGTGGTGCGCGTACTGATTTCTAGCTCTTGCTCCGCGCGCCGCCGGTTGATCAAGCTGAGCAGGGCCGCGAGGGTCAGCGGGGCCGACGCAAAAGCCGCTTCCTGGAGCACGATGGAGGCGACAGAGCCCACCCCCGAACCAACAATCAACAGAGATTCAGCAATCTCCGACCAAGGGCGTTGTTTCACCATGAATTCAGTCCGCGATCGGTGAAAAATGGGGTCGAGGGGCGATCGCTGCGGCGATCCGTCAAGGCTGCACCCCCAGCGGTGAGGGCGATCGCCCCGGGCCAAGGTGCGACTCCCGCTCGCATCAGCGAAATCTGGGAGCGTCTCAGCCGAGGGATGCCACTCTCTTGTGTTTTCTAATTTCGCCGGGTGGTATCCGGAAAGCCCCTCGCTCCTGCGCTCAAGGTGGCTGGAGATTGGGCAGCGACAGTCTAGCCAGTCTCCAGAGCTGGATTGCGCGGCAAATCAACCCAAAACTCCGTCAGGCAGCAGCTGCTGCGAACGGTCAGAGTGCCGCCGAGGTGCTGCACGAGCTTTTGGACCAGGGCCAGCCCCAGGCCGGTGCCGCCTTGCTTCCAGGGATCGGCCTTGGGAATGCGATAGAACTTGTCAAAGATGCGGTGAATTTCGGGGGCGGGAATTTCGACGCCGGAGTTGCTAATGCGCAGGTGCCACGCCTCTTCCGAAAAGTGGATGGCCAGGGCGATCGCCTCTTGGGCCGGGGTGTACTTGCACGCGTTGTTGAGCAGCTCGGTGAGGACGCGGGCCAGGCTGAGCCCGTTGGAGATCACGGGGGGAGCCGGTTCGGGGATGTGCAGATGAAACTGCTGCTGGCGGCTGCGCGTGCGCTCGTGAAAGGGGGCCAGGAGGGGCGGCAGCCAGCGATCGAGGTGAATGGTCTCCAGGGCGACCGGCTGGCTGCCCTCTTCGAGGCGCTGCAGGTCCAGCAGATCATTAATCAGGTTGATTTCCCGCTCACACTCTTGATTGAGAATCTCAAAGTAGCGATGGGCTTTGGCGAGGGCCTCGCTGGCGGTGCTGCTGCCCATCTCGGGCAGACACTCTTTGAGGGCGATCGCCAGCATGTGAATCGCCATTTTCATGCTGGCCATGGGCGTGCGCAGCTCGTGGGACACCGTGCTGAGAAAGTCGTCCTTGAGCTGATTGATCTGCTCGAGCTCCTCCACCTGGGTTTGGGCGGTTTGGTAGAGGCGGGCCTGGCGAATGGCGATCGCGCACTGGTTGGCCACCTGCTGCACCAGCCGCTGCTCGAGCTCACTAAACGGGCGATCGGGCGGGTTGATCAGCCACAGATCCCCCAGCACGCCCTGGTCATCCAGGATTGGGCAGGCCAGCATCGCCACGCGGCCCCGCACCGGATTGGGCGCGATGGAGCAAAACTGAAAATCCTGCCCCTGGCGCAGCTGCCCGTAGATTTCGGCAAAGCCGCTCATCTGGGAAACGCGTCCCTGAGAGCTGGGAATCGTCGTGGTGTACTCGTAGCAAATCATGGAAATCTCGGCCTCAAGGTCGTAGCGAGACGCGTTGCAGCCGCTGGCGTTGAGGCCGAGGGCCAGCTCGCGGACAGCGCTTTCGAGAATTTGCTCCTCGACCAGGCTGTCGCGGACCTTGTCGGTGATCCGCTTGAGGAGCGCCTCGCACTCGAGGGCCTGCTCTAGTTGTCCGGTGCGCTCTTGGACCTGGCGCTCGAGGTCGGCGTTGAGCCACTGGACTTTTTGGTACAGCTCGGACTGCTGAATGGCGATGGCGATCTGGTCGGCGAGCTGGCAGAGCAAATCGATCTCAAAGGCCTCCCACAGGCGAGGACTAGAGTGCTGGTGGGCGCACAGAAACCCCCAAGTCATCGCCTGACGGGTGATGGGCATGACCAAGCGAGCCCGCAATCCTAAAAGCGCGGTGGGCGATCGCCTGTCAAGGGGGCTGCTGTGGCTCAACACATCGGCGATGGCGATCACGCCGGTCGGGGAGGTGCTGGCCTCGGCTCCCAGGGGACAGGCCATGCCCAGAATGGACGGCAAACCCGGCTCGGTCGACTCCACCACAAAGCTGGTATGGCCGCTGGTGTGGACGCGGGCGATCGCCACCTGCTCCACCCCCAAGAGCGATCGCACCTCCCGGGCCGCCGTCGCCAGCACTTGCTGGAGATCAAGAGACTGCCGCACTTGCAGCATAATGCGCCGCAAAAGCCGCTCACATTCCCCCTGGTGGCGCAGTTCCTGGGTGGCCCGACTGCCCTGCAACAAGCGCCGGACCCGCTGCCGCAGCACCGCCCAGTGCACCGGCTTGGTGATGTAGTCCGTCGCGCCGACCTCAAAGGCGCGATCGATCGACGCTTCGTCGTCCAGGCTAGTGATAATCAGCAGCGGAACGTCGAGACCGTTGGGCTTCTGGCGCAGCTGAGCGCAGTACTGAAAGCCGTCCATCACCGGCATCAGGGCATCGGTCAGCACCAGATCGGGCTGGTAAGACTCAAAAATCTGTAAACCCTCTTGGCCATTGCTGGCTTCGATGATTTCATAACCCTCCTCGGCCATGATCTTGCGCAGCACCAGCCGCGTGGACTGGTCATCGTCAATGATCAAAATCCGGGGAGGGGTGTGCTGTCGGGGGCTGGATCGATCGGTCAACATAGCAGGCACACCTCCCGCAGCGCTGCCTCAACCCGTAAATATTCCTGCTGTAGCTGGGCCAAGAGGGCTGGCGCTGGGGGCAAGCTGCTGGTGCGGCCCAGGGTTTCTAGCTCCTGGCTGAGCCGAGAAAGGCCCAGGGCTCCGACGGTCGCGCTGCTGGACTTGAGGGTGTGGGCAGCGCGCTGGAGACTGAGAGCGTCGGCCTGGGCGATCGCCTGCTGCATCTGGCCCAAAAGCGCCGGTGCTTCCTGTAGGTAGCTGTCGATAACCTCAGCCAAGATTTCGGTTGTCACATCACCAAGTTGGGCTTGCAGCGTTTCTAGAAGCGTGGAGACAATGGGCGGCAGCGGTGCAACGGGCGATCGCACGGTGCACGACTGTAGAACCCGCATTAATTCTGCAATTCGCAGCGGTTTGCTGGTGTAGTCATCCATACCCGCCGCCAAGCACTGCTCGCGATCGCCCTGCATGGCGTTGGCTGTCACCGCGACAATGCGGGGCCGCTCCTGGGCCGGGAAATCGGCGCAGATTCGCCGCGTCGCGCTCAGACCGTCCATTTCGGGCATCTGAATGTCCATAAGCACCAGATCGTAGGCGCGGCGCTGTAGGCTTTCCAGGGCCTCGCGGCCATTGTGGGCGACATCGGCGCTGTAGCCGAGGCGCTTGAGCAGATGGAGGGCTACCTTCTGGTTGACCAGGTTATCTTCAGCGAGCAAGATCCGCAGCGATCGCGGCGGCAAAGCGTCTGCGGCCGGGGCCAGGGGCGGCGGTGCTGGCGAAGCAATGGGGTCCGGGGCCTCCGACAGCACCTCGCTCAGCACCCCGTACAGCTGGGCCTGCCGCACCGGCTTGTGGACCTCTGCCTGGAACAGAGCCCGCTCATCGACCTCCGGAATCGGCAGATTGCCCAAAGGCGCCAGCAGCACCAGCGCCAGCGGCTGATCGGCGTAGTCTTCGCGCATGCGCAGGGCCAGGGAGTGGCCGTCGGTGTCCGGCAGGGTGTGATCGATCAGGGCCACATCGAAGCGATCGCCCGCCGCCAGCCGAGCCAGGGCCGCCACCCCCGAATCCACCGCGCACACCCCCATGCCCCACGCCTCTGCGTCGGTCGTCAGGCTGTGGCGCACCAGGGCGTGATCGTCCACCAGCAGCAGACGCTTGCCCGCTAAGGGCCGCTCCCGCCCCGGCGCTGGGGCCGCAGGTCGCGCCGCCATCAGCACCGACACATAAAACGTTGAGCCCTGCTCCACCTCGCTGTCGACCCAGATGCGGCCGCCCATCATCTCGCTGAGGCGCTGGCTGATCACCAGGCCGAGGCCGGTTCCGCCATACTGCCGCCCCGTGAAGGAATCCACCTGGCTAAAGGGCCGAAACAGCCGATCGAGGCGATCGGAGGGAATGCCGATCCCGGTGTCCTGGACCGTAAACCGAATAGTGTACAGCGGCGCCTCCGAGGAGGCCTGGGAGTCGGGGGTCAGCGATCGCCCCGTCACCGCGATCGCCACAAACCCCTCCGCCGTGAACTTCACCGCGTTGCCGACCAGATTCACCAAGATCTGTCGCAGCCGCACCTCATCCCCCACCAGCTCCGTCGGCACGTGGGGCTCAATGAAATACACCAGCTCCAGCTGCTTCTCGGCAGCCTTGGGGGCCAAGAGGTCGAGAGCGCTCTCGATACAGCTGCGCAGATCGAAGGGGTGATTTTGAATATCCAGCTTGCCCGACTCGATTTTGGAGAAATCCAAAATGTCGTTGATGATCGCCAGCAGCGCCTCGCCGCTGGTGCGAATGGTCTGGGCAAAGTCCTCCTGCTGGGGCGTCAGGGACGTGTCCAGCAGCAGATCCGTCATGCCGATGACCGCATTCATGGGCGTGCGGATTTCGTGGCTCATCACGGCCAAAAAGCTGCTCTTGGCATGGTTGGCCGCCTCGGCAATGTAGCGGGCGTGCTCGAGGGCGGCGTTCTTTTCGGTCATTTCCTGGCGCTGCCGGGTTTCCTGGGCCAGCACCTGGGCCTGGGCCAAGGCGATGCCCACCTGGTCGGCGATCGCCGCCAGCAGCTCCGTCTCTTCGGGGGACCACTGGCGTTGGGCGCTGCACTGCTGCAAGCTAATCAGGCCGTTGGGCTCTCCCTGATAGGAGGTGCGGATCGCCAAAATCGACTGAAGCTCTAGGGCCTGCCACAGGGGCGCAAAGGAGGCGATGCGCGGCTCAGCGTTGACGTCTTCGAGGGCGATCGCCTCATTTTGGGCCAGCAGCTGCTGGATCAGCGGATTGTCAACCAGCGAAATGCTGTAGTGCAGCATGGACGGGTAGCTGCCCTGGCGGTACTCGGCGACGATGGGCAGCTGGGGCTGGGCCGTCGCGCTGTAGCCAAAGATGACGCACCGATCGACCTGAAACGCTTGGCCGATCTGGGTAGCCGTCGTCTGAAAAATCTGGCCCGCATCTAGGCTCTGACGAATCTCCAGGGTGATATTGCGCAGCAAGACAGCCCGCTGGAGCTGATCTTGCAGGTTGCGGCGGGCGGAGATCTGGCTGAGCTGCCATCGGCCTCCCGCCACCAGCACCAAGCCATTGAGCACCGCCTGGAGCAGCTGCAAGCTACCCACAAAATTTGCTGAGAGAGGCTGGCCTGCCCAGTGCGCCACCGCGGGTAACCCGGCGCACACCACCAGCACCGCGCTAAAACCAAGGGCGATCGCCGGCGCAACCCATTTCTGGCGAGCGGCCAGCCAGCCCACGCCTAGGACAAGGGCCAAGTGACTCAGGGTCAGGAGGCGATCGCTGGCCAAAAACGGCGTGAGCGCTCCTAGGGCAGTCGAGGACACCCCCAGCCCCGCTAGCGGGCCTATCAACATTGACATAGGGCAAATCTCCTCACGGTCCTGGGCAGGTAGCCCGCCAAAGTCGAGGCCCTTTGGCAAGCGGGGAAACAGGTGGCGGGTTTAAGGGCTATTTTTCCCAAAATCTTGGAGAGTCCGTACGAACTGTGGGGAGAATCCGCAAATTGGCTGAGAGATCTGAATTTCTCTGATGGGAGAGCCTAGTCGCGCTGATTTCTGAGCTGATTTTGGGGCTCAGGTGGGTGCTTTGGCAGAGCCCAGTGCCCTGTGCAAGGGCGATCGCCCCCTGCTAGAAAGCTACCAAGGGGATCTACTCGATGGACCTCCCCTGCCCAAAAGATTTAACGCTGCTGCGAGCAGCCGCCAATTTTGTCGATCTTCTGCTGCTACAGTGAGCGATCGCCCAATTTCTGGCCCCGGTCTCGCCTGTTGCCCCCAGAGCCGTAGAAATCAAGCGATCGCGCTAAGCTGATCGTTTTGTAGCTCAATGTCTTCTTGGAGCCAGCTCAGCGTGCTCGACGACATCGCACCCTTGGTGATGGGTGGCCTGGCCATTGGGGGGTTCCTCGCGGGGATCCTGGCCGGATTTCTCGGCATCGGCGGCGGCACGATTCTGGTGCCCCTCATGGTTACCCTGGGGTTTGCCCCCGTCCAGGCCGTCGCCACCAGCAGCCTCGCCATTTTGATCACCTCCCTCTCCGGCAGCCTCCAAAACTGGCGCATGGGCTACCTGCGTTTCCCGCAGGTTCTGGCCCTGGGCCTGCCAGCCCTGCTGACGGCGCAGATCGGAGCCTTCCTCGCCAACTACATCGCCCCCTACCTGCTTCTGCTGGCCTTCGGCCTGGTGCTCTGGCTCAATATCGCCCTGATGCAGCTACGGCGCTCCCTGCTGGCGGCCGCTGTGCCGCCCCAGGCCCGCCTCAACCCCCGCCTCGCGCAGCTGCTCACGGGCGGTGGGGCTGGTCTGCTGGCGGGGCTGTTTGGGGTGGGGGGCGGCGTGGTGCTGGTGCCCCTGCAAATGCTGTTTTTGGGAGAAGCGATCAAAATGGCCATCCAAACCAGCTTGGCTGTGATCGTCATGACAGCCATTTCGGCGGCTTTCGGGCATGCCTGGAATGGGCATGTTTTAGTGTGGCCTGGGCTATTGCTGGGAACCGGGGGGCTGCTGGGGGCTCAGGTGAGCACGCGCTTTTTGCCCAAGCTGCCCGACCGGGCGATCGCGATCGCCTTTTGTACCTTGCTGACCCTGCTGTCAGGCTATACCTTTTGGCAGGCGTGGCGAAGCTACCTGGCTGTCGGAGCGATCGCGCTTTAGGCGATCGCCCCGCATGGACCCCAGCGCTGCTTGAGCTGGGCGATCGCCCTCTCCCGAAACGGAGCCTCAGTTGTATGCTACCTACGGGGTTGAGGCTTTCGACCCCCTGTCAGAGACCCGCATCGTCCCGATTTTTGATCCAGTGAGTGGCCGCGTCCCCCCGTGGCCCCGTTCCTTGAGGAAGCACCATGCATCACACATCTCGGTCTCGTCTGAGCCTGTCAAAGCTCAATCGGCGTCGGTTTTTGCAGTACAGCGGCCTGGCCCTGGGCAGCAGTCTAGCGGCGGCCTGTGCAGGGCTGCCCAGCGATCGCTCCAGCAGCCCCTCGGCCAGCGCCGACGGCCTCGAAAAGCTGGTCTTTGGTACAAACTGGGTCGCCGAAGCTGAGCATGGCGGCTTCTACCAGGCGGTGGCAACCGGGCTCTACCGCGAAGCGGGCCTGGATGTCACGATCAAAATGGGAGGGCCTCAGCTGCCCAGCGGAACCCAGCTCCTGATGGGCGGCGCAGTGGACCTGTTCATGGGCTACGGCATCGACGCCATCAAGGCCGTCGAAGAAGGCATCCCCAAAGTGACGGTTGCGGCGATTTTCCAAAAAGATCCCCAGTGCCTGATCGCCCACCCCAACACCGGCGTCACCACCCTAGCGGACCTCAAGGGCCGCCCCATATACGTCTCGGCCTCCGCAAATGCCACCTACTGGCCGGTGCTGCGCGCCAAATACGGCTTCACCGACGACCAAAAACGCCCCTACAACTTCAACCCGGGGCCTTTTCTGGCAGACAAGACCGTGGCCCAGCAGGGCTACGCCACCTCTGAGCCCTTTGCCATCGAGAAGCAGGGCAAATTTGAGCCCGTGGTCCTGCTGCTGACCGATAGCGGCTACACGCCTTATTCGACCACCATCGAGGCGAAGACAGAGCTGGTTGAACAAAACCCCGAGCTAGTGCAGCGCTTTGTGGATGCGTCGATCAAGGGCTGGTACAGCTACCTGGAGAACCCAACTCCCGCTAATCAGCTCATCAAGCAGGCAAACCCCGAAATGAGCGATGAGCACTTGGCCTTTAGCCTTCAAAAAATGAAGGAATATGCCATGGTGTTGGGGCCGGACGCCCTGCGCTTGGGGATTGGGGCGATGACCGAGGAGCGCTGGAAGACGTTCTTTGACGAGATGGCGTCGGTGGGAATCTTGAAGCCAGAGACGGACTACCGCAAGGCGTACACGCTGAAGTTTGTGAATCGTGGACCGGAGTACTACAAGGCGTAGGCCGAACGGAGAGCAAAGCGACAGTGGCGGTGCGATCGGAGGGTTTGATGCGGGAGATCGGAGGCAAGGGGATGTGGGCTCCCCCAGGGAGGAAAGGGGTATGAGCGATCGCCCAGCAATTCGGCTCAGTCAGGTGACGAAGGTCTACCGCAACGGGACGGTGGCCCTCGAAAATCTGGATTTGGCGGTGCCAGAGTCTCAGTTCGTCAGCCTGGTGGGGCCGTCGGGCTGCGGCAAAAGTACGGTGCTGCAGCTGATGGCGGGTCTCGGTACCCTCACATCGGGCCAGGTGGAGTGGGCAGATCCCGGCATTGCGGCGGCGGTGCGATCGCGCAATGCCGAGGCCCAAGAGAGCCACGGCTTGGCCTTTGTGTTTCAGGAGGCGGCGCTGATGCCCTGGGCGACGGTCCTAGAGAATGTGTGTCTGCCCTTCAAGCTGGCCGGGGTGCCGCCCCGCAAGGCGGCGATCGCCGCTCGCGAGGCCCTGCACCGGGTGGGCCTGGAGGGAGCAGAGCGCTGCTATCCCCGCGAGCTATCGGGGGGCATGAAAATGCGGGTTTCGATCGCCCGAGCCCTGGTCACTCGCCCCAAGGTGCTGCTGATGGATGAGCCCTTTGGCGCTCTCGACGAGATCACCCGCAGCCGCCTCAACGAAGACTTGCTGGCCCTGTGGAGCGAAATGCGCTGGACGGTGGTTTTTGTCACCCACAACATTTATGAGGCGGTGTATCTTTCCAATCGCGTGGTGGTGATGGCGGCGCGGCCTGGCCGGGTGGTGGCGGATATCCCCATCGAAGCGCCCTATCCCCGCTCGGAGAGCTTTCGCACCTCCCCCCTGTTCAATCAGTACTGCCGCCGAGTGTCGGCGGCGTTGGCCGAGGCGATCGCCCCTTCGCCCCTGGCGGACCCCGGCGTTCTAGATTCGCCTGTTTGACGCTCTAACGAAATTGCCATGCCCCCCTCCGGTGCCCCTTTTCGTGTGCCCAAACCCAAGCCCCCGGTGCGATCGCCCCAGAGGCGTCCTAGAATCCAGCGCCTGAGGTCTCGGCTGCTCTCGGCGGATGTCCTGGCCCCGGCGGGGGTGGGCCTCGCTAGCCTGCTGCTGTGGGAGGGACTGGTTCGCTGGCTAGATGTGCCGCCCTACCTGCTCCCGGGGCCGCTGCTGGTGCTCCAGACCCTGGGGACGGAGGGGGGCGAGCTGTTTGGGTCCCTGCTGATCACCCTCCAGATCACGGTGGTGGCCTTTGGAGCGGCGGTGGTTTCGGGGCTGCTGATTGCGGTGCTGTTTGCCCAGAGCAAATGGATCGAGCGCAGTTTGTTTCCCTACGCGGTGATCCTCCAGACGACCCCCGTCGTGGCGATCGCCCCCCTGATCATCGTCTGGCTGCGCAACAACACCTTTGCCGCTCTGGTCGTCTGCGCCTGGATTGTGGCCTTCTTCCCCATCGTCGCCAACACCACCCTCGGCCTCAACAGCGTCGACCACAACCTGCAAAACCTCTTTCGGCTCTACCGGGCCTCGCGCTGGCAAACCCTGCTGTATCTGCGCCTGCCCAGCGCTCTGCCCTACTTCCTGGCGGGGCTGCGCATCAGCGGCGGGCTGGCCCTGATCGGGGCCGTGGTGGCGGAGTTTGTGGCGGGCACCGGCGGCGTGCGATCGGGGATCGCTTACCAAATTCTGATTTCTAGCTACAATCTCCAGATTCCGCGCATGTTCGCGGCCCTGCTGATGACCACGGGGCTGGGGGTCGTCATCTTTGTGCTGCTGACGGTGCTGTCGGACTACTGGCTGCGTCACTGGCACGAGAGCGCGGTGCGCCGCGATCGCTAGGCCCCAGATCGCGAATGGGGCCGCGGGGCCGCTGTTTTTTCGAAAAAATTGGTCAAGAATGGAAAGAGCGCGCGGGGGCGATCGCTGCCTCTAGATCGCGCTGACTTGCTGGGGCTGGGCGTTAAATTGAGCATGATTCCGAAGGCGACGACATACTGGCTGTGCAATGTCCGGGTTCCGGCAGCCCTGCTGGAAGGGGTGGATCCTGGCCTCTTGGCGACCCGCGATCGCGATGATCTGGTGCGGGTGGATCTGCAAATTGACGCCGGGGCGATCGCCCAGATCGCGGCGGCCGGAGACGGCGATCGCCCGCAGCCGGCGGTGGACTGGCGCGGCGGTCAGGTCTGGCCCTGCTTTGTCGATCTGCACACCCACCTGGACAAGGGCCACACCTGGGAGCGCACCCCCAACCCCGACGGCTCCTTTGAGTCGGCCATCACCAAAATCAAGCAGGACGCCGCCCAGCACTGGCAGTTCGAAGACCTCTACCGCCGCATGGAGTTTGGGCTGCGCTGTAGCTATGCCCACGGGACCCAGGCCCTGCGGACCCACCTCGACTGCTACGACAATGGGCTGGCAACAACGAACTTGGCGGTGTTTCGGGCGCTCAAGGACGCCTGGGCCGGTCGCCTGGAGCTCCAGGCGGTCACCCTGACCTCGATTGATACCTTTTTGACGCCTTTGGGCGATCGCCTCGCCGACCAGATCGCGGAGGTTGGGGGCGTGCTAGGGGGCTTGGTCTTGATGCACCCGGAGCTGCCCCAGCAGCTCGATCGCGTGTTTCAGCTGGCTCAGGAGCGGGGTCTGCCCCTGGATTTCCACACGGACGAGACCGGCGACCCCAGCAGCATTACCCTGCGCTACATCGCTGAGGCGGCCCTCCGCAATGGCTTTGAGCAGCAGATTGTCTGTGGGCACTGCTGTAGCCTGGCGGTCCAGCAGCCCGAGGCGGTGATGGCGACGATCCGGGCGCTCCAGCAGGTGCGGGCCGGGGTGGTGAGCCTGCCGATGTGCAATCTCTATCTGCAAGATCGCGCCCAAAGTGCGTCTCAGCGCTGGGTGAATCTGTCAGAAAGCTTGCCAGGGGCGATCGCCACGACCCCCCGCTGGCGAGGCGTGACCCTGATCCACGAGCTCAAGCACCAGGGAATTCCGGTGGCGCTGGCTAGCGACAATTGCCGGGATGTCTTCCACAGCTTCGGCGATCACGACGTCCTCGAAGTGTTTAGCCAGTCGGTGAAAATCGCCCATCTCGATCGCCCCTACGGCGACTGGCCCCAGGCCGTCACCAAAACCGCTGCGGACCTGATGGGGCTGCCTCAGGTGGGCCGCATTGCGCCCGGGCTGCCAGCCAACTTGGTGCTGTTCCGGGGGCGCAGCTACAGCGAGCTGCTGTCGCGTCCCCAGGGCGATCGCGTGGTGCTGCGCCAGGGCCAGCCCATCGACACCACCCTGCCCGACTACGCCGAGCTGGACGATCTGGTCGGCGGGTCCTAGACCCCCGGGCTTGAACCCCTGGTGGATTGCTTGGACCTCGCTTGAGCCTTGCTGGAGCCTCGGCTAAACCCCCTTTAAATTCCTTGCCTACTTTTCTAGAGCTGTCATGACCGCAACGCCTTCGCCTGTTATCAACTGGGACGCTGTCCAGCGCGACTTGGTCAATCTGGAGCTGATCGCAGACCCGGCCCAGATCACCAAGCTTTCCCAGGATTACTACACCTTTAGCCCGGTGCTGGTGCCCCTCTTGAGCGATAAGCGGGGCGACCTGGTGGTGCGTCCGGCCAACGTTGACGAGATTCTCCAGGTGGCTCGGGTCTGCGTCCAGCATCGGGTGCCCCTGACCGTGCGCGGGGCGGGCACCGGCAACTACGGCCAGTGTGTGCCCTTGCAGGGCGGCATCATCCTGGACGTGAGCCGTCTCAACCAGATTCACTGGATCCGGCCCGGGCTGGCCTGCGTGGAGCCCGGCGTGAAAATGGCGGCCTTTGACAAAGAAGCGCGCCCCCAGGGCTGGGAGCTGCGCATGGTGCCCTCGACCTACCGCACGGCGACGATCGGGGGCTTCATTGCAGGGGGCAGTGGCGGCATTGGCTCGATTACCTACGGCCAGCTGCGCGATCGCGGCAATCTCCAGGCCCTCAAGGTCGTCACCATGGAGGACGAGCCCCGCATCATCGAGCTGCGGGGAGACGACGTCCAGAAGGTCAACCACGCCTACGGCGTCAACGGCATCATTGTGGAACTGGAGATGCCCCTGGCCCCGGCCTACCCCTGGACCGAGCTGATCGTCGCCTTCGAAGATTTTCTGGCGGCGGCCCGCTTTGGTCAGGCCCTCGGAGAGTCGGACGGCATTATCAAAAAGCTGATCAGCATTCACGCTTGGCCGATTCCTAGCTACTTTGTGCCGTTTCGCGATCGCATTCCGGAAGGGCAGCACTGCGCCCTGCTGATGGTGGCTGAGCCCTCCCTAGAGCCGCTCCAGGACCTCGTGCGGGAGTACGGCGGCACGATCTGCTACGACAAGCCGGCCCAGGATACCCACCGGGGCACGGCGATCGGCGAATTTACCTGGAATCACACCACGCTCCATGCCCGCAGCGTCGATCCAGACTTTACCTATCTCCAGACTCTGCTGCCTCCGGATCCAGAGTTTGCGTTCCTAGATCATCTCTACCACCACTTCGGGGATGAGGTGCTTCTGCACCTGGAGTTTCTGCGATTCCACGGCAAGGTGCGGCCTGCGGCCCTACAGCTGGTGCGCTACACCACCGAAGAGCGCCTCAATGAGATCATTCGCTACCACGAGGAGCGGGGAGCGTTCATTTTCAATCCCCACACGTACATCCTCGAAGACGGCGGCATGAAAACCATTAACCGCGAGCAGCTCCAGTTCAAGGAGCAAGTAGATCCCTACGGCCTGCTCAATCCGGGCAAAATGCGCGCCTGGCTTGAGCGTTGAAGCATCGGGCTTAGGGGCGGCCCACTTTCTCGAGCTCTTTGGGGGGCGCGGGGGTAGAGCGCGATCGCCGCACAGACTGGCCGTGGACGTTGACCATGTAGGGCACCATGTAGGTCATCGCCGCCGAAATCCAGCGCTCCCGGGTCATTTTCCCCTGGAGGAGGGCAGGGCCATGGTTGATCGTGAAGAGCACGGTCCCCACCACCAGCGCCACCTTCCAAGCGGTTTGGGCAAACTCCGGGTTGAATAGCGCTGCTGGAAACCGCTGATTGGGATGGTCAGACATCTAGGGGGTGGGTACTCCAAGCTGAGGGTCGTACGGGAAATCGAGCGAATGCTGAATTCAAAGATTTGCATTCAGTACTCGAATTAATAGAGGAGACCTGCCCAGCGAAACGTATCCAATCGCACAAAAGGGGCGATCGCCTCGCGAAATCGCCCCAGCCTTCCCCAGCGGAATGGCAAAATAGGTGAGGTATCCCCCGACCCAAAGGAGGTTTCCCGTTTACACGCGTCCCCTTGCCCGCCTAATCGAACAGTTTCAGCGTCTTCCGGGCGTTGGGCCTAAAACGGCTCAGCGGCTTGCTCTTCATATCCTCAAGCGCCCCGAAGAAGAAGTCTATGCCCTTGCTCAGGCCCTCGTGGAGGCCAAGCAGCAAGTGGGCGTTTGCTCTGTCTGCTTTCACTTGTCTGCCGAGCCGGTGTGCGAAATCTGCCGGGCTCCCAGCCGCGACAGCACCACGGTCTGTGTGGTCGCCGACTCCCGAGATGTCATCGCGCTGGAGCGGACGCGCGAGTACAAAGGGAAGTACCACGTGCTGGGGGGGCTGATTTCGCCCATGGACGGCATCGGGCCAGACCAGCTCAATATTCAGCCTTTGGTGCGTCGGGTCAGCCAAAACGGAATCCAGGAGGTGATCCTGGCCATTAGTCCCAGCGTCGAAGGGGAGACGACGACGCTCTACGTCGGTCAGCTGCTCAAGCCCTTCACCCGGGTCACTCGGATTGCCTTTGGGCTGCCGATGGGCGGCGACTTGGAGTATGCCGACGAAGTGACCCTGGCCCGCGCCCTAGAAGGTCGCCGCGAGCTCGACTGACGGGGCTATTTGAGCTTTTGCTTGATGAAAGCCAGGATTTGCGCCGTTTGTTTCTTGAGGGCGTTGATCTCGGCCTGCATTCTGGCGACTTGCTCTTTGAGGGCTTTGACCTCGGCGGCATCGGCTCCACCGCCAGCGGCGGCTGCGGCGGCAGGAGCGGTGGCTGCGGCGGCAGGAGCGGCGATCTTGCCGGTGCGGGGGAGCCGCGCCTTGGCCATGGCGGATTTGATGGCATCGATGAGCTCTTTGTTCTCAAAGGGCTTTTCGATGAATTCAAAGAACTCAAAGGGTTCTTGTAGTTTTTCGGTGACTTCTTCTTTGCGCCCTGACATGAGCACGAGGGGAATGCTCTGAAGCGTGGCATCGCTTTGGATGTGCTGGAAAACTTCCCAGCCGCTCATTTTGGGCAGCAGGAAGTCGAGCATGATCAAGTTGGGGTGCTCTTGGCGAATCAGATTCAGTCCTTCCACTCCATCCTTGGCTTCGAGGACTTCAAAGTTTCCCTTGGGCAGCATGTCCCGAACGCGCATCCGGATGACTTTGCTGTCATCAATGACCAGGATCTTGTGACTTGCCACGACTGACTCCTCTGAGGTTGATTGAAGGTCTGAGCTACGGAGATCTGAGCTACTGATAAAGGTTATAGCTTTTTGCTGCTTTCACCGATGGATTTTGGCAGGAAATCTTGGGGGGAGACGGGGGCGGAGAAGGTGAAGAGGTCTGCGGGGGCGATCGCCTGAGCCAGGGCACAAGGGACAGAAAGCGGGCTTTTGACCCATTATTTCATTTGCCTGGGCGCCTGGAATTAAGGTACCCGTTTCCCATCAGAAATTTCTGCTGGGGGAAGGGACGGCAGAACTACAAGATGGGCTGAAGAAACCGCTATCTTGGGAAGAGCGCGATCGCCCGAAGTTGTTGTGGTGGGCGGCGTGAAAGGGACTGCGATGACCTCTCCGAAGAGACAGTCGGATTCGATGCCTGAAGCGTCAGGGGCGATCGCCCCTGAGCGGCCGGAGTGGACGCAGCTGCCGCCGTGGCTGCGACGCCCGATCGGCAAGGCTAGCGAGATTTCGACGGTGCAGCGCATCATCAAGCAGCGCCAGATTTACACCATCTGCGAGGAGGGCCGCTGTCCCAATCGGGGGGAGTGCTATGCCCAAAAAACCGCGACTTTTTTGCTGATGGGGCCGACCTGCACGCGCTCCTGCGGTTTTTGCCAGGTGGATAAAGGGCACTCGCCTATGCCCCTCGATGCCCAGGAACCGGAAAAAATCGCCGAGTCGGTGCGCCTGCTGGGGCTGCGCTATGCGGTGCTGACATCGGTGACCCGCGACGATCTGCCGGACCAGGGAGCGGGGCACTTTGCGGCGGTGATGGAGCGGGTGCGCCAGGAGAATCCGGCGATCGCCATTGAGGTGCTGACGCCCGACTTTTGGGGCGGCCATCCCCAGGAAGCAGCGGCGGTGCAGGCCCAGTACGAGCGCATTGCCACGGTCGTGGCGGCGGGGCCGGTGTGCTACAACCACAATCTGGAGACGGTGCGGCGGCTCCAGGGGCCGGTGCGGCGCGGCGCGAAGTACGAGCGATCGCTGCGGGTGCTGGAAATGGTCAAAGACCTCAACCCGGAGCTGCCGACCAAGTCAGGCCTGATGCTGGGCCTGGGGGAAAGCGAAGCAGAAATTTTGGAGACGCTCCAGGACTTGCGGAAGGTCGGCTGCGATCGCCTGACCTTGGGGCAGTACCTGCGGCCATCCCTGGCCCACCTGCCGGTGGAGCGCTACTGGACGCCGTCGGAGTTCGAGCGCTGGGGGGCGATCGCCCGCAGCATGGGCTTTAGCCACGTGCGATCGGGGCCTTTGGTGCGCAGCTCCTACCACGCCGGAGAAAACGCCTAGGCTACATCGTGCCCTTAAACAAGCCCTGAGGCCGAAACAGCAGCACGGCAATCATGACCAGCAGGGCCACGGCGAGCTTGTACTCGGTGGGCAAGAAATAGGTGCTCAGCTCTTGGACAATGCCGATGACAAAGGCCCCGGCGATCGCGCCGTAGGGGTTGCCAATCCCGCCCAAAATGACAGAGGCAAACATCGGCAAAATCAAGAACCAGCCCATATTGGGCCGCACCGCCGTGATCAGGCCGTACATGCCGCCTCCTAGGGCCGTCAGCGTCCCGGCAATCACCCAGGTCCACAGGACGACCTGATCCACATTGATGCCAGACACCCGCGCTAGATCCAGGTTGTCTGCCACTGCCCGCATGGCCTTGCCGATCTTGGTGTTGCGCAGGAGGTAGTGCAGGCCCAAAATCGCCGCGATCGCCATCACCACCACCACGATGCGGTAGTAGGCGATCCGGAGCCCAAACACGTTCAGCGCTGCGGCAACTGGCAGATCGTAGGCCTGGTTGCTGCTGCCCCACAGGAAAATAATTCCGTTGCGCAAGAACAGCGCCAGGCCAATGGAAATAATAATCAGGGTCGTTGAGGTGGCTCGCCGGTCCCGCATCGGTGCCCAGAGCAGCTTTTCGCTCAGCACCATCGCGCCCACGGTGCCCGCCGCTCCTAGGCCCATGGCTACCCAGACATTGATGCCAAAGCCATTAAATAGCAGCGTCAGATAGGCCCCCAGGGTCATAAAGTCCCCGTGGGCGAAGTTGGCCAGCCGCAAGATACCGTAGGTGAGGGTCAAACCGACGGCTGCCAGGGCAATAATGCTGCCCACGGCAATGCCGTTGATGAGCAGCTGAGCAAGTTGTTGTCCGTCCATTCTGTGCGAGTGCCGAGGAAGTTCGTTTTCGCTATTGTCCGTGAAGGGTCTGCCTTTGAAAAGCGCGGGCGATCGCCGCAGAAGAAACCCTTGACTCTCTAGTCCGGTCGAGACTTCACAATAGAAACTGTGAATCCTATCGGTTTTTGATTGGAGATTGATTTTATGACTTTGGAACTCAAGGTGCCCAGCATGGCCTGTGATGCCTGCGCCAAAACCATTGCCGCTGCGGTGACGCAGCTCGATCCCAACGCGGCGATCGCTGCTGATCCCAAAACCAAACTCGTCCAGGTGGAAACCCAGCAGTCCCCCGAGGCCGTCAAGGCGGCGATCGCCGCTGCGGGCTATCCGGTAGAGTCTTAATCAACAAACGCTCAGACTTTTTGAGGTCGCCCCTTGGCTAGCCACGCTTCCTTGTCTCGCACGCCCCTCTACGGGGCGATCGCCGCTCTCCAGCCCCGCCTGACCGATTTTGCAGGCTGGGAAATGCCGATCCAGTTCGCCAGCATCGCCCAAGAGCACCAAGCTGTCCGGCAAGCTAGCGGCATCTTTGACATCTCCCACATGGGCCGGTTTATCCTGCGCGGTCCCGGAGCGATGACTGCCCTCCAGCGTCTGGTGCCGTCGGATCTGGCATCATTGCAGCCGGGGGCCGCTCAGTACACCGTCCTCCTCAATGAGCAGGGGGGTATCCTGGATGACCTCATCGTCTACTACCAGGGCCAAGCGCCGGATCGAGCGGAGCGAGCCCTGCTGATCGTCAATGCTGCGACCCGTCAGCAGGACTACGACTGGATTGCTAGCCATTTGGAGAATCCTGCCCTCGAGCTGCGGGACGAATCTTCGCAGACGGTGTTGCTGGCGGTCCAAGGCCCCGAAGCCTTGGCCTTGCTACAGCCCCATACCGATCTCGACTTGGCCGCGATCCAGCGCTACGGCCATCGCGAGGGCCGGGTGCTGGGGCAGCCTGCCTTCGTGGCGCGCACGGGCTACACCGGAGAGGATGGCTTCGAGGTGATGGTGCCGCCAGCCACGGGTCTGCTGCTGTGGCAGCAGCTGGTGGCGGCGGGGATGACCCCCTGCGGTTTGGGCGCCCGCGATACCCTGCGCCTGGAGGCGGCCATGGCCCTCTATGGCCAAGACATCGATGCCCAAACCACGCCCTGGGAGGCTGGACTGGGGTGGCTGGTGCACCTCGATCGCGCAGGGGACTTCATCGGGCGGGCGGCTCTGGAGGCGCAGCAGGAAGCAGGCATTCCCCGACGTTTGGTGGGAATCCAGATGGAGGGGCGCAACATTGCTCGTCACGGCTATCCGGTGCTGGCAGAAGGAACGCCCGTGGGCATTGTGACTAGCGGGACGTGGGCTCCGAGTCTGGGGCGGGCGATCGCTCTGGCCTATGTTCCGCCGCACCTGGCCAAGGTCGGTCAGGCGATCGCCGTCGAAATTCGCGGCAAAGCCTGCCCCGGCACCGTGGTCAAGCGCCCCTTCTACCGGCGATCGCCCCAGTAGCCGCCCGAGACCTTCTTCTAGGAGCTCTGCCAACCCATGTCTTTGCTTGTCATGCTCGCCACCCTCACCCTAGCCCTGAGCCTGGTGAAATTTTTCGCCTACGCTCCCATCATCGTGCTGGACTGGCTGCATTTACCGACCTGGCTGGGCTTGACGCTGCTGCTGGCCCTGTTTACCTGGTGTTTCGGCGATTAAGCCCCAATGCGCAAAGGGGCGAGATTTTCTCGCCCCTTTGCAGCTCACCCTTGAATAGATAGTCCAGTTGCGCTGGGTCGGCCTAGGCCGGATAAATCCTCAGACGCCGATTGGGCTCCTCGCCAAAGCTCGTGGACTTGAGGTGATAGTGCTCCACCAGTTCGTGCTGCATCTTGCGCACGGCGGCGGAGCGAGGCAGCAGCTCGACGGGCTGTCCCTTCGGCAGCACAATCTGCTCCACAGCGAGTCTGGCCTCCTCGAGGGCGTCTAGCTCGTCATCGCTGCCCTTTTGCGTAAACAGGCGCAGATCGACCGCTTCCGGGTTGCTGGGGTCGTCCATGTTCAGCATTCGCCGCAGTCCCCGGGCGATCTGAGGCACCGTATTGGACTTGATGATGTGGATGGGGATGTGCCGGCTGCGGGCCAGATGGCGCAGCTTGGCGTGGTTTTTGATGTGCGATCGCAGGGCCAAGATCGCGTCAGCGCCATCTAGATCCTTGGTCGGCACCACCGGCAAATTCAGGGTTTGAATCACCTGCTCTAGGTGCTGGCGGCTGACCGCATAGGGGTAGATGTACAGCGGCAGCTCTTCCCCATTGGGGCCAGGAATGCGCTCTGGGCGATCGCCCTCTTCTAGCAGGCTCTGGTCAAGGCGCGATCGCGGCGGCAGCGACTCATTGAGCAGCTGCTCAAAGTAGCTCTCCTCCCGCGTCGCTTCCCGCCGCGCCTGGGGCGGTGGGGGCACCATCTGCCCAGACGATCGCCAGCCTGCGCGGCCCCCTCGAGACGGAGGGCTCTCCGGCTCGGGACGCGAAAGCTCCCGCGTGATCGTCACCTTGCCGCCTTCGCTGACCGTCCGAATTTGGGGATTGGGCTGGCGTCCCCGCAGGAGCTGGTCCACGGTGTCGGCCACGTTTTCGTGAACCACCCAGCGCTCGCGCTCCAGCATCTCCACCGCAATCTCAAAGGTGGGCGGCGCTTTGCGCTCCAAAACCGTTTTTTGGCTGCCCCGCCGGCGCGCCTCGTCATCTCCTAGCGTGACCGACTGGATGCCGCCCACGAGATCCGACAGGGTGGGGTTTTTGATCAAGTTAGCGATCTGGTTACCGTGGGCTGTGCCGACCAGCTGGACCCCGCGTTCTGCGATGGTCCGCGCGGCCAGGGCCTCTAGCTCGGTGCCGATCTCGTCGATCACGATCACCTCGGGCATGTGGTTTTCCACGGCCTCGATCATGACCTGGTGCTGGAGCTCGGGCCGCGCCACCTGCATTCGCCGCGCCCGGCCGATCGCGGGATGGGGAATGTCGCCGTCCCCCGCAATTTCGTTGGATGTGTCGATAATCACGACCCGCTTTTCCAGGTCGTCTGCCAGCACACGGGCAATTTCCCGCAGCGCGGTGGTTTTGCCGACGCCCGGTCGGCCCAGCAGCAAGATTGATTGGCCTGTCTCGACTAGGTCGCGGATCATGCCGATGGTGCCGAAGATGGCGCGGCCTACGCGGCAAGTCAGGCCGATCACGTCGCCGCTCCGGTTGCGGATGGCGCTGATCCGGTGCAGGGTTCGCTCGATACCGGCGCGGTTGTCCCCGCTAAAGCTGCTGATGCGGGCAAGGCAGTGGTCGATGTCCTCTAGCGAGACGGGCAGATCGGAGAGATATTCAGCTTTTCCCGGGAAGCGAGCCTCGGGACGGCGCCCGAGGTCAAGGACAACTTCGACGAGCTTGTCCCGTTGGGGATGCTGATCGAGCCGTTGCTGGAGCTCAACGGGAAGAATGGCCAGGAGTTTGGGCAAGTCACTGCTGGGTTGCCCGGGGGCTTGGGTCATTGTTTCAGGCGAGACAGAGGCAGGAGTCGAAAGGTCGGATTGCTCGAAGAAGTTGGTGCCGTTGGGACTGACCATGATGCTTGGGGAACGGGGACTGTGCAACGAAGAAGCCGGTCGCAACTCTAGGTAGGTGCTGGAGGCCTTGGCGCCTTTTGGGGGGCGGCTTGGGTGCCAAACTTGAGGGGGGCGACAAGGGCGTGAGCGGCGGCTACGGCCTGCCAGAGCAGGTCAGGGGTGTTTTCCAGGCGATCGCCCCCGCGATCGCCGGTCTCGAGTTTGGGGATCTCTGACCGGTGAGCGCCTTGGGCGATCGCCTCCATCTGCAAAACTGCGGGGCTGCCATCGAGTTCTTCGAGGAGGGGTGCCAGCAGCGATCGCGCATAGCTCCCGTAGGCCACCCCCGAAATGTACTGGCCGATCGCCGCCGCTTCGCCCCCAGCGCGCTGGGGATTGAGCAAGCTTTGCTGATCGAGCTTGACCACTGTGTGGCGATTGGTTCCTCCCGCCAGCTGCACAAAGCCGGGCAGACCCGCCGCCAAAACCTTTTGCCCCAGCTTGACCGCTGCCCGGGTAGCTCCATCCCCGATATCACCGCTCATCGGACGCCCATCGGTCTGCCACACCAGCGCGCAGGGCAGCGGCGCCATCACCTCATAGAGCGATCGCAAATAGTCAATGAGGCCCTCTCCGTCCGGACAGCTCACTGCCACCAGCTTCAGCTGAGAAACCCAAGGTGCCACCGCCTCCCAGAGCCGCCGAAAGTCGGCGAAGTGGCCTACCTGTGTGTGAATCTCCAGGGCATCGACGCCACTTTGGAGCACCAGGGGCGCGATCGCCGCTGGGGTTGAAACATAAGATCGAGCCGTAATCTGCTGGATCGGACAAACCGGCAAACAGCGACCGCAGCCATAACAGCGCTGGTCAATCACCCCTGAGAACCGATCTGGAACGCGCTCAAAGATAATTGCCTGGGCCGGACAAATTGTCTCGCAAGGCCGCGAACAGTCCGCTGGACATCGCTGGGGATCAAACGTTGCCTTGCGAAAATGGGGGTCTTCCGCATCATTGAGACTCACCATCAGCCAAGGACGCGCGATCGCCCCAAATCCTCGCGACTGGGCCTCCGCGATCAGCTCCTGGGCAACCCTCAATCCATCTTGAGCCGCGGACACCACTGCCGGATCCGCCGAAACATCAACGCAATCAACACCTGCTAGGGCATAGGCCAAAGTCAGGTTACGAACAGCTGGGAGATGCTGGAAACTTGCACCGCAAATGAGCTTAAACCAGCGCCCCTCTCGCAAAGACCGTAAGGGATAGTGCAAATGTGTCACCCTTACATGCTAATCTGCACAGCCAAAAATGAGGAGAGAAGCCGAGAAAAGTTGGTTTTTCGTCCCTTCTGAGTCCATCCACCCGAAGCCATCGCTTCGCTAGGATCGAGCCCCTCGGCTTCTCCGCTCTAGTACTCACTGAGACCGTTTGCTAGGCTGCTGCCACATCTTGCAGCGACTTCCACTTGAAGGTGCGATCGCCCCCCATCTCCACCACGACCTTCAGCTTCGGATTTTGCTGGGTCAGCGAGATCAAGTACTCCAGCTCTTGGCGGGACAACACCGTTCCCTCCAAGAGCCACAGCACCAGCCCCTTCGTATTGGCAGGCAGGTGCTCCAAGTGGTACTCCAGCAGCGGCAGAATATACTGCGTCCGAATCTCCTTTTTCCCCAGGTGAGGCGGCCGAACGCCGTGAATTCCCATCAAAAAGCTCGCTGGATCTCCCAGACCGCGGGACGTCAGCTGAACCATGCTATATCCCGCAGCCCGCACCCGCCGACGATACCGTCCCTCGGCACCACCCTCTAGTGGAGCGTAGACGCCCAAAGCGCCCGCTTGCTCTAGGTTCTTGATGAACTGTCTGCCCGTCGTCAACAGTGCCATAGGCTCGCCTTCCTCAACTGCTAAACGCTCTTGTAAATCCCTTGGGTCACAGTTTTTCAGTGATCTCATTGCAGCCAAGGATCAGTGCCAAGCTGCATGCCCCAAAACAGGCCCAAATGGCACGCTAATCCTGCTGTAAGGCCCACTGTCACGTAACCCGTAGACGTTATCAATCTTAACCCGCTCCGCAGCCCTGCCAAACCGAAGCTTAGATCCTCCCCTAGCTTTCTCCAAAATCTCATTTATCTGCCCCGCCTCCATGCCGTACACTGAGACTCTGTGCTTCTTCCGTAAGGTTCAGTTTGTTTGGACAAATAAAATTCTGGCCGCCAAACTGCTCTAGACAACGTTACGCAAATTGTTTATAGTGTTTCATTGTCGCCAAAATCGGGTTGCGAAGTTCCTCCCAACGAAAGAGATCTCTTGAAACCAAGATTTCTCAAGCATTAACAGGCGATCGCTCACTGCAAAACAGAACAGTATAGTGAGCGCCGACGGCAGGGGAACTTAGCTGGAGTTGAGGCCAATTAACGAAAAGAAACGATCACCGTTTCCCAACGTTAATCTTCTACTTCCAGGCAAAGTCTAAGCCAAGGATACTGAGCAGGCTGCTGCTCAAGTCCCTTTAGACAAGACGCAGTAATGACAGGCCAGCTGCCCAACTTACAGGAAAGGCAGCTTCTCGAAGATGCAGCCTCACTAGCGCAACAGGTTCGTTGATTCCTAGGCGGCGATCGCTTGCAAAAGCCCGCTCGACCTTAGCTTCAACTCGCAGATTGCTGAGGCCCTGTCTTCGCCAGCCTGTTTGTGGAGTTGAAAACCCCCAACCTGAACCGTTCAGTCGACTCAGGAGAAGGGACCTCAACACGAGAGCCAAGCGGCCTTGCCGCCTGGTAATCCATCCAGATCAAGCCCTTGTGGCTGACAGTTTGTCAACCTGTACTCCAATGCTGGTTGGCTCAAAACTGTGGGGCTGGGTTTCGCTGACAATCAGCAACTAAAACCCAGCGCTTTTGTAGTGTGTATGAAAAGGGAGACCAGTTGCCGTGTCCGTCGGTATTCTCGGGACCAAACTTGGCATGACCCAAGTCTTTGACGAAGCAGGAAGAGCGATTCCTGTGACCGTTATTCAGGCCGGTCCTTGCATTGTTACGCAAGTCAAAACCAAAGAAACGGATGGCTATAACGCCATCCAGCTTGGCTACAACGAAGTCAAGGAAAAAGCACTGTCTAAGCCTGAACTGGGCCACCTCAAAAAAGCAGAAGCGCCAGCTCTGCGTCATTTGAAAGAGTATCGTGCTGACGACTCCAGCCAGTTCCAACTCGGCCAGTCTCTTGGGGCAGACACCTTCTCCGCTGGACAAATTGTTGACGTGACCGGTACCAGCATCGGTAAAGGCTTTGCCGGCTACCAAAAGCGTCACAACTTCAAGCGAGGCCCCATGGCCCACGGTTCTAAGAACCACCGTCTGCCCGGTTCCACCGGTGCAGGTACGACCCCTGGACGCGTCTACCCCGGTAAGCGCATGGCGGGTCGTCTCGGCGGTTCCCAAGTGACAATCAAAAAGCTCACCGTGGTGCGAGTTGACGCTGAGCGCAACCTGATTCTCATTCAAGGCGCTGTGCCCGGTAAGACCGGCGCGCTGCTGAGCATTGCACCGGCGAAATTGGTCGGTCGCGCCTAGACAGGCTGTATGTAGCGCCTCTCTCAGCATTGGCGTCAAAAAAGAGGCTACAGGACAGGGTATTAAAGATGGTTAATTGCGTAGTTCGAGACTGGCAAGGACAAGAAGTTGGGCAAGCCTCGCTAGATCTCAAAGTTGCAAAAGAAGAAACAGCAGCCCACATCGTTCACCGCGCCCTTGTGCGTCAAATGGCAAATGCCCGTCAAGGCACTGCTTCCACCAAGACCCGCGCTGAAGTGAGCGGTGGTGGTCGCAAGCCCTGGCGTCAAAAAGGGACTGGTCGCGCCCGCGCCGGTTCTAACCGTTCTCCCCTCTGGCGGGGCGGCGGCGTGATCTTTGGACCCAAGCCCAGAGATTACAGCGTCAAGATGAACCGCAAAGAGCGCCGACTGGCTCTGCGGACTGCCTTCCAAAGCCGCTCTGAAGACCTGATCGTGGTCGAAGAGTTTGCAGATAAGCTGGCTCAGCCCAAGACCAAGGAACTCATGTCGGCGATCGCTCGCTGGGGCGTTGGCGCTGACTCCAAAGTTCTCTTGATCGTCTCCGAGCGAAACGAGACCGTTTATCTGTCGGCTCGAAACGTTGCGAACCTCAAGCTCATTTCCGCAACGAATCTGAATGTTTTTGACTTGCTGGCCGCCGACAAGATCGTCACCACGACCACGGCCCTAGCAAAAATCCAGGAGGTATACGGTGAGTAAGTTCGAAGCACGTGACTATGCAGACATTGTGCGCCGTCCCATCGTCACTGAAAAAGCCGTGCGCCTACTGGAAAACAACCAGTACACCTTCGAAGTGATGCCCAAGGCCACAAAGCCTGAAATCAAAGCCGCGATTGAAAGCCTGTTTAGCGTGAAAGTGACCGGGATCAGCACCCAGCGTCCTCCCCGCAAACAGCGTCGAGTCGGCCGCTTTGTGGGCCATCGTGCTCAGTGCAAGCGCGCCATTGTCACCCTGGCAGAAGGCGACTCCATCACGTTGTTCCCAGAAGTCTAAGCACCCCATTGAGTGCTTTCTCTGACAACGGTTTAGCAGTGCAGTCAACGAGATTGAGTTATGGGCATCCGTATTTACCGGCCATATACCCCTGGCACCCGTGAGCGGTCTGACGCTGACTTCAGCGAAATCACACGTAGCGAGCCTGAAAAGTCGCTAACTCGTTCCGTTCACCGCCCCAAAGGACGCAACAACCGAGGTGTTATCACCTGCCGCCACCGCGGCGGTGGCCACAAGCGTCTGTACCGTGTCATTGATTTCCGTCGCGACAAGCGCTCTGTGCCTGCGAAGGTTGCCTCGATCGAATACGATCCCAACCGCAACGCACGCATCGCCTTGCTCCATTACCTCGACGGCGAAAAGCGCTACATCCTGCATCCCAACAACTTGGCAGTCGGCACCGTCATTCAGTCGGGCCCCGACTCTCCCATTGAAATTGGTAATGCTCTTCCCCTCGCCAATATCCCCCTGGGTACCAGCGTCCACAACGTGGAGCTAGTGCCGGGTAAGGGTGGCCAAATTGTTCGCGCTGCTGGTGCTTCTGCCCAGGTAGTCGCGAAAGAGGGTGACTTTGTCTTGGTGAAGCTCCCTTCTGGAGAAGTTCGCCGAATCCGCCGGGACTGCTACGCCACCATTGGCCAAGTGGGCAATGCTGACGTTCGTAATACCAGCTTCGGTAAGGCTGGACGCAAGCGCTGGAAAGGACGTCGTCCGGAAGTTCGCGGTAGCGTCATGAACCCTGTCGATCACCCCCACGGTGGTGGTGAAGGTCGCGCTCCTATCGGTCGTAGCGGCCCTGTTACGCCTTGGGGTAAGCCTGCTTTGGGCTACAAGACCCGCAAGAAGAAAAAGCAGAGCGACAGCCTCATCGTTCGCCGTCGTCGCCGCTCTTCCAAGCGCGGTCGTGGTGGTCGCGATTCTTAGGGCACTTGACTGCCGGTCATTCTGTATTCGGCCAGTCGCCGAAGCTGTTGTAACGATTGCAAAAACCAGTGGGTTAGCAAAGTCATGTCTCGTTCCTTGAAAAAAGGCCCTTTTGTCGCAGATCATTTGATGCGAAAAATTGAGGCCATGAACGCTAAGGGAGATAAGCAGGTTATCAAGACCTGGTCCCGTGCCTCGACCATCATCCCCAACATGATTGGTCACACGATCGCGGTTCACAATGGCCGTCAGCATGTGCCGGTTTACGTGACCGAGCAGATGGTAGGACACAAGCTTGGTGAGTTTGCCCCGACCCGTACGTTCCGGGGTCACGCCAAGAGTGACAAGAAAGCTCGTCGATAGAAAACGACAGGCCATCAGCCGGGTCCGCAAAGGTTTCGTTGGCTCGCATTTGCTGATAGCTGAAGGAGAAGTTTATGGCTGTTGATACAAGAACAGAAGTTAAAGCGATCGCTCGGTACATTCGCATGTCACCGAGAAAGGTGCGGCGGGTCCTGGACCAAATTCGGGGACGTTCTTACCGGGAAGCATTGATCATTTTGGAGTTCATGCCTTACCGGGCGTGTGAACCCATCTTGAAGGTGCTGCGCTCTGCGGTTGCCAATGCTGAACACAACGAAGGCCTTGACCCGGCGTCGTTGTTCGTCAGCAAGGCCTTTGCTGATCAGGGACCGACGCTGAAGCGCTTCCGCCCCAGAGCGCAAGGACGGGCTTATCAAATTCGCCGTCCGACCTGCCACGTCACCGTTGTGGTGAGTCCTGGGGAAAAGGCCTAGCGTCCGGTGTGAATCGCGCAAGGTTTAGCTAGCAGCTTTCTAACCCATACTCTTTCATTGCTTGTATACGAGAGGACTCATCCGTGGGACAAAAGATTCATCCAACTGGTTTCCGTCTCGGCGTTACTAAAGAGCACCGTTCTCGCTGGTTTGCCGACTTTGACCGCTATCCTGAGCTTCTGCAAGAAGACTCCAAGATTCGGTCTTATGTCCAGAAAAACCTCAGCAATGCGGGAATCTCTGAAGTTCGCATCGAGCGGAAAGCTGACCAAATCGATCTAGAAGTTAGAACGGCTCGTCCCGGCGTTGTTGTGGGTCGTGGCGGCAGCGGTATCGAAAATCTGCGTACCGGCCTCCAGGATCTTCTTCATAATGGCGATCGCCAAATTCGCATCAACGTCGTTGAAGTAGCGCGCGTCGATGCAGATGCTGCCCTCATCTCTGAGTACATTGCTCAGCAGCTTGAGCGCCGGGTTTCTTTCCGCCGCGTCGTTCGTCAAGCCATGCAGCGTGCCCAGCGAGCTGGTGTACAAGGCATCAAGGTCCAGGTGAGCGGCCGTCTGAATGGGGCTGAAATCGCTCGGACCGAGTGGACTCGCGAAGGTCGCGTGCCCCTGCATACCCTACGGGCTGACATCGACTACGCCTACTGCACTGCCCAAACTACCTACGGTGTCTTGGGTATCAAAACCTGGGTCTTCAAAGGCGAAATTATTCCTGGCCAAGAAGAAGTTGCAGCGCCGCCCAGCAATCAGCCGCGTCGTCGCCAATCGCAGCGCCGTCGCCAACAGTTTGAAGATCGTTCCAACGATAACTAACTGTTTGCGGCTCTCAAGTTGCTGCCTCCAGGAAGAAACGTTATAGCCACAACTTGTGATTAGTCATGTTAAGTCCAAGACGAACTAAATTCCGCAAACAGCAGCGCGGACGTATGCGGGGTCAAGCAACCCGTGGCAACGAGCTGAACTTCGGCGATTTCGCACTGCAAGCCCTTGAGCCTGCCTGGATCACCTCCCGCCAAATCGAGGCTAGCCGACGTGCGATGACCCGCTACATCCGTCGGGGCGGCAAAATCTGGATCCGCGTGTTTCCGGATAAGCCTGTCACGATGCGTCCCGCAGAAACCCGGATGGGTTCTGGTAAGGGTAACCCAGAATTTTGGGTAGCGGTTGTCAAGCCCGGCCGGATTCTCTTTGAGATTGGGGGTGTACCTGAAGCGACTGCTCGCGAGGCTATGCGTCTTGCTTCCTTCAAGTTGCCCATCAAAACCAAGTTTCTTGCGCGTGAAGTGGAGCAGTCGTAAACTATGCCTCTTTCCAAAATTAGCGAATTCACCCAGCTAAGCGATCAAGAGCTCGCTGATGAGATTGTTGCTGTCAAGCGTCAGCTGTTTGAACTCAGAATGCAGGTGGCAACTCGCCAAGAGGTCAAGCCTCATCTGTTTAAGCATGCACGCCACCGCTTGTCTCAACTGATGACGGTTGAGCATGAGCGCCAGCTAAAGGCGACAACCCCCAGTTCATCCGAGGAGTAAAGTCCAATGGCAACCAAAGAGAGAGTGGGGCTGGTTATCAGCGACAAGATGGATAAAACCGTTGTGGTGGCGGTCGAAAACCGAGCTCCCCACCCCAAATACGGCAAGATTGTCGTCAAGACCAAGCACTACAAGGCACACGATGAGGAAAATCGTTGCCGCACGGGCGATCGCGTCCGCATTTCCGAAACACGTCCCCTGAGCCGCACCAAGCGCTGGATCGTGACGGACATCATTACCACTGCCACCAACGTATAAGGCGGAGGAAAGGTAACTGTGATTCAGCAAGAAACTTACTTGAATGTTGCCGACAATAGCGGCGCTCGAAAGCTGATGTGCATTCGCGTGCTGGGCGGCAACCGTCGCTACGCTGGCGTTGGCGATGTCATTATTGCCGTTGTTAAGGACGCCATCCCCAACATGGCGATCAAGAAGTCTGACGTTGTGCGAGCGGTGATCGTTCGGACTCGCAAGGGTCTGCGTCGCGACAGCGGTATGAGCATCCGCTTTGATGACAACGCCGCCGTGATCATCAACGCAGACGGTAACCCGAAAGGGACGCGTGTTTTCGGTCCTGTAGCCCGTGAGCTGCGCGACAAAAACTTCACCAAGATTGTATCTTTGGCTCCGGAGGTTCTCTAAATGGCAGATAAGCGCCAAAATCGTCCGGCTTCCATGCATGTCAAGAAAGGTGACACGGTCCAAGTCATTTCTGGCAAGGACAAAGGCACGGTTGGGGAAGTTTTAAAAGCAATTCCCCAAGAAGGCAAGGTCATTGTGAAGGGCGTCAACATTCGCACGAAGCATGTCAAGCCTCGCCAGGAGGGTGAATCCGGTCAAATCGTTACCCAAGAAGCCCCGATCTACAGCTCTAAAGTGATGCTGTACTCCACCAAGCAAAAGGTTGCCAGCCGCATTGCGTACACCTTTACCGAGGACGGTCGCAAGGTGCGGATGCTGAAGAAAACCGGCGAAATCATTGACTAGCTTGCAGCTAGCCCTGATCGCTTGAGTGTTCTAGACACACCTTCAACCCCTGACAAAGACCAGGGATTCCACAGATCTAAAAACTATGACAGGTCAACGCATCAAAGAGCTCTACGAACAGACGGTCGTGCCTAAGCTTCAGGCACAGTTCGGTTACCAGAACATTCACCAAGTTCCTAAGGTGATCAAGGTGACGGTAAACCGAGGCCTTGGGGAGGCAGCACAAAATGCTAAGGCCCTGGAATCATCTCTGACTGAGATTGCAGTGATCACGGGTCAAAAGCCGGTGGTAACGCGCGCCAAACAGGCGATCGCAGGTTTCAAAATCCGCCAGGGTATGCCCATTGGTATCATGGTCACCCTCCGGCGTGAGCGTATGAACGCATTTCTCGATCGCCTCATCAACCTCGCCCTTCCCCGGATTCGAGACTTTCGAGGCGTTAGTCCCAAGAGCTTTGATGGTCGCGGCAACTACACCCTAGGTGTGCGGGAACAACTGATCTTCCCAGAAATCAGCTACGACGATATCGACCAAATTCGCGGTTTCGATATTTCCATTGTCACCACTGCAAACACCGATGAAGAGGGCCGCGCCTTATTAAAAGAATTAGGTATGCCCTTCCGGGATAACTGAGGCAGTTTCATAGAGAGAAGACTATGGCGGCTAACGATACGATTGCAGACATGCTGACGCGCATTCGCAACGCGAACCTCGCGCGTCACCAGACCACTGAAGTTCCGTCTACCAAGCTCACGCGCAGCATTGCGCAAGTGCTCAAGGACGAAGGCTTCATTGTTGATTTTGAAGAATCAGGCGACGAACCAAAGCGAAATCTGGTCATTTCGCTGAAATACAGAGGCAGAAATCGTCGTCCCATCATTACGGCCCTGAAGCGAGTCAGTAAGCCAGGTCTGCGGGTGTACTCAAACCGCAAAGAGCTGCCTCGCGTTTTGGGGGGCATTGGGATCGCGATTATTTCGACCTCCAGCGGCATCATGACTGACCGGGATGCCCGTAGACAAGGGCTCGGTGGTGAAGTCCTCTGTTATGTTTGGTAGCCGCACTGAAATTTTAATTGGCCAGGGTGTTGACCTCTGGTTTCGGATCGGCACCTCAAACAGTTAGGAGTAATTCAGTCATGTCTCGCATCGGAAAGCGTCCAATTAGTATCCCGGCTAAAGTAACCGTCTCGATCAGCGGTCAAAGCATCACCGTGAAAGGGCCGAAAGGTGAACTTTCGAGAACTTTCCCTGCTGGTGTTGTCTTTGAACAAGACGGAGAAACCATTCTGGTGAAGCGTCGGGACGAATCCCGAGTTGCCCGGGAGCGCCACGGACTCTGTCGGACCCTTCTGTCCAACATGGTGGAAGGTGTCTCCCAGGGGTTCCAAAAGCGTCTTGAGATCCAAGGTGTTGGTTATCGTGCCCAAGTCCAAGGCCGTAACTTAATTCTGAACGTCGGCTATAGCCACCAGGTCAATATTGAACCGCCTGAGGGTGTGCAGTTGGCCGTTGAGAACAACACCAACGTGATTGTTAGCGGTTTTGACAAAGAAGCGGTCGGCAACATCGCGGCCAGTATTCGAGCTGTGCGTCCGCCTGAGCCCTATAAGGGTAAGGGAATTCGCTATGCCGGTGAGGTGGTTCGACGTAAGGCTGGTAAAGCAGGGAAGAAGTAAGTCATGAAGATGAGTCGGAAAGAGTCGGTACGTCGCAGACATCAGCGCGTCCGACGGAAACTTTCAGGAACGGCAGAGCGCCCTCGTCTGGCTGTTTTCCGCTCCAATCAGCACATCTACGTTCAAGCGATCGACGATGTGCAGCAGCAAACCATTGCGTCAGCCTCCACTGTCGAACCGGCCCTGCGATCGCAGTTTGAGACTGGATCCACCTGCGAAGCCTCTGGCGTTGTTGGCAAATTGGTTGCAGAGCGCCTAATCGAAAAAGGCGTCAATCAAGTTGTCTTCGATCGCGGTGGTAACCTCTACCACGGACGCGTCAAAGCCCTGGCAGAGGCCGCTCGTGAAGCTGGGCTAGACTTCTAAACCTTGGCAGTTGAGAACGAGTAAGGAAAGCATTATGACGAATCGTCGTAAAAGCAACCGCAGCCGCGAAAAAGAAACCGATTGGCAAGAGCGTGTTGTTCAAATTCGCCGGGTGACCAAGGTTGTCAAAGGTGGTAAGAAGCTCAGCTTCCGCGCCATCGTGATTGTGGGCAACGAGCGTGGCCAGGTTGGCGTTGGTGTTGGTAAGGCCAGCGACGTGATTGGCGCTGTCCGCAAAGGCGTTGCTGATGGCAAGAAGCATCTCGTTGATGTGCCCCTCAGCAAGAGCAACTCTATCCCTCACCCCGTGAAAGGGGCTGCAGGTGGTGCAAAAGTCATGATGCGCCCTGCCGCTCCTGGTACCGGTGTAATTGCCGGTGGTGCTGTTCGAACCGTCCTCGAGTTGGCCGGCGTCCGCAACATCCTGGCAAAGCAGCTAGGATCAAGCAACCCGCTCAACAACGCTCGTGCAGCCGTTGATGCCCTGGCGACCCTGCGTACCTTCTCCGAAGTTGCGGAGGAGCGTGGAGTCTCCATCGAGAAGCTCTACATCTAAATAGCCCTCGCTATTTGACTTGTCCTGTCTAACTAAGAGTTCTTCATCATGAGATTGCAAGACGCTCAACCGCAAGAAGGCTCTCGCAAGCGCCGCCGCCGAGTGGGTCGAGGTATTTCTGCCGGCCAGGGTGCTAGCTGTGGTTTCGGTATGCGTGGTCAAAAGTCTCGTTCGGGTAGTGGTACCCGGCCTGGATTTGAAGGGGGTCAAATGCCCCTGTACCGCCGTATCCCCAAGCTGAAGCACTTTACGGTCATCAATCCCAAACAGTACACTACGATCAACGTCAGCCAACTTGCTTCTCTACCCGCAAATGCAGAAGTAACCCTGTCTTCCTTGCTGGAAGCGGGTATCTTGACGGCGACCAAAGGTCCCCTGAAGGTTCTTGGCAATGGTGACTTAGGGGTTGCTCTCAGAGTCCAGGCTGCTGCTTTTACCAAATCAGCACAGTCTAAAATCGAAGCTGCTGGCGGTAGCTGTGAAGTTGTTGCTTAAATAAAGCCGCTTCACCGCTGTGTCTGCACAAGCTAAACAATCGTTCCTCAGCAGAAGTAAGGTTCTGTTCTGTAATTCTTGCTTTTGCTGAGAGCAACAGTGGAGAAGGGATCTAAATCATGATCGTAGGTCGAGACAAAGCCCCAAGTGCTCAGGAAACATTTTTGCAGATGGCACAGGCAGCCGGCCTTAGAAGCCGTCTGCTTTTGACTATTGGATTATTGATTCTAGTGCGCCTTGGCATTTTCTTGCCGGTGCCTGGAATTGATCGAGCAGCCTTTTCTGCAGACCTCCAAAACAATAATTTTGGAGGTGTAATCGGTTTTCTGGATGTATTTGTCGGGGGTGGTCTCTCGACTCTTGGCATTTTTGCATTGGGTATTCTGCCCTACATTAACGCCTCGATTATTCTTCAGCTTCTAACGGCTGCTTTGCCAGCGCTAGAAGATCTGCAAAAGAATGAAGGGGAGGCAGGGCGACGAAAAATTTCTCAGATTACGCGCTACGTCGCGTTGGGCTGGGCCGTGCTGCAAAGTTTTGGCCTTTCAGCCTTTTTGCTGAGCCGCTATGCGGAGAACCCAGGCCCGATCTTTGTTGCGGAGTCTGTGATTGCGCTCTGTGCAGGCTCAATGTTTGTGATGTGGGTGGGTGAACTCATTACGGAGCAAGGCGTCGGGAATGGGGCATCATTGCTCATCTTCTTGAACATTGTGTCTTCTCTACCACGCTCTCTGGGCCAAACGATCGAGCTGGCGCAAAGTGGCGATCGCAGCACCGTTGGGGGGATCGTGATCCTTCTGCTGGTGTTTCTCGTCATGATTGTGGGCATCGTCTTCGTCCAAGAAGGGACGCGTCGAATTCCCATTGTCTCGGCTCGTCGCCAGGTAGGACGCCGCCTTTATCCCGAAAGCCGCAGCTATCTGCCTCTGCGCCTCAATCAGGGTGGCGTGATGCCCATCATTTTTGCATCTGCCGTTCTGATTTTGCCGGTGTCGCTGGCCAATAACTTCTTCCGGGGGAACGAGACGCTCAATCGAATCGCTCTTTCGCTGAGTCCCGGCGGCCCAATGCCTTGGCTCTACGTCTCCTTCTATCTGGTCCTGATTCTTTTCTTCAGTTACTTCTACGCCTCGCTGATTGTTAACCCAGTCGATATGGCCCAGAACCTGAAGAAAATGGGAGCCAGCATCCCTGGTATTCGCCCAGGTAAGGCCACAAGCGAATATGTTGAGCGAGTTCTAAACCGTCTGACTTTCCTGGGAGCCATCTTTTTGGGAATGGTGGCAATCATCCCTACGGCAGTCGAAAGTGCAACTCGGGTTCGCACTTTCCAGGGTTTAGGCGCGACTTCGTTGCTGATCCTAGTAGGCGTGGCAATTGACACTGCCAAACAAATTCAGACCTACGTGATCTCGCAACGGTATGAAGGAATGGTGAAACAGTAGTGACGAGACTAATTTTCTTGGGGCCTCCGGGCGCTGGTAAGGGTACTCAGGCGCAAATCCTGGCTGCCTCCTTTGAAGTTCCCCATATTTCGACCGGTGACTTGCTGCGAGCAGCCGTCTCTCAGGGAACTCCTTTGGGACAACAAGCCCAAGCCTACATGGACCAAGGGGAATTGGTACCAGACCAGCTCATTTTGGACATGATGAAGGAGCGCCTCACGCAAGCAGATGCTGCTTCCGGGTGGATTCTAGATGGCTTTCCGCGGAATGTGCCTCAGGCGATCGCCCTCGATCAAATGCTGGCTTCTCTAAATCAGCACTACGACTGCGTGGTGAACCTAGACACCCCTGATGATGTCTTGGTCCAGCGAATGCTCGCCCGCGGTCGTAAAGATGATGCTGAAGACGTCATCCGCCGACGCCTAGAGGTCTACCGTGAGCAAACAGCTCCCGTGATTGACTTCTACAGCGATCGCAACCTTATCCCCGTAAATGGGAATCAGCCATTAGACGCCGTGACGTCCTCCTTGAAGCAAGCGATCCAGGCCCCAAAGCAAATTGCCTAAAAAAGGTTGCTGAGAATTCGATAAGCTAAATTCATAAAGCGTCAAGGGGTAGCTGCGTTAGATTAGAGTCGACTATGCTGCCCCAGCTTTGTGACTAAATCAGCTGGCTTATTTCGTCAAAGGAGAAACCCTTGTCTAAACAAGACCTTATTGAAATGGAAGGAACCGTTACGGAATCCTTGCCTAACGCCATGTTTCGAGTGGATCTCGACAACGGCTTCAACGTCCTGGCGCATATCTCAGGCAAAATTCGCCGCAACTATATCAAAATTCTGCCCGGCGATCGCGTCAAAGTAGAGCTAACCCCCTACGACCTAACAAAAGGCAGAATCACCTACCGTTTGCGCAAAAAGTAAACCACTTCTCTTTGAGAATAATGCTTGGCTTCTTGCGCAAAAATATAAAAACTTGATATAATATCGGTTTTGTAGTATTGCCAAAGTAAGGCATGAAAGTACGAGCATCCGTTCGCAAAATTTGTGAGAAATGCCGCGTCATCCGGCGCCGCGGTCGCGTCATGGTCATCTGCTCGAACCCCAAGCACAAGCAGCGTCAGGGATAGAGCTCTTAACTTTGAAGGATAGACAAAGCCGTTAGTTGATAACCCTAATACTAACGAAGTCATCCTTCTTGCAGCCAGAATAGCCGCCTAGCATAAACGTTCATCAGTAGGGAGTAGAGAAGCGTGGCACGGATTGCTGGGGTCGACCTTCCTCGAGACAAGCGGGTCGAGATTGGTCTGACTTACATCTACGGAATTGGTCTGAGTCGTTCTCAGAAAATCTTGCAAGACACCGGAGTAAGTCCGGACACTCGCGTCAAAGATCTAAGCGATGCCGAAGTGGCCGCCCTGCGCGCTGCCATTGAGGAAGGCTACCAAGTTGAAGGGGATCTGCGACGCTGGGAAGCCATGAACATCAAGCGTCTCATGGACATTGGTACCTATCGTGGCCGTCGCCATCGCATGGGTCTACCAGTTCGGGGACAGAGAACCAGAACAAACGCCCGGACCCGTCGGGGTACCCGCAGAACGGTCGCTGGCAAGAAGAAAGCAACCAAGAAGTAAAGCTCTTAGCATCACTTCTGGCTAGCTAATTTCAGATTGTCACCAAGTGTCGGTGAGTTCTCCATAGAAGCGACAAAGAAAAGAGATATGGCGCGACAAACAAAAAAGACTGGAGCTAAAAAGCAAAAGCGCAATGTTCCTAGCGGCGTTGCCCACATCCAGTCCACCTTCAACAACACGATTGTAACCATCACCGCTCCGAATGGAGAGGTCATCTCCTGGGCCTCAGCTGGATCGAGTGGCTTCAAGGGTGCGAAAAAGGGAACTCCCTTTGCTGCCCAAACAGCCTCCGAGAGCGCTGCTCGCCGAGCAACTGACCAAGGGATGCGTCAAATCGAAGTCATGGTCAGCGGTCCCGGCGCAGGTCGAGAAACTGCAATCCGTGCCCTCCAGGGAGCAGGTTTGGAAATCACGCTCATCCGTGATGTAACCCCGATCCCCCACAACGGCTGCCGCCCTCCCAAGAGACGCCGCGTCTAGGAAAGCGCTCACCAGAGTGGTTTGCGAGTAGTCCACTGTCTCGTAGCCCACTTTGGCATTTAGCCTTTATCCGAAACCAAAAAACAAATTAAATCTAGGCGTTTCATCAACGTCAGCAGAAGGGAGGTAGCCCTGTGGCGCAATTTCAGGTTGAGTGTGTAGATTCCATTACGGAAGACAATCAAAGTCAATACAGCCGTTTTGTCCTTGAACCGCTAGAGCGCGGCCAAGGTACAACCGTAGGTAATGCTCTGCGGAGAGTATTGCTCTCGAACTTAGAGGGCGTCGCAATCACTGCAGTTCGCATTGCAGGCGTGAGCCACGAATTTGCGACTATTCAAGGCGTGAGAGAGGACGTACTAGACATCCTCCTCAACATGAAAAAGGTGGTTCTCAAAAGCTATTCATCTCAGCCTCAGATTGGTCGCCTAGTAGTGCAGGGACCTGCCACCGTAACGGCAGAGCAGTTTGAACTGCCTGCCGACGTTGAACTTGTAGACCCAGATCAATACATCGCGACCCTAGCCCCCAATGCGACTCTTGAAATGGAGTTTCGCATCGAGAAGGGCAAAGGCTACCGCTCTGTAGAGCGAAGCCGGGATGAAGCTACGTCGCTAGATTTCCTGCAAATCGATGCGGTTTTCATGCCGGTTCGCAAGGTGAACTACACCGTTGAAGATGCCCGCGTCGGTGGTTCTTTGGAAAAAGACCGCTTGATCATGGACATCTGGACCAACGGTAGTTTGACGCCTCAAGAAGCCCTCAGCCAGGCCGCTAACATTTTGGTTGACCTCTTCAATCCTCTCAAGGACATTACGTTCCCTGCGGACGAAGAAAGTCCTGAAGAAACTGAGGGTCCTGAAAGCCAAATTCCCATCGAGGAACTACAGCTCTCAGTGCGTGCTTACAACTGCTTGAAGCGTGCCCAGATTAACTCCGTAGCGGACTTGCTGGATTACTCCCAGGAAGACCTCTTGGAGATCAAGAATTTTGGCGCAAAGTCTGCTGAGGAAGTGATCCAGGCCTTGCAGGATCGCTTGGGAATTACGCTGCCCCAAGAAAAGTCTTCAAAGAGTAGTTAGAGGACTTGTCAAAAAAGGCGAGTAGAAAACAGCTGAATGTTTTCTACACGAGTAGCTGTGTAAAGTGTTCAGGTTGGTAAAGAATCATGCGTCACGGTTGTCGTGTTCCATTACTGAGTAAGCCCGCTGACCAGCGTCGCGCTCTCCTGCGATCGCTGACGACTGAGCTCATTCGCAACGGTCGGATCACGACCACGAAAGCTCGCGCCAAGGCCGTTCGGTCGGAAGCAGAAAAGATGATCTCCTTGGCAAAGGATGGCTCTTTGACGGCTCGCCGCCAAGCCTTGGGATACATCTATGACAAGAAGCTGGTCCATGCGCTTTTTGCTCAGGCAAAAGAGCGCTACGGCAATCGCAACGGCGGGTACACCCGCATTTTGCGAACAGTATCTCGTCGGGGTGACAATGCTGAAATGGCCATCATTGAGTTGGTCTAAAACCGGATTAATTCTGGAGTAATGACAGTGGTGAGCCAACCTCCAACTCAGCGAATTGCTTTGGTACTTCAGTATCTAGGAACTCGCTTTCACGGTTGGCAGTGGCAACCGCGTCAGAGAACAGTCCAGCAAGAACTGGAAGAAGCTATTCAGTCAGTGCTTGACTATCCGGTACGAGTACATGCGGCTGGACGCACGGATACGGGTGTTCACGCCGCGGCGCAGATCGTCCATTTTGATGCGAAAACGCTCATTCCTGCTCATCGATGGCGCGATGTCCTAAATGCTCGCCTGCCGGATGATATGTTGATCCGGGCGTCAGCTCAGGTTGATTCTCACTGGCACGCGCGCTTTTCAGCTACTTGGCGTCGCTATCGTTATACGCTGTATACGGATGCCTGCCCTAATTTGTTTGTTCGTTCTTTGGCCTGGCACTACTACCAAGCGCCTCTGGACGAATCTCGGATGCGGGCAGCCCTTGAGCCTCTAGTAGGTCGTCATCACCTTGCTGCTTTCCACCGAGCAGGTTCTAGTCGCCCTCATTCCTGGGTAGATGTTCAAGATGTGCTCTGCGATCGCGATGGACCTTTCATCTATATCGAGGTGCAGGCTAGCGGCTTTTTGTACGGAATGATGCGTCTGTTAGTTGGCATGCTAGTGGACGTGGGGCAGGGCGCTCTCTCTCCTGAAGATTTCACCGCCCTTTGGCAAGGCCAACGGCGGGACGAGGTAAAGTATGCAGCTCCTCCCCAAGGACTGTGTCTGCTGCGGGTTGGTTATCCGACATCGCCTTTTCCTCCGGAGACTTGGTACGACACTCAGCCGCATTTAGCCTTACCCCAGGCACCTGAGTCTCTAGAGTCTCTACTCTGTTTGCCCAGAGTCTAAATTAGTTGATTACTTGAGTTGACATTTCACACCGTCATCCGACATCTGGAGCGCTATGAACAAAACCTATCTACCCAATGTTGAGTCTCGTGTGGATCAGTGGCATGTCATCGATGCGACTGACCAACGCCTGGGACGCTTGGCCAGTGAAGTTGCAAAGATTTTGCGTGGCAAGCACAAGCCTGACTACACGCCTTCTATGGACACCGGTGATCACGTCATCGTGATCAATGCGGACAAGATCCAAGTGACTGGCCGCAAGCGGACGCAGAAGCTGTACCGCCGCCACTCCGGTCGCCCAGGCGGTATGAAAGTCGAGACCTTCGCAAAATTGCAGGCTCGTCTGCCTGAGCGCATCATTGAGCATGCTGTGAAAGGGATGCTGCCTAAGAACTCCTTGGGTCGTCAGCTCTTTACGAAGCTCAAGGTCTATGCGGGTGCTGAGCATCCTCACCAAGCACAGAAACCTCAAATTCTAGAGATTCAGACTGTTCCAGGAGGCAATAATTAATGCAAGCGACTGAACAAGCCGGACGGGCAATGTATTGGGGGACGGGACGCCGTAAGTCTTCTGTGGCGCGAGTTCGCCTTGTGCCTGGCAGTGGCCAGATTGTCATCAATGGTCGACCTGGAACTGAGTATCTCCAGTTCAACCCCTCCTATTTGGGTGTTGCAAAGGCACCGCTTGAGACCCTCGGTCTGGAAAATGAGTACGACATTCTGGTGAATGTTCGTGGCGGTGGTCTGACGGGTCAGGCTGATTCGATTCGCTTGGGCGTTGCTCGAGCGCTGTGCGAACTGGATCCTGAAAACCGCAAGCCTCTGAAAATTGAGGGCTACCTCACTCGGGATCCGCGCGCTAAAGAACGTAAGAAGTACGGTCTCCGCAAGGCTCGTAAGGCTCCTCAGTTCTCGAAGCGTTAATGGACTGGTCTATAGGGGGATTGTGTGCCCCCTCTAGATGGGTCGCAAAAATCGACACGAAACGTACCTGACAAGAGTTGAGATCAGTCAATGGCAAAGCCCAATATTCATCCGGAGTGGCACCCTGAGGCCAAAGTTTATTGCAACGGTGAGCTCGTGATGACGGTGGGATCAACCCAGCCTGAAATCCATGTGGATGTTTGGTCTGGTAATCACCCCTTCTATACGGGTACCCAGAAGATTATTGATACCGAAGGGCGTGTTGAACGCTTCTTGCGGAAGTACGGCATGATGGATGGTAGCCAGGCAGGTTCGGCAGCGTCTGAAAATTAGGTCTGGCGACAGGTTTTATGCTCTCAGTTGTGGCGAGTGGTGTTCTCAGTCTAGTGATATGAGACATCTTGGGCGGCTGAGAGCTTGCCGTATAAATTTTGATTTGCTGTTCCGATTGAGCGTCGCCGAGCTATGGCTGAGTCCTATCTGATCGAAAAACTCAATTCTGTGGAAACTACTTTCCACGAGCTGACTCGTCGTTTGGCCGATCCCGATATTGCGAGAGATCCGGATGAGTATCAGCGGGTGGCTAAGGCCCGTTCTTCGCTGGAGGAGACGGTCACGGCCTATGAGGAATGGAAGCAGACGCAAGAGGAGCTCGTTGGCGCTCGGCAGGTTTTGAAGGAGGCTTCTTCGGACCCAGAAATGCGCGAGATTGCGCAGGAGGAGGTCCGGCAATTGGATGCGCGCTTTGAGGAATTGGAGCAGCGCCTGAAGATTTTGTTGCTGCCTCGAGATCCCAATGATGAGAAGAACATCATGCTGGAGATCCGGGCAGGTACGGGAGGAGACGAAGCCTGCATTTGGGCTGGGGACTTGGTCCGAATGTATTCCCGATATGCGGAGGGTCAGGGCTGGCAGGTCAAGCTAGTCAGCGAGTCTCTGGCGGATATGGGCGGATTCAAGGAGGCGATCCTGGAGATTAAGGGCGATCGCGTCTACAGCAAGCTCAAGTATGAAGCTGGAGTCCACCGCGTGCAGCGGGTGCCGGTGACGGAGGCGGGCGGACGAGTCCACACCTCGACGGCGACGGCGGCGATCATGCCAGAGGTGGATGAGGTAGAGGTGGCGATCGATCCCAAGGATATTGAGCTGACGACGGCGCGATCGGGCGGCGCTGGAGGTCAGAACGTCAACAAGGTTGAGACGGCGGTTGACCTGTTCCACAAGCCGACGGGAATCCGGATTTTCTGTACGGAAGAGCGATCGCAGCTGCAAAACCGCGAGCGCGCGATGCAGATTTTGCGGGCCAAGCTGTACGAAATGAAGCTGCGGGAGCAGCAAGAGGCAGTGACCTCGATGCGGCGATCGCAGGTAGGAACGGGGGCACGCTCTGAAAAGATCCGCACCTACAACTACAAAGACAACCGCGTCACCGATCATCGCCTGGGACAAAACTACACGCTGACCTCTGTCCTAGAAGGGGATGTTGATCTGATTATTCAGGCGTGCATTAGCGCTGATCAGCAAGAGCAGCTGGCAGAGCTAGCTGAAAATAACTCCGCGATGTCTGTCTAGATTGGGATAGGTGTCTTAAGTCTGAAGCAGGGCTTCGCTGAGGGGCAGCGTGAACCAAAATTTGGTTCCCTGCCCTCGCTGACTTTCGACCCCAATTTCACCGCCGTGTGCTTTTATAATTTGTCGACAGAGATAAAGACCGAGGCCGATGCCGGTTAAGTGGCGGCTCTCGTGGCCCCGATAGTAGGGATTAAAAAGATTCGCGGCTTCCTCGGCGGAAAGGTTCATGCCGACGCCGTTGTCTGCAACGCTGCAGCGCAGCCGGTCTACTTCGGCGATCGCCCTGACCGAAACCTCGATGCCGGGCGGATTGTGCTTGAGGGCATTGGTCACCAAGTTGTCAAACACTCGCCAAAGCTGATGGCTGTCGGCGTCAATGAGCGGCAGGGTCGCTGGGACGAGGTTGACACAAGTAGCCTGATTTTTGGCGATGACTGGCTCTAAATCCTTCAAAATTGAGACAATCAGCTCGCCTAGCTGCACTGGCTCTGGTTGCAAAATGATCCCGGTTGCTTCGCTGGCGTGAACCTCTAGCAAAGAATTAATGAGTGTCAGCTGGCGATCGCTGCTTTGGACCATGCGCTCCAAAATGCTCCGAGAAACCCGCACGGTTTCCTGAAGCGCGGGCTTCTGGGCATCTGGCTCCTCGCTTTTGAGCAAATTCTTGAGAACCAGCAGCATTCCCATCACGGGCGTGCGCAGGTCGTGGGAAACCGCGTGCAGGAAAACATCCTTGAGTCGATTGACCTCCTGAAGCTCCTGCATCTTTTGCTGTAGCTGGGCGGTACGCTCTTCAACTTGGCGCTCTAGGCTGGCATTGAGCGTCTGAACCTGTTCGTAGAGCTGGGCTTGCTGAATAGCGATCGCCACCTGCGTGGCCAACTGCTGCAGCAGCGCAATTTCAGCAGGCTGCCACTGGCGAGGGCCTGTGCACTGGTGAGCGACGAGAAGTCCATAGAGCTGTCGCCCCAGCATGATCGAAACGCCGATCGCTGCCTTCACTGCATAGGTTTTCAAAAACTCTAGCCTGCCGGAACTGTTGGGCTCTAGCTCCAGTTCTTGCAAATCCTCCATCACATGCACAGGCTGATCCTGAAACAGGGCCTGAATTTCCTCCAAAATTGAATCCTCTGCCACAGCCTGCCCGAGGCAAGATTGCTGGCCAGGCACAACAGCCTCGGCGATCACCTGCCCTCGCATGTTGGACCCCAGATAACTGATCAAGACCCGGTCTGCCTGCAAAAACTTCTGAACTTCATCGACTGTCCGGTTGAGAATCTGCTCAAGATCAAGAGACTGGCGAATTCGGAGGGCGATTTCACCCAACAGCCGTTCCCGCTCGCTAGATAGCCGGATGGCCTCCTCCGCTCGCTTGCGCTCGGTGATGTTGTTGATCACCGACAGCAAACAGGATTGCCCTTCGACGTCGATGACCTCAGCTGAAAAGAGCCCGGTAATGCTTTCCTGAGTTCTGCGCACGCGAAACTCGCACTCTTGGTTGCGGACAGATCCTCGCTCGCGCAGCTGCTGAACAATCTGCTCCCGGTCTTCTGGGTTGGCCCACAGGTTCAGCTCGTTGGTGGTGAGCCCGATGACTTCTTCGCGCGTAAAGCCGGTGTTTTCGAGAAAGCTGTCGTTGACTTCGATGACCCGGCCTTCGTTGAGGGTGGTGATGGTGACTGAATCTGGACTGGCCCGAAAGGCTTTGGAAAACTTTTCCTCTGAGAGGCGCAGAGCGGCTTCGGCTTGCTTGCGCTCGGTGATGTCGATACCGCTGCCGATGATGTACTGGGGCGCGCGATCGCCGGGCCGCAAAACGGTGTTGGACCAAGCAATCAGCCGCCGCTGACCGTCCTTGGTTTGCCAGTAGCTCTCAAATTCGCTGGGAAAGTTGCCGGATTTTAGGGCCTCGAAAACGGCTTTGACAGGCTCGATTTCTTCAGGAACGAGAAACAAGTCCCAAAACGGAATGCCTTGCACCTCCGAAAAGCGATAGCCGGTGGTTTGTTCACAGGCTCGATTGAACCGGATAATGCGCCCATCTTGATCCAAAACAACAACCAGGGCACCAGCGGTTTCTAGGACGGCTGAGACAAAATTTCGCTCAGCTTGGAGCTCGGCGATCGACTGCTGTAGCCGACGAGAGATCCGCCGAAACGAGAAGAACATGCCGGCGATCGCGCCGCCAATGCCTGACAGGAGCAGCACCTCCCACAGCCGCCACAAAGTCCGCGTGTTGTCGACGGACAGTGCCTGAAGACTCATCGAAAAAAGAACCCCTGCTAGGACCAGGAGAAAAAGACCGCTCAAAAATAAAAATCGCAGCAAATTTTGCTCCGAGATGAGCGGAAAGGCCAGGGAAGGAGAAAAACGCCATTTCGGGGGAGTCGGGCGACGGTGATTCATGGCAAAAGGGGGCGTCGGCGCTGAGAAGGAAAGCGTAGCGCTGAAAAGGGGCGATCGCAAATGTGTCCAAGACTCTCCCTCAGAATAAAAGCCAAAACGGAGCGATCGCATCCGTTGCCCACAAACTCTTCCCCCAAAAGCGAACCTAGCCACAAAGTGCCAGGAACTACAATGGGGTTAGCCCTTGCCGCTCGAAAATCACCGCGCTGTCGCTGTTTTAGGAAATACTTAAACGCGGCGGCTCTGTAGCAGCGCGTAGGGGTCAATCACGTAACTTCCGACGGGAGACGGACATGGTGCCAAATCCTGCCGTTATGAAAGCGGTTGAGCAACTCAATTACCGCGCTACGGTTGGGGATGTCGCAGCCCAGGCTGGCTTGGATATCAAGGTAGCTCAGCGAGAGCTATTGGCCTTGGCCAGTGATGCGGGCGGCCACCTGCAGGTGGCGGAGTCTGGAGACATCGCGTATCAATTTTCGAAGGATTTTCGCACAATCCTGCGCAACAAGTACTTTCGGCTGCAGCTCCAAGAGTGGTGGCAAAAAGTCTGGCGGGTGCTGTTCTATCTCATCCGAATTTCCTTTGGCATTGTTCTTGTTGCCTTGATAGCGCTGACGCTGCTGGCAATTATTGCGATTGTCATGAGCCTGAATCGCGATGGAGACGGCGACTCCAGCAGCGATAGCGACTCAGGTAGTGGCTTTGGGCTGCCGCGCGTTTGGATTACCCCAGATTTGTTCTGGTTCTTTGATCCAGGCTATGGCTACGAGGCGCGCCCGGAGCGCCAGCAGTCTGAGAGCGGCATGAATTTCTTTGTGGCGATTTTTTCCTTCCTCTTTGGGGACGGTAACCCCAACGCGATTCTAGAAGAGCGTCGCTGGAAGCTGATCGCTACGACCATTCGCAATCATCAGGGAGCAGTCGTAGCGGAGCAAATTGCCCCCTACCTCGATGAACTGGGAGATCGCAGCGCCCAATCGACCGAAGACTATATGCTGCCGGTGCTGCTGCGCTTTGACGGTCGCCCGGAGGTCAGTCAGGAGGGCGGCCTGATCTACCACTTCCCAGAGCTGCAAACCATGGCTGCTCAAACCCGTACCCAGTCAGTAGCGGCTTACCTCAAGGAGATGTCTTGGCGCTTTAGCTTGGCCTCGTCGGGTCAGATCATGGGAGCGATCGCCCTGGGCGGTACCCTGCTGGTACTCTCGCTGGTTTTGGGCAGCCTCATTGCTGAAGCGGCCGTTTCCTCCAGTCTTTTTGTCCTGCTGTTCCGCGTTTCTCTGGGCTACAGCGCGGCCTTTTTGACGATTCCCCTGGTGCGCTACTTCTGGGTGCAGTGGCGCAATGCCAAAGTGAACGCGCGCAACGAACAGCGGCAGGCACGGGCGATCGCCCTCAATCGCGCCACCCCTGAATTGCAGCACAAGCTCGACTATGCCCGCACCTTTGCCGCAGAAACGGTGGTTGATGCCAAGAATCTGGCCTACACGACCGAATCTGACCTCATTGAGCAAGATATCGAGCGTAAGGATCAAATCGACGCTGAGTGGCAGCGCCGCCTTGAGGCTCGAGATTCCTAGTGGCTTGAGGATGCTAGCTCAGGCTTTGGCCGCAGGCTTCTCTCAACCGCTGAAGCTCTGCTGATAGGTTTGGAGCCTCCGAAGAGACAGCGCAAAAGCGCAGAGCAAAAAATCAAAAATAGGCGCGATCGCCACTGGATCGCGCCTATTTTTTGTGAATTTCAAAGCAATTGGGACTGAATGCCCAAAAGCATCCCAAAACAAGACTTATTCAACTTTAATCGCCGACAGCAGCGTGTTTTGGTAGTAGTGGGACAAAATCGTCTGATAGTCTTTACCCTGCTTGGCTAGGTTGTAGGCGCCCCACTGACTCATGCCAATGCCGTGGCCCCAGCCGCCGCCTCGGAAGACGAACACCGACCCACTGGCGGCCTTCGTGCGATCGCTGCCGGCCGCCACTGAAAAGCGGGTGCTCTTGAGCCCTAGGGCTTGGCGCAGCGCGCTGCCGCTGAGGGTTCTTTCGCCCCCCGTACCCCGCACCCGCACCGACACCATCCGTCCTTCGGGCGTCTGCCGCACTGGCGCGATATCGAGCACCGTGCCCACGCCGGAGATCAGATTGCCCAGCTCGGCATCCGAGAAAGCCACTTCCCACTGGGCATTTTTATTTTCAGGAATATTGTCGAAATCCTGCACCGCCCGCAGATACTGGCGGGGCTCGCTCCAGACATCTTCGACATTCGCTGTGTAGCCGCCCGAAGACGAGTGGAAGACGGCTTCAATAATCTGGCCGTTGTAAGTCAGGACTTGGCCTGCTGTACCGCTGACCGCCGCAACGGTGCTAGGCGCCTCTTTGCTGACGCCCTCATACACCTGCCATGACTGGGTGTCGCCAACGTCAAAAACGGTATTACCGGCGGTTTTGCGCTGATAGAGCGCGTAGGAGCGAGCGGCTACTGCCTGGGCCTTGAGGGCTTCGAGGGGCCAGCTGGGGCTCATCTCGCTCCCGAGCACGCTGTAGAGATAGTGCTCCAGGTCCACGTAGTTAACGGCGGTGAGGCCTCCGCTGCTGGGAACTAGCAGCACTCGACCCCGATACCACTTGTCGCCGATCCAAACGAGGCCGTTTTCGCCCGAGGGCTCGATCCACAGGGCGGTGTTTTGCCAGCGATCGCCCGAACCGTCGCTCAGGACAATCCCGCCGCCCTGGAGCCTCGCTTCAAACCCATTCATCCCGGCGATTTCGCCGAGGGTCTCGCCACTCGCAGTGCGTACCGTCGCGGCGGTCGAGCTGCCTACTAGAACCTGGGATGTGTCTTCTTCGATGGCGACCCGTAGTTCGAGAGCGGCCCGAGCCGGGGCCATGGTGGCGAGCCACAGCAGCACTGAAAGCCAGGCGTGCTTGCCAACGAGCTTGGCTGTATTGAGGGGGAGGGAAGACAACCAACCAAATCTCATGCTTTCAACGCTCCTCAAAAATGGAAGGGAGTGATTTTTTATCAGGATGGGCGATCGCACAGCAGCCCCAAATTGGGTGAGCTTGGAGCCGCTTATTAAGGATGTTTGGGGGGCGTCAAAGGTTCCAGGAAATCCCCAACCTTTGGGCGTTCCATCATCCCCTTACTACGCTATCTGGGGTCCCTGCGTCCGCACAAAATCTGACCGAGGGACCACTTTCTTAACTGGAATACTATACCAGCAGATGTTGTTTGCAATCGGCATGGCCATCCTTTGGCGAAGGCATCTGTGCCACCATAGGGAGAGCTTTTGTTCACTGTTGCTTCCTTGTTTTCAGCCGTGCAAATCACCTTTCTTGGTACGAGTTCTGGGATCCCTACCCGCGCCCGCAACGTCTCTAGCGTGGCTCTCCGCCTGCCCCAGCGGGCGGAAATGTGGCTGTTTGACTGCGGCGAAGGAACTCAGCACCAAATTTTGCGCAGCGATCTCAAGGTCAGCCAGCTGACGCGCATTTTTGTCACCCACATGCACGGCGATCATGTCTTCGGGCTGATGGGGCTGCTGGCAAGCTGCGGCTTGGCGGGCAACACAGCGCGGGTAGACCTCTACGGGCCGCCCCGCCTCGAGGAGTATTTGCGGGCCTGCGAGCGCTATTCCCACACCCATCTGTCCTACCCGGTGCAGGTGCACATGGTCGAACCCGGTCTGGTCTATGAAGATGATGAATTTCGGGTGTTCTGCACGCTGCTGAAGCACCGAGTACCAGCCTTTGGGTATCGGGTGGAGGAGAAGGACCGGCCGGGACGCTTTGATGCGGAGCGGGCTGCGGCGCTGGGAATTCCGTTTGGGCCGATCTACGGCCAGCTGAAGCGGGGTGAGGTGGTGACGCTGCCCGATGGACGCCAGGTGCGGGGGCACGATTTGTGCGGGCCAGATCAGCCAGGTCGCAAACTGGCATACTGCACGGATACGGTGTTTTGCGAGGAGGCGATCGCCCTAGCCCAGGATGTCGATGTGCTGATCCATGAAGCCACCTTCTCCCACCGAGATGCGGAGATGGCTTTTCAGCGGCTGCATTCCACCTCGACCATGGCGGCCCAGGTGGCCCTAGCCGCCCAGGTACAGCAGCTGATCATGACCCACTTCAGCCCCCGCTATGCGCCCGGAAATGCCATTCAGCTCGAGGACTTGCTGGCGGAGGCGCGGGCGATTTTTCCCCAGACTCTCATGGCTCACGACTTTTTGACCTACGAGATTCCGCGCCGCGAGCCGTCGACTTTGACACCAGCGCGCGGCTGAGCCAGCACTAGGAATTCCAGGCGGGGTGGTTCATGAGCGCTTCCATCATCCGAACGCCGCGCAGCTGATTGGTCAGGGGCAGATGGCCGCGAGGGGCGCTCAAATCCCAGGTAAAGCCGCCGGGATAGCGGGTCCAGGTCCGGCCGTCCTTCCAGCCGATTTTGGGCCACAGGCGATCCCAGCTGCGGCTGACGCCAAACCAGAGCTCCCGCTGGACGGAGAAGCCGAATTTACCTTCGGAGTAGACTTGCCACAGGCGATCGACGGTTTGCAGGTCGGCGATGGGAAAAGAGTTGACTTCGCTGAAGTAGACCCACTTGCGCCGCATGGCAATGGGGCCGGCGAGTTCACAAAACTTCTGGAGGGTGACGACGTCCGCTTCTTGGAAGTTTTGGGCAGCCAGCAGGTTCTCAAGGGGAAGATAGTCAATCTGCTGGTCTGAGGCACGGGGCATGACGCCGTTGGGAAATTCTTTCTCGAGGCTGTCGAGGGCGATCGCCGACCCGGAGGCGACCAAAAGCTGGTGCGCTTTCCCGACGGCCGGCGTGACGGGGTTGTCGCGCTGCGATCGCAGAAAGTCTAGCAAAACCATGAGGCCCGCCTCCCCAAAATTTGCTAGGTCCTGGATCACCGGTAGCCAATTTTTTTCAGGCTCAGATTGCAGCTTTTCTCGAAGAACGGTGACCTGATCCATAGTGTTGGTGACAGAATTTGATCCGCAATGGGTGGAGGGGCTACTCATAGTCGGTGGAAATTCATCCATAAATTCAACACTATCAAGAGTTATGCACCTGTGACCGTCTTCTTGGGGGGAGTTGTTTGGATCATCCGGCGATCGCGATCGCCTCAGGCCCCTTGCTCTAGACCGCGGCCCCGGCTCGGACGCTGGTGAGCCCAAGGGTCTGGGATCATCGCTCGGTGGGGTCGAGGGCGCTGATGAAGAGCGGCTAGAGCACAGGTGGATGAGCGATCGCCCCGGCCAAGATCTGCTGGACGATCGCGCTGGTTGAACTGGGAACTTCGACCTGAATCAGCTCGATGTGGCCGCCGTAGGCCTGCACTGCCGGCGCTTCGGGCAGCTGAGAAATCTCGTAGTCTCCGCCCTTGATGTAGATTTCGGGCCGTAGGGCCTCGATCAGGCGCGTCGCGGTAGTCTCCTCAAAGAGAACGACGCCGTCCACTGCCCGCAGCGCCGCTAAGACCTCGGCCCGCTGAATTTCTGGAATGATCGGCCGCTGCGGAAAGCCGGGACGGGCGGGCTTGATTGCTTGCACCGAGCGATCGCTGTTGAGACCCACCACCAGCGCCCGACCCCGACGTCGGGCAGCTTGGAGATAGCGCACATGGCCAGCGTGGATCAAGTCAAAGCAGCCGTTGGTAAACACCAGAGGACGCCATCGCTGGGGATCGGCCTGGATTTGGGCAACCAGCGTTTCGAGCGTGTACAGACCAGACATCCCAGACATCACTAGATTCAAAGATTCAACCCTAAACCTGCCCTAATCCTCCGCCATCTCCTCGCTGGGAGGGCGATAGCCCCGCTCGTAGGCGTAGCGAATGAGCTGCGAGCGATTTTCGAGCTGAAGCTTGCTCAAAATGTTGCTCAGGTGGGTTTGGACCGTACGGGGGCTGACAAAAAGGCGATCGCCGATTTGCTTGTTGGTATAGCCCTGAATCACTTCCCAAAAAACCTTTTCCTCGGCGGGCGTCAGCGGCAGCGGCTGAGGAGGGTGCTCCTCGGCGCCATTGGGGCTGCGGTCAGACTGCTGGATGAGCCGGACAATTTCTGCGTGGGTGCGGCGCGATCGCTCCAATTGCGCCTCGATCTTGGCCACCAGCTCTCTCGGCTCAAAGGGCTTGAGCAGATAGTCATCGGCGCCAATGTGATGACCCTGCACCCGGTCATCTAGCTCTCCCTTACTCGAGAGAAAAATAAACGGCACCAATTGTCCGGCCCGGGTGGCCCGCAGACGGCTACAAAACTCAAAGCCATCCATCTCCGGCATCATCACGTCAGACACCACCACATCGGGCGGATTGTCTTCAAACACGCGCAATCCATCTAGCCCTGAAGCAGCAACTTGAACTGCAAAACCTCTATTTTCCAAATAACGACTTAAAGCCGCCCTGAGAGCTGCATCATCGTCGACAATTAAAATTCGCTTCATTCGAAATCTCGCGCAGACGTCAAAGACGGTGACTATCTCTTTGGCAGTTAGCAGGCAGTCTGGCCTGGCCTAACTCCATTCTGCGGCAAGTCTGTTGCAATTCAACTGATCGTCAAACAACCGCAAAATCAAACTTTCAGGCTCTAGGGGTCAGGCAACTGCCAAGCTCAGAGTAAAACTTGTTGCGACTGATTCTGCTGAGCGGTATTCCAAAGCGAAACACGAAGGAATCCCGCAGTGTAAGATCTACCCGGTCTATATGAGCGCTGAAAGCTAGGAGCCGCGATGGGCAGCTACGAAAAGATCACCCCTCCCGAGACAGGCTTGCCGATCAAGTTTGAGAACGGTGAGCCCATTGTGCCTGACAACCCAATTATTCCCTTTATTCGGGGAGATGGAACGGGGGTTGACCTGTGGCCAGCCTCCCAAAAAGTGTTTGATGCTGCGGTACAGGCCGCCTATGGCGATCGCCGGAAAATCACCTGGTTCAAAATCTACGCAGGCGACGAAGCCTGCGAGAAGTACGGCACCTACCAGTACTTGCCCCAAGATACCCTCCAGGCGATCCAGGAATACGGGGTAGCGATCAAGGGACCCCTGACAACGCCTGTGGGGGGCGGTATTCGCTCTCTCAACGTTGCGCTCCGGCAAATTCATGACCTGTATGCCTGCGTGCGCCCCTGCCGCTACTACCCTGGCACGCCGTCGCCCCATCGCAACCCCGAAAAGCTGGATGTCATCATTTATCGCGAGAACACCGAGGATATCTACCTGGGCGTGGAGTGGCGCCAAGGCAGCGAAATCGGCGACAAGCTGATCGCCTTGCTCAACGACGAGCTAATCCCGGCGACACCCGAGCACAAGGGTAAGCAAATTCGCCTGGATTCGGGAATTGGGATCAAGCCCGTGAGCAAGACCGGTACCCAGCGCTTGGTCCGCCGAGCCATCAAGCACGCGCTGCGACTGCCCAAGGAAAAGCAGATGGTGACCCTGGTCCACAAGGGCAACATCATGAAGTACACCGAGGGGGCCTTCCGAGACTGGGGCTATGAGCTCGCGACGACGGAGTTTCGCGCCGAGTGTGTGACCGAGCGAGAGTCGTGGATCCTGGGCAATAAGGAAAAAAATCCTGACCTGTCGGTGGAAGATAATGCAAGGCTGCTGGAGCCTGGGTACGACAGCCTTACGGCGGAGAAGCAAGGGGCGATCGCGGCCGAAGTGAAAGCGGTCCTAGACGCGATCTGGGAAACCCATGGCAACGGCCAGTGGAAAGAGAAGGTGATGGTCAATGACCGGATTGCCGACAGCATTTTCCAGCAGATTCAGACCCGTCCGGATGAGTACTCCATCTTGGCAACGCTGAACCTCAACGGCGACTATCTGTCGGATGCCGCTGCGGCGATCGTGGGCGGTCTGGGCATGGGCCCTGGCGCCAACATTGGGGACACCAGCGCCATCTTCGAGGCGACCCACGGCACGGCTCCCAAGCACGCAGGTCTCGATCGCGTGAACCCCGGCTCTGTGATTTTGTCCGGCGTGATGATGCTGGAGTTTATGGGCTGGCAGGAAGCGGCAGACCTGATCAAGAAGGGTCTGGGCGCGGCGATTTCCAATGGAGAGGTGACCTATGACCTGGCTCGTCTGATGACGCCGCCGGTCGAACCCCTCAAGTGCTCAGAGTTCGCAGATGCGATTATTCGCCACTTCGACGACTAGAGCTCACGTCTAGGGGGCCTGCAAAGCCCCATGTGGGAGGCGATCGCCTCCCACATGGAGTTGTCTAGATCAACCGTCCCGTGTGGGGCGCTCTGGCCTCGCTACAGCGCCTCACCCTGTATGAACCTGCTAGGGATCAGAAAACGTACCGATTCTGCCACCCCCCAGCGTTCGCCCCGGGACCGAGGATCGGGTGGTGAAAGCGCTGTTGTTGGTCTGTGGCAGGGTCGTTGTACCGGGAGCGCTACTAAAGCTGGATGTCCCAAAGCTGCCGTTGGAGCCGCTGTAGCTAGGCTGAACCGGCGTAGAGCTGTAGCTGGGTGAGCCCGTTGACGGCACGCTGCTGTATCCGCCTGGACTGCCCATGGGGCTGCCAGCGGGCTGAATCAGCTGAGTATAGGCATTGTTGACCGTTGGAGCGCTGGTACTAGCGCTCGGTGCGGTGCCGTAGGGTGAGTAGCCACTGGGGCTGCTGCCTGTGGAGTACGACCCGCTGCTCAATGGTAACGAAGAGCTGCTGATGCCCGATCCGCCCGGTGCAACGTAGGGCTGGCCGTAGGACGTGCTGCCGTAGAGTGCGCTAGTGCTGGGAATTTTGGGGCGGCTTATCTGGCCAAGAGACTCGGTAGCCGCCGGGCGATCGCCCGACTCCTCCGCGACCGGTGCCTCTGCCGCTGGGAAGCCAGCAGCGCGATCGAGAGCCTGCTGGAGCTGGTTGACGGGGGCTGTTTCTGTCTCGGCGCTGCTCGTGCCCAAAGCATTGCTGCTGTAGGTCCCAAAGCTGCGGCTGCGGGAACGATTGGCCGACCCCAATAGAGATGTCAGACCGTAGGGCGACTCAGAAGCCGACCCAGCGGGCTGGGATAAATCTGCAAAAATAGATGCTTCAGTTGGTCGGTTTGCTGCGCGAGAGAGCTGCGATCGCTGCTTGTCTTGAGAAGCTGAAGAATCCGGCCGCTCCGGCTCAGCGATCGCCTGGGACGCCGCCATCTGCAAAAGATCAACTTCCCCGGCGGGCGACACCTCTGTCTTGGCCTTCCCGCCCTCCGATGGATTGGGCCGGAGCTCTCCGAGCAGCACGTCCAAATTATCGATATCAGCGCCGATGGCATTATTCTCAGCGTCGCCGACCGCCTCTTGGGCCGCGCGGCTATTCATCAAATCTGAGTTTTCTGCCCCGTAGTTGGCCAGTTCTCCAGGACGCTGCCAGTAGTCCCAGGCAAACAGCAGCGCAATCACCAGCGTGATCGCAGGTCCCCAAAAAATTGGCTGAGCCAGGGGCCGCAGCCGGGCCAACAAATAGCGGGCAGTAGCGGGCGATCGACGCTTTGAAGACATAGGAGTTCTAGGAATCGCAAACTGATGTGCCAGTGTCGCTGGATTAGCAGCCTTTCTACTAGCGCGCCTGCTACTAGAATATCAACTACTTTCGGGGGACACAGATGAAACGACGCACTCTGCAACATTTGCGAGCCAGCCTCTGAAAGTCAGCGATCGCCGCTTATTCTCTTGGCTTGTGCTCTACCCAGCACCCTCAGGACGCCTCATTGCCAGCAGCCATCATCTGCTTGAGAGCCTGTAGGCCTCGCTTGACTCGGCGCGATACCGTCACAGCACTAATGCCCAAGCGCTCCGCCGCTTCCTTCTGCGTCAAATCATAGAGAAATACAAACTCAAGCACATCGCGAGTGCGCTTCTCAAGCTGCACCAGCGCCTGCTGTAGCCGCAGCTGATCTTCCTGGGCTAGCTGGAAGCTGCGATAGTGACTATCCGGCAGCATTTCCCCCAGACTGGCTGTGCCCTCGTCATCATCGGACACCGGTGCATCTAGGCTCAGCGGAGATCGGTTTTGGCAAGCTAGCTTGATTTGCTGCCACTCATCCAGCGTGATCTCCAGCGCTTCGGCTGTTTCTAAGTCGGTCGGCAGCCGGTTTAGCTTCACCTGCAGATCGCGAATCACCCAAACCGCTTGGCGCTGAATCGTCAACCACTGTCTCGGAATCCGAACCGGTGACCCCTTATCGCGCAGATAGTGCTGAATTTCGCCGCGAATGTAGGGAATCGCAAACGAACTAAAGGCATGCCCCTTCGTTATGTCAAAACGCTCGATCGCCCGAATGAGCCCCATCGAGCCCACCTGAAGCAAATCCTCATAATTCTCAGTGCACTGGTTGATCCAGTGATGAGCTTCCTTCCGGACCAAGCCTAGGTTGAGCTGAACAAGTTCATTGCGGAGAGCAGGCGAAGGCGAGTCGCGATACTGCTTCAAAAGCTGAAGTGTCTTCTGCTTCAGGTCATGCGAGAGAGTTGTAGTCATGACGAATTCAGGGGGTAGAGCACGTGGGTTTAGTAGACGATGTCAGCCCCAGAAAATAATAAGACAGTGCAATATCTGCCAGTGTCCTGGGCTCATCATACCCGGCACCGTAGCTCAAGCGCCGGTCAAATCCAAAAAGAATGCTGAAGCTTGTAGATGCACCTTGCGTGGCTAGCACCCGTTGCTTGACTGCTGAGAGTCTGGGACCTCTGGGGTCACGGCTAGCCAAGTCAGCTTGAATTATCATTTCAAACTACGAGTTTTCGGAAGACGAAGCAACGCTAATTGTACGGAAGTACAGCCAGCCCGACCCTAGCCTACCAAAGGCGATCGCTGGAATTAAAGCCAGAAACAGCTCAGATCTCAAGAAATTTAGCAGAGGTCAAAAAATTTCACCATAAATTTACTAATTAGCGTGGCCTCAAAGATTACTTCCTAGAGTATTGGTTGTACGGTACTGCCAGCAGTCGAGCAGCCAAAGGACAGCCGCAATAACTATTTCCCAAAGAACGCACAAAAAGAGGGAGAAGACTAGTTGTCTCTCCCCCGTTTTAAGCTTCCAGATCAATTCCCAGATCAGAAACTTTTAAGTTATTTGTGATCCGAACATTGCAAACCGTGAAAGCTCTGAACAATGAGCTAAAGGGTTGAAGTCAACGTTTGGTTTACGACGCTTCGACGCGAGCGTAGAAGAGGCCGCGGATTTTGACATCGACAGGATCTTTTGCTTCCATGTCGGTATCAGAGGGCTGAATGCTCACGAAAGTACCCGCAACTTCGCCGGTGACCGGATCGACCTTGGCAACTTGCAGTGAGATGTTGCCTTCGCGCACGCGGAAGTTCTTGGTGTTCTCGCGGCTCAGTTCGCCACTGTCAGCTTGAGCGGGCAGGGCGACTGCGTTGTCGTAGCCGCTAGCAAGGCCCCGGCCTTTGGGATCGAGGAAGTTGGCGGTGCGGTAGCCAGGCACTTTGAAGCTGCCTTCAAAGTCGGTGGAGGTGTTGATGCTGTCGATACCCGGCTGGGTCTGAGCAACAAGACCTTTGATGGTGAATAGGAAAGGTACTTGCTCGCCACCGGGCAGCAGAACGGTGGTGGGCTGGAAGTCTAGGCCGTCTTCTTCATTGAAGGTGAGGCTACCATCGCTACCGATGCTGAGGCTGCCTTCCACCTGGTCAATGGTCGTCGTGTAGCGAGTCAGGGGTTTGCCAGGGACAAACGCAGACTCGCGCCGCTTGCTGCTCTCTTCCTTGACCAGATATTCGGTGGGCTGGAGGCAAAGGTCTCTCAGCCGATAGGACTTGCTGGAGTCGATGGAAATAGCGCCCCGGCTGGTTTCTTGGAGCTGAGGACAGTTGTTTGCTAGGCCAGTTCCGACGATCTGGTCGTAGGTCAGCAGATCGCTGCCAGCGGATGGTCCTTCGCTACAAGCGGTTAGAACGCTGAGGCATACAGCCACAAGCGCGGTGATCAGAGCACGGTATCTCATAGTTAACCTCAATACCAAATATCAAAGTCCCTGCCAGTGCAAGTAAAGGGGTGCTTCTTCAAAGCTGATCCAAGCGGGTAAGTAATGAGTTCTAAACCAAATTAGGAAAAGATGAACACATTACGTAACAATTTGTAATGTGTTTTTTCAAGACATTACCGATCGCTGGGGAGACGTTTTTGAGTTGATGCCAATTTTTAAAAAATGCCTCTATGATGCCGAAATGGTTCAACCCAAGTCCCACCAAAGCATTGTACACGGTCTTGTAACCTTTCGAGGTGCCGTTAAATTGCTAGAGGTTTTTTAAAAGAATTAATTTCTGGCTGCTGCTTTTCCCTCGTTAGATTAACGATTGATACATTTTGAAACACCTGAGTCTTGTAGATTGAGTTGACTTGGCTAGTAGCCCCGGCCCTGCTGCAAGGGTACGGAGGGGCAAGCTGCGGTTGACTGGGGCTCAAATCACGGGCGGGGGTTAGCGACGAATTGCCAAGGGTGCAAAAATTAGCTTGGTAATGTCCATCGGCACCCCAGGTTTTTGGGAGCGTGAATCTGGTATGCGGAGCCTTGCGATAGGCGCTGAAGCGTATCTTCTGATGTGAAGCTCAAAGAACGAGGCTCCCGCAAAAACGAGTTTCTTTTGAGAAGCCTGGGCTGCGATCTTGGATTGAGTGTCGGAAGGTTTTCAGCCTAGGGCAGGTGTTGAGGGCTTAATCCTGAAGGACCAAAGGGGCGATATGGAGGATCATCGATTGGAGCAGGTTCGGTGGCAGGAAACTTTGCAGGCGGAGTTGGAAGAAGTGCGGGCGATCGCCCATCAGCAGGAGGGGGATAGCCTCAATCTGCTGTTTGTGCTTCGGGAGCTGGAGCGTCTCCACAAGGAGATCTGTGATACGTGGTTTCAGGACTCGCTGCCCCAAAACCGCCAGGCGCTCTATGCGCTGCTGCGAGATATTGAGGCGGAGGGCGGTTGGCCTTATATTCACCGGATGCGGCTGCGATCGCTGCTGGTGCGGATGGCGCCGGAAGACCTAGAGGCTCTGCACATCCAGTTTGGGGAACAGGCCGACCTGCAAAACGGGACGCGGCGATCGCCCTCGAGGCTATCCGCGCCTGAGGAAGACCGGTCCTAGCAGAGAGTAGAGAGCAGAAAAATTTGCGTTAAAGCGGATTTAATATGCGGTTATGTTTCTGACGTTGTGAAGCGCAGGGACTCCCAGCTAGGATGCAGTGGCGAATTCTATGTTAAACAGCTCTTGTCGGCTGTTTACTGCCGCGATTTCGACGGCTGCACGAGCTTTTCCCCATGTCAATACTGCCCTGTCTTGATGCCTCGGTTGCTTCGCCAGTTCGCGAGATGGGCGATGCAGCGGTGAGTTTGGAATCAACGCTCTATCAGTTGGCGCTGCACGATTGCCAAGTGGATTTGCAGGCGCCAGCCCAGTCAGTGGCGGATGCTTTGGATCACAATCCTCTGCTGCCCGGGATTGTTGTTCGGCGGGAAGCGGAGTTTGTAGGGGTGATCTCTCGTCGCCGCTTTCGGGAGCTGACAAGTCGTCGCTACGGCCTGGAAATTTTCCTGACGCGATCGGTGGAGGTGCTGTACCAGTTTGCCTCGACGGAGGTGCTGGTGCTGCCGGCGACGGCGCTGGTGGTGAGTGCGGCTCAGATGGCGCTGCAGCGATCGCCCAGCTTGCTCTACGAGCCCATCGTGGTGGAAGTCGCCCCCCAAGATTACCGGCTGCTGGATACCCATCATTTGCTGGTTGCCCACTCCCAGATCCATGTGCTGGCGATGCAGCAGCTGCAAGAGCAGACCCAGGCGCAGATGATCCAAACGGAGAAGATGGCGAGCTTGGGCCAGATGGTGGCGGGAGTCGCCCACGAAATTCTCAACCCGGTGAACTTTATCTGCGGCAACATCAAGCACTTGGCGAACTACAGCCAGGACCTGATGGACTTGGTGGAGCTGTATGAAGCGAAGGCTGGCCAGCCAGAGGCGATCGCCACCTTCAAAGAAGACATCGAATTTGAGTTTTTGGCCCAGGACCTGCCGCGCTTGCTGAGCAGCGTGAGCTTGGGCGCCGAGCGCCTGCGCAAAATTGTGAACAGCCTGCGCAACTTCTCCCACATGGATGAATCGCAGCTGCGGCCCACCGATTTGCACGAGTGCATCGAAAGCACCCTGCTCATTCTCAGCAGCCGCCTAAAAAAAGAAGGCGAAATCGAGGTCATCCGGCAGTACGACGATCTGCCGCTCGTCCCCTGCTACTCTGGGCAGCTCAGCCAGGTGTTTATGAACTTGCTGAGCAACGCGATCGACGCCCTCAGTGAAAAGCACGCCCTGATACCTACCAACGGCGCAAGAACAGGCTGGCGGCCCCACCTCCAGATCACCACCCGGCTCCAGTCCCGACTAAGCGGCCCCCATGACCCTCATCCCAAAATGTGGGTAGCCGTGAGCATTGCTGATAACGGCTCGGGCATTCCTGAAGAGATTCAGACGCGAATTTTCGATACCTTTTTCACCACCAAGGCAGTCGGTAAAGGAACGGGGCTCGGTCTGGCCATCAGCCACCAAATCGTGACGCAAAAGCATCGGGGCCACCTAAACTTTTGGTCGCGGTCGACCCAAGACGGAGCCTTGATCGATCAGACAGGCACGACCTTTGAAATTTTGCTGCCTCTGGCCTAGCTGCGCTGCTCACCTAGCCATCGCTCACGCTCTCTATGAGTATGAGAGAATCAGACCAATGGTTTGAGTGAATCGCTGCCCTGGTAACGCCACCCCAACGCCTGAGGGCTGGAGGTTGTATTCCCAGTTCCAGACGTTTTGCCTCGCCTGCGGTGAGTGGACGCTGAAAGATGCCTGTGAAATCAGTCTGGCGGAGGCTCGCGCCCCAAACGCTTGGGTCTCATCAAAAGGTTGAAAAGCAGGAAACCTTCGGGGTAATCCACGGAATTTTTCTGCATCTTTGTTAGGGTTGCGGAAAGAGGATGTCAACCTTTGTCTGGTCGTTGATGTGTGTTAGATGCCCATAGATATGAGCCTCCCTTGCCCTATCGGCTAGAAGGAAGCGAGCAGGATCTAAAGCTAGAGTCTGTGCTGCGAGAACTGCCGCTCTACGAGTTCTCGATCGCTGCCACCTGCCTGAGCCGCGAAATTGTGGCCATTTTTGAGCAGTATCCTTTGCTGCCGGGAGTGATTTTGCAGCAGCAGGGGCGCTTGCTGGGGTTGCTCTCCCGACAGCGCCTGCTCGAATCGCTAATTCGGCCAGAAGGCATGGGCCTGTTTCTCGATCGCCCGGTGTCGGTGCTCTACAGCCACGCCCGCGCGGATGTTTTATGGCTGCTGGAGGATACGCCGATCGTGACGGCGGCTCAGCGGGCTCTGCGGCGATCGCCCGAATTGCAGGGGGAGCCGATTTTGGTGGAGTCCCCCGGCCAAGCCTACCGCCTGCTCAACGTCCACGATCTCAATATTGCCTACTGGCAGATTCGGGGCATCGAGACCCAGGTGCGCTACGAGCGCATTCAGATGCAGATGATCCACAACGAGAAAATGGCCAACCTGGGGTCCTTGGTGGACGGGGTGGCCCACGAAATTCTCGATCCGGTGGGCTTCATTTGGGGGAATCTGAGCCATTTGACCACCTATGGCGACCAGCTGATCGCGCTGCTGCGGGCCTACGAGGCCCAGGAGTCGACGCCGTCACCGGCGATCGCTGTCCTCAAGGAAGCGGTGGAGTGGGACTATCTCCAAGAAGACCTGCCCCGGGCCATCGAAAGCATTCGCAGCGGGGCTGAACGCCTCAAAAAGCTCGCTTCTGGTCTGCAAAACTTTTGCCATATTGACGAGGTCTATCCCAAGCCTGCTGACCTCAACGCCTGTCTAGACGGCATCTTGCTGCTGCTCAAGAGTCGTCTGGCCAACGAAATTCAGATTGTCTGCGACTATGGCCATCTGCCGCCCGTGTCGTGCTATCTGGGGCAGCTGGGGCAGGTGTTTATGAATTTGCTGGTGAATGCGGTGGATTCGCTGCTGGATGAGGCGGTGCGCCAAAAGCTGGCGGTGGAGGCCGAAACCACGACGGCGATCGCCCACCGACCCCGCTCCCACGTCCAGAAGCCCTGCATCGAGGTGAAGACCCAGCTCTGTGACCAGGCGGAAGTGGGCAAAGAAGGCTCCCTGAGCGAACGCTGGGTGCGCATTATCATTGCGGACAATGGGCCTGGCATGAGCCCAGAGCAGCAGCGCCAGGTCGAGGAGTCCTTTTCGGTGGAGCGCCGAGCCACCAAGGAAACGAGCCTGGCCATGAGCTATCGCATCGTGACGGCCAAGCACGGGGGCGAATTGCGCTTGCGATCGCCCCGAACTGTAGACGGCCATTCTCCTGGTACAGAGTTCGAAATTTTGCTGCCGCTGACCTAGCGATTGATCTCTAGCAGGCCGGCGGGCGGCACGACTTCCAGGCGCTTTTGCACCAGGTCGACCACCGGCACGATTTCTTTGACAAAGGGAATCAGCACCGTTGGCGGCTTGGCTTTGCGAGGCCGTGCTTTGCGATCGCCTTTGTTCTCGGGGTCGGTCTCTGGCTCGGGAGTCTCGGCGGCTTCCGGGGCGGGAGCGTGGCTGGCCAGCCACGCCGGATCGAGCTGCACCTCCAGCAAATCGTTGCCCGCCGGAATCACGTCCTTGACGGTGCCAAGGAGGGTCTGGGTCGCCTGCTCAATGACGCTGAGGCCGAGCAGGTCGACAACGTGAAACTCGTCTGCTTCGAGGGGCGGGCGATCGCTCTCAGGCACCAGCAGCAGGCTGTCGCGCAGGGCTTCGGCCTGGTTGCGATCGCTCACCTCCGCCAGCTTGACCACGTAGAGGCCCTTGCCCGGCACCTCGTAGCCCTCCACGAGCTGCACGGCCTGGGGCTCCGTCTGGCCGGGGCGCAGCAGCCACCGCTGTCCCGGCTCCTCAAACCGCTCAGGAAAGTCGGTACTGGGATAGACCCGCAGTTCGCCGCGCAATCCCTGGGGTGCGACGATACGGCCAATGGCAAGCCAGCCATCAAGATTCGGGGAGGGGAGGGCCACAGAAAATCACCATGATTTGGAAAGATCCACGATTTTAGCGCAGCCTTGGGACAGCGTCGCGTCGCGCCTAGGAACGGGCGATCGCCGGTTGGTAGACCCGCGCCACGGTCTGGGCGAGGCGCTCCATGGCGGTGGTGAGGTCGGCGTCGCTGGCCGTCAGGCTGATGCGGAAACACTGGTGACGGTGGTCCCACTCCTCGGTCAGGCCCGGGAAGAAGGGGCTGCCCGGCACGACAATCACGCCTTCGCCCTTGAGCACCTGATAAAATTCCCAGTCCGTCATCGGCAAGTCCTTTAGCCACAGCCAGGAGAAGATCGACCCTTCGCCGCGGTGGAGGAACCAGGGCAGGTCTTGGGGCATGGCGCGATCGAGAGTTTCCTCGACCACCGCAAATTTTTGCTGGTAGTGGGGGCGGATCACCCGCTCTGAGATCTCGACGAGGGCTCCCGAGGCGATCGCCCGCGCCGCGATCGCCTGACCGTAGCGCGACGAGTGCAGGCACATATTGGTCAAAAAGGACTCCAGCGGCTGGATCAGCCGCTCGTCGCCCAAGGCAATGCCAACGCGCTCGCCCGGCAGCCCAGCCTTCGACAGGCTAGTGCAGTGAATGATGTTGCCCCCAAAGATGGGTGTCATCTCGGTGAAGTTTAGGGCCGGGAAGGGCGGCGCGTAGGCCGAGTCGACAAAGACCGGCACATTGTGAGGGGCTGCCAAGGCTGCGATTTTGCGCACCTCTTCGTCACTGAGGACGTTGCCTGTGGGGTTGCAGGGCCGCGAAAACAAGACAAAGCCGGTGTTTTCGTTGATCTCCAGCTGGCTAAAGTCGGGGCGGTATTTGAAGCGGTGGGCCGCTGCGTCGATGTCGAGGGAGGGGCGATAGGCCTTGAGGGATTCGGGGTTGAGGGGGACGCCGCCGTAGCCGGTGTAGTCGGGGCTCAGGGGCAGCACAATTTGCTTGAGATCGCCGCTGGTGGTGTAGCCGCCTAGGGCGTTGGCGGCCAAAAAGTAGAGAGACTGGCTGCCGGGGGTGATCAGGACGTTGCGATCGGTGAGGTTCAGGCCGTAGCGCTGGTTGTAGTCCTTCACGACGGCGTCAATGAGGGGCTGATAGCCCTGGCTGGAGCCGTAGCGACAGACCACTTCGCCATACTCGGGGCTGCTCAGGAGGTCTTGGGTACACTCGCGCCAGAGCTGCTCGACCTCCGGCAGGATCACCGGGTTGCCGGCGCTGAGGTTAATGAAGTCTTGGTTGCCTGCTCTGAGGGTTTCAATGATGTCTTTCATGATCGCCCGCACGCCGGTCAGGTGAGACATGCGATCGCCAAATTGAGTCAGAGCAGGGTTCATAGGTCCAAACTTCAGCGTAGAAAATGACAGGAAAACAAACGGGCGATCGCGGTGCTTTGGCAGTCTCAGGGGCGCATGATCGCCTTCGAACATCTTGACATTCCCACGGCGAAAGCGTGTGAGATTCTTGGCGATCGCCCCTTTTGGGCACTGACCGGAGCGCCGATCGCCCCAAGGCCGCTCCCAGCGGGGATTGCTCTCGAACCTTCAAAGAGTATGAAAAGACCCAGGATTCGCGAATCTTTCTGGCACTCTAAGAGCTAGTACGCAGTTCAGCAGCACCGCAGACTGGCTTCCAAAGAGCAACGCCTAAATCCTGTGCTACCCAGCGTGTTTGTGAAGCCACCGGGTTGTTGATGTCTGGTCGGATGCTGTTTCGGGTCGGACTGCGCTGATAAGCGTGTATCCCAACCAATGCCTCTGGCGATCGCCTCAAGTTTGTCGTTTTGGAGCGGCCTAATCTCTGGCACGCTCTGGGGCCAAACGCGCTTTGCGCCTCGTGCTTTGACGGTTTGACTGCCGTGATGTTGTCGTCCTCTGAGACGGCTCGAACCCTATCACCACCATTTTTCCCATGATCAAGGAATGTGCTCCTGCTGCCCAACTGGCCGCAAAACTTCCCTTTCCGCTCAAGCGTCTTGCTGACCTGGCCTACAACTACTGGTGGAGCTGGACCGGCGATCGCATCTCGATTTTTCGCAATATTGATCCCACTCAGTGGCAGGCCTGCGGCCATAACCCCGTTGCCCTGCTGACGGGGGCCTGCCCCGTGCGCCTGTCGGAGCTAGCCACCGATGCCGTCTACCTGCGGCGCGTCCAGCGCCTCGTAGACCAGTTCGACCAGTACATGGCCGAGGGCGAAACCTGGTCGAGCCGCGTGGTGCCCCACATTTCGGCCCAGCATCCCGTCGCTTACTTCTGCGCCGAATTTGGCATTCACGAGTCCCTGCCCATCTACTCCGGTGGCTTGGGCATTTTGGCCGGTGACCACCTCAAGTCGGCGTCGGACCTCGGCATTCCCCTGGTGGGCGTTGGCTTACTCTACCGCCAGGGCTACTTCCGCCAGCGCCTCAACCGCCAAGGCTGGCAAGAAGACTACTACGTTAACAGCCAGTTCGAAAACATGCCCCTGGAGCTGATCCGAAATGGGGCAGGAGAGCCGGTCCTCGTCGAGCTCGAAATCCGCAATCGCCGCGTGAAAGTCCAGGTCTGGCTGGCGCGAATCGGCCGCGTCAGCCTGTACCTCCTCGATACCGATCGCGAGGACAACGATCAGGTGGATCGATGGCTGACGGGCCACCTCTACGGCGGCAACTCCGAGACCCGCATCGCCCAAGAGGTGCTGCTGGGAATTGGTGGGGTCCGGGCCCTAGAAGCCGTGGGAATTACTCCCTCGATCTGCCACCTCAACGAAGGCCACGCCGCCTTTGCCACCCTGGAGATGACCCGCCTCGAAATCCAGAAAAGCGGTCAGTCCTTCTACGACGCCGAAAAGCTGGTGCGCGATCGCTCGGTTTTCACCACCCACACCCCCGTCCCCGCGGGTCACGACGCTTTCACCCCGGACCTGATGGACTCCTACTTTGCCCACTACTGGCCCGAGCTCAAGCTCTCGCGGGAGCAGTTCCTGGCTCTGGGGGCGCGCCGCCTGGGAGATCCCTGGGAAACCTTCAGCATGACGGTGCTGGCGCTGCGCATGTGCCGGACGGCCAACGGCGTGAGCGCCCTCCACGGCGAGGTCTCCCGCAAGATGTGGGCGACCCTCTATCCCGGCCCGGTGGACAAGGTGCCCATTGGCCACATCACCAATGGCGTCCATGCACGGACCTGGACAGCGCCCCTGATGTCCGATCTGTACGCCCAATACCTGGGCGAGGACTGGTCCAACCGCATTGCGGACCCGGCGGTGTGGTCCAAGGTGGACGCGATTCCCGATGAGGAGCTGTGGTGGCGTCACCAAGCGCTCAAGGAGCGCCTGATCGCCCATGTGCGCGATCGCATGAAAGTCGCCCGCCGGTCTCGCGGCGAATCCCAAGAGAGCATCGACGCCGTCGATCACCTCCTCAACCCCAACTGCTTGACCATTGGCTTTGCACGCCGCTTTAGCCAGTACAAGCGGGGCAACCTCCTGCTGCGGGATGCCCAGCGCGCCCTGAAGATTTTTGGCAACCCCGATCGCCCCGTGCAGATTATCTTCTCCGGGAAGGCGCACCCCGCCGACGAAGAAGGCAAGCGCATCATCCAAAAGCTGATGGAGTGGTGCCACGACCCGGCCATTCGCGATCGCGTGGCCTTCATCGAAGACTACGACATCTTCACCGGCCAAAAACTGGTCCAAGGCGTCGATGTCTGGCTCAACAACCCCCGCCGTCCCCTCGAAGCGTCCGGCACCAGCGGCCAAAAGGTTTGCTTCAACGGCGGCATCAACTGCAGCGTCCTCGACGGCTGGTGGTGTGAAGGCTACCAGGCTGGACCCGACGGCAAAGGCCTCAACGGCTGGGCGATCGGCGAAGATGCCCACACCAGCGACCAAGAGCTGCAAGATCGCATTGATTCAGAGTCCCTCTACCACTTGCTGGAAGAAGAGATCGCCCCGACCTACTACGACTGCGACGCCAATGGCCTGCCACGCCGCTGGATCCAGTTTATGAAGGCGTCGATCCGCACCAACTCGCCTCTGTTCAACACCGATCGCATGGTGGCAGACTACGTCGCGAAGGTCTACGCCCCAGGCACGCCGGTCGAGACTGCCCAGATTCGAGCCAGCACCCTCGCCTAGGGCGTTTGCTAACTTAGGCGCTAATTAATCTCGAACCGAAAAAGCCCGCCGATCTTGATCGGCGGGCTTTTGGGGTAAAGGGGGCAGTTGTCTACGCAGCCGACAGCCCTAGGACGGCCGAAACTCCTGGCTGGCGCCCAAGAACTCTCGGTTGGAGGTACGCGAGGGGTCGACGCCCAGGTTGCGCACCCGGCGGCGCAGGTCGCCCGCGTCGGGAGAGGCCTTCACGGCGTCCTCGGGGCTGATCTTGCCCAGCAGCACCAAGTCGCAGAGGGCCTGGTTCATCACCTGCATGCCTTCGTCGAGGTTGGTCTCCATCAGGTTGAAGGCTTCGCTCTCCTCGCCCTTGAGCAGGTAGTCCTGCATGGCGGGGGTGTTGATCAAAATCTCGTGGGCTGCGGTCCGGTGGCCGTCTGTGGTGGGCAGCAGCTGCTGAGAAATAATCGAGATCAGCGAGTCGGTGATCTGGATGCGCATCGACTGCTGCTCTTCGGGGTTGTAGATGTTGAGCAGACGGTTGAGGGTGCTGATGGCGCTGCGGGTGTGCAGGGTGCCTAGGACGAGGTGGCCGGTCTGGGCGGCTTTGAGGGCGGTGTCGACCGTGACGCGATCGCGCATTTCCCCGATCAAAATCACGTCGGGGTCTTCCCGCAGCACGGCCCGCAATGCGCTCTGAAATTCAAAGGTGTGCAGCCCAACTTCCCGCTGGCTGATCAGACACTTTTTGGACGCGTGGACGTATTCAATCGGGTCCTCAATCGTGACGATGTGCTTTTGGACCATCTCGTTGAGGTGGTTGATCATGGCGGCCAGGGTGGTCGACTTACCCGAACCCGTAGGCCCCGTGACCAAGATCAACCCTTGGGGCTGGCTGACGATGTGCTTGAGGACTTCTGGCAACCCTAGCTCGTCGATGCTGGGGATGTTGAGCGAAATCAGTCGCAGCACGATCGCGCCGCCCATCAAGGAATCAAAGCAGTTGACCCGACAGCGGATAAATCCAGGATAGAAAATCGCGGTGTCGAGCTCTTTTTCTTCTTTGAAGCGCTGAATTTGCTCCGGGGTGAGCATTTCGGTGAGGTACTGCTCGAAGACCTCGGCGGTCACTCGACCCACGCTGGGGGCAGCCATCATTTCCCCACGAATGCGGTAGCGCGGCACTTCACCCACCCGGATATGAATGTCGGAAGCTTGGTGGGCATGGGCGTCTCGCACCATGCGCTCAATCAAGCCTCGCTGGGGAGACTGGCGCGGCTGGCCAATGGGGGGTGGAGGCGGGGTTGTGCTTTCCACAGGGGGACGAGGTACGTCAGATCGTCTAGTAGTTGGGCCGGTCATAGACTCTCCTTTGGTAGGGCAGGGCAGGTGGTCGATCTGAATGACCTCTTTCCCTGAAGATGGCTGATAAAGAGGATAAATTGATTTGGTTTAACCGTAAGTGTACTGAAATATTTCCCTCAACATCTGCGGTTGTGAAGTAAAGATACGGAAGCTTTCGCGAAGATTACGGACGGAAAAAGTGGCGCGGCTTCTGGCAGAGCGGGGTCTGGACACGGGAGAATGGAAGGCACCATTGGAGCGGGCAAAGCTGGGTCAAGTTGGGATCCGCTGGGGGCTTTGAGGTCACTGTCTGTCAACTGCGGGAGGCTGGATGTCTGTACAACGGCGCATCACGAACTGGCTCGAAACCCACTGGGTGAATCCGGCCTATGCGGGCTGGGTGTTGCTGGGGTTGACGCTCTTTTTCTTTGTGGCGGCGACTAATACTTTGTCGGGGTGGCTGTATGTGATCAGCGGCATTAGCGCGGCGCTAATCGCGATCGCCGTTTGGCTGCCCCTGCGATCGCTGCGGGGCCTGAAGGTGAGTCGGCGCACCCTCGAGCCCGTGAGCGCAGGGGATCTGCTGAGTGTGGAGGTGCTGCTGGAAAACACGACCTCCCAGGCCAAAACGCTGCTGGTGGTCCAAGACGAGGTGCCTGAGGTGCTGGGATCGCCAGCCCGGGCCTCCCTGGAGCTGATCGCGCCGCACCAGACCCATGCCTGGACCTACACCTATCCCACGGAGCGGCGGGGGGTGTATCGCTGGCAGACGCTGCAACTGCGCACGGCGGCTCCCCTGGGGCTGTTTTGGTGCCGGCGATCGCGCGAAGTGAAAGCCACGGCCATTGTCTATCCGCGAGTGCTGCCTCTCAATCGCTGTCCGCTGGTGGACGATCTGGGGCGCGATCGCAGCTTGCAGCTCCACAGCGATCAGCGCGCCCAGACGGCAACGGAGGGCCTGACGCGATCGCTGCGGCCCTACCGCTGGGGGGACCCGATTCGGCTGGTCCACTGGCGGACCAGCGCCCGCTACGGCGAGCTGCGGGTGCGGGAGCTGGAGGTGTTTACCGGCGGCCAAGATATCGTTTTGTGCCTAGATAGTAGCGGCACCTGGGATCCAGACACCTTCGAAGAGGCAGTAACGGCTGCGGCGTCGCTGTATTTCTATGCCAAGCGGTGTGCCCTCAGCCCGAAGCTGTGGACCGCAGGCAGTGGACTGGTGTGGGGCGATCGCACCGTGCTCTCCACCTTGGCTGCCGTCACCCTGGGCGAGCCCATGACTAGCGATCGCCCCCCTGACTCGCCGGTGATTTGGCTGAGCCAGGATCCGCGCACCCTCTCTGCCCTGCCCCCCGGCAGTCGCTGGGTGCTGTGGCCCCCCACTGATGATCTGCGCCGCTATCCCCTCGACCCCCACCATCCGGGCCTAGTCCTCAGCGCCGACCAGCCCCTCCAAAGCCAGCTCCAAACCCAGCTCAACCGCTACTGATCGACTCCTTGAGCACCCACCTCCCTCGCCAGGTAAAATCGTACAATCGTGTCCGTCATCACCATCTCCTATGAACGTGAGTAATCCCCAGCCGCCTGCCGACGACAAAGCTCTTGAGGCTATGCGGAATTTTGCCGAAACCTACGCCAAGCGCACAGGCACCTACTTTTGTGCAGAGCCCTCGGTGACGGCGGTGGTGATCGAAGGACTCGCTCGCCACAAAGAAGAACTGGGTTCGCCCCTGTGCCCCTGCCGCCACTACGAGGACAAAGCAGCGGAAGCCAGCGCCACCTTCTGGAACTGCCCCTGTGTGCCCATGCGAGAGCGCCACGAGTGCCACTGCATGCTGTTTTTGACGCCGGACAACGAGTTTGCCAGCGATCGCCAGGAGATCAGCATTGAGGCAATCCAGGCCGTTCGCCAGTCCATGGTGTAGACCCATGTCCGAAGTTCCGGCGGCTTTTTGGCAAGGCGTAGAGCAGTTTAACCAGGGCGAATTTTACGCCTGTCACGACACCCTCGAAACGATTTGGCTCGAAGCGGTGGGGCCGCAGCGGAATTTCTATCAAGGAATTTTGCAGATTGCGGTGGGCATTTATCACCTCAGCAATGCCAACGCGCGGGGCGCCATGGTCCTTTTGGGAGAAGGGGTCGGGCGCCTGCGATCCTATGAGCCAGACTACGCTGGCGTGGCGGTGTCGCCCCTGATCGAGCAGAGTCTGGACTTGCTCGAGACGGTGCAGCAGGCCGATTCGGAGGCGATCGCCCGCCTAGCCGATCGCCTGCGCCCCGACGCGCCCGATCCGCTGCCGGTGCCCAAGGTTCTCTGTCAACCTGACCGCTGAGCGGGCCCAGTTTTCCGGGGCGACCCAAGTTGCCGAAACCGTAACCGCGTCCCTCTAGAGGGGCTCCCGTGCCAGATTAGAGACAACTGATTCTCTACCCTCTGTGAGGAGCTATGACTATGCGTCCGTCTTCCCCTTGGTGGGCCTCATCGGTCAAACTTTTGCCCCTGACCCTGGGCATCTTGACCCTGGTCTGCATGAGTCCTGCGATTGCCCAAGAAAAACTCCTGCGCACCCTGACCGTTACCGGTCGCGGCAGCGAAATGGTCCAAACGAGCATTGCCCAAGTCCGCCTCGGCGTCGAGGTACAGGGCAAGTCTGCCCAAGAAGTCCAGGCTGAGGTGGCCCGCCGCTCATCGGCGGTGGTGGACCTGCTCAAGTCCCGCCGCGTGGACAAGCTGGAAACAACGGGCATCAGCCTGACGCCGGTCTACAACTACAGCAACGACACCCGCACCCTCGAAGGCTATGCGGGCACCAACATTGTCAGCTTCAAGGTGCCCACCGAGCAGGCAGGCGCCCTGATGGATGACGCAGTGAAGGCCGGGGCCACGCGCATTGACGGGGTGAGCTTCGAGGCGGCGGAGCCCGCAATGGATAACGCTCGCAAGACGGCGCTCCAAGAGGCCACTCAGGATGCGCGGGAGCAGGCCGACACGGTGCTGGCTGCCCTAGGCCTGCGATCGCAGGAAATCGTGAACATCCAGGTGGATCAGGCGGTGCCGCCGCCTCCCATGCCCTTGGCCTACGCGCGGGACGCCAAACTGGCGAATGAAAGCATGCCGGTGATGGGCGGTGAACAGGAAGTTCAGGCCTCGGTGACCCTGCAAATCAGCTACTAGACGGCAGGCACCTGAGCGGCTCGCCAGAGGTGAATCACGCCGTTGACGGTGCCGCTAATCAGATAGCGCTGGTCTGGGGCGATCGCCACCGATAGGATCGGGCTGCCGTCCTGGACGAGAACGCCGCAGCACTCCTGGGAGTCTAGGTGCCACAGCCGCAGCGTGCCGTCGGTGCTGGCGCTGACGAGAAACTCGCCGTCGCTGCTAAAGGCGATCGCCGTTACCGGGGCGGTGTGGCCTTCGAGGGGTGCCAGGTTGGGCTGGTCATCGAGGGACCACAGCTTAACGGTGTGATCGCTGCTGCCGCTGGCCAAAATGGGCCGGTTGGGGTGCAGGGCGATCGCCGGGGCGGCCCCCACATCTTCGCCGACGGTGCTGATGCACTCTCCCGTTTCGACGTCCCACTGCTGGATTAGGCCGTCTTCGCCGCTGCTAAACAGGGTCTGGCCGTCCCGGCTAAACACCAGCGATCGCACCGACCCGGTGTGGCCCAGGTGGCTATGGAGCTGAGCGCCGGTCTGCCACTCCCAAAAGCTAACGGTGCCGTCGAACCCGCCACTCACCAGCACCTGGCCGTCGGGACTGAAGGCGATCGCCCGCACGGAGCCCATGTGAGCTTCCCAGCTTCCCAGTCCGGCCCCGCTGGCCGCGTCCCACAGCCCAATGTTGCGATCGAAGCTGGCGCTGGCGAGCACGCCGCCGTCAGGACTAAAGGCGATCGCGCTCACGGCGCCCCGATGGCCGGTCAGGATCTGGCGCAGCTCCCCCGTTTCCAGATGCCAGACCTTGAGAGTCTGGTCATAGCTCGCGCTCACCAGCAGCTGGCCATCTGGGCTCACCGTTACCGTGCTGACCCAGCCCCCATGTCCCGGCAGCGACAGCCAGGCGCTCCAGGGCGCAGCCGGGCACAGTGGCGCTTCCTCTTCTGCTATCTCTGCTCCGGCAGCGCCGACCTGGGGAAACTGGAGGGCCGGTGAGTCAGCGTCGAGGGTCTCCCCTTTGAAAGCCGCGAAGGCCTGGTCCCAGCGCTCGATTTTGCCGGGAGGCAGCATGCGGTTGAGGTAGTCCACCACTTGGGTCAGGGAGTCCTCCAGGGCGATCGCCCGCTCCTGCAAATCCTGATAGCGCTGATGGAGCGATCGCAGCTCGATTTCGGCGATTTTGGGCGACACTTCAGCGCGATCGCCTTTCTCTGAGGCGGGCGGCAGCGCCTTCGGCTCGCTTCCCGGGCCCTGGGATCGCAGCTGGCCCATGATCTGCCGCCGCATCTGGCTCATGATCACCGTGGTGTCCCGGCGGGTGAGCTGCTCCTGGGAGCGCCGGTTGAACCAGTTGAGCACCAGAGCCACCGTCAGCGGCACCAGCGCATAGAGCACGGAGCGAGACGCCAGCACCAGCCCCAGGCCCCCCACCGCCGCCGCCAGGGCCACCAATTCTGCGATCGCCATCCACAGACGAGATTGAGGCATAAAACCGTCCGCCAGACCGATTAGAAACGACGAAACCCGCGTGCAGAATGCGCCGACATCAACCTAAATATCGCAAAACCAGACGCGCGACCGAGAAGTAAATAAACACCCCCAGCACGTCCACCGCCGTTGTAATAAACGGTGCCGACATCAGAGCCGGATCAAATCCCAAAGACTTGAACAGAAAAGGCAGCGCCGAGCCCGCCACCGACGCCAAAATCGAGATGCCAAGCAGGCTGATCCCCACCGCGATAGACACCGCCAGGTTGTGCTGAAGCAGGTAAGCCCAGATCGCCACCACAATGCCGAGCAGCGCCCCGAGCAGCGCCCCGGCGATCGCCTCCCGCCGCACCACCGTGAAGGCCTCCGTAGGCCGCACCTTATCCACATTCAAGCCCCGAATCACCACCGTCGAAGACTGGGCGCCCACGTTGCCCCCAGTGCCGATCAGCAGCGGAATGAACGCCGTCAGGGCCACCACCCGCTGCAAAATGTCCTCCTGACTGCTAATCACCGCGCTCGTGCCCGTATTGGTAATCAGCAGCACAAACAGCCACACCACCCGTCGCCGCGCCACCGTAAACAGGTTGGTTTGGAAGTAGTCATCATCCCCGGCCTGGACGCCGCCCAGGGTATAGATATCCTCTGTGGTCTCCTGCTCCAAAATATCGATCACGTCGTCCACCGTGACGATACCCACCAGCCGCTGCTCAGCATCCACCACCGGCACCGCCAAAAAGTCATAGCGCTGAATCATCCGGGCCACTTCTTCTTGGTCCGTGTCCGTCGTCACCGAGACCACCTCGCGAGTCATCACATCGCCGACCCGGTCTCCGGCCTGGGCCGTCACCAGATCCCGCAGCGACAAAATGCCGGTCAGACAGCGGGCTGCATCGGTCACATAGAGGTAATAAATCGTTTCGGTCGTGTCGGCCATGGTGCGAATGCGCTCGATGGCCTGGGTGACCGTCATGCCCTCTTTGAGGGAAATGTATTTGGGCGTCATGATCCGCCCTGCGGTCCCGGCCTCGTAGCCCAGCAGCAGCGCCGTGGCCTCCCGCTCAGCGGGGCTGAGCTGGCCCAGCAGCCGCCGCACGACTTTGGCGGGCAGCTCGTCAAACAGGCGCGCCCGATCGTCCGGAGACATCTTGTCAACGATGTCTAGAACATCTTGACGTTTGAACTCCTCAATGAGGGCCTGCTGCACGCTAGAGTCGAGGTATTCGTATACCTCTGTCGCTTCGTCTTTGGACAATAACCGAAAGGCAATCACCTGGAGGGGTTCAGGCAACCCTTCGATTGCCTCTGCAATATCGGCTGGCTGGACGGGGATAAGGAGGGCTTTGGCTCCCTGAAAGTTTCCTTGATCCAGCAGCATTTGCAGCTGTACGCGAACGAGGTCCCGCAGCTCTTTTCGGGAGACAGAAGGAGCGGAGGTGTTCTGGTGTTCGGTCAAGGCAAGCTCCCTTCGTCTGGTCTTAGGTGGATTGCTGCATTTAGTCTATAGGGCACAGGCCGCTCTGTGGGCCAGCCGAATCGAACTTTCCCGAGCATAGCCAATCGCTCTAAGGCTGAGGGGCAAGGCGATCGCCCGTGGAGGGGTAGGGGGTGCAGACGCGCTGCAAGACAGATAATGCTCCGAGTGCAAATGCGAGAAATGGGGCTCAAATTTTTTGAAGATTCCAATATTCCCACGGCGTATGGAACGATGTTCCATGCTCGATAATGGGGAGGTTTGCCTCCGGGGGATGGGTGTAGAAACGATCCCAAATTCCCGTAAGATGAAACGCTCTGACGCGATTCGCGGATAACCTTCGATTTCAGATACTCACGAACTGCCATGCGAACCCATTACTGCGGTCAACTCCGACCCGAACATATAGGAGAAACTGTCACAATTTGCGGCTGGGTGGACCGTCGCCGCGATCATGGGGGCGTAATCTTCCTGGATCTGCGCGATCGCACCGGCATTGCTCAAATCGTGAGTGACCCTGAGCGGACGCCCCAGTCCTATGGCTCGGCAGGCGAGCTCCGCAATGAATATGTGATCAGAGTGACCGGCCGCGTCTCTCGCCGGCCAGACGAATCGCTCAATGCCAAGCTGGCGACGGGCGAAATCGAGATCTATGCGGATCAAATCGAGGTTCTGAACGCGGTGCAGCGCCAGCTGCCTTTCCAGATCTCGAGCGCAGAATCGGAGACGGTGCGCGAGGATCTGCGCCTGAAGTATCGCTATCTCGATTTGCGCCGCGATCGCATGACCCGCAACCTGTTGCTGCGTCATCAGGTGGTCAAGGCGGTTCGGCGGTTCCTGGAGGACGAGCTGAATTTTGTCGAGGTGGAGACGCCGGTGCTGACCCGCTCGACGCCGGAGGGGGCGCGCGACTATCTGGTGCCGAGCCGCGTCAACCCTGGGGAGTGGTTTGCGCTGCCCCAGTCGCCCCAGCTGTTCAAGCAGTTGCTGATGGTGGCGGGCTTCGATCGCTACTATCAGGTGGCTCGCTGCTTCCGGGACGAAGATCTCCGGGCCGATCGCCAGCCGGAGTTTACGCAGCTCGACATGGAAATGAGCTTCTTGTCCCAAGAGGAAATCCTCGAGCTCAATGAGTCCCTGGTTTGCCATCTGTTCAAGGTGGTCAAAGGGGTGGATCTGCCCCGGCCCTTCCCGCGTTTGACTTACGCAGAGTCGATGGCTCGCTACGGGACCGATCGCCCGGACACGCGCTTTGGCCTAGAACTCGTGGATGTGTCGGACCTGATGGCGGAGTCGGGCTTCAAGGTCTTCTCGGGGGCGATCGCCTCTGGCGGTAGCGTCAAGGTTCTGCCCATTCCCGGCGGCAACGACGCCATCTCCAATGTCCGGATCAAGCCGGGCGGAGACCTGTTCAAGGAGGTCTGCGACGCCGGAGCCAAGGGACTGGCCTACATCCGCGTGCGCGAAAACGGCGAAATCGACACCATTGGCGCAATTAAGGACAACCTGACGGAGGAGCAAAAGGCCACGCTGCTGGCTCGGACCGGCGCGGAAGCGGGGCATTTGCTGCTGTTTGGCGCTGGTCCCACGGACATCGTCAACAAGTCCCTCGATCGCCTGCGTCAGTGCCTGGGCCGAGAGCTCGACCTGATTGATCCCGACAAGGTGAACCTGCTGTGGGTGACGGATTTCCCCATGTTTGAGTGGAACGCGGACGAAAAGCGCCTAGAAGCGCTCCACCACCCGTTTACTGCCCCCAACCCAGAAGATCTCGGCGATCTCAAGACGGCCCGCGCCCAGGCCTACGACCTGGTGTACAACGGCTTGGAAATCGGCGGTGGCAGTTTGCGCATCTATCAGCGCAACGTCCAGGAGCGGGTTTTTGAGGCGATCGGCTTGTCTCCTGAGGAGGCTCGCAACAAGTTCGGCTTCTTGCTGGAGGCCTTCGAGTACGGGACGCCTCCCCACGGCGGCATTGCCTACGGTCTCGATCGCTTGGTGATGCTGTTGGCGGGCGAGGAGTCGATCCGCGATACGATCGCCTTCCCCAAAACCCAGCAGGCTCGCTGCTTGCTCACTGATGCGCCGTCGGGCGTGGACGATCGCCAGCTCAAGGAGTTGCAGGTCAAGTCCACCTACCAGCCCAAGAAAGAGTCGATCGCTCAAAGCTAGGGTGGCCGCTCCGGGGGGCTTTCTCGTAAGCTGAGGAAATAAAACCGGGCCAAAAAGGCCTGGGCACCCTCCAGGGATGCCGGTATGAGCGACACCTTGAAAGTGTGTTTGGTGGTGATGTTGGGTTTGGGGCCGCCCATGGTGGCCTTCGGGCTGCTGAGACGAGCCGAAGCGAAGGCCCAGGCTCGCTTGCAGCGGACGCTGGAGCACTGGCGATCGCGCCGGTTGTCCTTGGTGACGTCCACCGTGGTCGAGGAGCCAGGTTTCTTGGGCGATCTGAGCTGCCAGTTCAATGCGCGATCGCCCTACCTGCGCTGTGCTGTAAACCCCCATGGCCCCTGTCAGTCCTGCACCTGCTATCAGCCCCTTGGCTAGCAAGCCCTGACCAGCTGAGAAGTTCGGCTAAACTGCCTCCACCAAATTCTGTTCAAAATTCATGCTGCGCAAGAGGAGGGCCATTGGCCCTCCTCTTTTTGCTGGGAGCTTTGGCGGCAGGAGTCTCAAGGGGGCGATCGCCCTTTTCCCTGACCCTTTTCAGACAAAAGAAAAGGGGGTGACGCCCGTCACCCCCTGCCCATTCACTTCACCAAGACTTACAGACTACAGTTGGGGAACATACTGTTCCTTCTCGGGCACATCTGTATACTCAGCAACGATTTGGCGGAACTCCTCGCCGTCGATCGTCTCTTTTTCGATGAGCAAATCTACCAAACGGTCGATGACAGCTCGGTTATCGCGCATGATGCGGCACGCATCTTCATAGCAGTGCTCAACAATCGTGCGGACCTGCGCATCCACTCGAGCCGCGATCTCCTCGGAGTACTCCGATCGCGTCATCAGGTCGCGTCCCAAGAACACCTCAGAAGACTGGCCTTCCAGGGAGAGGAGACCCAGGTCAGACATGCCAAACCGAGTCACCATCTGACGAGCCATGCCGGTCACTTGCTGCAAGTCATTGCCAGCGCCAGTCGTAACTTCGTCATCGCCGAAAATGACCTTCTCAGCGGCTCGACCGCCCAGGGCGCCCGTGATCCGAGCCAAAATCTGGGAGCGCGAGATCAGGCCTTGATCCTCTGAAGGGGTGAACCAGGTCAGACCCCGAGCTTGGCCGCGAGGCACCAGGGTGACTTTCTGCACTGGGTCATGCTCTTTCACCAGCGTGCCGACGATCGCGTGGCCCACCTCGTGATAGGCAATCAGGCGCTTGCTCTTGCTGTCGACCAGCGGCGTGCCTTCCATCCCAGCGACCACCCGGTCAACGGCATCATCGATTTCGAGCATCGTGATAGCCTCTTTGCGGCGGCGCGCCGTTAGGATGGCGGCTTCGTTGAGCAGGTTGGCCAGGTCAGCCCCGGTAAAGCCGGGGGTCCGACGGGCGATCGCATCGAGAGACACTTCCGGAGCCAGCTTCTTGTTGCGAGCGTGGACTTCCAAGACTTCCAGACGGCCCTTAATATCGGGAGCGTCCACCGTCACCTGGCGATCGAAACGGCCCGGGCGCAGCAGCGCAGAGTCGAGGACGTCTGGGCGGTTCGTGGCCGCGATGATGATGATGCCCGTGTTGCCCTCAAAGCCGTCCATCTCGGTCAGCAGCTGGTTGAGGGTTTGCTCACGCTCATCGTTACCGCCGCCGATGCCAGCGCCCCGCTGGCGGCCCACTGCGTCGATTTCATCGATGAAGATGATGCAAGGAGCGTTTTCTTTGGCCCGTTTGAACAGGTCACGGACGCGGGAAGCGCCGACCCCGACAAACATTTCCACAAACTCAGAACCGGAGATGCTGAAGAAAGGAACGCCTGCTTCACCGGCGATCGCCTTAGCCAGCAGCGTCTTACCCGTTCCCGGAGGACCGACGAGCAGCACGCCCTTGGGAATGCGAGCTCCCACCGCCGTAAAGCGCTCAGGCTTCTTGAGGAAGGTCACCACCTCTTGCAGCTCTTCCTTCGCTTCTTCAATCCCGGCCACATCATCAAACATGACGCCGGTCTTGGCCTCCATCTGGAAGCGAGCGCGAGACTTCCCAAAGCTCATCGCCTGCCCTGGGCCGCCAGGCACGTTGTTGGAGCGGCGGAACAGGAAGAAAAGACCCGCAATCAGCAAAATGGGGAACAGCAAGTTGCCCAGCAGGCCCCAGATAGCGCCGTTGTTGCTCGGCGGATGCGTGTCAAAATCGATGTGCTCTTGGCGCAGACGCGTGACCAGCTCCGGTGCATTCGCCGGGAGATCCACCCGTAGCCGCTGAATTCGGCCTTCTAGGTCAGGGTCAATGGCTTCGACAATGGCCGTCCGGCCACCATCGTATAGATCCACGCTTTGGACGCGGTCTGCATCTAGGTACTCCAAGAACCGACCGTAGGTCATCCGGGTACTAGCCGTGTTCCGTCCCATGTCAGCTGGAGCTGTAGAGAAAGCTCCCTGCCACAGAAAGAAGCCGATGACTAGGGCAGGTAGGGTCCATAGCAGCAGGACTCTCCAAGAAAATTTCATAAGTCAATGACCTCTAAAAATACAGCGTGCAACGGGTGGGGCAGCCGAAGCGAAAAGCTTCCTTCGCCGAACGGGTTGCTAAACAGGCGTTTTTCTAACCAAAACTAGATTGCTAGCCAAATCTTAATGTTTTTAGAACGCCGCCCTCAATGTGACACGGTTGCCCGTAAGGGCAAAGACTCTTTTCTGAGAGCCTTCTTAACTAAATTTAACCTAATGCCCAGAATTCGATCAACTTTGGGCCCATCTTTACCAATTTCTGGGCTCCTAGAAGGGGAAATCGGTGCTTTTGCAGCCCTTCAGCAGTAGCGAGATGGATCAGCGATGGGGAGCTAAAGCCGGAATGGGGGATGAACGGGGGGACGCACCGGGCGATCGCCTGCTAGAAGACTTGTCTGAAAATAGGGCAAGTGTATTATAAAACAAGCGTTCTATTCTAATGGCTAGGCCATGGCGAAGTGCCTGCTAGGGGCCAGTTCTCAGCAGCGGTGTTGCTGCTGGGCCGGGGGCAGTCCAGGAACGCCATCCCACTTTGGAGCGGAAACACTATGACCTTCTCCCAGTCCGCTGCGCCGCTAGGCACTATCCTCAGTATCGACCTCGGCCGCACATCTACCAAGTCCTGTATGGGCCGTGATCCGGAATCAGTGGTTTTGATTCCAGCCAATGTTGCTCACATGACCGTGGAGCAAGTGCGTCGAGGCAGCTTTGAGTCTCAGCCGACAGATCCTCTGCTAGACATCTGGCTGGAGCATCAGGGGGGTGGTTATGCCATTGGCCAGCTAGCGGCCGATTTTGGGGCCAACCTGGGGGTGGGGCAGTCAAAGGTTGAGGATGCTTTGGTGAAGGTGCTGGCCTGCATCGGCTATTTTGGCATTGCCGGAGAGATCGCGATTGTTTTGGGATTGCCCTATCACTCCCAGGAACAGTTCGATCGCGAAAAGGAGCAGTTGATTGGTTTGCTGCGATCGCCCCACGTCCTGAGCTATCGCGGGGAAATGCTCTCTGTCAATATTCAGCAGGTCTGGGTGATGCCCGAGGGCTACGGCAGCCTGATTTGGTGCGAGGCTCAGCCCAAGCGGGCAGCCGATTTTACCCACCAGTCTGTTGCTGTGGTGGATATTGGGCACCAGACAACGGACTTTTTAATGGTCGATCGTTTCCGGTTTGCCCGAGGTGCCTCCAAGAGCGAACCCTTTGCGATGAGCCAGTTCTACGACCAAGTCGCGACCCAAATCCAAGGGGCAGATAGCCAGTCGCTGTCGCTCATTGAAGCGGTACATCGCCTCGAAGGAGAGCGCTTTTATCGGCCTCGGGGCGCAACTCGCCCGACCAACTTAGATGATATTTTGCCAAGTCTCAGCAAAAGCTTTGCGCGGGAACTCTCCGATCGCTTGGTGCGGTGGCTGCCTGAGCGAGCAACGGATGTGATTGTCACCGGAGGCGGGGGAGAGTTCTTCTGGAATGACTTGCGACCGCTCCTGCGAGACGCCAAGCTGAAGGGCCACCTCGCGAAGCCGTCCCGCCAAGCGAACGCCCTGGGGCAATACATCTACGGCGAGGCCCAGGTGGCGGCTGCGGCCGCGCGTCAGCCGGCGGGGACCTCTCTATGACTGAAACGGATACCTACGCCGCCTCAGGTCGGGAAAAACGAGTTACCAAGTCGATCACATTCAGCGCATCCCCTGCCGATCAGCGCTTTTTGGCTGCGCTGGAGACGCTGGTGGCGACGGGCTGCTATGAAAGCTTTAGCGATCTGTGCAAGCAGGCTTTGCGCGCCATCCTGCTCCTGGTGGAGGGAAAGGGGGCAGCGGTGGCGACAGCGTCTCTAGAGCAGGAGGTGCGAGATTTGCAGCTCAAGGTTGCTGCTCTCGAGGGTCAATTGTTTTCTCTTCGGGCTGGTGCTGCCGGCCAGCGGGCGATCGCCCTTGAGCCAGCCAATGGCCTCAGCGCTCCTCAGCCTGCATCAGCGCGATCGCCCGCAGATCCGCTCTTGCAGCGCCTAGGTCCCCTCCTAGAGGATTTCTAGGGCGATCGGAAAACTCACCGAAGAGAAACCCCTGGCTACTGGCTCTCGCTGATGCGAATAGTGTAGGGGTTGTACTGGTTGCGCTTGTAGGAGCCAACCCAAATGTTGTAAGTGCCCGCCAGCCACTGACCGGAGATGCCCGGATTCTTGCCGTTGGCGTCGTCATTACACCAGTTACCGCCAGGTCCCTGGATGATCAAGGTGGTGTCTTCAGAGCTCTGGACCTGCACGCTGAGATAGTCGAAATAAGCCGACAAGACCAGGGTGTGATCAGGCTTATCGTCGATATAGCCTAGACAGGGCCCTGTGGGGGTTTCCTGTTGGCTAATCTTCTTGGGGGCGTCCATGGCCCCACCACTGATGCCTCGCAAGACGGTCGGGTCCGGTGAGAAGCCGGGCTTCAAGGTGACGTTCTCGAAAATCGAGAGCAGCGGCGATTGAACTTTTTGCGCGTAGGCGGCGTCACCTAGTGCAATTCCGGAGATGACTGTGGCGATCGATACCAGTAGCCCAGTCTGGCGCTTTGACAAAATCCTGCCCATCAAAGTGAGGTCGGTGCGTAGGGGATGGTCGTGTTTAGTCTAGATCACGAGGACGCAAGGGTATCAAAAAAAGTTCCTAGAGAAGGGTAAAGCTACGCTTGGGCCAAAGCGATCGCCGATTCGAGGCGAGATTTATCTTGGCCGTGCTGATTAAGCAAGATCCACGACTGAGTTAGGTCGGGGCCGTGCACATCCCCAGTCAGGGCTGCCCGCAGCGATCGCATGACCAGGCCTTTTTTGACGTTTTGACTCTTGGTGACCTGCTTGACTAGCTCACCGGCAGATTCCGCAGTCAAAGATCCGGGGGTGAGCTGCTCGGCGATCGCCTGAAGCACACCGGCCACCTCGGCTTGCTGGAGCTGAGCTTTACCTTCCTCGCTGTAGGCCAGCTCGCTGGCAAAAAAGAAGCGAACCATTTCGACTGCGTCATCCAAGCGCACCAGGCTCGGACCCACCAGCGCCGTTAGGCTTTCGAGCCAGGCGCGATCGCCTTCAGCATCAAAGCTGTAGCCCGCCTCCTGCCAGTAGGGAATCAGCTGATCCACGAGCTGCTCAGCGGGCATTTCGTGAAGGTATTGGCTATTGAGCCAGTTCAGCTTGTCCCAATCAAATTTTGCTCCCGCCTTGTTAACCCGCTCAAAGCTAAACTCCTTGGCCGCATTCGCCAGAGTAAAGCGCTCTTGGGTCGAGTCCGGCGGAGACCAGCCCAGCAAGGTCATGTAATTCGCCAGCGCCTCGGCGACGTAGCCCATCTTCTTGAAGTCCGAGATAGACGTTACGCCGTCACGCTTAGACAGCTTTTGGCCGGTCTGATTCAAGATCAAAGGCGTGTGGGCAAACAGCGGCACCTCAGCGCCTAGGGCCTCGTACAGCAAGATTTGCTTGGCCGTGTTGGCAATGTGGTCTTCGCCGCGGATCACGTGGGTGATCCGCATATCGATGTCGTCCACAACGACCGCTAGGTTGTACAGCGGCTGGCCCACCTCAGTGGCGCTGGCCGCCCGCGCGATGACCATGTCTCCCCCGAGGTCGCTGCCTTTCCAGGTCATGCGGCCCCGGACCATGTCATCCCAGACAATCTCGCGATCGTCCTCGATCCGAAAGCGAATCACAGGCTGACGACCCTCGGCCAGGAAGGCTTGCTCTTGCTCGGGCGTCAGGTTGCGATGGCGGTTGTCATAGCGCGGCGCTTGACCCCGAGCTTTCTGATCGGCTCGCATCTGGTCGAGCTCTTCGGTCGTGCAGTAGCAGCGGTAAGCCTTGCCCCCGGCCACAAGCTTGGCGATCGCCTCGCGATATAGCTCAAGACGTTGGGACTGGAAAAATGGGCCTTCGTCCCAGGTGAGGCCCAGCCAGGTAAGGCCCTCGAAAATATTTTGGGTGTACTCGTCGCGCGATCGCTCTAGATCGGTATCTTCTACCCGCAGAATAAACTGACCGCCCAGATGGCGCGCAAATAGCCAGTTGAATACAGCCGTCCGAGCGGTACCAATGTGAAGGTTCCCAGTCGGACTAGGGGCAAGACGAACACGAACGGTCACCGGATGCTCTCCTAGTTGCCTTATTTATTTAGGTTTTGTTTAACGGGACTGACGGGGCTCGAACCCGCAACTTCCGCCGTGACAGGGCGGTGCTCTAACCAATTGAACTACAGTCCCCCGTCTTGGGACACCGCTTTGAGAGCGTTTTGCGCGCTCACCTCCGCAGCGATTTCTATTGTGCCTAGGTCATCCAGATTTGTCAAATATTTTCTGATTTTTTTTTGAAAACTGCTGGAAACCTAGGGTTTCTGGGCGATCGCCCTCGGCTAGACCTGTTCTACGGCCAGATCTGGGGCGCTCCTGCCTGCTGAGCTGAGAGACCTTCAAAAGGCGATCGCTCTGTTGATTGGGTGATCTGATTGGGTGATCGAAATGATCGAGCTCAGCCGCCGAAACGATCAAAGGAGCAACCCGATAAAAAGGCTGCTCCTTTGAAACGTGAGATAGCTATGCAGCACTGGCTGAGCCTAAGCTTGCTTGTTCAGGAAGTTCTGAACCTGTGCCAGAGCATATTTGCCGATGTTGAAAACCGCCCAGCCACCTGCCAGGAGAATCGGTAGCAGAACAATCAACAGACGCAAATCCATGTTCTATTCCTCTCCCAAACTTTTGTGAAAATCTCTCAGCTTTGTTTACTATGTTGCGCCAAGTTGACCCAAATTTCTAGAGTCAGCAGGCAGTTTACTGAGGGATCTGCAACAAAAGTTTAAAGACTCTAACGTCAAAAAATTTTCAAGCGGGGGAGGGGCCTGTAAATCCGAGATCGCTGCCTCTCCCTGCGTGGGCGATCGCCAGGGTTTCGTAGCGACGAGCGTGCTCAATCAGTTCTGCCGCCTCTTCCTGAGAAACCTCTCGCAAAATCTTGGCCGGAACGCCAGCCACCAGCGATCGCGGCGGAACGTCCTTCGTCACCACCGCCCCAGCCCCCACAATGCTGCCCGCGCCCACGCGCACCCCATTGAGGACCACAGCGCCAATGCCGATCAGGCTCCCGCGCTCGATGTGGGCGCTGTGAATCACGGCGCGATGACCCACGGTGACGTAGTCTTCGAGGACCGTTGGCTGACCAACATCACAGTGCAAAATAGCGCCGTCTTGAACATTTGTATGGGCGCCAATCTGAATTCGCTCGATATCACCGCGCAAAATGCTGCCATACCAAACACTGCTGCCCTCGCTGAGGGTCACCCAGCCCATCACCGTGGCGTTTTCGGCCACAAAGGCAGCAGCGGAGAAATCAACGCTGGGCCAAGGAGAAGCGTTTGCTGGAGTTTTGTTGCGATCGCCCATGAGAACCACCTGCCCTCAAGCAAAATGCTCGTAGAATTGGCGTGAAGGGTCAAATGCCCCCTAGCTATAATAGGGCTGGCACTGATGCACGGAGAATGTGTTGGAACGCCGTTCATGATGAATCCAGGCTTGCAATATCCCATTTTCGGACCGGAAATCCAGTGCCCGCATTGTCGCCAAACTATCCCAGCACTTACTCTGACCGATACGTATTTGTGTGCTCGTCATGGGGCCTTTGAAGCCGATCCGGAGACCAAAGAGTTAGTGCATTTGCAGTCGGGTCGTCATTGGCGTCAGTGGAATAACGAGTGGTATCGCCAGCACACTCATCCAGACGGAATTCGCTTTGAGATTCACGAAGCGCTCGATCGCCTCTACACCCAGGGATATCGGGCAACGCGGGTCATCATTGCGCAACGCTACAAAGATCTCATCAGCGCATTTCTGGAGCGCAATACGCCCTGGCGAGGCCAGTCCGACGCTTCTAGGCCCAGACTGTATGGTTTGCCTGTGGAGTTTAGCCCCGATCCCCAGGAGGAGCCTTGCTGGGATGTAATCAACTTCAATCTTGAAAAAGAACCCGGGGCGCCGGTTCGCTATCCCTACTTTCGGCTGTTTGAGTGATGCGCTGAGAGCGGGGATGGGCGCGACGGGTGCCTGATGAAGGTCCTAGTTTATGCACCATGCGTCAATTCGTACTGCGAATATTCATCGAGCGATCGCCTTCTATGAGCAGCTGGGGTTTACGGTTTGTGAGCGCTTCACGACGGGGATGACGCTGGCGTGCTGGATGGAGGGTTTGGGGGGACGCATTGAGCTGATTCAGATTCCCCAGCCTCGACCCGCGCCGGATGCCTTTGGCGATGAGCACTATGTGGGCTATTACCATCTCTCTTTTGACCTGACGCGTCATGCAGACAGTCTGCCGAGCTGGCTGGAGGCGCTCAGAGATCAGTTCCTGCGGGCAGCGGCAGAGCAGCCCGATCGCCTGCAACCCCTCACGGTCCTGCTGCCGCCTATGCAGCAGATGATTGGCGATCGCGTGTACGAAGTGGCTTTCATTGCGGATGCGGACGGGCTGCCCCTGGAATTTTTGCGAGTGCTGTCATGATGGCGGGGACCGGGACCGTAGAGCCCTTTGCTAGTAACTGGGCCTATCTCAAGGTCGAGCTCAACTGGCTGGAGCGGCTGCTGATGGTGTCTGCGGCTCGTCAGCGAAAAGAAACCCGAGACGTAAACCGCGTTGCGCGATCGGCGGTGGATCGAGCGACGAGCCACTGGTGGCAGGGACTGATTGCCTTGGAAGGCACGATCGCGTCGGATTCTCCGGCGATGGACGGGCAGGCCCGTCCCCCTGAGTCCAAAGACTCCTACCGAGAGCGTCTGGAGGCGCGAATCCAGGCGACGGCTCGGTCTGGGGAAGTGCTGGCCTTGCCGCTGCTGCGCGATCGCCTCCAGCTGTCCGCCTTTGAGAAATCCGTGGTGCTCATGGCGCTGGCGATCGAGGTCAATCAGCGCTACAGCCGACTGTTTGGGGTGTTGCAGGGGGACGAGCGAGCGGGGGTGCCGACGGTGGGGTTGCTGCTGCGCCTGCTGTGTCGCAATGACCGCGAATGGCAGCTCGCTCGTGCTTCGCTCCAGAGGGACGGCACGCTGCGCCGCTACGGCATCATCCAGCTAGTGCACCGACCAGATCAGCCGATGCTGGCCGATGGCGTTGTGCTGGCGGAGCCCTGGACGGACTTTTTGTTGGCGATCGCCCCGCAGCCCTCTCACCTGGAGAGCCTGGTGACCGGGAGCGGCTGGGTTACTCTGGAGCGCTGGGACATTGGCGATCGCCCCCAGGCTTGGGAGGATCTGCTGCTGCCGCCCAGGCTCAAAGACCAGTTGCGCCACGTGCGCGATCGCTATCAGTGGATTCCTGCGATCGCCGACGCGCCTGGGCCTTCCCTCCCGCCAAAGCTGGGCACCCGAGCCTTCTGGGTCGGGGCGACCGGCACGGGAAAAGTAGCCGCCGCTAGGGCGATCGCGGCGGATCTAGCCGAGCCGCTGTGGGGAGCAGACCTCTCCCGGCTCGACGGGGCGGCGATCGCCCGTTTGCTCACCCAGGTCATGGCCGAAGGTCCGCCGCTCCTGATGCTCAAGGCGGCCCACCGCCTGGTGGGCCGTCACGCTCAAATTCCGCCGGAGACCTTTTGGCAGTTTTGGCAGGTGCGCTCCCGCTGCCATGGCATCACGCTGCTGTGCGCGCCTTCTGTGCAGAGCCTGCCGCTACAGCTGCGCCAAGCGGTGGATCAGGTGCTGACGTTTCCGCTGCCGTCTGCGAGCGATCGCCGTCAGCTCTGGCAGCAATTTTTGGCTAACTTGCCCCTAGAAAAAAACTTTGACTGGGAGCGCTTGGTACGGCAAAAGCATTTGAGTGGTGGGGACATTGAAGCGATCGCCCGAGCCACAAAAATTTGGAGCAAAGCCCATCCCAACCAAGCCATCACGGCAGAGCAAATCTTGTTACTGGGTCGGCGCTAGGGCCACTTGGGAAAAGCTAGACAGTGCGCCTAAAAACGAGTCAAAAAGCTAAAAAAGCGCGTGACGATCTCAGGAAAAGAGAAAACGATCAAGGCAATGGCAGATGGTGAAGTCTGCTTTAGTGCGTTTTACAGAAGCTGGAACCTAGAGGGCGTAGGCGTGAAGTCAAAAAGTAGGTCTGCGGTTGGTCTATGAGAGACGCTCTAGCTGAGGCATTGCAGTGCGATTGCTTGCCTCGCGGTGAATGCGCCCGGAGTGGACAGCATCGTAGAGTTGATGAAGGGCCTCGATATCAGAAGCTCGATAACCCTTGATAGCCAACACTTGGCGGATCAGACCTTCTGACTCGACGCTTAGACAACCAGTGCGGAATGCAGATTGTACAAGTATTCGAATCATTCTCGAATCGGTCCTCATCCTGCAAAGCAACAACTTTAATATCGGTGATCAAAACCGGTTCGCAGTTGATGAAGATCGGTCTACTGTGTGACTTCAATCGCTATTTTTTAGTGACCAAAATCACTTTTTGTCTCTAATGGCGTGCGCCTATCGAAACTGGAAGCTTGGTATTAGGGGATTGTGGGCCTATATGAAGCTTTCACGAAGCAAGTATTGCTTTCCGGAATCCGCGATCGCAGTTTCGCCTCTGTGTGATTTTGATCACAGGTTTTAGGGCCTAATGAGGGGCAGGTGAGCGATCGCTCTCAAAAAGCTAGCTGTTAGAAACCAAAATTTTGAGAAATCGCCCGAAAAAGGCTGAGACTCTCCCTGGCGAATGGTTCAGAATGGCTTATGATGGCGGGCAACAGAAACTGTGTGGGAATGCTGACCTACATCCCTTTGCCCTCGCGTGGGTGGCGATCGCGTCCCCAAGACTGGACTCAGTCCAGGGACGATGATTTTGCTGCGGGCTGTGAGAGGACTTCAGGGGGAGGGTAACTGGCAAGCGGCCAGATCCTCGGTGTCGGTGATAAGGAGTGGTGAAAGCGTGGTGAACCCTTACGGCTTGTATCAACCGTCTGTGCTCGAAATGGCGCGAGCCGGAAACTTTCAGGCGATCGCCTACTGGCTCAATGGTTACCTCGCTCCCCACGGTATCCACGCCTATGTCGGTCCCGTCCGCCCAGGGTGCCTACAGATTTTTGTCGAGTTTCAGCCCCTGGCACGGCCCCGCGCTTTTTATGTCCAGCTGCGCGATCGCCTGGTGCGCTTTATCTGTAGCCGGATCTGGAAGCTCAACTCCGAAGCGATCTGCGCAGTGCGAATTGTGGCCTGCTGCGCTGGAGAGTCCGAAATCCTCTGGCGCCAGTCCATCCGGATCATCACGCCCGCCAACCGCAAGCGGCATCGGAGATATCGCTCAGCCAGTCAGCGTCGTCGGGAGGGCGATCGCCGTCTCAAGATCGCCCGGGCGCTGCTGCTGTGTGGCTCTGCCGTGTCGATTTTTGCCTTTGCCTGTGTGCTTACCCTCCAGAGCCTGACCACTGGCTGGCTCATGGACAGTGATGACGGCACCTCGATCGCAGACCAAACCGATACTGTCCAAACTCCCCTGGAGACCGTCGCTGTCACAGCGCGCACTGGCTCGAAGGGCTGGCCAAACCGAACGGTGACGCTCCTGTTTGCCGGAGATGTCCACGCTGGCGATGGGAGTGAAGCGCCGCAGAAGTCCTCGAGAGCGACAGCCAAGCTCCTAAAGACCACTCGCGAAGCAGACTTGCTGTCGGTGAGTCTGGAAAACTGGCCCACGGCTGGCTTTGGTAATGACTCGCTGACCTCCGACGCTGGGATTCAGCCCTTGGCTGAGGCAGGCGTCGACATTGTGAACCTGGCGAACTATCAAGTCCAGCAGCTCGATCGCTCCGATTTGCAAACGGCCCTAGAGACCCTCGAACAGTCTGATGCCAAGCCTATTGGCGCGGGGCGCAACCGCACAGAAGCCCGCCGCCCAGAAATCATTGATATCAAAGGGCAGCGCGTTGCCTATCTGGACTACGCCAAGGGAGGGCTGCGAGAGGCGACCGCTGATGGAGTGGGCGTCAATCCCTGGTATGGCCGCAGCATTGCTGAGGATATTCGGGCGATTCGGCCCCAGGTGGATTGGGTGATCGTCAACTATCACTGGGGCGGCACCCTGTCCGAGAAGCCAGAGGCCTGGCAGGTGAACTTGGCTCGCTTCACCATTGATCAGGGGGCCGACGTTGTTGTGGGATACCATCCCGAGACCTTGCAGGGCGGCGAAATCTACAAGGGTCGCCCGATCGCGTATTCGATGGGAGAGTTTGCCTTTGGTCAGGGGAGCGAAACCCGCACCGATTATGAGACGGCCATGCTGAAGGTGTCTCTCAAGCAAAAGCAAATGAAGGTCGAGTACGTGCCGGTCGTGGTGGAAAATTCCCAGCCGCGCTTGGCTAAGGGAGGAGAGGCCCAGCGAATCCTGGAGAAGCTGGGCCAAAATTCTCAGAATTTTGATCAGCCGCTGGCCGGTCCTCTGCTGCTAGAGGGGCGATCGCCCACGGCGCCGAACCCGTCTCTGCCAGACTCTGGGGCCTCTCCCCAACCGGCTTCCCCGGCGGCCCAGGATCCTCTAGAGACCCCGCAAGAGGGCGAGACTTGGCCCGTACCCCCAGACAGCAGTCCGTCTCTAGAGGCCCCAGAGGCAGAAGCGCCAGCACCAGCAACGCCAGAGCCAGAGACAGGTGAATCGACGTTTCTAGAAGAGTCGCTGTCGACCTTCACCAGCACCGAGGAAGAACGGTATCCGGCGACAGAAACGGCCGATGAGGAATACGGGGCGATCGCCCCCTAGGCCCCAAGCTTTCTCAGGGCTGTGCGCTCAGGGCTGGCTCGGTGCCAGGGCGTACTGCACGAGCTGAGCAATGCGCTGGCGCAGCGTTTCGAGGCCGAGGCGAGCCCCCGCTGACACAAACACGCCGTGGGGATACTCCTCTTGGGCGATCGCCAGCGCATCGCTGCCGACTTGATCGATCTTGTTGAACACGACCAAGGACGGCCCCGGCGTCACCGGCATCTCCGACAAGATCTTCATGACCGATCGCAGCTGGTTTTGCCAGGCATCATGGGACAAATCCACGACGTGCAGCAGTGCGTCAGCTTCCGTCACTTCCTCTAGCGTGGCGCGGAATGCATCCACCAGAGAGGGCGGCAGCTCGTGGATGAAGCCCACAGTATCCGTCAAAATCACGGTGCGCGGCTCATGGGTCGCTGCATCCGGCACGATCAGCCGCCGACTGGTCGGATCGAGGGTGGCAAAGAGCTGGTCTGCCGTGTAAACCTCAGCGTTGGTGAGGGCATTCAAGAGGGTAGATTTGCCAGCGTTCGTATACCCCACGATCGCCACCGAAGGCACCTCTTGGTGCTGGCGCTGCTGGCGCAGTCGAGCCCGATGGGCCTGAAGCTGGTTGACCTCCTGCTGGAGTCGCGCAATCCGACGCTGAATGGCTCGTCGCTCGGTTTCTAGCTTGGTTTCACCAGGGCCCCGCGTACCGATGCCGCCCCCGAGACGCGACATGGTTCGCCCTCGGCCCGTCAGCCTAGGCATCATGTACTCAAGCTGGGCCAGCTCCACTTGCAGCTTACCGGCGCGTGACTGAGCATGCTGCGCAAAAATATCCAAAATCACCTCAGTCCGATCGACCACTCGGACCCCGATCCGCGTTTCTAGATTGCGGATTTGGGCCGGGGAGAGGTCCCGATCGAACACGATAAGGTTAGCGCCGACGGTTTGGGCCAAGAGCGTAATTTCCTGAACCTTGCCCTCTCCCACAACGATCTGCGGATGGGGCTGATTGCGACGCTGGTGGGTGATTTGCAAGACCTCGCCGCCCGCTGACTCGACCAAGCGAACCAGCTCTGCCAAGTTATCTTGAAAGCGCGCTGCTGTGACGCTGCTCGTCATTAGACCTACCAGAAGCACGCGATCGTGGTCGGCGTCGACCTGCTGAGCCACGTACTCCCGCTCAAACTCCGCTTCGAGACCCTCCACTAGGTCCAAAAAGTCCTGCTGACTCAGCAGGTCTAGGCTGAGGGGAGGCGAAACGGTCCAGGTCGTTTCTGGATGGGGGACGAGATGGGCAAGGTGCACCTCGCGCACGTAGCCGCTGGCGCCCCCGCCGCGCCGCTCAAAGCCGCTGCCAGAGAGCCCCAAGACGACCAGTGCATCAAGGCGCTGAAGGGCCATCGCTGTCAGGACGGCGGTGCTGGGAGGGCTGGTGTCTCGCTGGGTCGCGATGCAGCGGATGCCGCAGAGACGCTCAGCGCCGTAGCGGGGCAGCTCAAGGGGAGGAATCTGGGTCTGGATGGGTGTACCGACCCCGACGCGGATAACTTGGCCGCGCCGATTGATGTAGACACACAGAGGCTGTCCAATTTCCGTGCTGATGGCTGCTAAGCGCTGGGCGAAGTCTGATGTGGTGAAGCGATCGCCCGGTAGGCGCTGATGATACAGCCGCTGAATTTGCTTGATTTGGCTAGACTTCAGACCCTGAAGGTTGCCGTAGATTGTGTCGATAGGCGCTGCTCACCAGGGTATCTGGCGACCGAAAGCTACGCCCCCATTTTAGCGAGAACTTGCTTTTGGCAACTTTTGTTTGGCTGCCGTTGAACCTATCAGCAATCCTCTTATTTTCTGATAGCTAGTCTGATAGCTAGAAAGTTACTGGGAAGCTAGTGATTAGAGCAAATCACGGTCTTTTGAACCAGCGTTGGAAATTGGCTTGGACTTGTTGCAAAAACTTTCGGCGTGGGCTCGGCGCTTCCTGGTTTACCCGCTGATAGCATTCATAGGCCGCCTCGTACTGCCCCAAATAGTGCAGCGCAACTCCCCGAAAGAGCTCCGCTTCTTTGTCCTCGGGGGCCAGCGCAAGCGCCTTCTGGCAGCTCTCTAGAGCGGCTTTGTATTGCCCCAGATGAATGAGTACTACGCCCCGAAAGGTCCAGGCAGGGCTGTGGTCAGGTTGCAGCTCTAGCACTTTCTCAAAGCTTTGGAGCGCTGCTTCGTGGCGCTCTAGGTTGGCTAAGGCGTCTCCTCGGCCATACCAGCTGCGATCGTCTTGGGGATTGAGCACGAGGGCGTTGTCAAAGCTGGCGATCGCCTCTTCGTAGCGCTTGAGATGATACTGCGCGACGCCCTGGCCATACCAAGCGGCTGCGTCCTCAGGACACGCTTGCAGCGCCCGTTCAAAGCCCCGCAGCGCCTCCCAGTAGAGCTCCCAGTCGAGAGATCGATAACAAGCTTCTAGGTGGGGAGGACACTCAGCTGAGTCAAACCGAAACAATTGCTTAAGACGGCTGGTCGCTTCACTCATGGCGTCGCTAACTAAGGACGAAGGCAGTCACGGAAGGCAGGGCAAATCCGAGATGATTGATGACAAAATCACCACTGGATCATCTCAGAATTCCCATTTCGACGTGGCGCAAATGCACCACTTTACAAACTGGTTCAAAGGGGCGCCGTACTAAAACGTTTTAATGAATTGCTTAATGAACTGCTGATAATCGCGAAGGCGATCGCCCGCAAACTCAACGGTTTTGCGATCGCTCTAATGCTGAACCACGTTTAGGCTGTCCATCACTGGACTGTCTTGCTGACCGCATCGAGTAGAAGCACCGTCGCGATCCTGGTTCTCAGGACAGCAGGGATCGCGCGCATCCCGATTGTGGTCTCAAATGCAGTTCAAAACAGTCTATCTTTCACAAATCTCAACAAGTTCGCTCCGGAAAAAGCCTGGGCGAACTTGTTTGAAATATCTTTTGATGCTGGCCTAAATTTCGCGACAATAACGCCAGCAAAATTACTGGCTGGCAATGCCCTTATATGCCCGAAAAAGGGTCAATCTTGGGGGGCTAAATAATATTGCTTGGCGAGAGACTGGAAGAGGGGATAGTACTCCGGAAAAACCTCGCTCGGGGCCTGGGCCTGCCACGTGTAGAGAATGCGATCGCGCTCTAGACGCAAAGTCATGGTGCTCACCTCTGGACCAATGTCGACTTGGAGGCGGCCCGATAGACCCTGACGCGTCGTAAAGTTTTCGCCCTCAGGGGCCTTGGGCGTGTCATCGCCGGCAAAGACCAACGGATAGCTTCCCCACGCTCGCACCTCGATCGCCTGGTTGTCAGGGGCGTAAAAGGCTTGGCCATCCCGATTGTCGGGCGAAGGTCCTGGCTTCCAGCCGCGCGGATAGACCAGCTCAAAATCAAAGCGCTCGTTGTAGTAGGTCTGCGAGCGATCGCCCGACGTGATGGCTTGGTCGCACCCCTGCAGCGAGGCCATCACCCAGATAGCCGTCACCAGGGCCCATCCCCTTCGCTGCGATCGCCGGCTGTCCGGCGATCGCACCCGTCGCAATAACTCTCCAGCACCCATAATCATCAGCCGCGCAGAGCGGGACTCTCTGCCAGTACTCTTCGCCCGTTGGCAGTCCCGAACCGCACGATTGAGAAACGATGCTTTGTTAAGCTCTGTAACAATTATGCCGTCATGGCGTCATACCGTCTTGACAGCCTGCTGGCTAGCCGATATCGTGGCATAGCATACCCGGGTAAAACGATTGAAGTCTATGCAAGACAAGCAAAAAGTTACGTTATACCTTCCGCCAGAGTTACACCGTCAACTGAAGATTCGCTCCGCAGTTGATGTAGAACCGATGTCAGCTATTGCAGAGCGAGCACTGATCTTTTACCTCAATCATGCGGATGTCGTAGAGGAAGTCGAATCCTCCATTGGCAAGACCCACAGAGTTTACGAATGTCCGGAATGTGCCTCATCGGTCATCTTGCGTGACAGTGAGCTGATCAAGCTAGGCCAGCAGCCGGGAGTCGTGGTCACCGATGACATCTCTGTGAACCCTGTGCAGCCTGCTGCACCCGGCCAAGAAGGTGAAGAAGAGCTAGTTCCCTGCTAAGCATTGCTGAGTCACCCAGGTTTTGTGGGCTCTGTGCTGCTACCGACAAGCCGGTCCGTTAAGTACTTCAGTACTGTCTGCGCCGTGTTCTAAGTTAGGTCGATGGTTATGAAAGAAGAGCTCAGCATCTTAATACAGGCCCAATATCCCCTGATTTACCTGGTGACCTCCGAAGAAGAGCGAGCAGAGCAGGCGATCGCGGTGATCGCGGCGCAGCAAAAGCCTCAACGCAGGGTTTACCTGTGGACTGTGACCCATGGCATCGTCGAGTATGGCCAGCCAGGCAAGGTGATGCAGCAAAACACGGTCTCTCCTGAGGCAGCAGTCAGCTGGGTCAATCGCCAGGAAAATGGCATCTTCATCTTCAAAGATCTCCACCCCTTCGTTGACTCCCCCAATGTCACTCGCTCCTTGCGAGATGCGATCGCCAGCTTCAAAGGCACGCCCAAGACCATCATCTTGATGTCTCCAATCCAGCAAGTGCCCATCGAGCTTGAGAAAGAAGTCGTAGTTCTCGACTTCCCGCTGCCCGACATGGCCGAGCTCAACCAAGTCCTTTCCCGTCAGCTCGAGCAGGGCCGGAATCGACGCATCACCACCGAAGGCCGCGAAAAGCTCCTCAAAGCGGCTCTAGGTCTGACCCGCGACGAAGCGGAGAAAGTCTACCGGAAAGCTCAAGTAACCGCTGGCTGCCTCACCGAAGAGCAGGTCGACATCGTCCTTTCCGAAAAGCAGCAGCTCATTCGACGCAATGGCATTCTGGAGTACATCGAAGAAGACGAAACCATTCATTCAGTCGGTGGTCTAGAAGAGCTCAAGCACTGGCTCCATCAGCGCTCCAACGCCTTTACCGAGCGAGCTCGAGAATACGGCTTGCCCCAGCCAAAGGGGATGCTGATTCTGGGCGTTCCTGGCTGCGGAAAGTCGCTCATTGCCAAAACGACGGCCCGCCTCTGGGGTCTGCCGCTCTTGCGCCTAGACATGGGCCGAGTGTACGACGGCTCTATGGTTGGCCGCTCCGAAGCCAACCTGCGCAACGCTCTCAAGACAGCCGAATCCATCTCTCCCACTATCTTGTTTATCGATGAGCTGGACAAAGCCTTTGCTGGAGGGGCGGGCTCTGCGGACTCTGACGGTGGTACCTCCAGCCGGATCTTTGGATCCTTCCTGACCTGGATGCAAGAGAAGACCTCGCCGGTCTTCGTGATGGCCACTGCCAACCGGGTAGAGCGCCTGCCGGGAGAGTTTCTGCGCAAGGGCCGCTTTGACGAGATTTTCTTCGTCGACCTGCCCACGCCCGAAGAAAGACAAGCAATTTTCCGCATTCATCTAGCCAAGCGGCGTTCCGATATCACGCGTTTTGCCCTCGACCAGCTTGCGAGCGCCTCAGATGGCTTCTCTGGCGCTGAAATTGAGCAAGCCGTGATTGCCGCAATGTATGAAGCTTTCGCCCAAGACAGAGAGTTTACGCAGCTCGATATTTTGGCTGCGCTCAAGGCCACGCTGCCGCTGTCGCGGACGATGAACGAGCAGGTCACTGCGCTTCGTGATTGGGCTCGCCAAAGAGCCCGACCTGCTGCGTCCTCCGTCGCTGAATATCAGCGCATGGAGTTCTAAAGCTTTCCTGCCTGTTCCCAGCAGGCGGAAAGGCTAGCCCAAGGCTAGCAGACTGATCCGACCGTTGCTACATCGATTCTGAGCTTTGGCTGGTTAGCCGAATATCTCAGTTCCCTACCTACCAAAACGTTGTTGTATTTCTCGACTCTCTACTAGGAGGAAGTCCAAATGTCTCACTTCAGCACACTGCGCACGAAAATCACCGAGTCTGAAATCCTAAAGTCTTCCCTGCGTGATTTGGGAATCAACGTCAAGACTGAGGCGGATGTCCGGGGCTACAACGGCCAGCGGGTTCGTGCGGACATTGTTGCCGTTCTGGACGGTGAGTATGATCTCGGCTGGTCTCGCAATGCTGATGGCACCTTCGATCTGATTGCGGATCTGTGGGGCGTTGCCAAGAAGCACAATCAGACCGAGCTGATCAACTCCATTAACCAAAAGTACGCCGTTAACAAGACCTTGGCAGAAGTTAAGCGTCCTGGTCTGCAGAACGCTAATGTCAAGCTGGTGGTTCAAAAGTAGTCTCTCTGCGCGTTCCCAAGCTGACGGGCTTTCCTGGTAAGGGTAGCCCGTTTTCTGTCTCCTAAAATTTGCGTTGCCTATCTCTTTTATGAGCGTGGTTTTGGAGCGATCGCCGCTTCCAGGACCGCGCTTATTTTTTGCCAAATGCGTCTACTCTGAAAAAGGCTGGCTTTGATCGGGATAGTACGTCCATAGGAGAAGCGCATGTTTGGTCTTGGGTGGTTAGAAGTTGGCGTTATTTTTCTGGTTGTGCTGCTGATTTTTGGACCCAAAAAGATTCCTGAACTGGGCAGCGCTCTGGGAAAAACCCTGCGGGGCTTCAAGGATGAAGTTCAGCGTCCCAAGGAAGAGGATGAGTTTGGGGAGACGGACGAGGATTCGCTGCGCTAGGGTTTCTGGGTGGGTCGCAGCGATCGCCTAGGGACGCAGTCCTTCGGAGGCGTTGCGAATCTGTTTGCCCCATGAGTATCAAAGCAGGCACCGAAAAGGGCCCAGTCAACTTGACTGGGCCCTTAGTTCTTTTGAGATGTGCGCAGGCGGCTTCAGGAATTTAGGCGGCTGCTGACGGAGACTTCTTCGGTTTCGGACTCGAGAGGGGGATTGAGGGGAGTGGGGCGATCGCTGAGGTTCGCGGGCTTGGGCGATCGCTCCTCAATGATGGCGATGGCGCGGCTAACGCTCTCCGGCAAAATCACCACCAGGCTGCCTTCGGTCGCCTGGTCAAGGGCCGTCCGGATGGCCTCCGCCTCGTCCAAAATGAGCTGATAGGGCTGCTGAGGATTGCGATCGAGAATGCCCCGCTCGATCCAGTCAGCGGCGTCTCCCCGAGGACGTCCTCGGGTGTCGTCATCTTCTTTGATGATGATGGTGTTAAACATTTCGGCTGAGAGCTGGCCGAGGGTGACGAAGTCCTCATCGCGGCGATCGCCCGGCCCGCCGACCACCCCAATGCGATCGCCCGGCCAGTTCAGCACAAACCCCGCCAGCGCCTCGTAGCTGGCAGGATTGTGGGCATAGTCCACCAGCGCGTGGTACTTGCCCAGATCAAAAAGATTCATCCGGCCAGGCGTCTGGTCCACCGAGGCCTCAAAGGTCGCCAGCGCCGCCCGAATATCCTCAATCCGCACCCCCTGGGCAAAAGCCGCCAGGCTGCCTGCCAGCGCATTGGCAATCATAAACGGGGCCCGTCCTCCCATCGTCAGCGGGACGTTCACCGCCTGCTCGATGCGCAGCGTCCAGTCCCCCTTGATGATGGACAGATAGCCATTCTCATAAACAGCCGCCAGACCGCCCTGGAGGGTATGCTCGCGGATCAGCTCGCTGTCTGCATTCATCGAAAAATAGGCCACCTGCCCTTTGACCCGACTGGCCATCTGGGCGACCCGCGGGTCATCGGCGTTGAGCACTGCGTAGCCGTTGGGAGCTACCGCTTCAGCGACCACGCTCTTGAGGTGGGCCATCTCCTCGATCGTGTTGATGTCCCCCAAGCCGAGATGGTCTGCCGCCACATTCAGCACCACCCCGACATCGCAGCTATCGAAAGCCAGGCCAGAGCGCAAAATACCCCCCCGGGCCGTCTCCAAAACGGCCACCTCCACCGTGGGGTCTTGCAGGATCAGCTGGGCGCTTTGGGGACCGGTGTTGTCTCCCTTCTCCACCAAGTAATCCCCGATGTAGGTGCCGTCCGTGGTGGTGTAGCCCACGGTCCGCTGGGTCTGCCGGTAGATGTGGGCAATCAGGCGCGTCGTGGTGGTCTTGCCGTTGGTGCCCGTAATGGCCACGATGGGCACCCGGGCTGGCGTGCCCGGCGGAAACAGCATGTCAATCACCGGAGCCGCCACATTCCGGGCTTTGCCCTCGCTGGGGCAGACGTGCATCCGGAAGCCAGGCGCAGCGTTGACCTCGACGATCACCCCGTCCGTTTCCCGCAGAGGACGCGAGATATCGTCCGTCACCACGTCAATGCCCGCAATATCGAGGCCGATGACCTTGGCGACGCGCTGGGCCAGCCAGACATTTTCGGGATGGATGTCATCGGTGCGATCGATGGCAATGCCGCCCGTACTGAGATTGGCAGTGGCCCGCAGATAGCAAACCGCACCAGTGGGCAAAACGCTATCAACGGTGTAGCCCTGGCGCTCTAGGAGCTGACCACTGGTGCGGTCCATGGTGATGCGAGTCAGGACATTGTCGTGGCCTTCACCGCGCCTTGGGTCACGATTGGTTGCTTCGATCAGCTCCGCGATCGTGGACTTGCCATCTCCCGTCACGCAGGCGGGGACTCGCTCGGCGACGGCCACAACCTGGCCATTGACCACCAAAATGCGATGGTCGCGGCCGCGATAGTAGCGCTCAACGATCACGGTTTGGGTTTTGGAGGCGTTGCTGGCAGCGTCGTAGGCTTCCTCGGCTTCTTCCCAAGAGTTGATGTTGATGGTGATGCCGCGCCCGTGGTTGCCGTCGAGGGGCTTGATCACAATGGGAAAGCCGCCGACCTCTTCGACGGCGGCTTCTAGTTCGTCAAAGTAGCGAATGACGGTACCCGCCGGTACTGGAATGCCAGCGTCTCGCAGGGTTTTCTTGGTGCCTTCTTTGTCGCAGGCCAGCTCGACGCCGAGAATGCTGGTGTTGCTGCTGAGGGTGGCTTGGAGGCGTTTCTGATAGACGCCGTAGCCGAGCTGAATCATGGAGCGAGCGCTCATGGCGTTCCAGGGGATGCCGCGAGCCTCGGCTTCGGTGACCAGGGTTTCGGTGCTGGGGCCGAGGGCGGCATCGGACCACAGCTGACGGAGATCCTGGAGGTCCTGCTCGACTTCTTCGAGGGGGTAGGTGCCGGTGTCAACGATGCTTTGGCAGAGGCGGACGGCGGCCCGGGCAGCGTAGCGCCCTGCTTGCTCGTCGAGGTACTCGAAGACGACTTGGTAGATGCCGGGGGTGGCGGTCTCGCGGGTGCGGCCAAAGCCGACCATCATGCCGGCCAGGGACTGGAGCTCGAGGGCAACGTGCTCGACGATGTGACCCATCATGGTGCCGTCTTGGACGCGGCTCAGAAAGCCTCCCCGACGTCCGGGAGAGCAGTAGTGCTCGATCAGGCTGGGCAGCGCCTGGGTGAGGCCTTCGTAGAAGCCTGGGATTTCGTTAGAGGGCTTGTCGATGAGATTTTCTAAATCCAGCCGCATGACCACGAGTTTGGCATGGCGGATACTCCAGTAGTTGGGGCCGCGTAACGTCTGGATTTTTTCTATCTTCATAACGGTATCCGGAGTGTTGGGCGAGGCCGGGCAAGCACGGGCAACAGCTATCTAGTGTCCACTTTCAAAAAGTAGGGAAACCGTTCGTGGTGAACAGTCCTGAGGGGCGATCGCCCGAAAATCGGGACCTACGCTGGTTCTGGGGCCGTGGCTGTTTTTCTGTGCAGATCGTAGCAGTCTCCGTGGCTCAGGATGTGAAGCCGCAGGTGGTGGAGGCTGAGGGGATCGGTGGCGCCGACACCAGCGCTGTTGGTGTAGGTGGATTCTTTGGCGTCGATGATGGTGACGGTGCCTTTGCCCATGACGCGGATGAGGCCCTCGCCCTCGAAGATGGCGCAGGTGTCTTCGTCGATGCCGATGCCGTGGCGATCGGGGTGCATGGCGATCGCGCTCAGCAAGCGGGCCATGCGATTTCGGTTGTGGAAGTGCTGATCCACGATGACTTCGGGAATGATGCCCAGGCCGATCGCCATGTCCACCAGGGCGCGATTGGGCGATTCGCCGCTGCCGCCACCGGCGATCATGTGGTGACCCATGACCGCTGCCCCGGCGCTGGTGCCCGCCAAGACGATCTGGCCCAGCTGAGCCTTGAGGCGCACTGCCTCCATCAGCGGGGTGTCGGCTAGCAGGGAGCACAGCCTCAGCTGGTCGCCACCGGTCATGAAGACGCCGGTACAGTCGTCGAGGTCGCGCTGCCAGATGGGGTCTTCGCCCTGGCTACGCTCCCGGATGTCGAGAATCTTGATCTCGGAGGCCCCCATCTCTTGAAAAATGCTCCGGTAGCGCTCGCCAATGACCGCCGGCTCCCGCGAAGCGCAGGGAATAATGGCAATGCGGGCTTCGGCTTTGCCCGCACGGGCAAAAAAGGTGTGCAAGATTTCGCGCCCGTGCACTTTGTCTTCCGCTCCGCCAATGACCATGACAGAGGTTCTCGTCGATTGAGGTCTCCCCTGGTGCAAGAGGGACTGGGGTTCTAGCTGCAGCATAGTGTCGTGTCGATGGAAGGTGAACCAAGTGCTCCAGAAGCCGCGTCGAAAACTCGGTCAAGTCAGCAATCAGCAACAGCCACCTGGCAAAGCAAGGGGCCGAAAAGGGACAAAATTGGCGTCCGAGACACGACGGCCCTTAGATGTGGCCGTAGCTGCCAGCAACTTCTGGAGATTGCGGGGATGCTCCGAGCATGGCGCGCTGCGAAAGTCATCGATGGCATCGGTCAAACTCTCATTATTGGTGAGTCTAGACCCCGGAAACTGTAAAGAATTTGGCAAATTGTTTAAACACCATTAAACCAAGCCGGGGGCTGGAAAGACCAGGCTGCCAAGAGATTCCCTCGCCTGAGCCTCAATCGACGATCGCCTCCTGCCGGACTTTGAGCTGGGAATGGATGAAAGGCTGACGGGGCGCCAGGAAAAAGCCCATCAAGCTGGCAAAGAGAATCGGCGTAAACGGGGTAAAGTTGGCCAGTTTGGAAAGCAGCAGCGTGGTGCTGACCGGAGTGCGGGTCACTGCAGCGTTGAGGGCTGCCATGACGCAAATCATGGCTAGGCTGCTGTTGAGACCGGGGGTCGCGAGGGCGATCGCCTTGCCCAGACAGGCGCCCGTGAAGAACAGCGGAATGATGATGCCGCCGCGCCAGCCTCCGGTCACCGTGGTGCTGATGGCGATCATTTTGGCGAAAACTAGCCCCAACAGGGCGATCGCCGTCAGGTTGCTGCCGATGGCCTCCGCCAGCTCGTGGTGACCGTAGTAGCGGGTGAGGGGAAACGCGAAGGCCAAAACGCCGAGCACCAGACCCGCCACCGTGGTGCGCACATAGATGGGGCCGGGAATGGCGCTCAGCAGGCGATCGCAGCTCCGAAAAATCGCGATAAACAGCCAGCCAGCCCCCGCCCCGATCACCCCATAGGCCAGGGCCAGCCACACCTCATCGATGCCATTGGGCGTGTACTGCGGGAACGTCCAGGTCGGCGCGATCCCCAGCTGCGTGATCGCCGCAAACACCAAGAAACTGGCGCAGCTTGACACCAGGGCTGGCAAAATCGCCTCGTAGTATTCCACCACGTGCTCATGGTGCAAAATCTCTAGAGCAAACATCGCCCCGCCCAGGGGCGACCCAAACAGCGCCGTAAACCCTGCGGCCATTGCTGCCAAGCTCATCGTGCGCAAACTCTCGCCCTGAAGCTTTAGGCGATCGGCTGCCCAGGTCCCAAAGGAGCCTGTCACCTGCACCAGCGGCGCCTCAGGCCCCGCGCTGCCTCCCGCCGAAATGCTAACCAGGGAGGACAGCAGCATGGACGGATTTTGGCGCGGATTGAGGCGACCGCCCTGGAAGTGGATGTTGTCCACAATCAGGCCGATTTCCCCAGGGTCGCCGAGATAATAAATCACCAGGCCCACCCCCAGCCCTGCCAGGGGCATCACCCACAGCAGCGTCGCGCCGGTGATTTGCTCCATGCCGTGAATCACCAGCTCTAGAACGTTCCAGTACAGGGCCGCAAAGAGGCCGCACACGATCCCCACCAGCGCCCAACACAGAAACCAGCGGGACAGCACGATGGGATTACTCGAAGTCAGGCTCGAAATCCAGCGCAGCGCGCTGTTGGAGCGCTCAGAGGGAGGAGTCTGATTTGACGACACGGCAGTTAAACGATAAACAGCAAAAACGGCACATTCAAAAACGGGATCAGACGCCAAAGCGGCGTGACCCAGAGGCGCTGCGGGAGGCCGCGGTTGGCTCAGGTGCCATTAGCGCATTTTGATGGCATGGTACTTTTGATTGTCTCAGCTTTGCAGCCCGGTGCGGGATCGCGATCGCTGTAGGCTGACATTGCATTTCCTTTGAGGCGCACCGTGCGATTCGACATTGTCACTCTGTTTCCCGACTTTTTTGCTTCTCCCCTCAGCTCCGGGCTCCTAGGCAAAGCCCTCGCCAAAGACATCGCCGAGGTGCACCTCACCAACCCCCGCGACTTCACCACCGACAAGCACCACCGCGTCGATGATGAGCCCTACGGCGGCGGCGTCGGGATGCTGATGAAGCCGGACCCGATCTTCGCAGCGGTCGAATCCCTGCCCGTCCTGCCGCGCCGAGAAGTGGTCCTGATGACGCCCCAGGGCGAAACGCTCCACCAGCCCCTGCTGCGTCACTGGGCCGAAACCTGCGACCAGCTCGTGATCATTTGCGGCCACTACGAGGGCGTGGACGATCGCGTCCTCAACCTGGTCACGCGGGAGGTGTCCCTGGGAGACTTTGTGCTGACATGTGGCGAAATTCCGGCCCTGACCATCCTCAATGGCGTGATCCGGCTACGGCCCGGCACCGTCGGCAAAGAAGACTCGCTGAAGTTCGAGAGCTTTGAGGCGGGGCTCCTGGACTATCCCCAGTACACGCGACCGGCGGTGTTTCGGGGCTGGGAGGTGCCCGAGGTGCTGCGATCGGGCAATCACCAGGCGATCGCCCAGTGGCGTCTAGAGCAGCAGATCCAGCGCACCCGCGATCGCCGCCCCGACCTCTACCAAGCCTGGCTGCAATCCCAATCCCAAAACCCCGGCCCCGCCCCAGAGCCCTAGCCAACGCCCTCCCCGCTGCTCAACCAAATGGCACGCTACTATGAGAAGAAACAGCGCCACTATTTCGAGCAACTGCACGCAATGAAATCACCGATTCAGGCCGTTCAGTCTCCCTACTACGGAGACGGATTTCATCGGACCCCCCCGCCAGACTTGCCCTCCCTTCTTCTGAAGGAGCGCATCGTGTATCTCGGCATGCCCCTCGTGCCAGCGGTGACGGAGCTGATCATTGCTGAGCTGCTGTACTTGCAGTACGAAGATCCCGAAAAGCCCATTCGGATCTACATCAACTCCACCGGCACCTCCAGCTACAGTGGCGAACCTGTGGGTTTTGAGACCGAAGCCTTCGCTATCTGCGACACCATCAGCTACATCAAGCCCCCCATCCACACCATCTGCATCGGCTCTGCGATGGGTATGGCCGCCATGCTGCTGTCCGCCGGAACCAAAGGCTGTCGCGCGAGCCTTCCCCACGCCAGCATCGTGCTCCATCAGCCCAAGAGCTACGCTCGCGGTCAGGCCACCGACATTCAGATCCGAGCCAAAGAAGTGCTGGCCAACAAAGAAACCATGGTCAGCATCTTGTCTCGCAACACCGGTCAGGCGCCGGAGAAAATCATCAAAGACATGGACCGCCTGCTCTACATGACGCCCCAAGAGGCGAAAGAATACGGCTTGATCGATCGCGTGCTGGAATCCCAGGAAGATCTCAACAAGCCTCTGCCTGCTGGCGTTAGCTAGGCAAAACTGCCGGCTGCGCACTAGCTCTCAACTGCCTATTTATATTTGTCTACGGAGCGTACACTATGCCGATTGGCGTCCCAAAGGTTCCCTACCGGATGCCGGGGGAGACCTACACCCAATGGATTGATATCTACAACCGCCTGTACCGGGAGCGCATTATTTTCCTGGGTCGGGATGTCGACGACGAGATCGCCAACCAGATCATTGCTGTGATGCTCTATCTGGATTCTGAGGACCCCGGCAAAGACATCATTCTCTACATCAACTCCCCGGGCGGGATGGTGACAGCGGGTATGGCCATCTACGACACCATGCAGCACGTCAAGTCCGACGTGGTGACGATCTGTGTCGGCCTTGCGGCGTCCATGGGCTCTTTCTTGCTGGCTGCTGGCACCAAGGGCAAGCGTTTGGCGCTGCCCCACTCGCGGATCATGATTCACCAGCCGTCTGGCGGTACGCGCGGTCAAGCGACGGACATCGAGATCGAGGCGCGGGAAATCTTGCGGATCCGCCAAGAGCTGAACGGCATCTACGCCAAGAACACCGGTCAGCCCATCGAGAAGATCGAGAAAGATATGGACCGCGACTTCTTCATGTCGGCCTACGAGGCGAAGGAGTATGGTTTGATCGATCGCGTGATTGAGGATCACCGATAGGGTTGTGCGATCGGCGGTAGGCCGCACCTAAATCGGTATGCTGTTTCATAAGGGCTGTTGGCGGGAAAAACTCCCATCAGCAGCCCTGTTTGTTTGGAAACCAGTAGTGGCAAAATAACGGATAATTCTGCCGTTATTAATCGATGAACCTTGCAGATTGCTATCGTGTGTTGGGACTGCGTTCTGGAGCCTCGTTTGCTGAGATTAAGGCGTCCTATCGACGGCTGGCGCGGCAGTACCATCCCGATGTGAATGCGGGCGATCAGCGGGCGAAGGAAAAGTTTATCGAGCTGACGGCGGCCTATCAGCAGCTGCTGACTGCGGTGCAGCCCCAGAACCAGGGGGCTGAGACGGCGGAGCGATCGCCCCAAGCAGCTCAGAGCGCGGCCTCTCGACCGGTGAAGACGCGGGTGGTGCGCCGCCCGCCCAAGGTGGAGATGAATCCGCGCCTGTCGGAGATCGAGCAGCGCCTGAAGGAGCAGTCCTACGATCAGCTCCAGGAATTGCTCAAGCACCATCGCTATCCGCGGGCGATCGCTCTGGTGGAGGGACTGGCTCAGCGGATCGCCCATGATCCGGAGGTGCGCCAGTGGCAGGCGATCGCCTATCAGCGCTGGGGCCGCCACCTGATCCAGCTCAATCAGCTCGATAAGGCGCGGGTCTATCTCAAAAAAGCCCTGCGCACCGACCCCCACAATCGCTCTCTGTGGGCGGAGGTGGAGCGAGATTTTCGGACATTAGAGGAGCGCTACTAGGTCGGGGCGAGCCGCTAGAGGCGGCAGTGACGGTAGACTTCGCTGGCGGCCCGGTGCAGCAGGGAGTGGCGATACACCAGGTCGTTGAGGTTGTGGGCGTAGCCGCCGCCGATGACGCTGGCCACCGGATAGCCGCTCCCTAGGCAGGTGCTCAGGACCTGCATGTCGCGCCGATAGAGCCCCGAGTCGGTCAGCGCCAGCTTGCCCAGGCGATCGCCCACGTGGGGATCGGCCCCGGCGTCGTACAGCACTAGATCGGGCTTCACCTGGCTCAACAGATCCGGTAGGTACTGGGCCAGCGTTTGTAAATAGGCATCGTCTTCGAGACCTTCGGGCAGCGGCACGTCGAGATCGCTGCGCTGCTTGGTGCCGGGAAAGTTGACCTCGCAGTGCATCGAAAAGGTGAACACGCTGGGGTCGTCCTGAAAAATCAGGGCTGTGCCGTCCCCTTGGTGGACGTCCAGATCGACGATCAGGACTTTTTGGACCACGCCTTCGGCCTGGAGCACCCGCGCCGCGATCGCCAAATCATTAAAAATACAAAAGCCCGAGCCGTGGTTGGGGAAGGCGTGGTGGGTGCCGCCAGCGGTATTGCAGGCGAGGCCATGCTCTAGGGCCATCCTCGCCGTCAAAAGGGTGCCCCCCACGGCGGTACAGGTGCGCCGGACCAGGGCGCTCGACCACGGCAGCCCAATGCGGCGCTGGGCCTTGGCGTCCAGGGTGCCCTCGCAGTAGGCCTGAATGTAGTCGGGGCCGTGGACGTGGGCCAGGATCTCCGGTGTCGGGTACTCCGGCTGATGAAACTGGCTGGCATGGGCCACGCCGTCCTGGATCAGGCTCTCGTAGAGCAGCCGAAACTTGGCCATGGGGAAGCGGTGCCCCGCTGGCAGCGGAATCACATAGTCTGGGTGATAGACCAGGGGTAAGTCCATAGCGGGGGGCGCGCCCTAGATCACCTCACAGCGCAGATAGGGCTGCAGCACCTCAGGCACCTTCACCGTGCCGTCGGCTTGCTGATAGTTCTCCAGCACTGCCGCCATCGTGCGCCCGATGGCGAGGCCCGAGCCGTTCAGCGTGTGCACGAACTGCGTGCCCTTCTTGCCCGCCGTCTTGAAGCGGATCCCGCCGCGCCGCGCCTGGAAGTCGCCAAAATTCGAGCAGCTGGAAATCTCCCGATAGCTATTGGACGAGGGCAGCCAAACCTCTAGGTCGTAGCACTTCATCGCCGAGAAGCCCAGGTCTCCTGCGCACAGCTGCACCACTCGGTAGGGCAGCTTCAGCGCCTGAAGAATCGCCTCCGCGTCGGCCACCAGCTTTTCGTGCTCCTCCTCGGAGGTCTCGGGGTGAACGAACTTCACCAGCTCTACCTTGTTGAACTGGTGCAGCCGAATCAGGCCGCGGGTGTCGCGCCCATAGCTGCCCGCTTCGCGCCGGAAGCACGGCGTGTAGGCGCAGTGATAAATGGGCAGCTCCTCGGCGTTCAGGATCTCGTCTCGGTAGAGGTTGGTGACTGGCACCTCTGCCGTGGGAATCAGCCACAGGTCATCCTGCCGACACTGGAAGCTTTCTTCTGCGAATTTGGGCAGCTGGCCGGTGGCGGTCAGAGACTGGCTGTTGACCAGCAGCGGCGGCATCACCTCGCCGTATCCGGCGGCGGTTTGGCGATCGAGCATGAAGTTGATCAGCGATCGCTCCAGCGCTGCGCCCTTGCCCAGCAGCGTGGCAAAACGGCTCTGGGCAATCTTGGCCGATCGCTCGAAATTCAAAATGCCCAGCTTTTCCCCGATCTCCCAGTGGGGCAGCAAGCCCTCGCCCTGGGGAATGTGCTCATCGCCCCAGCGCCGCACCTCTACATTGTCCGCGTCGCTCTTGCCCTCGGGGGTCGAAGGATGGGGCAAATTGGGCAGGGCCAGCACCAGCGCCTCGATCTGCGCCTTGATGTCTCGCTCCTGGGGCTCGAGCTCGGCGAGCTGCTCTTTGACCTGGTTGCCTTCCTGGCGCAGCGCCGCGATTTCGGGGCCTTGGGGATCGCTGCCCGCCTTGATCTTTTGGCCGACCAGCTTCCCAATCTCATTGCTGCGGGCCTGCAGCTGCGATCGCCCGGTTTCCAGTTCCCGCTGCTGCTGGTCCAGCGCCAAAATCGGTTGCAGATCGTAGCCAGCTCCCCGGCGGTTGAGAGCAGCTTGCACCTGGTCAGGGTTTTCGCGAATTTGCTTGAGATCGAGCACGGGTCTTCCTAAATGATGGCCTATCAAAAACAGCGACCTTCTCCCTCGAAAATCGCTGTTGGTGGGTTATCAAAATCCTCCCCAGGTCACCGATCGCCCGAGGGTCAAATTGCCCCAAAGGCGAGGCGATAGGCGGTTTAGGGGCCTGACAACCTGCTTAAAACAGCATATCGCCTCACGGGACGGCAACGCACCTGTTCCTACGGCACCGTAATGGCGACCATTTGATCCTCCGGCAGGTACTCGCAGAAGCGGCCCTCATCCGCAAAAATCGACACCAGCCGCAGCGACCAGTCCGGCTCTGCTGGCGGCAGATCGGCCCAGGGAATGGCAACCTCTAGGCAGGTGTTGAGACCGATCTGGATGCGGTTGGCCCGCGAGTACCATCGGTAGTGCTCCCCCGCTTCCTGGAACCAGGTCGATTGGGTTTCGAGGTTGATGCCCAGGTGGTGGTGGTAGAGGTAGTTTAGCGGCGCATGGTCGGGCAG